>JANNZY010000046.1:0-10313 GCA_031410915.1 Actinomycetes bacterium
TGGCTGGGTGGCCCCGTCAACGCCGCCGACACGGTCGAACTCGGCATCGCCGGTACTGCCGGTGTCCCGAACAACGCCGGCAGCGCGCTTGTCACGATCACCGCCACTGGTGGCACCGCGGACGGATTCATCACGATGTGGCCGTGCGACAAGCCCCGACCGTTGACCTCGGTGCTCAACCTGCGGTCAGGTCTGCTGCGGTCCAACCTCGCGCTCGTCCCGTTGTCCGCCGTCAACGGCTCGCTGTGCATCTACGCCCAGACTTCCGACGGCAGCAGGGTGCACCTGGTCGCCGACGTGGTCGGTTGGACCACCGGCGGTCCGGCACGAACACCCGCGAAGATCTTCACCGATACATTCGCGAACTTGTCGAACTGGTCGGCGATGGCGAACTGGTCGTTGCAGGACCAGACCAGCCAGAGCCCCGAATCGTCGGCCACCGTGCAGGGCGGCGTGGTGAAGGTCGTCGCTGCGGATCAGAACTACGGCGACGTGTTCATCCGTTCCAACACGCTCTACACCCTGCAGGCGGGAACGACGGTGTTCAAGATGGACATCGACCTCGGTGCCGGCGAGCAAGGCTCGGACAGCCTGCTCTACGGCTGGCCGGTCGTGCGCTTCACCCCGCTGCCCTACGGCACCGCGACCCATTTCACCGGCAACGGCAAGGGCCCGACACCCGACAGTGGCGTGTTGATCCGCTTTGTCAACAACTGTCGAGTCCAGTGGGCGCCGCCGTCGGTCATCACCTTCTCCAATCACACCGAGACGCTCTCCGATGACACCGACATGTGCGATCAGGCCCCCGCCACCCAGGTCGGCAAGCTGAACCGTGTCGAGGTTCGCTACACGCCCGGCACGCTGTCGATCTGGGCGTCAGACTTCTCCGCCAACGGGACCACCTTCGGCGCGTTGAAGCACGTTGCCGACTACCCGACCACCCTTCCCGCCACCGGGTATCTCGCGATCGGCTCGCACAACCACGCCACCCTCAAGTACAGCGGCGGCTCACTGGCCACGATCGACGCACAGTTCGACAACGTCAGTTACCCGTTGGCCGGCACCGTGCGTTCCTATCGCAACGGTGCCAACGTAGACCCGGCGGGAGCCACCGGCGCCTACGTCTCGTTCACCGCGTACAACCCAGGCCCGCCGTCCAACCCGACCGTCACCGTCAACGGTCACTCGCACGCCATCGCCGTCACCGAGTCGCTCTCGCACTCCTACGCCGACGTCGTCGCGATTCCCGCCAGCGACTTGGTCGCGGGCAACAACTCCGTCACGATCAGCGGATTTGCCAAGACCGGCAACATCGATCTCGTCGTCGCGCTCTGATCGATCCGGCTCGTCGCACCGGCCGCGCACGTCGAAGTCAAGAGTTTCTCAAGACTTCGCGACTTTCTGCCGATTCTTCTGTGACCCACGTCGTCATCCGACGCCTTCCCGCGCTCATGCTGTAACGTAATTGCAATCATTGAGTCAGGGTCATGTGGGCAACGTCAAGAAGGTGTGAAGGTTCGTATGACGCGTTTGACGCACTGCAAACTCCCCGCGGCGCTCGCTGCCGTACTCGTCGCAGCATCGGCGATGACCGTTGCGGTCAACACGGTGTCCGAGGCGGCTCCTCAGGCGGCCACCACCGTGCAACCGACTCGTGTGCTGGACACGCGCGTCGGCACGGGTGCGCCCGTCGGGCGACTGAACCCGGGAGCCGTGCTCACCCTGGCCGTCCCCGCGGCCAAAGCCGCCGGTGCGACGACAGTGGCGCTCAACGTCACGGCCGTTGACTCGGTCGGCGACGGCTGGGTGAAAGCGTGGCCGTGTAACGAGGCGATGCCCGATACCTCGTCGCTGAACTTCAGCGTCGGCAAGATCGCCGCGAATGCCACGATCGTCAAGCTCTCGCCGACGGGCATCTGCATAGCCTCCAACGTCGCGGTGCATCTCGTGGCCGATCTCACCGGGTGGTTCACGTCGTCTCAGGACGTGGTCGGCGTGACGCCGAGCCGCTTCCTGGACACACGTGTCGCCAACGAGCCGCTGAAAGCCGGTGAGGAGCGTCGCCTGACCATCGCCGGCCAGCGTGGCGTCGCTGCGAGTGCAAAGCTCGTCGCGGTGAACGTCACCGTCGATCGGCCGGCGCAGGCGGGTTGGGTCGTGGCCTACCCATGTGGAGCGCAGCCGAACGCCTCGACCGTCAACTTCTCAGCCGGCGAAGTCGTCGCCAACCTCGCCATCGTCGGGCTCAGCGGCACCGACATCTGCCTCCGCTCGAGCGTCGCCGTGCAGGTCGTGGTCGACGCGTTCGGGTACTCCGACGGATCAGGACAACTGCGGGCTCAGAACCCGACGCGGCTGCTCGACACCCGCGACATCGCCAACTGGACCGGCGGCAAGGCCGTCTCCGGTGCCGACCTCGACTTGCAGGTCGCCGCTCGCGCCGGCGTGCCCAGCGACGCCGACGCCGTGATGGTGAACATCACCGTGGCCAACCCGAACGCGGATGGGTACGTGACCGCCTGGCCGTGCGACCAGCCGTTCCCCGTCGCATCCACCCTGAACACCTGGGCCGGTGCCCTGCGGTCCAACCTTGCGATCATCAAGCTCTCCCAGGCCGACGGCAAGATGTGCCTGACGTTCCGTTCTGCCGCTGGGATGAGCTCGGATTTCGTCGTCGACGTGGTCGGCTGGCTGACCGGTGGACCGGCGCGAACCATTGCCGCGGGAACCGGTCCGACGAACTCGACCGTGTTGTTCGCCGAGGACTTCACCAGCCCCGGCGGTCAGAACCGTTTCGACTATCAGTTGCACACGTCGATGAACAGTGGGACGGCGACTGCGATCGCGTCGTCGTTCATGGGTGAGCACAACACCGATTGTGCGGGTCCGGACACGTACCGCACGATCAGCGGCGGCCAGTCCGCACCGACGTTCATCGACGTTTCCAAGAGCGATCTGATCTGGTACTGCGCACCCGGCAACGACCCGGCGAAGGGTCACATGATGACCGCGCTCGACACCACCGACATCGCGTCGCTGTCGTTCTCGCCGAAGCAGGCGTTCAACAACGTCACCAAGGTCTGCTGGGACCAGAACATGAACGACCTCGGCGAAGCCAAGTGGGTCAACGTGTTCGTCGTGCCCGCCGCCGACGTCACACATAACGGCGGCAACCTCAACTACGCTGCAGCGACGGGCCTCTCGTTCGGTGGGTTCACGCAACTGCTTCCGGCAGGCGCGTACGACTTCACCTGGCTGCGCGGCACCACGTTCGTGAACGGGGCCGAGATGATGTGGGCCAGCAACGCCCACGGCATCGCCACCTCGAGCCCGCCCCGATTCCAGATCTGCCTGCAGAACTCGGGCCGCCAGCTCGTCGTGCACCGACCCGACGGCACGACCGACACGATCAACACCGGCCAGACCTTCCCCACCGGCAGCGTCAAGGTGATCATGCAAGACGCCAGCTACAACCCCGTCAAGCACAACGGGACAGCCGACCACCTCACCTGGCACTGGGACAACATCAGCGTCGCCAGCTGAGGTTCTCGTGGTCTCACCGGTCGCCGGTCCTCCCACAACTCCACTCACGAACGGGACAGTGCCCGGGCGGTCGCCCGGGCGCTGCCCGACGCTGTCCAAGTCGCTGACCCGTTCCATGTCGTGAAGCTCGCCCACTACCGCACTGGATGAGTGCCGGCGTTGGGTGCAGAACGAGACCGTGGGCCATCGCGGCCGCATCGGCCGCGACTTCACCGATCGCGAGATACCCTTCGAATTCCGCCGCCTTGGCAGGACCACCACGCGCTGGGCCGGGCCGATCGTTGCATGGCATCGCTCCCACGTCACGAACGGACCGACCAAAGCCGTCAACAACCTGGCGAAACGGATCAAGCGAGTCGCGTTCGGCCTCGTGAACTTCCGCCACCACCGAGTCCGCAGCCCGCTCTACGCAGGCAAGCCCGACTGGACCCTCCTACCTACAATCTGACCCTGAAACGCGGAGAGCCCGAAATGCTCGTAACCAGATGCGCTATCGGCGCGCATCGGTCGCCCAGACATCGCTCGTGCCCGAGCGCAGTCTCCGGCCGTCGTCTGCGGTTGTAGTTGTCCAGCCGATGCGCGCCCGACGAAGCAGGCGCCCGACGCGGCCCGGCTTAGAATCTGTGACACTCGCGAATGGATGGAGCGAAGATGAACGTAGGACGCCAAACCGACGATCGGGAGGTTCCGACCGGAGGTCTCGTTCTGAAAGGTCGGCTTATTACCTGGGGATGGGTCGTCTTCACCGTGTCGCTGGCCCTTGGGTTGTTGATGGCGTTGGTGCTGTTCAAGTTTCAGTCGTTCGTGGACCAAGACATCGACCCGTACTACTTCGGCGATATGGGCGAGAGCATCGCAAAGGGAGACGGATTCCGCGGCTTCGGCAATCTCATCGGACGGCGGGCGCCGCTGTACCCGTTCACGATCGCAGCCGTCTACTGGGCCGTGGGCGTTCACGCCCGAGCGATAATCGTGGTCCACGCCGTGATGTTCGCTGCTACTTGCTTATTGACATATGCCACGGGGCGCCGCCTGTTCAATCCCCGAGCCGGGCTGATCGCCGGCCTGGCATGCGCGTTCCACCCGATGCTCCTGCGATACGTCCCCAACCTCCACTTGGAGACTCAGTTGACCCTGCTCGTCACCATGACACTGTGGCTTTCGGTGTCATTTTGGGAGCGACCAACGGTGAAGTGGGGTGCATTGTTGGGCATCGCCGGGGGAGCGGCGGCCCTTACCAAGGCCGTCATGGTGTTGTATCCACTGCTTTTCGTGATCGGCATTGTACTGATGAACGCGCGCGCCCGACGGCGGGCGGAGGATGCGCGAACGCCATGGAAGCCATTGCTCGCGATTCCGCTTTTGATGCTATGCGTGATTGCTCCGTGGACGGTTCGCAACTACGGGGTCACGCATCATTTCGTCCCGATTTCGTCAGGCACCAGCGACGCGTTCCTACGCGGCTTCATTTTTAGTGAAACGGATTACGTGCTGCTCCGGCGACCGCCCTACACCGACGCGGAGAACGCGAGCAACGCCTACTTCCGCTCCCTCGCTGCGGCGGAGGGTACGGTTTGGGGACGCGACGACTACGAGACCGATCAGATCCTGAATAAAGAGGCCAAGCGCCGCCTGTTCGCAGAGCCCGCTGAGGTCGTGCGCAAGTCGGTGATCGGCGCGTTCACGTTCTGGTACCAGCTGACCTCGCTCAAGAATTCTGCGCTTGCGCTCGTGCTCGCGACGGTGGCGTGGTACTTCGCCATCATCGGGTGGCGACGATGCCGGCGCGAGCGGCGCCCTGCGTGGCTGCTGACGCTGCCCATTCTGTACCTCAACATCACACTCGCCTTGCTCCTCGCGTTGGGGCGCTATTCGGTACCGGTATTGCCCGCGCTGATGGTGCTTGCCGGCTTCGGGGTGGACACCACCCTGCAGCGCCGACGCCCGAAGGCGGGTCAGCCGTGCGCGCCTACTGGTAGCGACGTCTTTGTGAACAGGAAAGTCACCCCGTAGAGCGGATACCCAAAATGACTCGTCTGACTCAAACTCAAGGCGACGTGCTGACACCCGCGCTCGTGTAGGAGGCGTAAGACCCGATTCACGTCGTAGAGATTCATCTGCATGCGCGGCTCCCGATACGGACGATGCTTCACCACGTTGTAGAGCCCGTTCGCCAGCGGCACCCCTTCGAGCGCACGGATCATGAAGCGCTTCCACAGAGGCGTCTCAGAGCCGAAGGCGTATGTCATATGCACGGCACCGACGCCGTCTGGCCGGAGCACATCGATGAGGCGATGGAGGATCAACTCGCCGCGCGCCGGTTTGATGTGTTGAAAAACGATGAACGAATGGACGAGGTCAAACGTTCCTTCGATTCGGGTCAGACCGTCGTCTGCCTCGACCCACGCCGTGTTCGCAAGGTTGTGCTCCAGCGCGTTGCGCTCCGCGTGTTCCAACATGCCGGGTGATATGTCGACTCCTACCACTTCCGTGCTCCGCCTTGCGAATGGGATCGTAAGTCGGCCGACTCCGCAGCCGTAGTCCAGTACTCGTCGGGGGTCCGAGGTGACCCGAAGCCGCTCGCGAATTGTGGCCAGAAGCTCCTCGACGTATCGCTCGCCTGATTCGAAAAACTCGCGCTGCTCATTCGCCGCCAGAGCGCTCCCCCGATACCGCTCCTGGGTTAAGACGCCGAAGTAAGGATCATTTGCTCCGATGTGCCGCCATGCGGCATCCGAATCGCTGAGTGCTCTCCGCTTCACAATCCATCCCCCGCATCGGCCCTTTTTGAGACCCTAGTGCGGGACCGAGAAGCGCGCACTACTCAACCTTTTGGGCGCCTGACCAACGCGATTGAGTGACGTCAGGGAGATACGAAGGTCAGCTGTCAGCTCGCGATCGTAATGTTGTCCCAGTGCTAGGTGAGGTGGTCGGCGGTGCCGTTGTGTTGGGGGGGTGAGCATCCCCCGTTGGGTGGACACCTCGTATAGGACCCAGCTTCAACGCGTAGCCCAAAAAGTCGCACCGATCGCCGGTCTTCATCGCAATCCACGAACAGCACAGTGCCCGGGCGATTGCCCGGGCACTCGTGCGTGCATTCCCTCGAGCGTCGCGTGGTCAGCCGGCGTCGACGGTGATGTCATCCCAGTGCCAGGTGAGGTGGTCGGCCGTCCCGTTGTGCTTGGTGGGGTTGTAGCTGGCGTCTTGGAGGATGACTTTGACGCTGCCGGTGGGGAAGGTCTGTCCGGTGTTGATGGTGTCGGTGGTGCCGTCCGGGCGCTGGATCACCAGCGTGCGGCCGGAATCCTGGATGCAGATCTGGAAGCGGGGCGGGCTGGAGGTCGCGATGCCGTGGGCGTTGCTGGCCCACATCATCTCGGCGCCATTGACCAAGGTGGTGCCACGCAGCCAGGTGAAGTCGTAGGCGCCGGCCGGAAGCAGTTGGGTGAAGCCACCGAAGGCCAGACCGGTGGCGGCTGCGTAGTTCAAGTTGCCGCCGTGACGAGTCACGTCGGCGGCGGGGACGACGAATACGTTGACCCATTTGGCTTCGCCGAGGTCGTTCATGTTCTGTTTCCAGCAGACTTTGGTGACGTTGTTGAACGTCTGCTTCGGCGAGAACGACAGCGACGCGATGTCGGTGGTGTCGAGCGCGGTCATCATGTGACCCTTCGCCGGGTCGTTGCCGGGTGCGCAGTACCAGATCAGCTGCGAGTTGGAGACGTCGATGAACGTCGGCGCTACCTGACCGCCGCTGATTGCGCGGTAGGTGGTGGGGCTGTTGCAACTGTCGTCGTGCTCGCCCATGAAGCTGCTGGCAATTGCCGTCGGTAGTCCGCCGTTCATCGACGTGTGCAACTGGTAGTCGAAACGTCCCTTGCCGGCCTCGGTGGCGAAGTTCTCGAAGAAGCCGCCGCTCGACACCGTCGGAGCCGTGGTTGTCGGCGGGGGGGTGGTGATTGGCGGCGCCGACGTCGGCGGCAACGTGGTCGCTGGCGTCGTCGTCGGTGGTGCGGAGGTGGCCGGAGCCGTGGTCGGGCTGGTGACGGGTGCTGATGGGCTGACGAGTAGCGCTGGAGCACCGCCCCCAGTGATGACGAGGTCGACGTTGGCGGTCTTGTCGAAGCCGGTGATGGCGATGTTGTTGTTACCGCTGGTCAGGTCGGTGACCGGGATCTGGACGGACTCGGCGTAGGACTTCGACACAGATCCGGTGGGCGTGAACGGATGGGCGTGCCCGTTGACGGTGATCGTCGGGTTCGACGCAGCCATGGCGTAGGCGGAAAAGACGACGTAGGCGTTGGTTGCGCCCGTCGTGTCGACGCCTGCGCCGTCACGGTAGCTGCGGGCGGTGCCGGCGGCTGGGTAGGACACATTGTCGAACAAGGCGTTGACCGAGGGGACGGTGTTGACCGGATCCGCGTACTTCATCGAGGCATGGTTGTGCACTCCGAGGTTGACGTAACCAGTGGCGGGCAAGCTGACGCTGTAGTCCTCGATGTGCTTGAGCGGGCCAAAAGTGGCGCCGTCGTTGCTGAAGTCGGAGGCCCAGATCGACAGGGTGCCATTGGCGTAGCGGAGCTCGACCCGGTTGAGCTTGCCGAACTGGTAGGCGGGACTGTTGTCGCAGGCGGCACCGATGGGTGCTGATTCGGCGTGGTTGGCGAAAGCCAGCACGGTGGGCGGTCCCCACTGCACCCGGCAGTTGTTTCGGAACTGGATCATGACGCCGTTCTCGGGTGTTGGGCCCTTGCCATTGTCGGAGAACATCGTCGCCGTGCCGTACGGCAGGGTGGTCAGAGTGACGAACGGGTAGCCGAGCGGGAACCCGGTGAAGGGTTGAGCGCCGGCACCGAGGTCGACGTCGAGCTTGATGACGGTGGTGCCGCTCTGGAGGGCGTAACGGGTGTTGGAGCGGACGCTCGCGTCGCCGTAGTTCTGGTCGGCGGCGACGATGCGGAGCATGCCGTTGGTGGACGTTGCCGTGGAGTTCGGGTTCTTGCCGGCCTGGTCCATCGTGAACCAGTTCGCTAGCTGCGACCACTTCGACAGGTCATTGAAGTTGTCGGTGAAGACGCCCGACACGGGCACGGACGGCACCGTGGTCGCCGGGGCCGTGGTCGCCGGGAACGTTGTGACCGGGGACGTTGTGGCCGGGGCGGTGGTCGCTGGGGCCGGCGCGGTGGTCGCCGGGGCCGTGGTCCCCGGGACCGTCGTGGCTGGAACAGTCGTCACCGGAGGAATCGAGGACGAGGAACGGGCGACGTTGAACTGGATCGCCGAGTCGTTCCAGTGCAGGAACTGCTTCCATCCAGCCTCGAACACACCGATCTTCACGGTGTAGGTGCCGATGGCGGCATTCGCCGGCAGCGTGACGTTGACGGAGTACTTCTTCCACGTGCTGGCGTTGAAGACTTGCGAGTCCCAGTACTGCTGCGAGAACCGAGATGTCGAGTTGTAGATCTCGACGTCGATGAGGACGGCGCGTCGCCTCTCGGAACCGACGTCCACGCGAACCGTGGTCGACTCACCTTGGCGGAGGTTGAGTGAATCGACGCTGGCCATCGTGGTGAAGCCATTCGACGTGTAGTAGTGCGCGAGGACGTCCTCACCACGAGTGGCGAGAATCCCGATCAGAAGTGCGGGGACGAGCAGGAGGGCAACGCGGAAGCGCTGACGGAGTGTCTGTGCGGCGGACATAGAAAGGCAATCGGCATCGGATCACGCTGCGTTGAGCCTGTCCGGCTGATCTTGACCAAACGAAGAAAAAGTCGTCTGCAGAATCACGGAGAGTCCTCGGCGCAGGCAAGTTGAATCAGTTGCGATGCGCCGGACGCACTATCTGGAAACAATGCCGACGCAGGATGTTAGCTATTTCGGAGTCGGAGGCCCGTTGGCTTGAAGACGGTGTCGAGGGCCGGAATGTCGACGAACATCAGCAGTCCGGTGGCGATCGCACACACTGCGACGGCCAGCATCAGGTTGCGTTCGCGGTAGAGCTTTTCAGGATTGATGACAGCACTTTCCGGCTGGAAGGCGAGACTCAAATAAATCGCCATGACGAGTGCGATGAACGGGAATGCGAGCACGAGCTCGAGGCGATACCGCATGATGAACGCGCCGAGGAACAACATCGCTGCGGACGCGTAGAAGATGATCGACACGAGCAACCGGGGCAGCGTGTAGTACGCGAACGACTTGCGATAGGCGCTGGCCCGGGCCGGGTCGTCGATGTCGCGGTACTCGGCGTACCGCTTGATCGCCATGAAGTAGCAACCCACCATCCAGTAGCTGATCAGCAGTGACGACGGTGCGAACGCCGACGTGCCGGCCATGTACCAGCCCGCAGCCATCCGCAGCGGGTTGTTGATCGATTCGGACAACACGTCCAGGTAAGGGAGGTCCTTGGACCGAACCGGTGGGATGTTGTAGACGCAACCCATCACCCACAGCACGGCGACCGTGATTCCGAGCGGGACGTTGACCGCGAACCCGATGCCGACGCCGATCACTGCCAGCGCGATCCACTGCACGTATGCCAGGCGCACGTTGACCAGACCCGACGGGACGGGGCGGTTCTTCTTGACTGGATGCGAGAGATCGAACGGAGCATCGAGCACTTCGTTGATCACATAGTTGCTCGATGCGACCAGGCTGACCGCGGCGAAGCCGAAGATGATCCGGACGACGATGCCGCCGGGAATGTCGCTGGTGCCGTCGCTGAGCGCAGCGAGGATGCCCGGGACCACGAAGACCTGCTTCACCCAGTG
>JANNZY010000047.1:0-2904 GCA_031410915.1 Actinomycetes bacterium
CTCGAAGGCAACCTCTGCCGCTGCACCGGCTACCACAACATCGTCAAGTCCGTCCTCGCCTGCGCAGCCACCACCAACGGGAGCAACTGATGACCATCACCGACGATCGGCCAACCGCAGTGATCGGCACGTCGATGTTGCGCCGCGAGGACCCCGCGCTGTTGACCGGCGAGGCCAAGTTCACCAACGATCTCAACATCCCCGGCGCGTTGTACATGGCCGTCCTGCGCAGCCCGTACGCGCACGCCAAGATCCTGAGCGTCGACGTGTCCGGCGCACTGGCGCTCGACGGCGTGGTCGCTGCGTACAGCGGGTCGCAGCTTGCCGACCTGTGGGCCGCGCCGATGCCCTGCGCGTGGCCGGTCACGGCCGACATGAAGAACCCGCCGCACTACCCGATCGCGGTGGACACGGCGAAGTACGTCGGCGACGGCGTGGCCGTGGTGTTGGCCAAGGACGACCGCATCGCCCACGACGCGCTGGACAAGATCGACGTGCAATACGAGGCCTTGCCCGCAGTGGTGGACCTCGAGGATGCGCTGTCCGACCGTGTCGTGATCCACGCCGACGCGGGCACGAACCGGGCCTACACGTGGGACCTCAAGTGCGAGGGCACCGAGGGCGCTGTCGACGCCGCGTTCGCCGCGGCCGCCCACACGGTGAAGGAGCGCTACATCCAACAGCGCCTGCTGCCGATGTTCATGGAACCACGCGCCTGCGCGGCCGTGCCCCAGCCGTACGGCGGCGACATGACGCTGTACTCGGCGACGCAGATCCCGCACATCCTCAAGGTCATGACCGCACTTACGTTGGGCATCCCGGAGCAACACATGCGCGTCGTCGCCCCAGCCGTCGGCGGCGGATTCGGCGGCAAGCTCAACGTGTACGCCGAGGAACTGCTGTGCGTCGCGCTGTCGCGCAAGCTCGGTGTTCCGGTGCGATGGAACGAGGAGCGCAGCGAGAACTCGATGTCCACCATCCACGGCCGCGGTCAGATCCAGGACATCGAGCTCGCCGCAGACGCAGACGGCCGACTCACCGGGATGCGCGTCCGCATCATCGGGGACATGGGCGCGTACCTGCAACTCGTGACTCCCGGTGTGCCGCTGCTCGGCGCGTTCCTCTACGCCGGCGTGTACGACCTGCCCGTTGCCTACGACTTCAGCTGCACGTCGGTGTTCACGACGATGACGCCGACGGACGCCTACCGCGGCGCCGGTCGTCCGGAAGCCACGTACGCGATCGAGCGGGCGATGGATTCGCTCGCCTCGATGATGGGTGTCGATCCGCTGGAGCTGCGCAAGCGCAACTACATCCGCAAGGACCAGTTCCCGTACACCGCGTTCAGTGGACTCACCTATGACAGCGGCGACCACCTGGCCGCGGCCGAGAAGGCGGCCGGCATCGTCGGTTACGACGCGATCCGCGCCCGCCAGAAGACGCAGAACGTTGCTGGCGCGACGAAGCGCCTGGGCATCGGCGTGTCGTCGTACTTCGAGATGTGCGGCCTCGCCCCGTCGCGCGTCCTGGCGTCGCTGAACTACGGCGCCGGCGGATGGGAGGCGGCGACGGTGCGCATCCTGCCGACGAACAAGGTGCAGGTCGTCACGGGTGCCACACCGCACGGTCAGGGCCACGTGACGTCGTGGTCGATGATCGTGGCCGACAAGCTCGGCGTCGCTCCCGAAGACGTCGACGTGTTGCACAGCGACACGGCCATCAGCCCGCTCGGCCTGGACACATACGGCTCGCGCTCGCTGGTCGTCGGAGGTGTCGCCATCGACATGGCGTGCGATCGCGTGATCGAGAAGGCGACCAAGATCGCCGCCCACCAGTTGGAAGCCGCGCCGGAGGACCTCGAGTTCATCGGCGGCACGTTCAGCGTGAAGGGCAGCCCCGATCGGGCCACTCCGCTGGCGGCTGTGGCGTTCGCCGCGTTCACCGCGCACGACCTTCCCGACGGCGTCGAGCCCAACCTGGAGGCACACGTCACGTACGACCCGCCGAACTTCTCGTGGCCGTTCGGCACGCACATGTGCGTCGTCGAGGTCGACACCGAGACCGGCAGCGTGGACCTGCAGACGTATGTCGCGGTGGACGACTGCGGCAACCAGATCAACCCGTTGATCGTGAACGGCCAGGTGCACGGCGGCGTCGTGCAGGGCGTGGCCCAGGCGCTGTTCGAGGAGGCCGCGTTCGACGAGAATGGCAACCTGCTCAACGGATCGCTCGCCGAGTACATGGTGCCGGCCGCGAGCGACGTCCCGTCGGTCACCACCGATCACACGATCACGCCGTCACCGACGAACGCACTCGGCGTGAAGGGAATCGGCGAGGCGGGCACGATCGGTGCCGCTCCGGCGGTCATCAACGCCATCGTCGACGCGCTGTCAGGGCTGGGCGTCAAGGACGTGCGCATGCCGGCATCGCCGATGACGGTGTGGAAGGCCATCGCAGCGGCGCAGGTCGGGAGTGCGTCATGAACCAGCGAAGCGACAGATTCGCCGGCGACGGTCGAAGCGGTCAGCGGCATCCGGCCGCGGGCGTTGGTTTCCAGAGCGATTGGATGGTGTGCCGATGATTCCGGCGGCGTTTGATTACAAGCGGGCCGGTTCGGCCGAGGAAGCCATTGCGTTGGTTGCCGAGTACGGCGACGACGCGAAGTTCCTGGCCGGTGGGCACTCGTTGCTCCCGCTGATGAAGCTGCGCCTCGCGCAGCCAACCGTGCTCGTCGACATCGGCCGGCTCAGCGACCTGTCCTACATCCGCGATCAAGGCGACCACATCGCGATCGGCGCACTGACCCGCCACATGGACGTCGAGAAATCGTCGATCCTGGCCGAACACGCCCCACTCTTGGCCAACGCAGCGAGCTACGTCGGCGACGCCCAAGTCCGCCACCGC
>JANNZY010000048.1:0-13457 GCA_031410915.1 Actinomycetes bacterium
GCCCCCGGTCCGCCCCGGGGGTTGTGGCCCGGGTCCGCTATCCGGGTTTCGATTGGCCCCCCGACGCCGTTGTCGGGGGGTGTTCCCCAGGTCCGCCAACCGGGGAAGATGTTCCCCCGGCTTCCGCCTCCGGGGGAGTCCCGGTTCCGCCACCGGGAGATTGTTCAGATTAGACGGGTCGTGGTCGCTTGATCCCGTGTCGTGCTTCGTAGCCGTCGAGAAGACCGGCGACGTGCTTGGCCCGAGCTCGATCATCGGGCAGCGAGTCGAAGTCGAGTTCGCGAATGACTGCCGTCTGGTACTGGCGGTCGATGGCTGCCCGGGAAAGGTCGAGCAGATCCTGGAACGAATCCAGGTCGGCATGGCTGATCGTTAGGTCGGTGCCGGCGTGTAGGCAACGGGCCACTTGAGCGAGTCGACCATCCATGGCATCTCTGAAGCGGCGGAGCTCATCAGCGTTCACGGGTTGTAAACGTTGCACCGCAAGTGTCATGACGTGACTCTCGCGATTTTTTCGACGAAGTTCGGTCAAGGTTTCGTCAAGTCGACCACAACCTTGCGAGAGATCGCGGGAGCCCTCAACAGCGGGCGCGTCTCCCGCACGCGGGCGGCGCGGAACCCGGTGGCGGACGGGATGGGGTGGAGCCGCGTGGGCCGTGTTGCGTATGGTCGCCAGTCGTGAACGAACTGCGGGTCGACGGCACACGCTCGCAACCGGTGACCGCCGGCGTGATCGCTGCGATCGTGGGCTTCTCCAGCTCGTTCACGATCGTTCTCGCCGGTCTTGCCGCGGCCGGTGCGACCGAGGCCGAAGCCGCGTCGGGACTGCTCGTGCTCTCGGTGTTCATGGGGCTCGTCGGCATGTGGCTCAGCTGGCACACGCGGATGCCGATCAGCGCCGCGTGGTCCACCCCGGGGGCGGCGTTGCTGGTGTCGGCCGGCGGTGTGCACGGCGGATACGAAGCTGCGCTGGGTGCCTTCGCGCTGGCCGGATTGCTGACGATCATCGCCGGCTTGTGGCGTCCACTCGCGGCATGGATCGCGATGATCCCGGGCCCGCTGGCGAGCGCGTTGCTCGCGGGCGTGCTTCTGCCCGTTTGCCTGTCACCCGCGAAGTCGATGGTCGCCGAACCGTGGATCACGCTGCCGATCATCGTCACGTTCGTCGTGTTCTTGCGCTTCGCTCGGCGATGGGCGGTGCCAGCGATCTTGGTCGCCGCGATCGTGTCCGTCGCGATCGGCCAGCCCGACTCGGGAAGTGGCTTCCACCCGACGTTGCCGCGGCTGGTGTTCCACGCGCCGGTGTGGGACTCGAAAGCGTTGATCAGCATCGGCGTGCCGCTGTTCATCGTGACGATGGCGTCACAGAACATCGCAGGGATCGCCGTGCTCCGCTCGTTCGGCTTCCATCCGCCGCTGCGGCCGCTGCTCGTGGCGACCGGTGGTGCGACCGCTGCCGGTGCGCCATTCGGCGTGCATGGCGTCAACCTGGCCGCAATCACGGCGGCACTCGTGGCCGGCCCGGACGCTCACCCCGAGCCCGACCGACGGTGGATCGCTGGCGCCGCGTCGGGCGCGACGTACGTGGTGATCGGTCCGTTGGCAGGTGTCGCGGCCGCGCTCGTCGCAGCCGCCCCGGCCGTCGTCATCAGTGCCGTGGCCGGTCTGGCGTTGCTCGGCGCGTTGGGCGGTGCATTGACAGGCGCAACATCGGATCTTGATTATCGCGATGCAGCCATCGTCACACTCGTCGTCAGCGCGTCAGGCATCTCCGCCTGGGGAGTCAGCGCGCCGTTCTGGGGTCTCGCCTCCGGCCTGGTCTTCCAAGCCGTCGTCACACGCCGCCGCCCCGGTCCCGCCGACTGACCAATCCGACCAACTGACCGCCAGCCAGGTGCCCCACCCCGGTACTGAGTGGCACTTGGGGCCGCTGTGAAGCCCCGGGGGCAGCGCGGAAGTCACAAGTGAGGTGCAGGCGGACGATCAGGGGATCACGGAATCAACAGGAGTCGGCGGAGCCGGTCAGGCGGCGATGTGAATGCGGTAGGCGGTTCGGTCGAGGAGCAGCGGGATGTCACGCATCGCGCCGAGGTCCTTGACCTGTGAGCCGGGCTGGTTGACGAGTTCGGCGTAGGGCACCAGATTCGGATGCGTTCGGCGGACCTCGTCGCGCGTGGGTCCGTAGGTGAACCCGCGCTCGCGCAGCGCACGGCACCAACGCCGGTGTTCAACTTCGGCCAGCGCTTCCAGCAGCGGACCGTTGGTCGGCCAACCGATCGAGCCGTCGCCGACGACCAGGTCGCCATCGAGCATCGCGATCTTGCTCGCGATGTCGCGAGCCTGTTCGTTGTTGGACTCGCGCATTCGCTCCGGCAACTCGTCCCACGGCCGCAGCGACGGGTTGGTGTCGGCGGTCTCGCCGTCCAAGCGACGGTGCATCACGTAGGCCTCGTGCAACGACCGGGCGATCGAGTCGATGTCCGCGGCGTCGAGGTTGACCGCGGCCACGGTCCGTTGTAACGAGCCTCCGGACAGTGCGACCAGAGACGGCAGACGAGCGGCGAGGTCGACGAAGGGTTGGCGACGCAGGACATCGTCAGCCGTCGTGCAGATCGTGGGCAAGACCGTGTCGACGCGACGCGCGATCTCGGCCGCAACAGCGGCCAGTTCGACCGGCGTCAGGTCGCTGGTGCGGTCGACACGGTCGCCGCCGGTGAGCCGCGAGTCGTAGTCGACGGTGAGCCCGCGCTGGCGCAACGTCTGATTGATCGCGGCTGCAGCCGACATGTACCGGTGGCGCTGCGCGGGACCGAGCTCGCGCCAACCCGTTTCCGGTGCAAGGCCGAACGCGTGGGGCCCGTCGGTGTCGGGATGGGTGCCGTGGCGCACGTGATCCGCGAACAGGCAGGCTGCCAGCCGGCCTTCGCCGAAGCGTTCGAGCAGGAGTCCGTTGGCAGCGAGATCGGTGATGCCGACGAACTCCAGCCAATGCGTCGTCGCCGCGACTCCCGGCGCGCCCACGGGGTCGGCCGCCGCCGCGATCACGTCGTCCTCCGCGGACAGCACCACGACCCGTCTCGCGGGCAGGTGGTCGCGCAACGAGCGAGCGACGGAGATCGACTCACTGGCGTCCGAGGTCCACACGTAAATCGGGTCCGACAGCACTGTGGCCGACGACGAACGCCCGCCCTCGATCGCAGCCAGTGTGGCGGCGGCATCGTCGAGATCGCAGCGGTGCATGTGCATCACACCGTTGCGCAACGGCAGCGCGAGGTTCAATCGCGAGGCGTGCAGGGGGCCGACGAGATGGATCTCGGCTGCCTCGCCGAGTCCGACGTGGCCGCTCCAGATCGCGTTGGCCAGCTCAGCCGCGTCCTGCAGGTCGCTGACGACCGCGATGCGCAACGGGCCCGACGGTGGCCGGATTGGTGGCATCACCACCATCGCGCCGTTGGCCGTCCATTCGCCGGCACTGCGGACCACGACGTGGCCGAGGCCGACATCGGGCGCCAACTCGACGAGATCAGGATGCTTCACGAGGGCGTCGACCTGGGCCGGCCCGTCGTTGACCGCGGCGATGAACGTCGCCCAGCGCAACGTCTCTGCATCACCGTCGATGGCGACGATCGCCCGTGCCGCACCACGCACGCTGTCGGCCAGAGCGATGGAGCGCCCGCCGGCGGCCACGACCCGAGCCCCGTGGGCGCGGCACTCGTCGATGACACTGGCCGCGAACTGCTCGTCGACGGCCACCACTCGCTGGCGGTCGTGGCGCAACTCGCGAACTACCAAGCGAGCGAGCGGCGACGATCCGCACACCACGACATGGTCGCGCCAGCGCCGCGCGAACCAACGGTCGGTCTGATCGCGGCTGGCCCGGCCGACCGCATTCAGCAACGACGTCACCGTGAGCACCGGTGCGACGAAGCGCAGGATGTTCAGCAGCAGCGGCACGGACACCCGCACCGGCGACGGCGTGAAGTCGAGCGTGAACAACCGGAACGATTGGTAGGCGATCTCCCACCACGTCGCGGAGTGCCCGCCGGCGTTGTAGTACGTGTCGTACTCGATGATGCCGAGCACGAACACGACCACCGCGCCGGCGGCCATCAACTGCCCCCGCAGCAGCCGTGCCGATCCATCGCGCATCCTGTCCAGCACGCCCGAAACCTAGCGGCGGTGGCTCCTGCGACGCGATGTCCGAACCAGTTGCGCGTCAACGTCCGCGGAGGTCGGGGACCATGACGACGATGAACTCGGTGTCGTCGGCGAGGCCCGGGTTGCGACCCTTGTTCGGGAAGTTGTTGTCGCAGCCGAAGAGCAACCGCTGGCCGGCGAGGACGTGGACCGCCTCGATCGATTCGCACGTCACTCGGAACGGGTCGCCGAGACCGAAGTCGCCGGCGTGGATCGGCGGTAGCGAGACCAACTCGGGGTCTGCGATGTGTGCGAGGTCGACGAGCAGTTGCTTCGTGAGGAAGCCATCGCTTTCGACCCGATCAAGGTCGACTGCGTACGCGTTGCGAAACAGCGCAGTCGCGCCGAGCCCACCGTCGCGCTCGATGATGACGAGGCGATCACTGTTGATGAAGTCCGCATCGGCGACAAAATTCGTGGCGGCTTCGGTGTGGTACTGCCACACGCGTCCTGTGAAAGCTTTCTGTGTGGTGCTGAACTCGAACACCAGGCGTCGTTGCGGATTCAAGTCGGCAACGGTGGCCCCTTCGAGAATCGCGTAGAGGAACTTCTTGTTCGGCGAGATCGCCATTGCCTCGAACCCGCGACTGTTCGGCTGCGTCGCCGGCCCAACGAGGAATGGGTTGTTCGGCGACATCAGCCCGAAGGGTGTCGCGTACGGCGCATCGAGAAGTCGACCGGTCGAGTCGAAATGCAGGATCCACGGCCCGAACTCGTCGCCGACCCACAGGTCGCCGTTGCGACCGCGTTGCAGTGACTCCGGATCGATGTCGCCACCGGTCAGTAGGCGATCGGCGGTCGCCTCGTTGACGATGTGAAAGCCGATCAGGTGGTTTGGATCGCTGAACTGAACGAAGTCGTCGAGGCTCACCGAGACTCCGCCAGTGCCGCCGCGAGCCGTCTTGAAGTCCGGGTCGATGTAGTACGCCCGGATCAGGAAGTCCCGCGATGTGGACTTCGCTCCGTACCCGTTGTCGGGCATCGCGAGGTATTCGCCTGCGCGGCGGCCATCGACGATCGCCGAGAAGCCCTCGACTGGCTGGGATGGGAGCGGGAACGTGATGCCGTTGACCACACCCGGGGGGAGCAGAGTTCCACTCGGCGGGCCCGACGCGTACGTCTCGACGGGCAGCACGGCCCGGCCGATGAGCGTTGGCACGTCGTCGCCGTGAGCGACTGCAGACGGAGTTGCCGCAGCGGAAGAGATGAGAGTGGACAGCACAGTGGCACTCAGCAGCGCGCCCGCCACAGAGCGGCGGAAGTGGGATGAATGGGTGATGGGCATAGGGCCTCCTTGTCGGGACGGATACACCCACGACGTCACCGCGAGCCGGTACCTGTCGAACATGGCTTGGCACCCGACGACAATGTCGTTCGCCCGCACGACGACCCCATCGACGCGACAGATCTGCCCCGTCCGTGACGTCATTGGAGATGTGCGAGCCTGTGACATGGAGGGTCGGTCGGGAGTCGATCCCGGTGACGGAACGCTCGAGTTCTTCCGCTCGGTCGCGGACGACGTTCATCACTACATCAGCCGCCTGACCGGAGGTGACGTGCAGCTGACCGAAGACATCGTGCAGGACACCTTCATCGCCCTGTTCCGACAACGGCGGGCCTTCCCCGACGTCGCAATCGGAGTCGGGTGGGTGATGACCACCGCTCGGAACCGCCTCATCGATCAGGTCCGGTCGCGCCAGCGCGAGCGTCTTCGCGCCCAGCGCCACAGCGTCGGTGAGGAGTTCGAGACGAAGTCGTTCGACTACGACCTCGTCTCTGCCGAGCAGGCCCGCTGGTTGCTGCGCTGCTTGCCGGAACAGGAACGGCTCGCACTCGCGCTCCACACCGTCGATCAACTTCCGATGGCCGATGTCGCGACGCTGCTCGGCCGCAGCATCGAAGCAACGACATCGCTGGTCGCCCGGGCGCGGCGTCGCCTGCGCAACGTCATCGAGGAGCTGCGCGATGAGTGACGAACGGATCCTGTTCGACCTCGCTGCGCAACCAATGCGTCCCGAATTGGTCGATCGTCTCGAGGACCTCTACGACCTGTTGATCGCCGACCCATCGGTGTTGACGCTGCCGCCATCGGCTTCCGACGAGGCGATCGTCGTCGACCTGGTGCCAGTGCGGGATAGAGTGCCGCGAACGCGTGGACGTCGCGGGATGTGGGTGCTCATCGCGGCGAGTCTGGCGGCCGTCGTCGCAGGTCTCGCGGTGATCGTGCGGACGTCGGGTGACGGGAGCGACGTCGTGACGACGGCAGTCGAGAATGGCCCGCAGACAGACGCCGTGACGTGCTCGACAGCGACACCTCTCGGCGAGCGCCGCGTCGGCGATGGCCTCGTGCTGGTGGCGGCCGTCAGCGATGGCCGCTTCTGCCTCGACGCCGGCCGACAGTTCGCCGTCGGCACGACTTCCGACAGCAGCGTGGCGACAGAGCCACATGTGATCGACTCCGGCCCGATCGACGAGACCGGCGGTTACTTCTACGTGTTCGCGATCCCGCAGAACATTCTGATGGACGTCGTGTTCGATGAGTCGGGCGCGGAAGCCGTCGTCTTCGTGAACCCGATCGGACGACGGGTCCTGATCATCGAAGACGCTGTCGATCCGGCGTCAGCGGACGTCCAACGAATCTGGGAACTTCGGTCGAGCAGTGGTGGATCGTTCGGGTCTCTGAACGCAATTGGACCTCTTCCCGGAACCTTGACCGCGACAGACAACGGAGGCGCGTGATGAGACGGCAAGCGTTGGTGATCTGCGCCGTTACGGTGCTCGCCGGCTGTAGTGGTAGCTCCTCAACCGGTCCGACCACAGCGCCGACGCAATCGACCACATCGTCGTCGGGGGTCGTACAGCCGAGCGCGCCCGAGTCGACCAGGTCGCTTGCGGCGTGTCCCCCGACGTACTCGGGTGTGGTCGCGCTGGAGGCGAGCTCCGGTCACTACCGCTGGAACGTCTGCGGTACCGAGGACGACAGTTCCGTGGTGCTCGGCGCGGACCAGCAGTCCGTGTACCTCGGTTCGATTTCGCAATACGGTGACGCGGTCGTGATCGTTCTCGACGCAGTCACCGGCGACGAGCAGTTCCGCCTCTCGGTGCCTACGTTGAACGAGTCCTTTCACCTCGATGCGTTGTATGCCCGGGGCGTGTTCGCCGGAGACGGCGTGGTGGTGCTCAACATCTTCGACGGATCGACCGTGTTCGCTGTGGGGTACGACGCTCACACTGGTGACGAGCTCTGGCGCGAGCCCGACGTGGGGTATGTCATCGCGAACGGCGCCGACATCGTCGTCGTCGCCGAGGCGGACATCGGTGTCACCGACGTTCCCGGGACGCATCGCCTGTACCGCGGGCTCGATCGTCGAACCGGCCGCGAGCTGTGGTCGTTCGACGAAGCCCACGGCTCCATTCCGTCCCTCGTCGACGGCCTGCTCGTGCTGCCACGTTTGTCGGGCGGCGAATGGTTGCCGAGTCTTGCGATCGACATTGCGTCCGGAAAGACCGTGTGGGAGAGCGATGCAATTTCTGGACTGGTCGTGCGCGCGGGAGAGTCACTCGTGGGACTCACGTTCGAATCCGGCGAATCCGCAATGGTCGAGGCCGTCGATGCGACAGCCGGTGTAGGTCTCTGGGATGCACCGGCCGCGACCGATTTCGGGCCTCAGCTCCTGGTCATCGGCTGGGTCCCTGGGCGCCTCGTCGGTGACGAAGCGCTCGTCTACGTCGAGCAGGCGTCAGCGCTCGCGGCGCTGGATGCAGCGAACGGCGAGGTTGTTTGGTCCACGGCTCAGCCTGGTCTTCCGGTTGGCGGCCTGGAGGCCGGCCCCGTCGCTCTGTTCGCCGATGATCTGCGCCTGCTCAACGCGTCCGATGGCTCGACGGCTTGGACGGCAATGGTGGGCGACACGTCCCGCGTGTCGAACGTGGTCGTTGCCGACGACTCCATCTACGTGTCGTGGAACTGAGATGTCCTGTCGATGGATCGCCGCGCTCACGCTGGCTGTGAGTGCGGCGTGCTCGACTGCGGCGCCAGAGCCGGCAACGCTGTCGGCCGCCGCTGATCAGGGCACGAGTCCCGCTTTGTCGGACACGACTCCGTCACCAAGCAGCGTCGATGACACTTCGGCGACGTCGGAGGCGTTCCTCTGCGGTCCGTTCGGTGACGAGCGGCTACCAGTAGTCATCGCGCTGGACCGTGACGACGGCTCGATGGTGTGGCGGACGTGCGCCGGCGACGCAGCGAGCCACCAGGTCCTCGTCTCCGACGCAGCGGTCGTGAGATTCGGTGCCGTCGGTGTCGGGATGGTCGAATCGGTCAATCCGCAGACCGGCGTGCAGCACTGGTCGCATCCAGCAGAAGACAGTCGGCCAATCGCGCTGGTCCGCGATGTGCTCGTCGAGGCGAGCGGTATCGGCTACACCGAAGCGCCCCCCGGTACCCATCCCGCCGACGCAGGCCGCGTAACGCTCCGGGCCATCAACGCCACCACGATGCTCGAGCTGTGGTCCTACGAGGTTCAAGCCGCCCCAGTTCTGAACCCCGGGGAGGCCACGATCACGGTCAGCAGCGACCGCGTCGCTGTTGCCGCCTCGCAGGAAACGGTGTTCCTCGACCTTTTCAACGGAAACGAGTTGCGTCGCGAGGATGGTCAGTGGCGCATCGACGGCGACCTCCAGATCACCAATCGCTACGGCGCTGACGGCGTGCTGTACGACGTTCGCTCGTCGAACGGCTTCACGCGTTCGTTCGGTCTCGACACCTCAACGGTTTCGTACGGCACGTCCTCGACGGACCTGTATGTGTCGAGGGTCGGCGAGCCTGCGGAGCCGTCTGAGGGGCCCGCGATCGTCGATCGTGCGAGCGGCACATCACGGTGGTCGGTCGGCTCGGATTGGTTCGTGGACGGAGGAGACGGCGTCGCAGTCCTGACTGATGGAACCGTCGTTCGGCTCGTCGATGGCGGGGACGGCCACGTCCTGTGGACGTTCGATCTCGCGCAGTTCCGCGCCGGATTCGCAGGTGCGCAGATAGGAGACGGTCTTGTATACATCATCCCGAGTTGAAGGCTCGTCGCTGCGGATCGCCGTCGCCGCAACCCTCGCAGTCGTTGCGCTCCTCGGCGGGTGCACCGACAGCGGAGACAGCGAGACCCCGGGTTCGCTGGGGCCGACGATCTCGGTCGAGCCGGATCCGAGCGAGACCGCGCCGATCAGCAATGACGCGAACGCCGGCTTCGTGCCGATTGCGAGTGACCCGGATCGCGACGAGCAGGGGCAACTGTTACCGGAGGATTGCGACGGTGGCGAGGTCTTGCTGCGGTCGACGCTCGATGCCACACCGATCGAAGTCCGAGAGGATGACGGCGGCGAGTACCTGTGCGTCGACCTCGGTGACCTCGGCGTGACGGCGGTGTTCTTCCAGTCCGACATGCCGGCCGTCGATCAGCCGAATGGCTTCGGTCAATTGATGACCGACGCGTTCGTCATCAACCAATTCGTGCTGCCGCCCGGCTATGCGACGAACTTCGCAATCGAGGTGGACGAGTCCTCGGCACCGTTCCTGTTCGTTCGCGGCCGATTGGTCGACGGCTTCTTGCTGATCGAGCCGATTCCGGACGGCGACTTCCAACCGACCGATCTCGTGGAGCGGTCGTTGCGCCTGGTCTCGAGCGACGGGACCGAGCTGACCAGCGTGTCGTACACCGGCCTCGGTGAGCCCCGGGCGACCTACGAAGAGTTCGCAGCCTGCGCGGCCGACAACGGCGTCACGCTCCCGCCGTCGATCAGTCCCGGCGCGGAGCCGTCGCCGCGGCTGGACTTGCCGATCGAGGTGTTCCGGACAGCGTGGGAGGCGTGCAAGGACCTGTTCTTCGAGTTCGCGTCCTCGCAGCCCGATGATCGACCGGAGCACAAGGCGAACTTCCGCGCGATCGACGAGTGTCTCGCCGACGCGGACATCTTCCAGAGCCTGAACCAACTCGTCGACCCGAATCGCCTGCTGCTGGAGTTTGCCAGCTGTCACATCGCGAGCCCGGCGGTGGTGTCGCTCGTCGAGTGTCTGCGTGCGAACGGACTGGATCCGCTCGTCAACGACGTCCTGAGCCCCGGCCCGTTCGACGCAGCGGTGCTCCAGCCGGCGTGGGACGCCTGTCGAGATGCATTCGCTATCGCCGAGTTCGGCCCGCCGATCGCCATCGCGAACGGGATGCCGCGTCTCGCGTGCTTCATCGAGAATGGCTACGTCAGATCGTTCGTCGTTCCGCGTTCGTACAACGACCCGATGTTGCTGACGCTCGACAACGAGACCTGTGCCCTCTGACACTTGACTCGTAATGTGGTCACGTGAGGGAGCGCGATGACCACGGGTTCCCGGCAGGGTTCTTTCGTCGGACCGACGAAACGTCGGACGCGGTGTTCTACGCCGATGACCGCTTCGTCACGCACATCGACGATCGCGCCATCGCCGCCGTTGGTCAGCTGTACGAGCGGCTCGGCCTGACCGGGCGGGTGTTGGACGTCATGTCGTCGTGGGTTTCGCACTTCCGGACGAAGCCGACCGAGCTGGTCGCGCTCGGCATGAACAAATCAGAGCTCACCGCGAACACGATGGCGGACAGCTCGGTCGTGCGTGACTTGAACGTCGACCCGACGCTGCCGTTCGAGGACGGCCGGTTCGATTCGGTCACGTGCTGTGTCTCGATCGACTACCTGGTCCGTCCGGTCGAGGTCTTCCGGGAAGTGGCCCGCGTGCTCGCGCCCGGTGGGCTGTTCGTGTGCACGTTCTCCAACCGGTGCTTCCCGACGAAGGCGATCCACGGCTGGTTGGCCAACGACGAGGCGATGCGCTGCACGATCGTGGCCGAGTACTTCCGTCGAAGCGGCGGATGGGCCGAGCCCCAGATCGCGCTGTGCACGCCGCCGGGGACGCCCGGTGATCCGCTGTACGCGGTGTGGTCGAGCCCCGCCTGAAACCCGAGCCCAATCGTTCTGGGTGCTGTGTCGACGCATGCTGATGTGCCGGCGCACCCAGAAGCGATTTGAACCGGTTGGTCCCACGTTCTGGGTGTTGCCTCGGCGCACGCTGGCGCGCCGACACACCCAGAACTGAATCGGAACCGGGATCAGGCGGGGGGCAGGACCAGGGTGTTGCCGGGGCGGGGGAGTTCGATGAACGTGCGGCCGGGCTGCAGTTGGATCGTGGTGCCGTCGTCGGCGACGAGTGAGAACGGGTTGTGGATGTCCTCGCGCGTCCAGGTGCCGTGGATGACGTTGCCTCCGGTGAGCACCCAGACCGTGCCACCGCCGATGGTCTGCGCGTCGGGGCTGTTGGAGATGCCCGGCCGGTACTGCATCTCCAGGATCATCACGTTGTTCGTCGTGACCTGGCCGCTGCCGGTGTCCATGTGCGGCTTGCCCTCCATCGTGCGCTTGTACAGACCCGCTGAAGCGTCCCAGTCCCAACGCACGTTGATCGAATCAAGCGTGACCGCGACACCGGGGCTCGGGGTGCCGGCCGCGGGCGCGTCGGGCTCGCGGTAGGCGAACTGCTGCTTGGCCGGAGGGTTGTACACCGGCGTCAGCGCGAACAGCGCGTCGGTGTTGGAGTAGAGGTTGTGCGGTGCCTTGCGACCATTGCTGCGGTAGTACACCTTGGCGTGGCTCGGCCCGACGTTGTGCAGCTCGCTGCCGTCGATGGCGCGGGTCACGGTGCCGTTGCCGCCGCTCCACGAGAACAGCGGGTGGTCGAGCGCGGTGAACAGATCCACGTCCTGCAGCCGGCCGGAGCGGATCGGTCCGACGGGATTGGCGTTGCCGCTCTGGAAGACCAAGGCGAACCGGGTCAGGTTGTCGTTGACGATCTCTTCGAAGACGATGTCGGCCGAGTTGAATCCGGTCTGCGGGCGAGCGCCGGGTGCATTGTCGATCTTGACGACGAGCGCCGGCCGGCCGGCGATGGCCGGATCCGGGTTCTCGACACCGGTGAGCGGATAGGTCGGCTTCGGCGGCAGGGTCGTCGTGGTCTCGGCCGGAGCTGCCGTGGTGGTGGTTGTCTCCGGTTCGGTCGACGTGGTCGTGGTCGAGTCCTCGGTCGTGGTGGTCGGCTTCGGCTTCGGCTTCGCCTTCGCGGTGGTGGTCGGCGCGTCCGTGGTGGCGACCACCGTGGTGTCGGCGGCCCCCTTGGAATCGCTGCTGCACGCGACGAGGCCGCCGACGAGAGAAGCGAGCAGGATGCTGGTGCGGACGAGGCGGCGGCGGCTGTTGGGCCGCGTCAGGGACGTGTGTGGGTGCATGGTGACAGAGATCTTCCAGGAGGCTTCGACGTGTCCGCTCGGCAACCATTCTGCCGACGTGCCCGCCGCAATGTGCGGCAGCAGCGCATATCGCCTGCGTATCGGCCTCGTCACGGCCCTCGCGCGGTGCGTGAACACGCTCCTCGGCGAGGCTGATGGAGAGGACCGATGTGTACGCTTGGCGAGCCATGAGTGTTGCGAGGACGGACGAAGTACTGCAAGCGTGGGGCGCATCGTGAGCGAGCGAAGCGAGCGAACCGGCAGGAGCGGGCGTGGCGCTCACGGGCGCACCCACGACGAGCTGACATGCCCTCATGACGCGAGGGTGCACCCGTGAGCGGTAGGCCCGAGGGTCGCCATGGTGGTACCGCGCAGCAGAAGGCCGATCGCCTGCGGGTCAAGGCCGAGCGTCTCGCCCGCCAGGCCGATGCGTGGGTCATCGGGGTCGAGCGCGAACCCGCCGTCGCCCGCAAGCTGGCCGAGCTGCCGCGCAACTTCGTCCTGCTCCGCGACCTGCCGATCGATGCGTCGGGCACCTACTGCGACCACCTCGTCATCGGACCCGGCGGCCTGTACCTCGTGGACGCAAAGAAGTACTCGGGGAAGCTCCTCTACAGCAAGAAGATGCTGTGGCACGGCCGCTTCCCGATCACCGAGAAGCTCGAGAACGTGCAGTACGAGGCCGAACGGCTCAGCGAAGCACTCGGCCGCAACGTCGTACCGGTGCTGTGCTTCCTGGACCAGGTCCTGCCGCAACCGGTCACCACGCTCGGCCCGGTGATCGTGTGTCGCGTCTCGGTGCTGTCGACGGTGGTGCGGTCCACCCACACCACCATCTCGCCCGGCGAGATGGAGCGCATCCTCGCCGTCGCATCGGATCTCGCCGGCGAGGATCTCGTGTCCGGCGAGGTGCGGTCAGTGAGTGACGTACCGCCGGTGGACGTCGATGCCCGCCCCGCCACC
>JANNZY010000049.1:0-35410 GCA_031410915.1 Actinomycetes bacterium
CGGCCCCTCGTGGTAGAACAGGAAGCCCGAGCAGTCGAACATCCAGTAGATCTCGAGGTAGTTGACGACGATGTCCTGTCCGAACACCTTGGCGCAGCCATACGGCGAGCGCGGGTGGAACGGCGTCAGCTCGGACTGTGGTGTCTCGCGGACCTTGCCGAACATCTCCGACGACGACGCCTGGTAGAAGCGGATGGGATTGTTGTCATTGCCGCCGAACATGCGGATCGCTTCCAGCATCCGCAGCACGCCGAGTCCGGTGATGTTCGCTGTCAGCTCGGCCTGGTTGAAGCTCATCGCGACGAACGAGATGGCACCGAGGTTGTAGACCTCGTCCGGCTGAGCATGGCTCAGCGCCTTGACCAGCGAGGGGAGATCGGCAAGATCGCCCGGGACGACCTCGATGAACGGCAACTCCTCGAGCAGCGGCAAGACCTTCGGGTTGTTCTGGCCGGTCACCATGCCGAACACCTGGTAGCCCTTGCTGTGCAGCAACTCGGCGAGGTGGCGGCCGTCCTGGCCGGTGATTCCTGTGATGAAGGCGCGGGGCATGATGTTTCCTGAGTTTCGGGTGACGTCGCCGGCGGTCGCGCGCGGGACAGCGCAGTCTAGAGTTCGTGGACCGCTCTCGGCACGTCGCCTGGCCGGTACGCTCCGCTCGTGCCCGGTCCCGCCTCGTCTGCCGCTGACCAGTTCGGCGCGCTACAGGTCGCCATCGACGCCGGCCCGCTGCTCGGTCCGAAGACCGGCATCGGGCTCGCCGTGGACCAACTCGTGAGTGCATTCGACCGCCGCGACGACATTGCGCTGACACGGTACGCGTGCAGCTTCCGGGGACGACTCGAACCGGGCATGCGGCGGCTGCCGATTCCCGCCGCGCTCGCCCATCGAGCCTGGGCCCGCTGCGCATACCCTCGCCTCGACCGATTCCTGCGACCCGCTGCCCTGGTGCATGGCACGAACTACGTGGTGCCCCCGAGCCGGCTCCCCCGGGTTGTGTCCGTCTACGACTGCTGGTTCCTGCGCGAGGCAGCGGCCGATCACTCCGTCGATGCCGCCGTCGCGCGGGCCGGCCGGGTCTTGCGCCGGGCAACGGACGCCGGAGCGGTCGTCCATGCGTCGTCGCAGGCCACTGCGGACGCCGTTGGCGAACTGCTCGGCACAGAACGCATCCATGTGATCCACCTCGCCGCGCTGCCCGCTCGCACAGCACCTGTCGAACAGGCCGCCCCGATCGCCGAGCTCGCGGACGCGCCCTACGTGCTCGCGCTCGGCACACTCGAGCGACGCAAGAACCTGCCCCGCCTGGTCGCCGCGTTCGACGAACTGGCCGCACGCCATGCCGACGTGCGCCTCGTGCTCGCCGGCGCGGACAGCGACGACCGCGACGCCGTCAACGACGCCATCGACGCGCTGCGGCCGGCCGCTCGCGCGCGAGTGGCAATGTCTGGGCGCATCGACGACCAGGCCAAGGCGTGGCTGCTCTCCCACGCGGCCGTCCTCGCCTATCCCTCGCTGGACGAGGGTTTCGGCTTCCCGTTGCTCGAGGCGATGCAGAACGACGTTCCTGTCGTGGCGTCGCGGGCCGGATCGATCCCGGAGGTCGCCGGCGACGCCGCGCTGCTCGTCGACCACGACGACGTGGCCGCATTGACCGAGGCGCTGGACGCGGCGCTCACCGACTCGGCGCTACGCCACCAGCTCATCGCGGCCGGACGGCGACGGCTGGGGGTGTTCTCCTGGGACACGACGGCGGCGCAACTCGTCGATCTGTACCGCGACGTCATCCAGCAAGCGCAGTCATGATCACGGTCCTTGCCGGCGGCGTCGGCGCGGCACGGTTCCTGCTCGGCCTGCTCGCCGCGGTCGATGCCAGCCAGGTCACGGCGGTCGTCAACACCGGCGACGACACCGTGCTGCACGGGTTGTTCATCTCGCCCGACATCGACACGATCACCTACACGTTGGCCGGAGCCATCGATCCCGATCGCGGTTGGGGCCTACGCGACGAGACGTGGCGGGCGATGGAGGCGATGCAACGTTTCGTCGCGGTTCGTCCCAGCGGCTCCAGCGCCGCGCCGACGTGGTTCAACCTCGGCGACCAGGATCTGGCCACGCACTTCTACCGCACCGCGCGCCGGGCTGAGGGCGCGTCGCTGACCGACATCACCGATGAGATCGCCCGTGCGTTCGGACTCGCACTTCGTCTCCTGCCGATGACCGACGACCGGGTCGAGACGATGGTGACGGTGCGCGACGACGAGACGTCAGATGTCGAGCTGGAGGTCACCTTCCAGGAGTACTTCGTCCAACGCCATCACAGCGTTGCGGTGAGCGCGGTGCGCTTCGCCGGAGCGGACCGTGCGGTCCTCGCTGCCGGCGCCCGGGCGGCGATCGTCGATGCCGACGCCGTGGTGATCGCACCGTCGAACCCGCTCGTGTCGATCGGGCCGCTGCGCGCCCTCGCCGACGTGGATCAGTTGCTCGGCTCGCGCCGCGACTCCGTCGTCGCCGTCTCGCCCATCGTCGGCGGCGCGGCACTGAAGGGACCAGCGGACCGGATGCTGTTCGAACTCGGGCACGAGCCCTCCGTCGTCGGTGTGGCTCGCCTGTACGCGCCGATCGCGGCGTCGCTCGTGATCGACCCGGTCGACGCCCACCTCGCGCCGGCCGTCGAGGACGAGGGCATGCGCGCGATCGTCGTCGAATCGGTGATGAGCTCACCTGCGATCGCCGCCGCGCTCGCCCGCGCGACGCTCCAAGCCGCCGGCGTGGCCCGCTGACCGAGGAGCCGTTCAGTGACGGCCGGCCGCAGCCGTCACGGTGGCACCGACACCGGCCGCGACCGATGTCCACGGTGACCACTGCAAGTGGATCCGGGCACGCGTCGGCGACACCGCGATGCGCGTGATGTCGCCAGGACGTCGCGGCGCAGCAACCACGTCAGCGCCGGGGTCGACCAGCTGGGCCAGTTCGCGGACCGAGGTCTGCACACCGGTCCCGACGTTGATCAGCAGCCCGCCGCCGCGCTGACCCGCGCGCACGAGAGCATCCACTGCGTCGTCGACGAAGATCAGGTCACGCGTCTGACGCCCATCGCCATGCACGATCAACGGCCGGTTGCCCGCAGCCGCGGCCGCGAAGCCGGCGACCACTCCGTCCATCGCGCGCTGACGGGGCCCGTACACCGAGGCCAGCGCGAGTGCGGTGTATTCGATGGAGTGTTCGTCGCGGTACACCGCGAGCAGGTCGGTCACCGCGCGGGCGAGCACGCCGCGCACGCCGAGCGGTTCGAACGCGCGACTCTCCTTGACGGGCAGCTCGCGGCTCGGCACCTCGCCGTAGAGCAGGCCGGCGGGCAGCGCGACGACCACCTTGGCGACTCCATGGGCCCGCGCGGCCTCGAGCACGGCGAGGAGATTGGGGACGGCGCCACCATCGGCATCGTGTTCCGCATGCGCCGGTGTCAGCAGCGCGAGGTGGTAGATGACGTCGGGATGGCGCATCCCGACCAGCGAGCGGAACTCGGGCGAGCGCACGTCGATGGTGTGGATCTTGAGCGAGCCGCCGGCGGATCGCGCGTCGGCGAGGTTGGCCAGCGTGCCCGACGACAAGTCGTCGACGACTTCGGTGACATGGCCTTCGGCGAGCAGGCGGTCGACGACGTGTGAACCGATGAATCCGGCACCGCCAACGACCATCGGGTTCATGCGGCCATGCTGCCAGATGCCGCGTGCTTCGCCCTGTTACGCAACAGGCGGCGGGATGCGCTCGTCGGCGCGGGCTTCGCCACCGGCGACGACCCCGTCGGCACCGATCACGCAGTTCGACACCTGGGCCCCGGCACCGACCGAGCCCATGACGACACTATGGCTGACGGTGGCCCCAGCCCCGATGCGCGCGCCGGCGAGGATCACCGAATGCGCGACAAACGCTCCGTCGTCGATCACGGCCGCGGCGTCGACGACCGATTCGTGGATCTCGACATCCGCACCGACGATGGCCGCGGGATCGACACCGATCGCGCGGTTGTGCGCCGCGCGCCGCTCGGACACGACGTCGAGGTTGGCCTGCAGGTACAGGTCGGGCCGGCCGGTGTCGATCCAGTAGTCGTCGGTCGGCATCGCCCACAAGCGGTCGACCTCGGCGATCAGCGGGAAGATCTCGCGCTCGACGGAGACCTTGCGACCCTGCGCGATGCGGTCGACGACGGACGGCTCGAAGACGTACGTGCCGGCGTTGATCAGGTTGCTGGGCGCGGTGCCGGGCGGCGGCTTCTCGATGAATCGGCGCACACGACCGTGTTCGTCGCGATCCACCACGCCGAACGCGGACGGATCCTCGACCGGCGTCAGGTGGATCGTGGCCTCGGCGTCGTGCTCGCGGTGGAACGCGACCAGCTGCGAGACGTCGAGGTCGGTCAGGATGTCGCCGTTGACGACGACGAACGTGTCGTCGATGCCGGCGAAGCGTGCGGCGAAGCCAATCGCACCGGCTGTGTCGAGTGGCTCCGGCTCGACCGCGTAGACGAGGGACACACCGGCGCAGGTGCCATCGGGGAAGGCGGCCACGAACGGCTCCGGCTTGAAACCGAGCGCGAGGACGACCTCGGTCACCCCGCTCCGGGCGAGGTTGCCGATCAGGCGCTCGATGATCGGCACGTGGCCGACCGGGAGCATCGGCTTCGGCACGCTGTTGGTCAGCGGCCGCAGGCGAGTGCCGAACCCGCCGACGAGGACGACCGCGCGCATCAGCCGCCGGTGGTGGCCGTCGACGCCGCGGACGACGGTGTGGTGGCGACGGAGTCGGTGCTGACGGTCGAGTCGGTGGTGACCGAGTCGGTGGTCACGGTGGAGTCGCCCGTGGCCGTCGAGTCACTGGTGGGTGCCGAGCCGGCAACGGTGTCGGTGCTCTGCGTGCCGTCGTCGGTGGGTAGCGTCTGGCCGCCATCGGCCGCGCCGAGTGTGGGCAGGTCGGCGCTCCAGCTCGGTGCGATCGGGTCCACGTCGTCGGGAACGAACGCGATCTGGAAGACCATGCCGTCGTTCCTGATGCGCACGTCGTCCATGTTCGCGGTGTACACCGAGGGGGCTTCACCGACTTTCGAGTAGCTGTCCCACACCCACAGCTTGAGCGACGCCTTCTGATCCTTGCCGTCGATGACGCACTTCGATTTGCCCTCTTCGTAGACGTCGCCGTCAGCGCTCTTGGTCGACTGATCGGGCGGGAGCGACAACTTCTTGTCGGTGAGCGAGATGCCGTAGTTGTCCAGGAACACCCCGAGCTTGGCGTTGGTGCCTGTGGCCCGACCGCTGCTGGTGGGGTGCCAGTGCATGACGCCGTCGTCGTGGGAGTGGATGCCCGTGCGGACGTATTCCTTGCTGACGTACTGACCGGTGGCGTCTTGCTCTTCGAGGTTGCCGGACAGCTTGGGCAGTTCCTGCAGGCCGCCTTCGTCGCACACGTACATGCCGAGCGCGCCGTGCCAGTGCTGGTTGGACGTCGGCTCGCCCTCGCCCGGGCCGGGGCGAGACTCGCGGGCGTACACGATGAGCGCCCCGAAGACGAGGACGACGGCAGCGATGACCACCGGGAAGACGGTGCCGCCCTGAAAGCGCACCTTCTTGCCCTTGCCCTTTTGCGCGAGCTTGGCGACTTTGCTGGCAGACGATGAGGAAGCCACGAGTATGCGAGGCTACAGGTTCCTTCCTCGTGTTCCGCGGTCACCACCGGCGGCGCGCGGACACCTCGCTGAACAGCTGTTCGTAGGCGAGCCCCACTGCCGCGGGCGACGCAGCCCGCTCGACCCAGGACCGTCCGCGCCGGCCCATGTCTGCCAGCCGCGCCGGATCGGCGAGCAGGTCCCGCAGCGCGGCGACGAACGCAGCCGGATCGTCGGGGGCCACGGCGACCCCGGCCCCGGACGCGTCCAGGATGCGCGGCACCTCGGTGCCGGCATCGATCGCGGCGAGAACCGGGCGGGCCGCGGCCAGGATCGAGTACGTCTTCGACGGCACGCTGACCCGACCGAGACCGGCCCGCAGCGGCACGAGATGGAGATCGCCCGTGGCCAACACCTCGGGCAGCCGGCCGAACGGCTGGTAACCGACGAAGCGTACGTTCGCCAGTTCGGCCGCCTGGGCCTGGGCCTGCAACGTCGCACGCGCTGCGCCGTCGCCGTTGATCACGAATGTGACGTGGGCCAGCTCGGCGGCTGCGTGCAGGACCAGGTCGAGTGACTGGGAGAACCCGACGTTGCCGGCGTAAAGCACCACCGGTTCGTCACCGATGCCGAGCTCGGTGCGGTACCGGGTCTGGCGATCGAGCGGCCGGATCTCGTCGGTCAGGACGAAGTTGGGGATGACGTGCACACGTTGCGGGCGGCGCATCTTGGCCTTGACGTTGGCGCCCAGGTCGTCGCTGAGCACGGTCACCGCGGCGCTGCAGTCGTAGCTGAACCGCTCCAACCAGCGGGCCACGGCGATGATGCGTTGGTTCGTGATCGCGCCGGTCTCGACCGCAGCGTCGGGGAAGACGTCCTGGATGTTGAACACCAGCGGTGCGCGCCGGACGCGAGACATCAGCCAGCCGATGACACCGTTGGTCAATGGCGGGGACATGGCCAGGACCGCATCGACGCGGCCGCCGCGCACACCTTCGGACAACGCCAGCGCGCTGAAGCCGGCGAAGCCGAGCGCGCGCCTGAACAGCTTCGACTTGTCACCGCCGGGAAACGGGTGCACACGTGTGATCGAGCCCCACGGCGTGTCCTCGCGACGAATCCACCGTCCCTGCCATTCGGTCTCGATCCGGTGCTCGCGATACCAGGGCAGCGCCGTCACCACGTGGACCTCGTGGCCACGCGCCCCCAGCTCCTCCACGATGCGCGTCATGACCGCGCCGGTGGGCGCTGTGTCCGGCGCGAAGTGCGGGCAGAGGACGGCGAGCCTCACGCCAGTGCCAGGCCGTACGCCTCGAGCACCGCCTCCGCCGAGCGCACGGCCGTGAACTGTCCGGCTCGGGCCCGACCGGCGCGAACGAGGGAGTCGCGTCGAGCCACGGCCTGGTCGATCACATCGGCCCACTCGCCGGTCTCCAGCGGCCGGATGATAGCCGCGTCACCGGCCACTTCGGGCAGGCTCGTGCGGTCGCTGCAGATCACCGGTGTCCCGAGCGCCATCGCCTCGATGATCGGTGCGCCGAAGCCCTCGTACTCGCTCGGGAACGCCATCGCCGTCGCCATGCGCAGCAACCCGTCGCGATCGGCTTGCGACACCCGGCCGGCGCGCACCACGCGGTCGGCGACCCCGAGCTCGGTGATCGCGCGCTGCACGGTCGCTTCGGCCGCGCCCTGATCGCCGATCAGCACCAGCCGCAGGTCGGGATCGGTCCAGTGCTCGGCGAGGACACGCAGCAAGAAGACGTGGCCCTTGTGCGGGTGGGTGATCGCCGGGAACACGACGACCGGGCCGGAACCGAGCTGATACCGCTCGCGCAACGTGACCTCGTCGGTGGCCGCCGCCCCGATCGTTGGTTCCAGCCCGTGCGGCACGACGACGATGCGATCGGCGTCGATGCCGAATGCGTCCATCACCGACTCGCGCACGAAGTGGCTCGGGACGGCGACGATGTCGGCATTGCGGGCCGAACGCGGCATCACGCGGCGCAGGTAGCCGAGCTTGAATCGCCCGAAGTACTGCGGATAGCGCAGGTACTGCAGATCGTGGATCGTCAACACGGTGGGCCGACCGCCGCGCGTCGGCAACGTGCCGCCGCCGTGGTGCACGAGGCGGGTGCCCTTGGTCTGGCGCGCCAACCACCGCCGCTCCGTGCGGATGCGGCGGAGCCGGTTGCGCCCCGAGATCGGCGCCTCGACCAGCCGGAAGACACTCGCGAGGTCGGGGTGCGCGGCCGCGAAGCCGGGCAGCACGTACAACGTGGGCACGATCACGGATTCGATCTCGGCCAGGCCGAGCAGCTGGCGGACGAGGTAGTCCTCGCTGCCGCCGACCTTGCCCGGCCGACACCAGAGCAGGTTGACAGCGATGTCGATCGGCGAACCGGCCACCGCAGTGAACCTACACGAGCTCTCGGTACGCGGCGACGGTCAGCTCCGCGGTGGTGTGCCAGGTGGCCTGCGCGACGCGATGGCGGCCCTTCGTGGCCAGTTCGGCCCGACGCGACGCCGCCTCGGTGATGCCGCGGGCGATGTCCATCGTGTCGTTCGGGTCGACGAGCACCGCAGCACCGTCCGCAGCTTCTTCCGTGGCCGTGTCGGAGCTGGTGACGACCGGGGTGCCCTGCGCCATCGCTTCCAGCACGGGGAGGCCGTAACCCTCGTGCACACTCGGGTAGCAGAAGACATGGGCACCGGCGTACAGCGGCCACAGGTCGTCGCTGGGCACGAACCCCAGGAAGCGAACGTCGCCGGTGATCTCGGCGGCGACGTCGCCCCAGCCGTCGGTCCCGGCGACCACCAGCGGCAGCGGCTCGTCGAGCATCTCGATCGCTTCGGTCAGCCGGCGCAGGTTCTTACGCGGCTCGACCGTGCCGACGAACAACAGATAGCGCTCGGGCAGCCGGTAGCGGGTACGAGCCCGCGCGACAGCGTCCGGGGTGGCGTGTTCGTAGTCGACACCGAGTGGTACGTGCCGCAGCCGCTCCAGGCTGATGCCGGCCGCGATGCAGTCGTCGAGCGTTGTCTGTGACGAGCACAGCACCAGGTCGGCGCGGCGCTTGATGATCTCCAGGCTGCGGTTGAACACTCGCACCCCGTGCCGCGTGAACTGCTCCGGGCGGTGGAGAAAGGCCAGGTCGTGCAGCGTCACGACGAGCGGCAGCTTCGTCGGGCACGGGATCAACGTGGTCGAGTGGACGAGGTCGACCGGACCGGTGACCGATTCCGGGCGGGGCCAGGACAGGTGCAGCCAGCTCTCGTACAACCACGGCGAGCGCAGCGGGAGCGCCCGCCAGGGGATGGCCGGACGCCAGTCCTCGGCCGGCAACCGGCGGTGCCGACCGGCAACGCCGATCAGCTCGACACCGGGAATCGCCTCGATCGCATCGGCGGTGCGCAACGCCGCAACGCCGGTGCCGCCGGGCACGTCGTGCCAGCACTGTTCGATCGTGTAAGCGACACGCACGACCTCCATCATGCCTGCTCGACCCGTAACATCGACATCCATGACCACCAGCTGGGCCGGAAAGACCGCCGTCGTCACCGGAGGATCGGGCTTCCTCGGCCGGGTGGTGGTCCGCCTGCTGCGCGAGCGTGGTGCCACCGTCATCGTGCCGCGCAGCGCTGACTACGACCTCACCAGTCCCGGCGCGGCAGACCGACTCCTCGCCGACACCGGTCCGCAGCACGTGATCCACCTCGCCGCCCGAGTTGGCGGCATCGGGTACAACCAGGCCCAGCCGGCGCCGCTGTACCTCGACAACTTGCTGATGGGCACCCACGTGATCGAAGCGGCCCGCATCTCGGGCACCGTGGAGAAGACCACCCTCGTCGGCACGGTGTGCTCGTACCCGAAGTTCACACCGGTGCCGTTCCTCGAGGCCTCCCTGTGGGACGGTTATCCGGAGGAGACCAACGCCCCGTACGGCATCGCCAAGAAGGCCCACCTGATCCATGCTCAGGTCAACGCGGCGCAGTACGGCCAGCAGTTCGCCTACCTGATCCCCACGAACCTGTACGGCCCCGGTGACAAGTTCCACCCGAAGGTCTCACACGTCATCCCGGCACTGATCAAGAACTGTGTCGACGCCACCGAGGCGGGCCGCGACAAGGTCGGCGTGTGGGGCACGGGTCGCGCCAGTCGCGAGTACCTGTTCGTCGAGGAAGCGGCAGAGGCCATCGTGCTCGCCGCCGAGCACCACGTCGGCACCGACCCGATCAACATTGGCAACGATCGCGAGGTCACCATCCGCGAGACCGTCGAGACGATCGCCCGGCTGGTCGGATTCGAGGGAGAGCTGGTGTGGGATCCGACGAAACCCGATGGCCAGCCACGCCGGCGTGTCGACGTGCATCGGGCCGAGGAGTTGCTCGGCTGGCGGGCCCGGATCGGCTTCGAGGACGGCCTGCGGCGCACGATCGACTGGTACCTCGCCAACCGCGCCGAGGCCGAGCGCGATCCGACCTGACGATCAGCGACGCGTCAGCTGAGCCGGTGAACGAGCTCGGTCACGGACTCGCGGAAGTCGGGCAGCAACGGCAGGCCGGCGGCGCGGAGCACCGCGTTGTCGAGCACGCTGTTCGCCGGCCGGCGAGCGGGCCGTGGCGGCTGCAGGTCGGCAGTGGCGATCGGGCGCACCATGTCGGCCGGCTTGCCCATTGCGACGACGACTGCCTGAGCGAACTCGAACCAGCTCACCGCGCCCTGGTTGGTGACGTGGTGCACGCCGGAACGACGGTCCAGCGCGATCCGCCGCAGCATCGGCGCGAGGTCGGCGCACAGTGAGGGATGCCCGACCTGATCGGCCACGAAGGCCAACTCGTCGCGCTCGCCGGCGAGACGCATGATGGTGGTGACCATGTTGTTGCCGTACTCGCCGCAGACCCAGCTGGTGCGAACGACCGCTGCACGCGGGCCGAGCGCGAGCGATTCGGTTTCACCGGCCAGCTTCGATGCGCCGTACACGGATCGTGGGTTGGTCGCGTCCCACTCGTGATACGGCGACGGCTTGTCGCCGTCGAAGACGTAGTCGGTGCTGACGTGCACGAGGTGCGCGTCGACGCGATCGCAGGCCTCTGCGACCCAGCGCACGGCCAGAGCGTTCGCGCGGTAGGCACGGTCCGGGTCTGTCTCGCAGGCGTCGACCGCCGTCCACGCGCCGCAGTGCACCACCGCGTCGGGTCGCACCGTGGTGACTGCGCCGAGCACAGAGTCGCGATCGGTGACGTCGAGGCCGGCGTGGTCGAACGCGAACACGTCGTCGCCCGACCGCTCGCACGCGATCACGGTGTCGCGTCCGAGCTGGCCACCAGCACCGGTGACCAGCACACGCATCAGAACGCCGCCTTGGCCTTCAGCGGTTCCCACCAGTCGCGGTTGTCGGCGTACCACTGCACCGTCGCGGCCAGCGCGTCGTCGAGGTCGTGCTGCGTCGTCCAGCCGAGCGCCGACACCTTGTCGTGGGTGATCGAGTAGCGACGATCGTGACCGAGGCGATCGGCGACGGGCGTGATGAAGCTCTCGTCGCGACCGGTCAACTCGAGCAACCGGTACGTCAGCTCCTTGTTCGTGATCTCGTTGCCGGCACCGATGTTGTAGATCTCGCCGACGGTCCCTTTGCGCAGGACGAGCTCGGCAGCGGTGTTGTGGTCGTGGACGTGGATCCAGTCGCGCACGTTGCCGCCGTCGCCATAGAGCGGCACCGGCTTGCCGTCGAGCAGGTTCGTGGTGAACAGCGGGATGACCTTCTCCGGGAACTGGTACGGCCCGAAGTTGTTGCTGCACCGCGTCACCAACACCGGCAGGCCGTGCGTCGTGAAGTAGCTCAGCGCGATCAGGTCGCTGCCGGCCTTCGCGGCCGAGTACGGCGAGCGCGGGCCGAGCGCATCGGTCTCACTGAACGAGCCGTCCTCGATGGACCCGTAGACCTCGTCGGTGGAGATGTGCAGGAACCGTTCGACGCCGACTTGGCGGGCGACGTCGCACAGCACGTTCGTGCCGAAGCAGTTCGTGCGCACGAACGAGTAGCCGTCCTTGATCGATCGATCGACGTGGGTCTCGGCGGCGAAGTGGACCACGGCGTCGTGGCCGCGCATCGCGTCGAGGACGTCGTCTTGGTCGCAGATGTCGCCCTGCACGAAGTGGCAACGCCGGTCGTCGATGACGTCGCGGATGCTGGCCAGGTTGCCGGCGTAGGTGAGCGCGTCGTACACCGTCACGGTGTCGTCGGTGGTGGCCAGGATGTGACGGATGTAGTTGGATCCGATGAACCCGGCCGCGCCGGTCACGAACTGCTTCACGTGCGCATCTTCCAGTACGGCCGGCGGCCGGTAGGCAGGTCAGCGCGCAACGGGTTGGTCTGATCGCGCTCGGACAGGATCGGATCGGTGACCCCCCAGTCGGCACCGACGGCTGGATCGCTCCACATCACACCGAGCTCGTCCTGTGGGTTGTAGTAGCCGTCGACGAGATAGGTGATGACCATGTCGGTCAGCGCGGCGAAGCCGTGGGCGACTCCTGGCGGGATGAAGACACCCATGTGGTTGTCACCGCTGAGGTCGAGGCACAGCGTCTTGCCGTCGGTGGGTCCGCCGTCGCGGAGATCGTGCAGCACGACCCGTGCCGTTCCGAACGGTACGTACCAGTAGTCGGCCTGGTGGAGGTGGTAGTGGAGACCGACGATGGCACCGCGCTGGCGGTTGGCGCGATTGCCCTGGATCATCTCGCGACCGTTCGGGAACCACTCGCGCCGGTACGTCTCGATGAACAGGCCGCGCTGGTCGCCGTGGATGCTGGGCTCGACGATGTGAACCCCGGCAATGGCGTCGCTCTCGTACACGTTGGGCATGTGTTGTCTCCGGATCTCTACTCGACGTCGATCTGGCAGTGGTCACCGATCATCAGCCGTGCGGCTCGCGGCCGCTTCTGCGTGCGGGCGACGACGGTCTCGCGCCCGATCAGGCTGTCCTCCAGGCGCGGGATGTCGGTGATGGTGCTGCGGGCCATGATCACCGAGTGCTCGATCTCGCTGTTGCGAACTTCGCAGTCCTCGCCGATCGCACTGAACGGACCGATGAAGCTGTCCGAGATGCGGGCACCGGCTGCGATGGCCACCGGGCCGCGGATGTTGGAGTTGCGGATCACGGCCCCGGCTTCGACGATGACACGACCGTCGATGACCGACTCGGCGTCGATGTCACCATCGAGGCGAGTCTCGATCTTCTCCAGCAGCAGGCGATTCGCCTCCAGCAACGGCGTCAGCTTGCCGGTGTCGATCCACCAGCCACTGAGCAACTCACAACGCACTCGGTAGCCCTGGTCGACCAGCCACTGGATCGCATCCGTGATCTCCAGCTCGCCGCGCGGCGACGGCGCGATGGAAGCGACGGCCGTGTGGATGGTGCGGTCGAACAGGTACACGCCGACCAGCGCGAGATCGCTGGGTGGATCGGCCGGCTTCTCGACGAGGTGGACCACGTTGCCGTTTGCGTCCAGTTCGGCGATGCCGAAGCGATGCGGATCGGGGACCTGCTTGAGCAGGATCTGCGCGGTTGGCGGCTCGGCACCCTGGCGCGCTGACTCGAACGCCGTGACGAACGCGGCGAGATCCTGCTCGAGCAAGTTGTCGCCGAGGTACATCACGAAGTCGTCGTCGCCGAGGAACTCTTGGGCGATGAGCACGCAGTGGGCCAGGCCGAGCGGCGCGTCCTGGGGGATGAACGTGACCGAGACTCCGAACTGACTGCCGTCGCCGAGCGCGGCCATCACCTCGGCCCGGGTGTCACCAACGATCACGCCGATTTCGCGGATTCCGGCGGCGGCCATGGCCTCGATGCCGTAGAACAGGATCGGCTTGTTGGCCACCGGGACGAGTTGCTTGGCACTCGTGTGGGTGATCGGCCGCAGCCGGGTGCCGGCACCGCCGGCGAGGATCAGGGCTTTCATGACGAATCGACAGGGTACCGGAGCGCTCAGGCCGGAACAGGCGGTGTGTTGCTCTGACCGCTGAAGTATTGGATGTAGTTCAAGAAGCCGTCACCCGGCAGCAACACTGCGTTCCCATTGATCGTCTTGCCGGTGACCGGGGGCGAGTAGGTCTGCAAGCCGGTCCCGACGGCATCGCGCATCGCTGCCGCGGCCTCGAGCACGTCGAGCCCGTCGTCGATGCGCAGCGCTTTCGTCGACGACGCCAAGACGTCGCCGGCCTTCAACGGGTTGGACTTCACCGTGGCGATGGCCGCCTGCAGGGCGATGTTGATGAACTGCTGCTGACGCTCGATACGACCGAGGTCGGACCGCGGATCGGGCTTCCATTCCCCGTCGACGTATGTCTCGTAGTAGCGGCTGCGGGCGTACGCCAGACCCTGGACTCCGTCGAGGATGTGGCACCCCGGCTCGGCGACGTAGAAGCCGGTGTGCTCGTCGTGAGCCGGAGCGTCGAAGCAGACCTGCACGCCACCGAGCGAATCGACGAGGGTCTTGAACCCCTGGAAGTCGACCTCGATGTAGTGCTGGATCGGGATTTGCAACGTCTCGGTCACCGTTCGGATCAAGACGTCGCGGCCGTCCTGGTACGCCGCGTTGATGCGATTCGGGTTGCTGCGGCCGGGGATGTCCAGCCACAGGTCGCGCGGCAGGGACAGCACCGAGATCGGGCCGCCGGTCTTGTCGCGGCGCAGGATCATGATCGTGTCGCTGCGGTTGCCCGACACCGTGTCGACGCCGCCGATGCCACCGAAGTCGGGGTCCGACGGGTCGGCCCCTTCGCGACTGTCCGAGCCGACGAGCAGGAAGTTCTCGACGTTCGGGTTGGACGGGCTGAGCACCGATTCCAGCCCGTCGATGCGCTGGATCTCGCCGACGCGACGGTTCGCCGCAACGAGCACCCCGGCGGCGCTGGCCCCGGCGACCACCAGCATCGTCACGAGCAGTGTTCCCAACCGACGGGGCCTGCGCCGCGGTGGACCGGGCGCGTCGAACGAACCCGACGGGTCGTTCGGTGGGCCGACGTGCCAATTGGCTGGCGACGGCTCGAGGGCGGAAGGTGCGATCTGCACGCCGGACCACGGTAGTGCCGCCCGGTGCGCCGCGACCGTCACACGGGTCGGAGGTGCACCACGTCGCCGGCGTCGATGCGATGCGTGATGGCGCAGTCGTCGAGCACGACCAGCCGCCCGTCGGCTTCGACGTCGACCGCTCGACCGACGACGATCGCGTCGCCGGGCAGCTCGACGCGGACGTGCTGGCCGATGGTGGCGAGCCGGCACCGATACGTCGGTCCGATGTCGGCGGGGAGCACGTCGAATGCGAGCAGGAGCCCGCGCAGCAGTTCACGAGGCGTGATCGCGCCGGCGAGCGACCCGGCACCCTCCGGCGCCCACGCGACGTTGAGACCGATGCCGACCACGACGAACGGCTCGCCACCGTCTGATCCAAGCTGGGCCAGGACGCCGGCCAGCTTGCGACCGTCGCCGAGCAAGACGTCGTTCGGCCACTTCAGCACTGCGTCGACACCGGCGAGATCACGGCAAGCCTCGACGGCGGCGAGCGCGACCCGTTGCGTCACGTGATGCGGGTGCTCGGGCACGTTGCGCAGCAGGAGACTGACCAACAGGTTTTCTCCCGGCGGCGCGTCCCACCGCCGGTCCAGGCGGCCGCGACCAGCGACCTGGTGGTCTGCGGCGCGCACTGTGCGGTCGGCAGCGCCGGCACGACCTGCGGCGAGCAGGTCGTCGTTGGTCGAACCGGTCTCGGCGACCCAGTCCACCGTCCACCCCGGCGGCCACTGGAGATCAGTCGAGTCCGGGGTCATCGCCGAAGGTTAGACACACCGGTGCGCGGGGCCGAGGGTTGGCAATGTGCCCACGTCACAGGCCATCATGGCGAGGTGCTGAACAAGATCCTGATCGCCAACCGCGGAGAGATCGCCGTCCGAGTCATCCGCGCCGCGCGTGAGCTCGGGATCGCGACTGTGGCCGTGTACTCCGAGCTCGACCGCAACGCGCTGCACGTGCGGCTCGCCGACGAGGCATATGCGCTGGGCGGTCAGACCGCGGCCGAGAGCTACCTCAACACCGACGCGATCCTCAATGCGATCCGCCTCAGCGGTGCCGACGGCGTGCACCCCGGCTACGGGTTCTTCAGCGAGAACGCCGACTTCATCCGCGCCATCACCGGCATGGGTGTCGCATTCATCGGTCCTCCGGCGTCCGCCGTGGACGTGATGGGCGACAAGGTCAGCAGCCGCAAGGCCGCGCTCGAAGGCGGCGCTCCGATCGTGCCGGGCACCACCGAGTTCGCGACGAGTGCCGAGGACATCGCCGCGTTCGGACGCCAGAACGGTTGGCCGGTCGCGATCAAGGCCGCGTTCGGCGGCGGCGGCCGGGGAATGAAGGTCGTCCAGAGCGAGGCCGATGTCGCCGACGCAATGGCGAGCGCGCAGCGCGAGGCCAAGGCCTACTTCGGGCGCGACGAGGTCTACGTCGAGCGCTACCTGACCTGGCCGCGCCACATCGAGGTGCAACTCGTCGGCGACCAGCAGGGCGACGTCGTGTGGATCAGCACCCGCGACTGCTCGGCCCAGCGCCGTCACCAGAAGCTGGTCGAAGAAGCTCCTGCCACCGCACTGCCTGACGGTGTCGAAGAGGCAATGGGTCTGGCCGCGATCAAGGTCGCCAAAGCGGTTGGCTACTTCAACGCCGGCACGGTCGAATTCATCTACCAGGACGGCGATTTCTTCTTCCTCGAGATGAACACGCGTCTCCAGGTCGAGCACCCGGTCAGCGAGGAGATCACCGGCATCGACCTCGTCGAGTGGCAGCTGCGTGTCGCCAGTGGCGAGCCGCTGCCGATGACCCAAGAGCAGGTTGCTGCGTCGCGCAGCGGGCATGCGATCGAGATCCGCATCAACGCCGAGAACCCGGCCGGCGGCAAGTTCTTGCCGAGCCCGGGCGCGATCACCAAGCTCACGACACCCGACGGTTTCGGCGTGCGGTTCGACGGTGGCTACGAGGCCGGCGACGAGATCAGCCAGTACTACGACAACCTCATCGGCAAGCTGATCGTGTGGGGCAAGGACCGCGCGACTGCGATCGCACGCACGATCCGGGCGCTGGAGGAGATGGTCGTCGAAGGCGTCGCGACCACGATTCCGGCCGACCTCGCGATTCTGCGCCACCCCGACTTCGTCACGATGAAGCACAGCACGAAATGGGTCGAGGAAGTGCTCGACCTGAGCGGCATCGAAGCACCGAAGCCGCCCCAGCCCGCCGAGGGCGACGACTCCGGCCCGCTGGTGCAGCGCAACACGACGGTCGAGGTCAACGGCAAGCGCTTCGACGTCAAGATGTGGGTGCCCGAGGCCACGGCCGTCGTTGCCGCTGCGGGAGCCAAACCGGCAGCCAAGAAGCCGGCGCGGGCCGCAGCGTCCGGTGCCACCGCCGGTGGTGGCAGCGGCAGCGTCACCGCGCCGATGCAGGGCACGATCGTCAAGATCCTGGTCGAGGTCGGCCAGGCCGTCGAGGCCGGTCAGGCCGTCGTCGTGCTCGAGGCGATGAAGATGGAGAACCAGATCGCGGCCGAACGGAGCGGCACGGTCACAGAGATCAAGGTTGCCGCCGGCGCGACCGTCGGTGCCGGCGACGTCGTCGTCGTCATCGCGTAGGTGAATGCAGCCCACGACGCAGCCGTTGCCCGCGGGGACGACACCTACATCGACCCGTCGACGGGATACAACGTCATGACCGCGCCCGCGTTGCTCGCCCGCGGCTCCTGCTGCGGCAACGGCTGCCGCCACTGCCCCTACCCGGTCGAACCCCGACGCCACTGAGCCCACGCGTGGAACGCGCCGGCGGCATCAGCTCCACTGTTGGGCGGCGAGGAGCAATGTGGCGATCGGATCGAGCGCGACGATCAGTTCATCGAGTTCGTCGGGCTGCAGGCTTTCATAGGGCTTCGCCGCGAGGCGGTCGGTGAGCGACTCGACGCGTTGTTTGACGGCGCGACCCTGCTCGCTCAGCCAACCGTCGTTCCCGATCAGGCTCCGATCGCGCATCCCGTCGATCACCTTGGCGAGCTGGGCCGGCGGGAGGTGGTGGAGGCGTCCGAACGTGTCCGCCGGCATGTCCATGTCGAGGGCCAACAGCACATGCGCCTCCAGGCCGCCGACACCCTCGGCCATCAGGGCTGCGATGTGCCCGTCGCCGCGATGCTCGCGCAGCAACGAGGCCGCATGGAAGACCCGGGCCACCACGTCGTCGGGGATCGGAATCGCGCGCAGCGCCGCATACATCGGTCGACCCTCGACCGGGGCACTGATGGCCGCCTTGGTCAACAGTTCGCCGACACGAGCGAAGGCGGGAGCGTCGACGCGATCGCCGAGGATTCGCCGCAGCGCCTTCACACAACCCGACTGGCGGGCGGCGATCGCCGATTCGGGCGTGGTGGTGCGCCACACCTTCGGGATGTGGCGAGCGACCTCACCGGGAGCGAAGTTGTAGAACAGCGCGTCCACGACCTCCGCCGCGACGAGGCCCAACGGCGCCGCCCGTCCGGCGAAGTAGATGTCCCAGTAGTTGCTGAACCCCAACGCGAACATCGCCTCGTTGGGTTCATCGGCGGCGTACGGGATCAATCCGATCGGCTCGACCAGGTCGAACATCCGGCGGGCGATCGAGCTCATCGTCTCGACTCCGACTCCGACTCCGTCGATCGATGTGTGCTTCTCAACTGGTTCATGTCGTCGCCTCCCACGGTGAGATACACGATCGACGTCGGGGGCACGCACAACTCATCGACGAGAAGGCCCGACACATCACCGTGCTAGTCGGCGGCTTCGGCCAACGCCTCGCTCAGCGCGGGGTGCACGAGGAGGCTCTCGACGATGTCGCTGACCTTGAGGTGCGCCGTGACGGCGAGGGCGATGACGCTGATCAGTTCTGCGGCGTGGCGGCCGACGATGGAGCCGCCGAGCACGACACCGGTGGCCGGGTCGGACACGATCTTCACGAACCCGCGGGAATCGTTGTTGATCAACGCCTTCGGCGTCGCGCTGAACGGCACCTTGGTGACGCGAATCTTGCGGCCTTCGGCGAACGCCTCGGTCTCGGCCAGACCGACGTCGGCGATCTCGGGCTCGGTGAAGATCGCCGAGGCGGCCTTGTCGTAGTCGAGGTGGCGGTGGGCAACCTTCTGCAGACCCATCACGTGCTCGGCCACCTTGCGGCCCTGCATCGACGCCACCGACGACAGCGGCAGCTTGCCGCTGACGTCACCCGCCGCGTAGATGTGGTGGACGTTGCTCTGGCAGTGACGGTTGATCGTGACGTAGCCGCCCTCGGTGTCGACACCTGCCGTGTCGAGCCCGAGACCGTCGGTGTTCGGCACCGAGCCGATGGCCAGCACGGCGTGGCTGCTGCGCACGACACGACCGTCGTCGCAGCGCACGACGACGCCCTCGACTGCGCTGTCGCCCTCGCCGGCAACGGTGCGCTCGATGGACTGTGCCCGCGCGCCCTTCAACAGGCGCACGCCGCGGCGCAAGAAGTCGTCCTCCAGCACGGCGGCGACCTCGGGATCCTTGGTCGGCAGCACCTGCTGGCGGGAGACCACGAGCGTGACCTCGGAGCCGAACGACGAGAACATGTGCACGAACTCAACCCCGGTCACGCCGGAGCCGACGACGGTCATGCTCGTCGGGAAGATGGGCGGTGGGTAGCAGTCGCGGGTGGTGAGAATGCGCTCGCCGTCAGGCGTGCACCACTCCGGGATGCGCGGCCGGGAGCCGGTGGCGATCAGGATCGCGTCGGCCTCGATGTTCTCGATCGAGTTCGGCGTCGTGACCTCGATCGTGTGCTCACCTGTGACGCGCGCCGACCCAGCGAGCATCCGCACACCCTGGCTCTCCAGCAGTCGAGTGGTGTTGCGCTGCAGGCGACCCTTGATGTCGCCGATGCGCCCGGTGAGCGCTTCGAGGTCGACCTCGGCCTCCTGCTGTTCCAAGCCCATGCCGCCGATGCGGCGGGTGAAGCTCATCGCTCCCCCCGTGGCGATCATCGTCTTCGACGGGATGCAGTCCCACAGGTGGGCGGCACCGCCGATGACGTCGCGCTCGATCAGCGTGACATCGGCCCCGAGCCGCGCCGCATGCGTCGCCGCCGTGTTGCCCGCCGGGCCGCCACCGATGATCACAAATCTCGTCGCCACAGCGGCCGAGGCTACCCGTCAGTCGACGCTCCAACTGTTGCCGACCCAGCCGTCGTCGGCGAAGAACGTGTCCCAACCATCTGTTGTTGCGGGCGCGGTCGCGACCGGACGGCCGTCAGGTGCCGTCTCCGTTGCGGGTGCGTTCACGATGTTGGGGCAGTACTTCGACGGGTACTGCAACAGGTCGCGGCGCGCGCCGACCCATTCGAAGTGCATGCCATCGGGCGTCAAGAAGTTGCCACCCCAGGCGAAGTTGTTCTTGCGGAAGATGCGCACCACGTCGCAGTTCATCTGCGGTCGGTTGCCCTGCGCATTCGTGGTCGTGTTCGTGTCCAGCGCCTGACCCCAACTGTGCCGCGAAAGGAACCCGAGCGCGCCGGAGATGCGGTTGAACCGCGGGTAGTAGCAGCCGCCGTAGGTGTTCGCGTTGCCGACATCGATCGCGCCGGACAGACCGGCCGCGGCGACCTCGGCCAGGGCTGCGGCGAGATCGGCCTTGATCGCGTTGTGGCAGCGGGCGCGGATCGGGATGCCCGAGTAGATGACCTCGCGATCGGGAGGCAGCGACGCGGCCGCCCACTCCGGCGTGACGGCCAGGTCGGTGCCGTTGGACAGGATGCGATAGGCGAACTCACCGAGCAGAACTTTGGTCTGGCCGAGTCCGAGCGTGCTGTCCGGACTCGGTGGATCCCAGCTGCGGTTGACGCGGACGTCGGCGCGCGACAGCAGACCGCTGGCGGCGAGTTGCGCGTCGATGGCCTCGCGTGACGAGAAGCCCCACGCCAGCAACCGCGTCTCGGTGGTGACGCCCAGCGCATCGGCCTGGTGGTCGTCGATCAGCAACTCGGCACCACCGACCCGGGCGTCGTCGGCCACCAGCCCGATCGCGAACGTCACGATGCCACCGCTCGCGGACACGAGATCGACCGTGTCGCCGGCCTGCGCGCCGCGCAGATCAGCGGTGCGCTTGCCCATCACGATCGCGCCTGTCGCGATGACGGCCGCGATGTCGCGTCCGAACACCGCGCCGACGGCGTCGAGCGGCAAGACGGTGGTGCTCATCGGGAACTGGTAGCCGGAGGGCGCGAGTTGCACGGGTGCCGCGCCGCGCATGACGCGGGTCATGCCGAGGCTCGCTCCACGGCCGAGCGCGAACGCCCCCTGCGCTGCGAGCGTGGCGCTGATCGCGCTCGACTGGACGTCGGGCTGCAGTGCGTTGGCCTTGTTGACAACGCTCACGACATCCGTGGCCACCCGTAGCGAGACGGCCCGCGCGGTGACGCGTGCCGCGGTCGAGATGTCGTCGATCGGCACCGCGGCGCTCGCTGCTGTCAGTGTCGAACTCAGCACGGCCGCGCCGAGGAAGATCCCGAAACTCCGTCGCATGACGACCCAGGGTAGGCGGGACCCGCCGCTGCGTCACGCCAGGGGGTCGGCCGGCAGCCAATGGACGGGCGCACGGCGGGGGCCATCAGGTACCGTGGCAGCCCTGTGAACAGCCCCGATCCGATCGACGAACCTGCTCCCGACGCCGACGCAGCCGCGCTTCTCAGCAGCAGCGGCTTGGCCGCGGAGAAGGCCAAGCGGCTGGACAAGCTCGGCGCGATGCGGGCCGGCGGCACCGAGCCCTATCCGTACCGGTTCGACCGTTCACACACGCTGGCCGAGGTGCGCGCCCAACACGGCGCGCTCGAGCCGGGCACCGAGACCGACATCTGCGTCGCCGTCGCCGGGCGGATGATGCTGAAGCGTGAGCAGGGCAAGCTGATCTTCGCCACGCTGCGCGATCGCAGCGGTGAACTGCAGTTGTTCATCTCCCGCGCGGTCGTCGGCGATGCAGCGTTCGAGCAGATCGCCGACCTGGACCTCGGCGACTGGGTCGGTGCCGAGGGCGTCGTGATGGCCACTCGTAAGGGTGAGCTGAGCGTCAAGGTGGACACTCTGCAGCTGCTCTCGAAAGCGATCCGCCCGATGCCCGACAAGTGGCGTGGCCTGACGGACACGGACACTCGCTTCCGGCAGCGCTACGCCGACCTGATCGTCAACGAAGAGGCTCGACGCGCATTTGAGATCCGTCACGCGCTGATCGCCAGCTTCCGCAACACGTTTGCGGCTCGCGACTACATCGAGGTCGAGACGCCGGTCCTGCACGTCGAGCCGGGCGGTGCCCACGCGCGACCATTCGTCACTCGTCACAACACCCTCGACATGGAACTGCACCTGCGCATCGCCCTCGAGCTGCATTTGAAGCGGCTCATCGTCGGCGGTATGGAGCGGGTCTACGAGATCGGTCGCGTGTTCCGCAACGAGGGCATGAGCGCCCGTCACAACCCCGAGTTCACGATGATGGAGAGCTACGAGGCGTTCGCGGATGTCACCGACATCATGCAGTTGACCGAGGACCTCATCGTCAACGCGGCTCGCGACGCGCTCGGCACCACCGTCGTCGATCTCGGCGGCAAGCCGGTCGAGCTCGCCGTGCCGTGGAGGCGGGTACGGATGATCGACCTCGTCGAGGAAGCCACCGGAGTCGCAGTCCACCCGTCACAGCCCGTGCAGGACCTTCGCGCGCTCGCCGCGAAGCACGGCATCTCCGTCGCCCCGCGTTGGGGATCGGGCAAGATCATCGAGGAGCTGTTCGAGGCCACCAGCGAGCATCTGCTGATCCAGCCGACGTTCGTGACCGGACATCCGGTCGAGATCAGCCCGCTGGCCCGCGTCCACCGTACCGATCCGTTCCTCACCGAACGCTTCGAGCTGTTCATCCTCGGCCGCGAGCACGCCAACGGTTACAGCGAGCTCAACGATCCCGTCGAGCAGCGGCTGCGGTTCGAGGACGAGCAGGCCGCCAAGGACGCCGGCGACGACGAAGCCGGATCGGTCGACGAGGACTACATCCGTGCGCTCGAGTACGGCCTTCCGCCCACGGGCGGTCTCGGCATCGGCATCGACCGCGTCGCAATGATGCTCGCCGGTGTCACGTCGATCAAGGAAGTGATCCTGTTCCCCACCCTTCGCCCGGAGGTCTTCTGATGCCACAGGCATGGGGTCGCGGCCTCGCGACCATCGCCGCCGACGGATCCGTGCTCGACACGTGGTTCCGCCACCTCGGACTCGGCGCGCTGCCGCCCGAGTCGCACGACACGTTCGCCGGTGTGCCACACCGCGACGACATCCGCGACGTCACCATCGAGCACGTGGCGATCGAGATCGACACCGACATCGCGCCCGCCGGCGCATCCGACGTGTACCTGCGCCTGCACCTGCTCTCGCACCGGTTGATGCAGCCGCGCACCATCAACCTCGACGGCCAGTTCGGCCTGCTCGTCAACGTCGCGTGGACCAACCTCGGCCCGGTCGCCGTCACGGCCGTCGAGGACACGCGTCTGCGCGCCCGGCTCGCCGGCACACTGCTCACCGTGCACGGGCTGGACAAGTTCCCGCGGATGACCGACTACGTCGTGCCGAGGGGTGTGCGCATCGCCGACGCGAACCGGGTGCGGCTCGGCGCGCACCTCGCCCAGGGCACCACGGTGATGCACGAGGGGTTCTGCAACTTCAACGCCGGCACGCTCGGCGTCTCGATGGTCGAGGGGCGCATCTCCGCCGGCGTGATCGTCGGCGACGGCAGCGACATCGGCGGCGGCGCGTCCATCCAGGGCACGCTGTCCGGCGGCGGCCAGGTGCAGGTCACCATCGGGGAGCGTTGCCTGATCGGCGCGAACGGCGGCACGGGCATCAGTCTCGGTGACGAGTGCGTCATCGAGGCCGGCCTGTACATCACGGCCGGCACGCTGGTCACCGTGCTACCCGAGGGCGAGGTCGTCAAGGCCCGCCAGCTCAGCGGGCAGGGCGGGTTGCTCTACCGGCGCAACAGCCGCACCGGCGCGGTGGAGGCCCAGCCCCGCTCGGTGAAGTGGGACGGCCTCAACGCCGCCCTCCACAAGAACTGAGTCGGGACCGAAGCAGCGCGAGTCCGAGTACGAGCGAGGGCTTTGCCCGAGCGACGGGTGCACTCTCGAGCCGGGACCAAAGCGGAGCGGAGGTCCCGTGCGAGACAATCAAGAATGGTGCAAGCCGGGGATGCCCTGGGTCCAGAGGTCGAAGCGGTCGGGGCGGTCGACCAGACCGGGGTAGCCGCCTTCCACCTTCGGCTTGCCGAGCAACGCACCCCAGTCGGCGTGGCCGGGTTGGACCTGGAAGTAGCCGTTCGCTGCATTCGTGCCGCCGTCGACGAGCAAGTCGACGCCGGTGATGTAGCTCGATGCACTGGACGCGAGGAAGATGACCGCGTCCGCGACCTCGTCGGCCTCACCGATTCGGCGCATCGGCGTGCGGCTGGCGATGTATTCGGCCACCCCGAGGCCTTCGATCGCAGCCCGAGTCATCTCGGTCGCGATGAACCCCGGCGAGACGGCGTTGACGCGCACGCCGCGGTCCGCCCACTCACAGCCGAGCTGCAGGGTCAGGTTGCGCACCGCACCCTTGGCCGCGGTGTAGGCGATGATGTTCAACTCGTTGGCGCCCGAGCCCATGATCGAGCAGATGTTGACGATCGAGCCGGACCGCCGCTCCAGCATGTGCCGGCCGACCTCGCGGGCGTACAGGAACACACCGATCGCGTCAACGTCGAAGATCTGGCGGAACGTCGCCAGGTCGTAGTGCTCGGCGGGTAGGCCGCGCATGTCGGAGATGCCGGCGTTGTTGACGAGCACGTCGATCGCGCCGTGGGCTTCGACGCCGGCGGCGACGACGCGCTGCACGTCGTCCTCTTTCGACACGTCGCCGGTCACCACCGTCACGGTCCGGCCGAGCTCGCGACACTCTGCGGCCACACCCTCGAGCAGATCCTGTGACCGGGCGGTCAGGATCAGATCCGAGCCGGCCGCTGCCATGCGCTTGGCGAAGACCTCGCCGAGCCCGTATGACGCCCCGGTGATGAGCGTGGTCTTTCCGTGCAGATCGAAGTTCCCCATGGCCCGAGATCCTGGCGCAGAATTGATCACTCGGTCAATTCAAACCGGTCCGCGTCACCGGCCAGGTTGGTACATCCCGAACACGTCGCGCAGGGCATCACTGATCTCGCCCAGCGTTGCATCGGCACGCAGCGCTTCCTTGATCGGGTGAAGCAGGTTGCCCGTGCCGCGAGCCGTCTCGCGCACGTCGTCGAGCCGGGCCGCAACCATCGCTGTGTCGCGTGCGGCGCGGTACGCGGCGAGGCGTTGCTTCTGGCCGATCTCGAGCTGCGGGTCGATCGGGAACACGGCAGGCTCGGGCTCGTCGTCGAGGGTGAACTTGTTGACGCCGACGATGACACGCTCGTCGTCGTCGATCGACTTCGCGTACTCGTAGGCGGCCTGCTCGATCTCGTCCATCTGGAACCCGGCTTCGATCGCCTCGACGGCGCCGCCCATCTCGTCGATGCGGGCGATGTACTCCCATGCCAGCCGCTCGACCTCGTCGGTCAATGTCTCGACCAGGTAGCTGCCGGCCATCGGGTCGGGGGTGTCGGCGATGCCGCTCTCGTAGCCGATGATCTGCTGCGTGCGCAAGGCGATGCGCGCCGCGTGCTCGGTTGGCAAGCTCAGTGCCTCGTCGTAGCCATTGGTGTGCAGGCTCTGCGTGCCGCCCATCACCGCCGCCATCGACTGCACCGCGACGCGCACGATGTTGGTCTCGGGCTGTTGTGCGATCAGCGTCGAGCCACCGGTCTGAGTGTGGAAGCGGAGCAGCTTCGACGACTCCTTCTTGGCACCGAAGCGCTCGGTCATCAGGCGGTACCAGATGCGACGCGAGGCACGGAACTTGGCGATCTCTTCGAAGAAGTTGTTGTGCGCGTTCCAGAAGAAGCTGAGCCGCGGCGCGAAGTCGTCGACGTCGAGGCCGGCCGCAATCGCGGCGTCGACGTACGCGATGCCGTTGGCGATCGTGAATGCGATCTCCTGCACCGCCGTGGAGCCGGCTTCACGGATGTGGTAGCCGCTGATCGAGATCGTGTTCCACCGCGGTACGAACTCGCTGCAGTAGCCGAAGATGTCGGTGATGATCCGCATGCTCGGCTTCGGCGGGTAGATGTACGTGCCGCGGGCGATGTACTCCTTGAGCAGATCGTTCTGGATCGTGCCGCTGATCTTGGTCGAATCGACACCCTGCTCCTCGGCAACGAGTTGGTACATCAGCAGCAGGATCGACCCGGTCGAGTTGATGGTCATGCTCGTGGTCACCTGATCCAGCGGCAGGTCGGCCAGCAGCGTGCGCATGTCATCCATCGAATCGATGGCCACGCCGACCTTGCCGACCTCGCCTTCGGCGCGGGGATGATCGCTGTCGTAGCCCATCTGCGTCGGCAGGTCGAACGCACAGCTGAGCCCGGTCTGGCCGGCATTGAGCAAGAACTTGAATCGTTCGTTGGTCGACGCCGCGCTGCCGAAGCCGGCGTACTGGCGCATCGTCCACAACTTGCCGCGGTACATCGTCGGGTACACACCGCGCGTGTACGGCGGCTTGCCGGGCGCGCCGAGTTGCGTTGCGGGATCCCAGCCGTGCAGGTCGCTCGCGTCGTACAGGGCCTTGATCTCGATGCCGGAGTCAGTCCGTTTGTCGTCGCTCACAGTGCGAGGTTACGACTGCGGCGCCACCGCGGACCAGCCCGCGCGTCAGTTGGCGGCGATGACCGCGATCTCGATCCGCCAGACCGGACGGGCCAGCGCCGGAACGGTGACCAGTGTGCTGGCCGCGCGGTGACCGTCGAGGACGCGATCGCGCACGGTCATCACCTCGGGCAGGTTCTCGCCGTCGATGACGTACGTCGTGATCGAGACGATGTCGCGCACGGTCATCTCGGCCTCGGTCAGGATCGACACGATGTTGGCCCAGACCCGCTCGGTCTGGTCGTGGAGGCTCTGCGGCACCGTTCCGTCAGGAGCGGTGGGCACCACGCCGGACATGTGCAGCGTGCGGTTGGGGTTGGTGACGAGCACCGCATGGGCGTAGTTGGCTGCCGGCGGCGCGATGTCGTGCGGCGAGATCTCGGTGTTCATCAGGCCCTTTCGGGGTCGAGTCGTCCGGGTCGATCCTGCCACACCCGTGCGCGGGGCCCGACATATTGCACGGTGGGCGTAGGCTTTCTCCATGGCCATGACAGAGCACGATGCGCCCGCTGACGGCGTCGCCACCCGCATGATCGACGGCGTCGAGCTGACCCCACGCCAGGTCGGCCTCGACTTGCTGCCGAAGACGTTCGACTCCGTCGCTGACGAGCGGCTGGAGCGCAAGCAGAAGCTGGCCGGCGCGCTGCGCATCTTCGGCCGGCTCGGCTTCGGCGAGGGCGTCGCCGGCCACATCACGGTTCGTGATCCCGAGTTCCCGGACTGCTTCTGGGTCAATCCGTTCGGCAAGAGCTTCCGCCACATGCGCGTCAGCGACCTGGTCCTGGTCGATCACTCCGGCAACGTCGTGTTCGGCGACCAGCCCGTCAACCGTGCCGCGTTCGTCATCCACGCCGCGATCCACGCCGCCCGCCCCGATGTCGTCGCTGCCGCGCACAGCCACTCGGTGAACGGCAAGGCGTTCAGCTCGCTGGGCATCCAGCTCGACCCGATCACCCAGGACAGCTGCATCTTCTACGAGGACCACACCGTCATCGCCGAGCAGGGTGGTGCCGTGGTGTTCGAGGTCGAGGCCGGCAGAGAACTGGCATCGAAGTTCCCGACCGGCAAGGCCGCGATCCACCGCAACCACGGTCTGTTCACGGTCGGCCAGACCGTCGACGAGGCCGCGTTCTGGTTCATCTCGATGGAGCGCAGTTGCCAGGCGCAGCTGCTGGCGATGGCTGCCGGCACGCCGCACCTGATCGACCACGAGGCGGCCCAGTACACCGCCAAGCAGACCGGCTACCCTCTCGCTGGATGGTTCAGCTTCTCGCCGCTGTGGCAGGAGATCTGCCGTACGGACCCGGATCTCTTCGACTGACCGCGTTGCTCACGCATGGCTGACGGCACGCCGCCGTCGCCCGAGGCCGTGTTCGTCGGCGCAGCCATCGTCCGCTCCGTCGGTGCCCTCGTGGCCCGTTCGACGTTGGACGACCTCGATCCCGGTGCCCTCACGCTGGTCGGACTCGCCGCGGCAGCGGTCGTCGTTGTCGTCATCGCATCCTTCGGCCGGCGCACGCTCGCCGCCGCTGGCATCGAGCCGACGACGGCACGGTCCCGTCGAAGCGCTGTCGTCGCGCTCGGTCTCGCCATCGGAGCAATGGCGGTGTGCACCGCGTCGGCCCTCGACCGGCTGCCCGCCAGCGAGGCCAGTGCGCTGCTGTTCGTCGGACCGATCGCGCTTGCTGCTTCGCGCATCCGCTCGGCCGTCCACGCCGCAGCCGTCGCGTTGGCGGCGGTCGGGGTCGTACTCGTCGCTGGGATGCACAACGGTGACGCCCGGGCCACGGCACTGCTGCTCGGCGCGTCTGGCGCGTGGGCGGTGCTGATCGTCGCGGGCCGCCGCGTCGCCATGGTCGGTCGCTCGACGTCGGGGCTGGCCGGCGCATTGGTGGTCGCGACGCTCGTCGTGACGCCGTTCGGCGTCAGCCACGCCGGAGACATCTTCAACGGGCCCCGCCTGGTGCTGCTCGCCGGCGTGGTCGGCGTCCTCGTCGCAGCAGTCGCGCTGCTCCTGGAACTTCACGTGTTGGGCCGCGTGCCGACCGACCGCTTCGGAGTGCTCGTCGTCATCGTCCCGGTGGTCACCGCGTTCTTTGCCTACGTTGCGCTCGACGAGACCCCGACCGCGCCGGACATCGCCGGCGCGTTGCTCATCGTCTCCGCCGTCGTGCTCGACGCCGTCAGGCGCCAGCCGGCGTCGTCTGGTTGATGCCCAGGCTGGCGGCCACGGCAGGCGTGCGCAGCTTCCACACGAAACCGTCGTAGAGGATGTGCATCGCCCCGAAGAAGAGGACCGCGAATTTGTAGACCTGACCGCCCCAAGCGGTGAACGTGGCGCTGATGAACCAGCCGACGAGCACGAAGTAGGCGACGTAGAGGGCCGTGCGCCTCACCGGGGTGCGCGTGGCGACCACGATCGGCGGGCTCGCGGCACCGTCGGCCCGGCGGCGCAATGACGAGTGCACGATCGCGAAGTACTCGATCGCGTGGGCGCCGACATAGCCGCCGATGCCCGCCAGCGGATCGATCATCACGGCAACCAGCAGCCCCAGCGTGGCTGCGGCGTAGATCCACTTCGCCCGTCTCGCCGAGTTGTTCGCCGCACCGCGCTCGGCGCGCACCCAGACGACGGCCAGCGCCAACGAGGTCGCCCCACCGAGCCAGAACAGGCCCATCGCGACTCCGTGGATCCGGCTCAGCATGGCGGCCCCGTCGTAGTTCGTCTGGTCGACGCCGAGACGCACCACCATCCGGCGCAGGTCGATGTAGGCGGCCAGGAACAGCAGCGCCGTGACGAGCCACGTGATCAGCATCGCCTTCTCGATCCGGCCGTGGTTGTCGCCGCTCTTGCGGCCGTAGATGCGCAGCACGCCGTAGCGCTGCATCAGTGTGTGCTCAGCGTTCCACAACCCGGCCATCAACGCGACCAGTACCAGGCTCACGTTGAGTCCGATCAGGATCGCGACGGCGGCGACGAACGGCGTCCAGGTGTACATCCGGCGATGGGCACCTCGCTGGGCGGGGTCGGCGTAGACGAGAGCCAGCGTCACCGGCTGGTGCATGAAGGACAATGCGAACACCAACGCCATGATCGCCTGCGTCGAATCGATCGAGTGACGTGTCTGGTGCAGGACAACGGCGATCGGCAACCAGCACCAGCCGAGCACGACATCGGCCACCCTGCCATGGATCCACGGCGACGACTGGACGGTCGTGAGTCGGGTCTCGGCCCGCTGCGTCAACACGAAGACGGACTGTAGCCAGCGAGCACGCCGGCCGTCATCGCGTGGAGATCAGTGTGCGACCCAGGGGGCGCAGAGCCCGTCGAGATCGCGAACCTCGATGCGGTCACGGTTCTCGTAGGTAACCCAGTTGCTCGGGTCGGGCTTGAGCTTGAACGTGCGGAAGCTCATGTCGGTCGTGTCGATCGCGAGGATGCGACCGACCAGTGTCTCGCCGATGTTCAGCAGCAGCTTGATGGTCTCCAGTGCCTGGATCGATCCGACGATGCCGGGCAGCACACCGAGCACACCCGCTTCCGAACAACTCGGCGCGAGCTCGGCCGGCGGTGCCTCGGGCACCATGTCGCGGTAGGTCGGGCCGTTCTTCGGATCGAAGACGCTGACCATGCCCTCGAAGCGGAAGATGCTGCCGTGCACGACCGGGATGCCCAGCTTCACCGACGCGTCGTTGAGCAGGTAACGGCTCGGGAAGTTGTCGGCGCCGTCGACGATCACGTCGTAGCCCTTGATGATCTCGAGGATGTTGCTCGCGTCGAGGCGGGTGTCGTAGGTGACGACGTCCACGTCGGGGTTGAGTCCGGTCAGCGTCTTCTTCGCGCTGTCCACCTTGCGGTCGCCGATGCGGTCGAGGTTGTGCAGGATCTGGCGCTGCAGGTTGGACGCGTCGACCTCGTCCATGTCGACGATGCCGATGGTACCGACGCCGGCCGCAGCCAGGTACAGCGCAGACGGCGAGCCGAGACCACCCGCGCCGAGCATCAGCACCTTGCTGGCCAACAGCTTGGCCTGGCCCTCGGTGCCGACCTCGGGCAGCAACAGGTGACGGCCGTAGCGGTCACGCTGGTCCGCGGTGAGCACGACCGGCTTCGTCCACGCGCGACCCTCGTCCTTCCACTTGCCGAACCCACCTGCCATCGAGACGACGTCGGTGTAGCCGAGGTCCTGCAACGTCTTGGTCGCGAACGCGGAGCGAACGCCACCCGCGCAGTACGCGATGACTGGCGCGTTCTTGTCGGCGATGCGATTCTCGATCTGGGCCTCGAGATGGCCGCGAGGGATGTGGAGCACACCCTGCAGCGCGCCCTGGTCGTACTCGTCGGGCTCGCGGACGTCGAGTACCGTGACGCCGCCTGCGGCGATACGTGATTCGGCGGTCGCGGTGTCGATCTCGGTGATCTCGGCCTTGGCCTTGGCGAGCAAGTCTCGAAACGTCGGCATAAGGGAAAGGCTACCGAGCGGGTCGGGTTTTGTACATCGCCGGTGCAGGGGCACGCCGACGGCGCATCGACGACGCGTTCCTGCGGCGTCTGCCGCGCGAGTGACGTTCGCCGACCCGAGCGCGGCCGCCCCATCACACCGCGCCGACGATGCGAGGCAGCACGTCGCCGATCTGGCCACGGAGCACGACGTCGGCGTAGGGATCCATGTTGGTCGCCTCGGCGTTGACGATCACCACCGACGCCCCGGCTCGGGCCGCGATCGGCACCATCTTGGCCACAGGAAAGACCTGCAGTGTCGAACCGATCGCCAGCAGCAGATCGCAATCCGCTGCGGCCTGCATCGCTCGGTCGATCACCTCCGGCACCAGGTTCTGACCGAAGCTGATCGTGTCGCTCTTGAGGATGCCCTCACGACCCGCATCACGGCACGCCAGGCAATCCGGGTCCGCTTCCCCCGCCACCACACGCTCGAGCGACTCGCGCATCGGACGGCGGTCGCGGCATGTCCAACACAACGTCCAGTGCATCGTGCCGTGCACTTCGACGACCGACGCTGCGTCGCTGCCCGCACGTTGGTGCAACTCGTCGACGTTCTGCGTCACCAGGGCCAGTACCCGACCCTGGCGTTGCAGTTCGACCAACGCTCGGTGGCCACTGTTCGGCTGCACCGTGACCGACATGTTGCGCATCCGGTTCTGCCAGGCGAAGCGGCGCACGTCGGGATCGGACAGGTAGTGCTGCAGCGTCGCCGCCTTCTCTGCCGCCGGGTTCTTGGTCCACAACCCGTTCGGGCCGCGGAAATCGGGAATGCCGGAGTCGGTCGAGATGCCGGCACCGGTCAGCGCAACGATCCGCTGCGCTGACCCGATGATCCGTCGAGCGCGTTCCATGTCGTGCTCGTCCACCGTGTCCACTCCGGCATTCTGCCGCATCACTCCGTCGCCGACACCTCCAGCGTGAGGTCGGCTGCCGGGACGTCGACCGTGTTGTCCCCGAATTGGAGCACCGTCGAGTCGTTGACTGCCGTTGCATGCTCGTCGAGCCACGCCTGACCGGCGACGAGACCGCCGACCACCGACTCGCCGTCGATGAGGATGTTGTCGCCGGGGCCACCATCGAGGACGTCGAAGCCCGGCCCACCGATCAACACGTCGTCGCCGTCGCCGCCCAGGATCGTGTCGTCGCCGTCGCCGCCGATGAGCACGTCGTCGGCAGTGCCGCCGTTCAGCGTCAACCGCGCCGACCCTGCTGCGACGCCGGACGCGTCGACCACGTCAGCGCCGCCGAGCGTGTTGACGGTGACGCGGTCGTTGGCTGGCTCGGCCCCGGTGACCGACAGGGATGTCGCCAATCCGACGATCTGCAGGTTTGATCCGCTGCCCGCGATGACGGCGACGTCGTCCCCGGTCGTCGCATTGACGATCAGGTTGTCGGCCGCTCCGTCACCAGCGCCGCTTCCGGCGGGCAGCGCGAGATCGGTCGTGATGTTGGCCAGATCCGTACCGGAGAGATCGTTGACCGTGAAGTTGTCGGCACCGCCCAGCGCGTTGACGGCGAGCGACTCGATGTCATTGATGTCCATCGTGATGTTGCCGACGTTGCGGGTGAAGCGCACGCGCCCGCCGTTAGCCGACACGTCGAAGTTCTCGGAGATGTTGGCCCCGTTGAACACCAACGTGTCCGCGCCGTCTTGGCCTTCGACGACGTCGCTGCCATCGCCCGGATCCCACTGGAACGTGTCGTTCTCACTGCCGAGCAGTGCCGTGTCGTTGCCCTGTTGGCCGTCGACGAAGTCACTGCCGGAACCGCCGAGCAACAGGTCGACACCGTTGCTGCCGAGCAGCCGATCGTTGCCCGCTGCACCGTCGACGGTGATCGCGATCAGCGCGGCCAGATTGCCCGTCGCGCTGAACGTGTCGTCGCCGCCGTTGCCGTTGACGGTCAAGGCCTCGGACGTGCCGATGTCGATCGAGAACGGGGCCGGAGTGACCCGGTCGAAGCGCACACGAGTGCCGTTGGCCGTCGTCGTGAACTGCTCGGCACCGTTGCCACCGTTGACCTCGACGGTGTCGGCGTTCGGGCCACCCTCATTCAGATCGGTGTCGTCTCCGGGGTTCCACACCATCCGGTCGTTGCCGGCCTCGCCGAACACCTGGTCGTTGGCGTCGCCGCCGGCGAGGACGTCGTTGTCGGCCCCGCCGAACAGCAGGTCCTGACCGCCCTTGCCGGCCGCTGTGTCGTTGCCGGCCTGTCCGATCAGGGTGTCCGCACCCGAGCCGCCGGTGAGCACATCGTTGCCGGCACCCCCGATGAGGTTGGCTCTGGGCAGCGCGCCGTTGGTCTCGACGAGCGCGATCGTGTCGTTGCCACCGACACCGATGACCGAGATCGAGCGCGTGTTGGCGACGGTCGGCGTGCCGCCGGCAATCGGTACCCCTCCACCGTTGACCAGGATCTTGCCGGCCGCGTCGCGGCTGATCGTGATGGCGTTGTCCTGTCCGTCACCCACCACCGTCACGACGCCGAGCGCGAACGATGCTGTGGTGTTGCCCGCCGCCTCCGCAGCGGACGGAATCGATGCTGCTGAAATCGTCACGATGCCCAGTACTGCGCCGAGCAATGCACCGGACCGGTGGGTGAAGTTGTTGTGCCGTAAGGCCATGATCGTGTTCTCCGAGTCGATACCAACGGTCGCCGATCGGCCGTCTGTACCGACTCGTTACGCACCGGTCCCCCGACCGGTTCGCGGTCTATGCGCCGGTTGCGACCTCGACGAGCGCGGTGACGTCAGTACGCGTCACGACCGGCGGACCAACGAGGAGATGCTCCACTGCGGCGACATACGCCGTGTACGTGGGCGTGGTCAAAACGCTGACGCAGCCACGTTGTCGGTGTATTGCTGAAGGGCGCGGATCACGTCGGGGTCGTCGACGTCGTAAATGTACGCGTACGCCTCGTGTGCGGCGTTCGCTGCGATGGCGGGCCGCCGACCTGCCTTGAGACTCACGCGCTATGCGCGCAACCAAAGCCTGGACCCTCATTGATCGTCCCGTCTCAGCGGGATCATTCGACGTAGAGGGTGTCGTCGCGTTCGACGACTCGGCCGCGTCCAAGCGGAAACACCGACGTCAGAGCTTTGAAGGCGGTGCCGAGGCCCGGGATCTTGGCAAACGTGCCCTGGGGTCCGAGCACCATCTTGCCGGTGGCCACATCATATTTCGAGCCGTGCCAAGGGCACACCAGACAACCTGCCTCGTCGATGCTTCCATTGGCGAGGTCAGCATTGAGGTGCCGGCATCGCCGAGTGACCGCAAACAACTCACCGTCGGCGTTACCGACGGCGTACCGGCCGGCACCCTTCACGGCGCCGGGGGTGAGTTCAGACGCCGACCCCACTTTGACTTCGTCAGACATTGGCTTCAACCCCTCCCGGCCGTTCCCGAACAACTAGATCCTATTCCTCGATTCGGGCCGCGAAGCCCGTCGAATCGGTGACTGAAAAGCGTCACGGATCGATCCGTCCGACGGCAATCTCATCCCCCGTGCGACTGCGGCAAAGGATCGGAGATTTACCGGGTATCGCCGCTCGATATCTCGACGGCGCCACCGCGCCGACAACCGCATAACGGCCCCCAGTCGAGTGCCCGACACCGCTCAATCCAGCAGCCACCGAGGCTGCCACCAAACGGCGGGTTGTCCACCCGTGCAATGCAACGTGCCGGTGTCGCGGAGCGTCAACCGATGAGTGACGCCGGGACTGCGAGTTAGGCGTAGACGCTCTCGAGGTCGCCGTGGTCGGGATCCGCCGTCGCGGCGGAATGATCGTCGATCAGTAGATCGAACTCAGGACCCGTCTCGTTGTTGTACGAGTCCTCCATCGGACCCCACTCATCCCAAGGAAGCGTCTCGATCTTGCGGGCCAGGCTCGCCAGGTCGTGCATCGCGTTGCCGCGGATCTCTCCGACACCCCAGTTCTCGGTCCCGAACACACCGAAGTCGATCGGTCGTGCGCCCCGGAGCGGACGAGCTGCCTTGCCTCGCCGCCAGCGAGGAACTCGCCGTCACGAAGATCGTCGGTCCTATGTTCGCCTGCTCGACAGTCAGCTGCGTGAACGGCCCCGGCGCAGCGAAGAAGTCGAGTTTCACGAGCGTCACCGGATCTCCTCGGGCGACGTGGAGATGATCGATCGCATCTGATTCAACGCCTGGGTGCCTCCTCGCCTACCTGGCCACGCTCGTCGCTACCGAGTCAGAGCGCTGTGAACTCGCAGTCGAGCCGCTTGATCCCGTGGATGAAGGGTGACAGCAGCATGTCCGGCTCGCCCACGGCGCGGATGTCCGGGACCTGCTCGTGCAGCTCGCGGAACGCGAGCGTGATCTCGCGTCGGGCGAGGTTGGCCCCGAGGCAGAAGTGC
>JANNZY010000050.1:0-24215 GCA_031410915.1 Actinomycetes bacterium
CTGCCCGGAAACGACGAAGGCCCCGGACGGTTCGTCCGGGGCCGCCGTGTGTTCGTGTGTTGAGGTCGTTCGGATGAACGACTACCGGATCAGTAGTCCTCCATGCCTCCGCCGCCGGCCATGGCCGAGGAGTCCTCGGGCTTGTCGGCGATGACGGCCTCGGTAGTGAGGAACAGGGCCGCGATCGAGGCTGCGTTCTGCAGCGCCGAGCGGGTCACCTTGGCAGCATCGATGACGCCGAGCTTGACGAGGTCCTCGTAGACGCCGGTGGCCGCGTTGAGGCCCTCGGTGCCAGTGAGGCCCTTGACCTTCTCGACGACGACGCCGCCTTCCATGCCGGCGTTCTCGGCGATCTGCTTGAGCGGCGCCTCGAGGGACTTGGCGACCAGGCGAGCGCCGGTTGCCTCGTCACCGGTGAGACCGGCGGCAACGGCGAGCACAGCAGCCTGGGCACGGAGGAGGGCAACGCCGCCTCCGGGCACGACGCCCTCTTCGATGGCAGCCTTCGTCGTGGAGACGGCGTCCTCGATGCGGTGCTTCTTCTCCTTGAGCTCGACCTCGGTGGCCGCGCCGACCTTCAGCACGGCAACGCCGCCGCTGAGCTTGGCGAGACGCTCCTGGAGCTTCTCACGGTCGTAGTCGGAGTCGGTGTTCTCGATCTCGGCCTTGATCTGGTTGATCCGGCCCTTGATGTCGTCTTCCGAACCGGCACCCTCGACGATGGTGGTCTCGTCCTTGGTGATGATGATCTTCTTGGCCGTGCCGAGCAGGTCGAGCGTGGCGGCGTCGAGCTTGAGGCCGACTTCCTCGCTGATGACCTGACCGCCGGTGAGGATCGCGATGTCCTGCAGCATCGCCTTGCGGCGCTCGCCGAAGCCCGGGGCCTTGACGGCGGCGGACTTGAACGTGCCACGGATCTTGTTGACGACGAGCGTGGCCAGCGCCTCGCCCTCGATGTCCTCGGCGATGATGACGAGCGGGCGACCGCCCTGCATGACCTTCTCGAGCACGGGCAGCATGTCGCGGACCGAGCTGATCTTGGACGACACGAGCAGGACGTAGGCGTCGTCGAGCGACGCTTCCATGCGCTCCGGGTCGGTCACGAAGTATGGCGAGATGTAGCCCTTGTCGAAGCGCATGCCCTCGACGAGGTCCATCTCCATGCCAAAGGTCTGGCTCTCCTCGACAGTGATCACGCCGTCCTTGCCGACCTTGTCGATCGCGTCGGAGATCATCGCACCGATCTCTTCGTCGGCCGACGAGATCGAGGCGACCTGGGCGATCTGCTCTTTCGAGTCGACTTCCTTGGCGAGCGCCTTGATGCTGCCGACAGCAGCTTCGACCGCGGCCTCGATGCCCTTCTTCAGGCTCATCGGATTCGCGCCGGCGGCGACGTTGCGCAGACCCTCGCGGACCATTGCCCAGGCCAGCACGGTTGCCGTCGTCGTGCCGTCACCGGCGACATCGTCGGTCTTCTTGGCGACTTCCTTGACGAGCTCGGCGCCGATCCGCTCATACGGATCCTCGAGCTCGATGTCCTTGGCGATCGACACACCGTCGTTGGTGATGGTGGGGGCGCCCCACTTCTTGTCGAGCACGACGTTGCGGCCCTTGGGCCCGAGCGTTACTCGGACGGCATCGGCGAGCTTGTTCATGCCCGCCTCCAGCCCACGGCGGGCCTGCTCGTCAAACGCGATCATCTTTGGCATCTGTGTCCTCCATTGGACGATCTGATGGTTTCACTCGCCGTGTCGCGAGGCGTTAGCACTCTAATGGGGAGAGTGCTAACGGCACAACCGCATCTCGTCACTCGGGTGTCGTTCAGACCGGCACGACGAGCGCGGCGGCAAGACCGGACGTGATCTCGCCGGTCACCGTGGCCAACTCGTGGACACCGCCGTCGTCGCCGAACACGTTGTCCGTCTCCAGCGAGGTCTGTGACAGGTTGCGCACGCTGGCGCTGTAGCCGTCGGTTGCGTAGACCTCATCGCAGATGTCCTCTGGCAGCGCGATCTGCGAGGTCTTGATCGGCGTGCCGCCGCCCGTGGCCTCGTCGACGGACGAGTAGACCTCGAAGTGGATGTGCGGCCAGCGACCCGAGTAGGCGGCTGGGAAGATGCTGGTGAAGCTGAGGTTGCCGGAACTGTCCGCCACCTGCACGCCGCGCAGGTAGTTCTCGCTCTGCGCGGCTTGCGAATACATCGAGTAGTTGCCGTCGCGGTCGCAGTGCCACAGGTAGACGGCTGCTTCGGGGATCGGGGCGCCGGTGTCAGCCTCCAAGATGGTGAGGTTGATCGCGAGCGGCACGCCCTCGGCGGTGCCTGACGCCGTACCGATGCTGGTGCGGATGTCCTGGCGGACCACGCCGTCGACGGAGAGGATGTTGGGCCCGTTCGAGCCGTCGCCCGGGTACGGTCCGCCGGTCTCGTCGGGGATCTCGACCAGGTCAGCCGCGACGGCAACTGCTGTCGTCGCCGTCGGGGAGGCTGTCGTCGCCGTGGTGGCGCCCGACGTTGAGGCCGTGGTGGATGCCGTGGTGGACGCGGTCGTCGTGGCGGTCGTGTCGGCCGCAGCGGCGGTGGTCGACGCCGACTTGCTGTCACTGCCGCAGGCGGCGAGCAGCGCCGTGGCACCGATGCCGGCCAGACCCGCCAGCGCAGCCCGGCGGCTGAGGACGTGTTCGAGGGTTTGGGTGGAGCGAGCGGTTCTCATGTCCCGAACGGTAGTGACAGCCGGTAAGAGCGTGCCCGCGCCGAGGTGTGAGTGGCGTAAGAGCAGGGTCGCACGCGGGCATGCCTTCGGCGCACGGCGCTTCGCCGACGACAGGGTCCGCCGCCGACGCAGTGGCCACAGCCCGAGTTGATCGAGCTCCGGCGAATAGCCTCACGCCGCATGGACGTGACGGTGGTGGGCGGCGGGGTGGCGGGACTCGGGACCGCGTTGGCGTTGGCCAGGTCGGGCCATGACGTGACGGTGATCGAGCGCGACCACACGCCGATGCCGACGTCTCCGGCAGAGGCGTTCGAGTGGGACCGTCGCGGCGCGCCACAGGTGCGCCACAGCCACGCGTTCCTCGCTCGCCTCCGCCAGGTGATGCTGCACCACCACCCCGACGTGTACGCCGCGCTGCTGGAGGCCGGGGCGACGGAGATGCCGTTCGGCCGCGACCTGCCGCCAGAGATGACGAACTACGAACCGGAGGCCGGCGACGAGGAACTGGCCCTGCTGGCCAGCAGACGCACGACGTTCGAGTGGGTGGTGCGCCGCGCCGCACTCGCCGAGGGTCGGGTCACGTTCGTGACCGGCGTGGGCGTGACCGGGTTGCTCGGCGAGGCGACGCCGACTGTGCCGCTGGTGACCGGCGTGCGGCTAGAGGACGGTCGCAAGCTGACGAGTGATCTCGTGGTCGTGTGTGCCGGCCGGCGCAGCGCGGCACCCGACTGGCTGACCGCGATCGGCGCCGCCGAGGTGCCCGAGGAGGTCGACGACACCGGCATCGTCTACTTCACGCGCTTCTACCGGCTGCGCGACGGCCACGACGCGCCGCCGCGCAACGGAATCATCGGTGGCGACCTCGGCTACCTGAAGTACGGCGTGTTCATCGGCGACAACCGCACGTTCAGCATCACGCTCGCATCGTCCACCGAGGACGAGGAGTTGCGCAAGCTGTTCGCCGGCCCGGTCGCGTTCGACGCAGCGGCCGGGCACCTCGTTGCCGCGCAGCCGTGGCTGGACGGTCGGTCCGAGGCGATCACTGCGTCGGTGCACGTGATGGCCGGCCTCGTGAACCGCTGGTGCGACTACGTCGTCGACGGCGAGCCGGTTGCGCTCGGTCTGATCCCCGTGGGTGACGCCGTGCTGTGCACCAACCCGCTCTACGGGCGGGGCTGCAGCACCGCATTCTGGGGTGCGCACCTCTTGGCCGACGCACTCCGCGCCGAGCCCGACGACCGCCGGGCCCTGGCACTGGCGTACGACACCGCGTTGCGGCGCGAAATTCGGCCGTTCTACCGCTCGTCGGTCGAGCAAGACGCAGAGGCCCGGCGCGTCGCCGCGGCGATCCTGGCCGGCGACGACCCCGACGCCAACACCGCAGACCCGCGCACGTTCATGCGGGCGGTGTTCCGCGACGGTCTGATTCCTGCGATCCGTCGCGACGCGGTGGTGATGCGCGCATTCGTGCGCACCTTCAACCTGCTGACGCCGCCAGAGGCGATGTCCACTGATCCGGACGTCAACGCGCGGGTGCTGGCTGCCTGGGAGGATCGCGCCAACCGACCGGCCGAGCCACCGCTCGGGCCGACATCTCGCAACGAGTTCGTTGAGCTGTTGCGGGCCGGTTGAGGGCTCAGCCGCCGGCGACGGCCGGGATGATGGAGACGGTCTCGCCCTCGGGCACCGCCGTGTCCAGCCCGTCGAGGTAGCGCACGTCGTCGTCGGCGACGAACACGTTGACGAACTTGCGCAACCCACCGGTCTCGTCGAACAGCCGGTCATCGAAGCCGGGGAACTCGGTGTTGAGGTTCTTCAAGACCTCGGCCAACGTGCCACCGTCGACCTTCACCGTCGAGGCGCCGCCCGCGAGCGGACGCATGGTGGTGGGGATACGAACGGTGACGGTCATGAGCGAAACGCTACCGGACGTAATCGCTACCACAACGGTCGGGATTCGGCTCCTCGGAGGGAGCGACCTGTAGCCTCCCGACCATGCGCGTGCTGGCCGCTGTCGACAAGTTCAGGGGCACGGCAACCGCCGCCGAGGTCGCTCGCTCCATCGGCCACGCCTGCTGGGAGCTCGGCCACGACTGCGACGAGCTCGGCGTGGCCGACGGCGGCGAAGGCACGTTGGAAGTGCTCGGCGGCGCGAACCGCACGTCCACCGTCACGGGCCCGCTCGGCCAGCCGGTGCAGGCCCGGTGGCGGTCGAGCCGTGACATGGCTGTGATCGAGATGGCGCAGGCATCCGGTCTCGTGCTCGCCGGCGGTCGCGAGGGCAACGATGCGTTGGCTGCGACGACCGCCGGGACAGGCGAGTTGATCGATCACGCGCTGGACGCTGGGGCGCGCAAGATCATCGTCTGCCTCGGCGGGTCGGCCACCACCGACGGTGGACTCGGTGCGCTGCGGGCGATCCATGCGCCGCAGCGGCTGCGCGGGGTCGAGTTGCTCGTTGCGTGTGACGTCACCACCACGTTCGTCGACGCGGCCCCGGTGTTCGGTCCGCAGAAGGGCGCGTCACCGGCGCAGGTCGCGATGCTCGTCGGCCGCCTCGAGCGCCTGGCCCAGGTGTACCTGCAGGACTACGGCATCGACGTACGCGACATTCCCGGCAGTGGCGCTGCGGGTGGTCTGGCTGGCGCGCTCGTCGCGCTCGGCGGCAGGTTGATGCCCGGCTTCGACCTCGTTGCGGACGAGTTGGACCTGCACGACCACGTGGCCAACTCGGACGTCGTCGTCACCGGTGAGGGTTTCCTCGACGAGCAGAGCTTCCGCGGCAAGGTGGTCGGTGGTGTGCAGGCCATCGCCAAGCGGGCCGGCAAGCCCGTCTACGCCGTGGTCGGCGACGCCGAGCCGGAGGTCCGCGACCGGATCATCCACGTCGCGTTGGTCGAACAGTTCGGCCGCGACCGGGCGATGAACGAGACCAAGATGTGCATCGAGCAAGCCGCGCTGCAGCTGCTACGAGCGAACGCGAGCTGACCCGGACTCAGCCGGCGACGGTGGTGCTGGTCGTCGAATCCAATGGAGTCGCGGGCAGCGATGAGTCGGCCGACAGCGCCGGAAGCGGCTTGCCGCCGAAGTCCTTGCCCAGCATCAGCAGCACCGTGGCTCCACCGAGACCGGCGGCGTCGGCTTCGACCGGCACCGTCGTGGGCATCGCCACAGCCTGGATGCCGCCGAACTGGGCGGCGATCGACGCAGCGGTGCCCTCGCCGCCGGCGAGGTAGTACACCTTGCTGATGTCCAGTCGTGCCTCCACCCCGGTGGCGTTGGTGGGGGTACCCATCGTGAACCCGACGCCGGCGAGCGCGGTGGACATCTGACCTGCGGCCCCACCGACGCCGGATGCATTGGCCACGACGACCGTCTGCGTGAAGTCGGGGGCGGAAGTGACCGGGACCTGCGGGACCGTGGCGACGGTCGTGCTGGTGGGGTCGACAACCGTCGACGAGTCGGTGCCCGTGGTATCGGAGGTCTGGACCCCCGGTCCGCTGCTACCGCCGCCACCGTCGTCGTTGATGTTCTTCAAGATGACGAAGCCGACCACGACGGCGACGACCGCGACGATGATGCTGATCGTGGATCCCATCGGGGCCCCGCCGCCACCGGACTTCGCCGGCGGACGCCGACCCGGCTGCTCACTCATACGTTCGTCCCCCGGCCATCGTCGACCTGCGCGGCACCTTCGAGACGGGCCCGACGGCGGCGATCACGCAACCGCAGCAGACGGCGCACGACGAGCGGATCATGCGTCAACGCTGCCGGAGACTCGAGCAATCGATTGAGCTCGGCATAGTACTCGTCGAGACTGCAGGCGAACCGAGCCCGGATCAGAGTGTCCTTGGCGTCGTCGAGCGTCCACCAACTGCCCTCGAACTCGAGCAGCGCGTGTTCACGTTCGGTCAACTCAATCTGTTCTGCCACTCGCACAGCCTGCCCGGCCGGGCTGCGCGTTACAAGTACCCCCGCCCAGGTGGCGGCACCGATTGCTATGGTCACAGGCCGATGACGGCCGATCCGACCCCCGCTCCCGCCCCCTGCCAGCGCCCGTTCCTCATCGGCGTCGCCGGGGGAACGTGCTCGGGTAAGACCACGATCTCGGAGAAGCTGACCGAGCTGGCCGGTCAGGACCACGTCGCGCTGATCAAGCTGGACTCGTACTACGTCGCCCGCACCCACCAGGCGTTGCAAGAGCGGGCGCTGTCGAACTACGACCACCCCGACGCGTTCGATTGGCCGCTGCTGAACGACCACCTCGCCGCGCTGGTGGCCGGGGCAACCGTGCCCGTGCCGGTGTACGACTATGCCGCGCACACCCGCAGCGATCAGGTGCGCATGGTACGACCCTCGCGCATCGTGGTCGTCGAAGGCATCCTCGTGCTCTACGACCCTGCGTTGCGCGAGCGCTTCGACCTGCGCGTGTTCGTAGACACCGACGCCGACCTGCGCTTCATCCGCCGCCTCTCACGCGACGTCGCCGAGCGCGGGCGGACGCCGGAGAGCATCGTGGCGCAGTACCTGGCGACGGTGCGGCCCAGTCACGAGCAGTTCATCGAGCCGAGCAAGCGCTACGCCGACGTGATCCTGCCCCACGGTGGGATGAACGAGCCGGCGCTCGATGTGCTGCTCGCCCGCGTTCGCGAGTTGGTCCGCGTCAACTGACGTGCGCTGCGTTCAGCGGGCGGTGGTGCTGATCCAGGTCACGTCGAGGCGGTCGTCCGCCGCCGCGATCTCAGATCCCTGCTGCAGGTACTTGACGCGCACGGCGGTCCGGTCACGCTGCCAGCACTCGATCAGCTCGCGGGCCGCGTCGGTGTGCGGCAACGTGGCCCACGTGGCGAGGCGGCCGTTTGCACCAGCCGGCAGCGGCTCGAACTCGACCAGCATCACGTCGTCCAAGACGACCAGATCGCGAACCGTGGTGGTGACGCCGAGCAGCACGGTGCGCGAGGCGGCGCTGACCACGTGCTGACGGCGGATGTCGTCGATACGGCGCTGCATGCGGCCACGAACGAAGAGCACCGCAGCAACGGGGAGCGCAACAGCCAACACCAACAACAGGATCACCACGGTTGTCTGGTCTACGCCCTGCGCACCGATCTTTCAAGTCCCCCGTCGTTGACCTGCACGTTCGACACGTTCGAGCCCGGCCGCAGTGGTACGTTCGCTCAGGTGAGTTCGAGTTCGGTCATCGAGCTCCGGTTCGACTGCGATCCCACGACGCCGCGAAACGTGCGGCGGCGGATCGTGCGCGAGTTCGGCGACGCCATCGACGACGGCTTCCTGCTCTGCCTGAGCGAGGTCGTCACGAATGCCATCCTGCACGCCGGCACCTCGATCGTCGTCTACGCGGCGCAAGTCGACGGCGTCGTGCGCGTCGAGGTCAGCGATGGCTCCGTGCTGCCGCCGAGTCGTCGCGAGGTGGACCCGGACTCACCGACCGGACGCGGCCTGCTGCTACTCGACACGCTGGCCACCGCCTGGGGGGTCGACGTGCGACCGGACGGCAAGACGGTGTGGTTCGAGACGGCAGTGCGCGGGAACGGGCACCGGGATGGATGAGCCGCATCCCAGTCTTCACACCGTCGAACTCGTCGGTTTGCCGATCGTGGTGCATCGCCGCGCCGCCGACCACAGCGCGACGATGCGCCGTGAGATGGCGCTCATCGCCGCGTCCACCGATTGGTCGGCAACGCCCGCGCGGCTGCTGGCCCTGGCACATGAGCTCGACGATCGATACGCCGGCTTCGGGTCCGAATCCGACGCCGTGATGCAGGATGCGCTCACGCGCGGTGAGACCACCGTCGATCTCCGCTACGACGTGCCGATCGACGTCGTCGACGCGTGCGTCGAGCTGAATGCGATCCTCGACGAGGTCGACGAGTACAGCCGTGCCGGCGACTTGGTGACGCTCGTCAGCCCGCCGGACGTGCTGGCGTACCGGCGGTGGTTCCTCGACCAGTTCATCACTCAGCTGCGCGACGGCGCTGCGCCGGCGCGCTGGTCACCGCCCCCTCCGGTCGCCGAGTCGTTGCTTGCGCCGGCGCCGGGCTCGGTCGAGATCGGAGTCGCCGACGACCTCGACCTGGAAGGCGCAGCCCGGTTGCGCACCGTCATCGCCGAGCACATCGCATCCGGTGGTGAGAAGATCACGCTCGATCTGTCCGGCTGCCAGTTCATCGATTCCGTCGGCATCAGCCTGTTGCTGACCACCTTCAGTCGCCTGCGACGCGACGGCGGTCAGTTGACACTGCGCAACATCGGGCGTCAACCAGCCAGCGCACTGCGCACTGCAGGGGTGCTGCAGCTGCTGACGGGCTGACAATTGGATTGCCTCATCTGCGATGGATCGACCAACGCAGATTCGGGTAGGTCCTCCACGAGACGAGAAGGAGACGTGCCGGATGACAGAGTCGACACCGAATGCGAAGATGATCGAGGTCACGTTCCGGCTCCCGGCGGCGGCGGGCGCCACCCGGGTGAGCGTGGCGGGCGACTTCAACGGCTGGTCGAGAACCGACCATCCCATGACCAACACCGACGACGGTCTGGCCGTCACCATCGCGCTGGAACCGGGCAGGTGGTATCGGTATCGGTACTGGGTCGACGACAATCGGTGGGAGAACGACTGGACCGCTGACTGGTACACGCCCAACGCGTACGGCGGCGACGACTCCGTGGTCGACCTGACCGACGAGTCGCCCCGAATGGCCGGCGCGTCCGCAGCGTCCCCAGCGTCCACCGCGTCCACCGCGTCCACACCGTCCACGCCGTCCACACTGTCCACGTCGTCCGCAACGACCGCCGACCCCACGCCGGAGCAGGGGGTGAACCCGACGGCCACGACGTCGAAGACGAACACGGCAGAGACGAACAGCCCGACCAAGTCGACGTCGGGTCCAGGACCCACTTCGTCGGCCGCCAACGCCGAGCCGGCCAGGCGAGCACCCTCCAAGCGCGCCCGATAGTCAGCATCCGCCAGCGGCCCAGGAACCAGAGCCGACGGAAGGCAGCCCACACGGTCAGCCGTCGGTCTCCGGGTTCATCGATGCGACGGGCTGTGGTCGGCCCCGCCAACCTCGAACATGACGTCGTCGACGTAACACCAGAACCAGTCCTGACCCGGCTCGAACGACTGCACGATCGGGTGGCCGCTTGCGTGGAAGTGAGCCGTGGCGTGCCGGTTCGGCGAGCTGTCGCAACACCCGATGTGACCGCACTCGGTGCACCGTCGCAGGTGCACCCAGCGTCCACCGATCGGCAGGCAATCCGTGCATCCGTTGTCGGTGGGCGCGGCATCGGTGATCGTGTCGAGGTGCGTGCATTGAACGGCCATCGCGCAATTCTGCCGCGACCGTGCGCTCCGCGTCCCGACGGACGTGAAGCGTGTGAAGCATTGTGACGGGCTTCGTACCGAGCGGTTCGGTTCGAGCCGGAACCCCGAACGCGTCTGTTGTCGACATCGGTGCGGGGGGACTTGCCAGCGGGTGCATGATGGCGGCATGGATGATCGTCCGGAATGGACGCCGGCGACGAGCGAACCAGGCGAGTTGTACACGCCGGAGGGCCGCATCAAATCGGCCGGCGCGTTCGTCTCCGGTTGGAAGCATCGTGACCCGAGGGGCGGGGCCTATCGACGCTCGATGATGCGCAGCGCGCTGATGGTGATGGCGATGATCGTCGTCGCCGCGGTGATCATCGTCGGCTTCATCGCGATCGTCGGCTGACGTCAGCGCTCCTCGCGTGAATACGGCTCGCCGAGTGCGGCGGGGGCGGCGACGCGTCGCGCCCGAGCCGGGCTGGCCGAGACCAGGATCACCACGGCATACGCGGCGATGAACGGGATCATCGTCAAGAAGTCCGACGGCACGTCCACCTGCGCGATCTGCAGGGTGAAGCCGAGGCCGCGCAACGCGCCGAACACGTAGGCGCCGACCAGCGCGAGCCACGGCCGCCACCCGGCCAGGATCACCAGCGCGACCGCGATCCAACCAGCGCCCGCGGTCATGCCGGTCTGCCATGTGCCGAGCACGGCGAGCACGAGGTATGCACCGCCCACGCCGGCGCCGAAACCGCCGATCGCCGTCGCCAGGTAGCGGATCCTGACGACGTGCAGGCCGGCCGCATCCGCTGCGGCGGGATCCTCGCCGACGGCACGCAGGGACAGCCCGGCGGGGGTCCGATACAGCGCATACGCGGCGACGGCGACGGCGACCCAGGTGAGGTAGACGACGACGTCGTGACCGAACAGGATCGGGCCGATCAACGGTAGATCGGCCAGGCCCCTGGGCAGCAGTCGCTCGACGTCGACGCCGTTCTGCGCCTGCAGCAACGGCGTGTCACCGCTGTTGCCCAAGAATGCGGACAGGCCGCTCCCCACGATCACGAGCGACAGCCCCGACACGGTCTGGTTGACCTTCAGGGTGACCGCGAGCAGCGCGTGGATCATTGACATCGCCGTGCCGGCCAACCCGCCGACGAGCAGCGCCAGCGTCAGGCTGTGGGTGTGCACCCCGGCCCAGAACGCGGCGACGGCGCCGAACAGCATCATCCCTTCGACGCCGAGGTTCATCACACCGGACCGCTCGGCGATGATCTCGCCGAGCGCAGCGAGCAGGATCGGCGTGCCGGCCACGAGCGCGCTCGCCGCGGAGAGCACGAACACGGTGTCGTTCATGGCGCTGTCCTCGCGGTCGGTGATGCAGTCATTGGTTCCAGCCCCGCACTGGGTTCGTCGACGTCGGCCACCGATGCTGGGGCCGGCGCGCTTGGCGGCGCCGGTCGCGTTGCGGTCGGACGGCGGCTAATGCGATTCGTGACGAAGAACTCGCCGGCCGTGACGGCCAGGAAGATCAGTCCCTGCAACAGCACGACGACTTCGACCTGCACACCGACCGTTTGCAGGCTGCTGCCCGACGTGGAGATCGCGGCGAGCAAGACGGCGACGGGCACGACGCCGAGTGGGTTCAGCCTGGCGACGGCGGCGATGACGATGCCGGTGTAGCCGAGCTCGATCGCGAGAGCGCGCGGCTCCAGGCTCTTCGTCACGCCGCTGATCTCGATCGCGCCGGCCAGTCCGGCCAATCCCCCGGAGATGGACATCACGATCAGGGTCGCGACCGGCACGCCGATGCCGGCGTATCGAGCGGCGCGATGCGAGTCGCCGATGGTGCGCAGCCGAAACCCGAACGTGGTGCTGCGCAACAGCCACCACAGCTGCACGGCCGCGACCACGGCGATCGCAAAGCCGGCGTGCAAGCGGCCCGACATCAGTGGCAGCTCGGCGGCATCGGGGATCTTCTTGCCCTGTGGCACCGGCCGCCGCGGGTCGCGCCAGAACGACAGCGAGCCGAAGATGAGATAGTTCATCAGCGCCAGTGCGACGAAGTTGAGCATCAGCGTCGTGATGATCTCGTCTGTGCCGAGGAACGCCTTCGGCACCGCGGCAAGCGCCGCCCACAGCGCGCCGGCCACCAGTCCGCCGCCGAGCATGAGCACGAGCATCAGTGGCGATGGCAGGTCGGCGGGCAGGATCAATGCGACCCAGCTGCCGGCGATGGCGCCGGCGAAGAGTTGTCCTTCCGCGCCGATGTTGTACGTCCGCATCCGAAACGCAACCGCAGCCGCAAGCCCGGTGAGGATCAGCGGTGTCGCGTAGGTCAGCGTTCGTTCGATCGGTGCCGAACCGCTCAGGCTCGCGTCGTACATCGTGCGGTAGGCCTCGACCGGATCTGAGCCGACCGCGAGCAACACCAGCGCACCAACGGCCAACGCGACGATCAACGACGCAAGCGGCACGCCGAAACGCACCGCCATCGCCGGCCGGGCGCGCGGCGAGACCACGAGGCCGGCGATCACATCGCCACCGCTTCAGCGCCGGTCATCAGCAAACCGATCGTCTCCAGGTCGACGTCCGCCTTGGCGAAGCGGCCGACGATGCACCCCTTGAACATCACGAGAACCACGTCGGACAGGTCGAGCACCTCGCTCAGGTCTTCGGAGAAGAGCAGAACGCCGCGACCGCCGTCTCGCTCGCGGCGGAGATGGCCGCGGATGGTCTCGGCCGCTGCGATGTCGAGACCCCGCGTCGGCGCGGCAGCGACGATGACCTCGTGATGCTCGGTCAGCTCGCGGGCCAGGATCGCCTTCTGCAGGTTGCCGCCGGACATGAAACTGACCGGCATGCCGTCACGTGTGCCGCGAACGTCGAACGCGCGCACCAGTCCAGCCGCTGTGGCGCGCATGTTCTTCGGCGACAACCGGCCGAGGCGAGAGTGCGGCGGACGGTCGAAACTGCGCAGGGCGATGTTGTGCTCGATCGTCAGACCCGACGCGAGCCCGGTGCCGAGGCGATCCTCGGGCACGTAGGCGAGGCCGGCGCGGTGGCGAGCCTTCGGTCCGGCGTTCGTACAGTCGGTGCCATCGATCACCAGCGTGCCCGACCCGACCGGGCGCAGCCCGGCGATCGCCTCGTGCAGTTCGCGCTGGCCGTTTCCCGCCACACCGGCGACACCGACGATCTCACCGCGATGCACCTCGAGGGTGACGTCGTCGACAGCGGTGCGCCCGTGATCGCCCGTCGCCGACACGCGGTCCAGCGCGAGGACGGTCGCGCCGGGCGAGGAGATCGCAGAAGACGTCGACGTCGGATCGATGGCCGCAGCGCTGCCGAACATCATCGCTGCGAGAGCGGCCGGTGTCATCGCATCGGTGCGACCGGCACCGGCGTTGCGACCGGCGCGTAGCACGGTGACGCGATCGGTGTGGCCAAGGATCTCCTGCATCTTGTGCGACACGAGCACGACGGCGTGGCCCTTTGCAACCATCAGCCGGAGCGCCTCGAACAGCCGGTCGGCCTCGTGCGCGGCCAGCACTGCGGTCGGCTCGTCCAGGATCAGGATGCGCGCGCCGCGGTAGAGCTGCTTGAGGATCTCCACCCGCTGGCGCTCGCCGACGGACAACTGCCACACCGGTGCCCACGGCGTGACGTCGAGGCCGTACTCGGCGGCGATCAGCTGGACACGTTCGTCCACCGTGCGGCGGGCCTTGCGCCCGAGCGTCGCGGCGTTGCCGAGCATGATGTTCTCGGCCACTGTGAAGCTGTCGACGAGCCGGAAGTGTTGGTACACCATGCCGATCCCGTGCGATGCGGCGTCGTCCGGCGAACGCAGGTGCACCTCCTGGCCGTCGATGACGACCTGTCCCGAGTCAGGCCGGTACAGCCCGGCGAGCACCGAGCACAGCGTCGACTTGCCGGCCCCGTTCTCGCCGAGAAGTCCGTGGATCTCGCCGCCGACGAGGTCGAAATCGACCCCGTCGACGGCGGGCACGCCGTAGAACGACTTGCACAGATCACGGATCTGCAGCGAGACAGGTCGCGGATCGGTCACGATCGGCGATCAGCCCGGGATGGAGCCGACGACGCCTTCGACCAACCACTGGCAGCAGTCGATGCGCTTGTCGAACGCGATGGTGTCACCATCGGCGATGACCACGTTGCCGGCGTTGTCGCTGATCGGACCGGCGAACATGTCGAAGCTGCCATCGCCGATCTGCGCCTTGCGCTCCTCGACGAGCGCCTGGATCTCGGGCGTCACGTCGGGGCCGTACGGGGCGAAGTCGATGAAGCCGTCCTTGAGCCCGCCGTAGGTGATCGCCGGCACCCACGTGCCGTCGAGGACGGCCTGGATCTGGCTCACGTAGTACGGGCCCCAGTTGTAGAGGAACGACGATGCCCACGCCTGCGGCTCGATCTGCGACCAGTCGTTGGTGTACCCGATGACATGGCCACCGGCTTTGGCCGCGACCGTTGCGTACACCTGCGCGCCGACCTCGTGGGCCAGCACGTCGGCGCCGGCGTTGACGAGTGCCTCGGCGGCCTGTTGTTCGACGGCCGGGTCGAACCACGTGTTCACGTAGACGACCTGCACCTGCACGTCGGGGTTGACCTCACGGGCGCCGAGCGTGAACGCGTTGATGGCGCGGTTGACCTCGTTGAACGGGAAACCGGCGGCATAGCCGATGATGTTGCTCTTCGTCAGGCTGCCGGCGACCATGCCGTCCAGGTAGCGGCCGTCCTCGGATGCGCCGTCGAAGTGGCCGACGTTGGCGGCGGTCTCGTATCCGGCCCACGTCAGGAAGGTGACGTCAGGGTTCGCCGCGGCGACGTCCATCATGTCGTCTTGGTAGAAGGTCGTACCGATGACGACGTTGGCCCCACTGGCAACGGCGTCCTCGAACGCGTTGGTCGCGGTCTGGCCCGGCGCGATCTCGGCGACGTACTCCACGGTCGAGCCGGGGAACGTCTCCTTGATCATCTCGCCGCCCTTGGCGTGGGCGGTGTTCCACCCGCCGTCCTCGATCGAGCCGTCCAGGATCATGACGACCTTGAGGCCGCTGAAGTCGCCGGTGGCCGGCGTCACCGCCATCGTCGTCTCCGTGGGTGCCCCCGAACTCGGTGCAGCCGTGGAATCACTGGCTGCGCTGCTGGCCGGCGCGGCGGTCGTGGCGGATGAGTTGGCGCCGTCGTCGCTGCCACACGCTGCGGCCAACAACGTGGTGGTCAGCAGCACGGCTCCGAGCCGTACTGCTCGGGGGACGAGACGGTGGGAACGCGACGTAGTGGTCATACCGCTTGCATCGAAGTCGATCTTCATTGCTGCTCCATTTCCGGGGGGTGAACGGTGTGCGCGACGGCGGATGTCACGCGGGTGCGGCCTCGCGGTAGACGAACGTGTCGTTGTATCGCGACTGCAGGTACTCGCCGGCGAGCACGGGGGTGTGGCGAGCCGGGCGCTCGTCCGTGACGCACGCGTCGAGGCAGGCGACTTCCGCACCCCACTGCGGGTTGACGAAGACGGGCACCGAGTACCGGTCGCGTGTCGTCGGTGGGATGACGCGGTGACGCGTGGATCGATACAGATCGTTCGTCCAGCGCTGCAGCAGATCACCAAGGTTCACGATCAGCGCGCCGTCGGGCACGTCCACGTCGACCCATTCGTCGTCGACGTTCAGCAGCTGCAGTCCCGGTGTGCCGTCGCAGTACAGCAACGTCAGGCAGCCGTAGTCGCTGTGCGCGCCGCAACCGAGTTGGTCGTCGGACGTGCGCTGGTCGACCTGCGGGTAGTGCAGGATGCGCAGGGTCGCGAGTGGCAGTTCGTGCATCGAGTCGAAGTGGTCGACCGGCAAGCCCTGGGCCTCGGCGATCACGCGCATCAGCACGACGGCCACGTCGACCGCGCGGTCCTGGTACTCCTCCAACGGCTGCTGGAATTCGGCCAACGCGGGCCACTGGTTCGGTCCGTCGAGCGGCGAGCACCTCGGGTCGTCGAACGCCATCTCCGGACCGATGTCGAACGTCTCCTTCAAGTCGGCGGGCAGGTCGGGCTGCAGCCGCTCACCGCCGACGCCCGCGTAACCACGGTTGTTCGCCGACCGCTCGATGGCCACCTGCTGCTTCATCTCCAACGGCAATGCGAAGAAGCGATGCGCTGCGTCGAGCACAGCGTCGCGCAGCTCGTCGGAGATGCCGTGTCCGGTGATCGCGAAGAAGCCGACGCCGCGACAGGCGCGGTCGACCTGCGCGGCGACGTCGCCGACCGGCCGTCCGGCGGCGATGGTCGCGGTGATGTCGATGACGGGGATCGAGTCGGCCATCGTGGCTCTCCTTGTGCTGGGTCTCTTGGGTGGGCGGGATGTGCGGCTGCGCGTCGTCAGCCGATGGCGAGTGCGTCCATCTTGGCGGCGAGGTATTCGTGGGCGACGACAGCCGGGTACTTGGCCGGGTTCTCGGCGGAGACGCACGTGTCGAACGCAGCAACGACGGCGTCGAAGTTCGGCTCGTGGAAGAAGACAAGGCTGATCAGTTCCTCGGCGGGTGCGGCGGCCGGCGGCGGCAGGACGCGATGTTCGTTGGACACCCAGCGATCGTTTGTCCAGCGACGGATCATGTCGCCGGTGTTGACGAGCAGGCTGCCCTCCACGAAGGGCGCGTCGATCCATGCACCGTCCTCGTCCAGCACTTGCAGCCCGCCCATGCCCGGTTGGCGATCAAGGATCGTCAGCGTCCCGAAGTCGGTGTGCGGCCCGATTCGGAACTGCCCGGGAAGCGGCTCGGTCGCGCCGCGCGGTCCGTACCAGTTGATCGACACCTGCGCCGTCGTCGCGTCGCTGCGGTCGCGCAGGTGGCGCTGCGGCAGATCGAGCCCGAGAGCGAGGATCTCGAGCAGTTCGTCGGCCAGGCTGCGCCCGGCACGCCACCAAGCCTCGGCCGCGGTCTGGAAGCCAGTCGGGCGCGCCGGCCAGCGGTTGGGTGCGAACCAGCGGTGCTCGCTCTCGCGCAGTGACTCGTCGACGACGTCGACGGGGCCGAACGCGAACGTCTCCTTCAGGTCCGGCGGCGTGTCGATGCCGTAGGTGGCCGCGTTCGACTCGAGGCCGGGTCCCACCCAGCCTCGATACGCGTCGCCGGTCATCGCCACGTCGTGCTTGGTCGCGGCGCCTTGGTGGAAGAACTCGCGTGCGCGGTTGCGGCACTCGTCGATCAATGCACGCGGCACTCGGTGGTTGACGAGCACCAAGAACCCGAGCCGCTGCAGGTGGGCATCGACCTCTGCAGCCAACTCGACGCGGTCGTCGTCCGTTCCCGAGAACCATGGCTCCAAGTCGACCAACGGGATCGTGGTCATGGTCGTGCCGCCTCGACGCGTGCTGCCTCACGGGCAGCGTTCTCGTTCAGCTCCAAACCGCGGGAGCCGCCGAGCTTCTCGGCAAGATGCTCTGCGACCGTGACCGGTTCGTACGACGAGCCACCGTCGGCGTCGCGGCACGGTTCCAGCGTCGCGATCAGCGCGTCGGCGTTGCCATCGTGGAAGAACGCGGCGGAGCGGCGGCGGATCAGGTTGCCTGCGTCGTCGCGTGGCGGCACGACGCGATGCATCGTCGACATCCATCGATCGTTCGTCCAGCGCGCGAGCAGGTCGCCGAGGTTGATCAACAGCGCGCCGGGCGCCGGCACGATGGGCAGCCACGTGCCATCCGGCCGCAGGATCTCCAGGCCGGGCACCGCGTCGGCCCACAGGATCGTGACGATGCCGTAGTCGGTGTGCGCGCCCATCCCCAGTTGTCCACGTTCCAGCATCATGCCGTCGGGCACGAGGTAGTGGTTGACGCGCAAAACGTCGATCGAGTGATCCGTGAACGCGGCGAAGTAGTCCTCGGGCAACCCGAGTGCGGTCGCGAAGACGGACTCCATCGTCCGCGCCATCGCCGCCGCGTGCTGGAACCAGCGCCACACGCCAGGCCGGAATTCGGGCGCGAGGTCGGGCCAGATGTTGGCGGCGTAGACCTCGTCGTTCAGGCTCAGACCCGGGAAGTCGGCCGCCGTGATGCCGACGTTGAACGCCTCGAAGAGATCGTCGGGCGATGCCACGCCGAGGCTGTAGCTGAGGCGTTCCGACCGCGGCGCTGTGTAGCCGCGGTTGATCGACGGTCGCGGCGAGCAGTAGCGCTTCTTGTCGTGCATCGCGAGGGTGAAGAACGCATCCAGCGCTGCCGTCAGGCCGTCGATCGCCTCCTGTGCGATGCCGTGTCCGACGATCTGCATGAAGCCCACCGTGCGACAGGCCGCGTCGACCTGGCGGCCGATCGCCGCGCGAGTCGCGCTGTCGCCCCCGGCCCAACCGCCGAGGTCGATCACGGGCACGACCGTGTCCCCACTCATGAGCCGGCCACCGCGACCAAGTCGGCCAGCATCCGTCGGTACTCGAGGCAGCCGAGGTCGGCCTTGGTGTGCACCTCCGCGCGAACGTCGAGTGGGATGTTCGGGTCCTCCATCTGCTCCAGGATCCACAGGTCCTCGACCCCGACGGCGGTCTGCAGCTCCCACGCCGCGGCGATCTGTTCTTCGTCGCCGCCGAGTGGGTAGGCGTGGATCATCCACCAGATCGAGGTGTCGTCGTCGACCGGGCAGACGAACGACCAGATGTAGTCCGAGCCGCCGGTGCGGTCGAGGCGGAGCTCCACCGCGAACGGCGCGCCGACGACGTAGAACGCTCCGCTCGGCTCGGGCGCGTCGAGGTGGGCGCCGTCCACCATCTGGCTGTCGACTTGATGGATCCGCCAACCGTCACGCTCGACGGTCAGCGTCGGCTTGCCGTCGTCGGCCGCACCGAACGTGGCGCGGTGCAGGAACGGGAAGTGCGCCGCGTCGAGGAAGTTGTCGCTCAGGATCGCTGCGCTCACGCGGGTCGTGAACGGACCGGCCACGAACAGGTCGTTGATCGGGTCGGTGTAGCCGACATCGTCGAGCAGCCCTCCGAGCGGCTCGTCGGCCAGACACACCCAGACCAGTCCGAAGCGTACGGTGCAGTGCGCGGTGTCGACGCACGCCTTCGGTGGGATCGGCACGTCCGGCGAGAGCGCTGGTATGGCGGTGGCGCGCCCGGTCGCGTCGAAACGGTAGCCGTGGTAGGCGCACTGCACCTCGTCGCCGACGATGGTGCCCGCACTCAGCGGCACCATCCGATGTGGGCAGCGATCGCGCATCGCGACCAGTTCACCCCCGAGGCGGGCAAGAAGCCAGCGCTCGCCCAGCAACCGAACTCCGAGCGGCGTGTTGCTCGAGACGTCGGCCGCCAGCGCGACCGGGTGCCAGAAGTTGCGCAGCGCTGGGTTCGTGTTGGTGAGCGTCTGAGGCCGGGTGACCGTCACGCCGCAGATCGTAAGTGATACTTACGACCCCCGATGTCACGGCTGTGTGAACGCTGCGCGCGGCGGCGCTCCGACGATGCAGATCACCTCCGCCGGCTCACCATGGCGCAGGATCCAGCGATGACCGACCATGCCGATGTGGTGCAGCGAATCGCCGGCCGACAGCGACGTCTCGGTGCCGTCGTCGAACACGATCGAGATCGTCCCGTGGATGACGTAGACGAAGTCCTCACCCTCGTGCTGGAACCATTCCTGTTCGTCGTCGTCGGGCTCGATCACGTAGTGATACGCCTCCAGCAACACGTCCTCGCCGGTGCGCGACAGCAGACGTGGATGTTGCGAGTGCTCCCCGCCGCTGGCCGCAAGGCGCGGACCGGACCCGGCGCGGGTGACGTGAGGGTGGGACTCACTCGTGCCGAGCAACGAGTTGGCCGTGCAGCCGAGCGCCGTTGCGACCCGGTACAGCGTCGCGATGCTCATCGACGTGCGGCCCGATTCCAGCTGGCTGATGAACGGTGCCGACACCTCTGCTCGTCGTGCCAGTTCGGCGATCGACAGCTGTGCGGCGAGTCGCCGTGCTTTCACCTCGACACCGACGTGGTCACCCGAGCTCTGCGACGCAGACGACGACATCGGCCCGAGCGTACCCACCCACCCGTCCCGCGGTGCCGAATCCGACCAGCGCGAACCGAGACTCCGGCTGTCGATCGGTCGCGGTCGCGGCTGCGACGAGAGCCGTGACGTGTCTGTTACGGCGGCCGCGCTGGGCCGCCAGGTCGTGACGGGTCTTGCCAGCGGGTGGATGATGGTTGCGTCCACTGTGACAAGGGGGTCTCTCGTGGCGAAGTTGTTCAACCGTCGGGCCGTGATCGGGGCAGGTGGTGCGGCTGCACTCGTGCCGTTCGTGGGACGAGATGGCCTCGTCGCTGCGGCGCCGTTGCCCACCGTCGTCACCGGGGTGGCGTCGATACTGATCGAACCGATCCGAGTGTTCGACTCGCGGACGACGCCGGTGTCACTGGGCGGCGGCAAGATCGTGTCCGGCTCGTCCGTCGGCGTGCCCGTTGGTGGCGTGATCCCGAACGGCAACCCGCCGGCCGCGGTCTACGTCAACCTCACCATCACCGACACCGAGGGCGCCGGCTTCATCCTCGTGCGTGCTTCAGATCTCACCGGCGAGCGCCCGCTGCCGAAAACGTCCAACATCAACTGGTCGACATCCGGCCAGACGCTGGCCAATCTCATCGTTACCGCAGTCGGCGGCGAGAACTACCTCGAAGTCCATGCCGGTGGCAGCGGTCGCACCCACTTCATCCTCGACGTCCAGGCCTACATCCCCTACTGACCACCCGCACGCGCCGACGGATCGCGAGGGCGCACCTTCGGCGCGCCACGGTGGCGTGACATGGTGGTGGAACGATGTCGAGAAGCGATGCGTGGCTCCGCTCGACGGACGAGGGCTGCGACAGGCGCACCCGTCGACGAAGGAGGCAATCATGCCCAAGTACCTGTTGCTCAAGCACTATCGCGGTGGCCCGGACCCGTATCGGCCCGTGCCGCCGATGGACGAGTGGGAACCGCAGGACGTCGACGCGCACCTGACCTTCATGCGCGAGGTGTCGCGGATACTGCAAGAGCGCGGCGAGTTCGTCAACGCGCAGGCGCTCACACCCGCGCAAACGTGGGTGCGTTACGGCGGCCCGGACGCCGACCCGGTGATCACCGACGGCCCGCACCCCGAGACCAGCGACCTCGTCGCCGGCTGGTACATGATCGACGTCGAGAGCTACGAGCGGGCAGTCGAGCTCGCCGCCTACGTCTCGTCCGAGCCCGGTCCCGGCGGCACACCCCTGTACGAATGGATCGACGTGCGGGAAGTGATGGACTGACCATGGAGTCGGATCAACGACTGGAAGAGTTGGGTGAGCTCGTTCGGTTCGCGTCGCCGCGTGCCCTGGCCAACCTCGTCCGCCGAGGTGAGGAGTTCAGCGCGGCGGAGGACGCGCTGCAGGAGGCGATCGTCGAGGCGTTGCGCGTCTGGCCCGAGAGGCTGCCCGAGAATCCCCCGGCGTGGTTGACTCGAGTGGCGTTGCATCGCTTGATCGACGCCCGGCGCAGCGAGTCCGCCCGCCGTACCCGAGAGGACGCGACGGTGATCGCCGATCCCGGCGCCGGCCCGACCGAGCTCGGCGACGACACCCTGCTGCTGTTGTTCCTGTGCTGCCATCCGGATCTCACGCCGGCATCACAGGTCGCGCTCACATTGCGCGCCGTCGGCGGCCTGACGACTCGAGAGATCGCGGACGCGTTCTTCGTGCCCGAAGCCACGATGGCACAGCGCATCAGCCGGGCCAAACGGGCGATGCACGCCGGCGGTGGCGGCGGCCTCAGCGACGTGGCGTTGGTGCTGCACGTGCTGTCGCTGATCTACCACGCCGGACACGGCGGACGCTACGACCTGGCCGAGGAAGCGATTCGTCTCACCCGTCAACTCACGCTCGCGATTCCGGAGCCCGAGGCACGGGGTCTGCTCGCGCTGATGCTGCTGCAGCATGCCCGCCTGCCCGCACGCGTCGACGCGTCCGGTCGCTTCGTCACATTGGACGAACAGGACCGCACACTGTGGAACACCGACGAGATCGCCGAGGGAGTGACCATCTTGCAGGGCGCGCTGGCCACCGGTAGCCCCGGTCGCTATCAGATCCAAGCTGCGATCGCCGCGCTACACGCCGACGCCGCGACCGCGGACCAGACGGATTGGCCGCAGATCCTCGCGTGGTACGACGACCTCCTCGCGCTGAGCATCGAGCCGCCCCGCGACGACCCCGCAGCGGTGCTCAGCCGTGCCGTCGCGGTCGGCCATGTCCAGGGTTGGCAGCGCGGCATGGAGGAGACCGAGCGCGTGCAACCAGTGATCGGTGACCGAGACCAATGGCACGCCGTCCGGGCCTATCTCTTGGAACGGTCCGGCCAATTTGCGCTCGCCGCGGACGAGTACGCCGCCGCCGCCAAGCTCACCCGCTCCGTCGCCGACCGCGACCACCTCGTCAGACGAGCCGCCCGCGCCCGCGCGTCATGAGCATTCGAGCTCGTTCAGCCTCGCCATCCGTGCCGATGCGTCAGACAACCCAATAGACATCACAATTGAACGGCTGATTGGTAGGTTTGTGGTGTTCTATGAGGAGTGTTGTTCAGCTTCGTCGACGGTGGTGGTGGCCGGCTCAAGCTGGATGACAACCTGGTGATCAACCGCCACGAGGACGGCACGACGACAACGCGGTTCGAGCCGGTCTCTGCAGCGGACACCGAGCACTACGTCTCCGAGCTCGTCGACGGATCGAACGAGGCTCTTGCAGCAGGCGTGGTCCATCCGATGTTGATCACGGCAGCGTTCGCGCTCGACATGCTCTGCATCCACCCGTTCGCTGACGGCAACGGCCGTGTGGCCCGGCTGACGACGACGTATCTCATGAACCGCAGCGGCTGTGGCGTCGGACGATAACCGTGGATGGTTCAGGCCGTGGTGCGACCTGCCAACGCCGTTGAGCGACGAACGCAACGAGTGGTGGCTCAGGGACCGGCGGCGTCGAGGACCGGTTGCCATGCCGTGCGAACGTCGCGGGGAATGACGATGTCGGGCCAGAGCTCCATCAGGAGGGCACCGTCGATGTACCGCAAGACGTCCACCCGCCTGCCCTCCCGAATCACGACCTCGTAGCAGCATGACTGTCTGAGATGGGCAAACAATGGAGCCGGGTGCGAGGATCGAACTCGCCACCTCATGATTACAAGTCAAGTGCTCTACCAACTGAGCTAACCCGGCGGGGTAGGGAGATAGTAGAGGACAAGCCTGACAGAGCCCACGGCGATTCGCAGTCGGTCTCAGCGGTGCCGAGCACGGTCAGTGCTGACAAAACCTTCTTTGTTGGTCGCCGCCGGGACGGTCGAGTCGTTCGACGAGCAGCGCGAACCGTCCGGCGGTGCTGATGATGCGCACGCCGGCGACGTCGAGGCCGCATCGCGCTGCCAACGACATGGCGACGAACTCGCCATGCACGACTGGACAGGTGTCGGTCGTCGACGGAAACTTGGCGATCAGCCCGGTCCCGCTGTCGTCGAGGAGCGCTTTGGGGCGTGCTCCGCCGATCGATGTGCCGCCCGCAACGCCAACATCGTGCCGACCGCTTCGGACGCGACGCGTGGAAAGCATTCTCACCTGCTCTGTCGGGACTGCCGCGTACCCTGTTCGCCTCCAGCCGGTCACCTGAGCACGATCACATGGCGCCGAACTCGACCCAGTTGCCGTCGGGGTCTTCGACCATCGCGATGGTGACGCCGGGGCGGAGTTCGGTGACGGGGATCGCGATCTTCACACCCGCGGCGCGGCACGTCTCGACGGCGGCGGCGATGTCGTTCACCTTCAACGTGATGTAGCGGTAACCGCGAGCGGCGACTGAGTGCCATCAGCGCACGCAGCGGTGCACTGGGTGGAGTGTCCGCCTGCTGCGGCGACAACCGTGTCGCCGATCGGGGCCACTACTCGCGGCGGCTACTCTGGCGGGGCGCTGAACGTGGGAGGTGCGGGGTTGTCGTCGTGGATCCTGGCCATCGACTTCGGAACGAGCTACACAGTCGCTGCGGCGCGGGTCGGTGACCGCCCACCGGAGGTGATCGAGGTTGGCGGCGAGCGACGGGTCCCCTCGGTGGTGGGGGGCGGCGAGCACGACGGGAGCCAGGTCGGCCGGCCGGCGGCCGAGGTGTCGGTGACAAACCCCCCCCACCCC
>JANNZY010000051.1:0-18408 GCA_031410915.1 Actinomycetes bacterium
GCAACGGCACCTATCGCCTAGAGATCACGCCGACGGATCCGGGGCAAGCAGCCTTCCGAAAGTAGGTAGCCCGCTTCTACCGGATCTTCTACCGGACGGGTAGAAACTGGTCACTTTCGTCCAGCACGCTCCAGCATGACGAATCGCCAAAAGACCAGATCAGACGGTACGAGATGGACTCAACAACACCAGCCAACACCTCTTCAACGAGAGTTCAAGTCCCCCCTCGCCCACTGGAAGACCTGGTCCTTGAAGACGGATGCCGCCGTCGCGAAGCGATCAGCGTTCGCTCAGCGACGCGCTTGAGATTGCGCACTGGGCGACGCGTCCGGCCTTCCCGTCAACGGCGGGGCGCTCTTGACCTCGATGACGCGCCACCGGCCGCTGAGCGTGATGTCGACGCGGGACGGCGACTCGTCGCATCAGCCGCGGCAAGAGTCGATCGACGCGTGTTCAGCGCTGCCAGGCCGTTGCGATGGCGGCGACGTGGCGGTGGTCTGTGCCGCAGCAGCCGCCGATGACGTGCAGGTTCGGCAGCCGGTCCCGCAGCGCCACGTACCGGCGCGCCAGGTCGTCGGGATCGCCCTCGTCGAGCTCGACCATCTCGTCGAGTTCGGCATGGCTGAGTGCGGATGCGTTGGCCCGGACTCCGCCGATCCGGTGCGCCCAGGGAGCTGTTGGATCGAGCACATGGTCGAAGTGTGTCGGGTGAGCGCAGTTGATCATGTAGTGCAGCGGGTAGGCACCAGTCGCCGCATCGGTGGCCGCGATCGCCTCGCCGAGGGACATGCCGGTAGGCAGGCGCCCGTCGGTCTCGAGCGTGAACGACACGACGGCGGGCACCCCTGCAGCGCGGGCGGCAAGCGCGATCCCAGCGGCTTCTCCGACGTATCCCATGGTGAGCGCGGTGATCACGTCGACGCCGGCGTCGGCCATCCGCCGGATTTGGAACCCGTGGCAGTCGGCGGCGGCCTCGGACGTCATCGAGGCGTCGACCTGGTAACCATCACCGCGGGGACCCACCGGGCCGTTGATCAGGAATGGCTGGTTGCCGCGCCAGGTGGATCGCACGTCGGCGACGATCTGGATGCATGCATCGATCAGGGATCCGAGTGTGCCGAGGTCATGGCCGAGCACCACAGCCCAGTCGGGATTCGCTCGCCACGTGGCCGCATCCAGCACCGGCGCTGCTCCGATTGACGACGCGATTGCGACGTAGTGCTGCAGGTACTCGGTGAGCAAGGCCCGACCCGTGGCAGTGGCGGCCAACGGGTACGCCGCGAACGCCGGGAGGTCGACGCCGCGTTGGAACAGCAGCCAGGTCTCGAGCCCGGCATCGGTGACGACGGTGGTGCCCTTGGCGGGCCATGGGGTGCGTGTCATGTTGTCCATGTTCCTATGGGATCGCACGGCGACAGCGGCTGCTCGTGGATTCCCTGAGGGTTGTCTGAGGATCAGTCCGCTGGGCGCTGCTGGCGCCGGTCGAGGGCTGTGGCGGCGAGCCGGACCGCGTCGTACAGCCCCAGGGCGGCACCTGCTGCCCACCACTTCTCGAAGCTCTCGACGTCGACCGAGCCGCGGAGGTGCTCGATGACCGCTGGCAGACGTTCGGCTTGCGGTCCAAAGCTGACTCGACGAGTGTCGCCGGATGTCGCTGCCGCCAACTGGATTGCGGTCATGGTGTCACCGCTCTCCTTCAACGGTTCGATGACTTCGCGAACCGCGGTCAACGCATGGACCAGATTCCCGTGCCGCAAGTACCCATGGAGGCAATCGGCGTATGTGTCGAGTGCCTTGTCTCGTTCGCCGGCGCGTGACAGTTCGGTCGCGAGCGACATCCTCGCGACGGAGGCAACGAAGGAGTTCCCCACGGTGGACGCCACCTCGATTGCGGAGACGAAAGCATCGGTGGCCGATGGGTCTCCGAGCGCGCTCAGCAACTCGCCGCGGGTGTAGCTCAACCAGCCCTGGTCGGACGGCGAGCAGCGGTTCGCATCGAAGCGCGCGATGAGCTCGAGACCGAGATGGGGGTCGCCGAGGAAGGCCTCGGCGAGGGCGTGATCGACGACGCCTGTCGCTTCGAGGTGCGGATCCTCCAGCGCGGCGCCGAGCGCGCGTAGTTCGCCGGTTGCGCTGAGCGTCCCCGCGTAGTCGCCCGAGTAGATCGCCACGTCGGCGATGATCTCCCACGCCGTGGCCTGGACACGTGATTCCTGCGATGTCAGCGCCGTCTGGGCATGCGCCGTCGCCTGGTCGAGATTGCCCCGGTTTGCTTCGGCCCCGGCCACCAGCGCGTGCGCGCCGCGCGCCGGAACCAGCGGATCGGTGGCGAGCAGTGCGCGCGCCCATTCCTCGGGCTCGTTCCAGAACGAGGAGTAGGTGAAGAGATGAAGCGATGTGCACAAGGCATCGGCGACGATCGGGTCGTGGGCCTGCGCCCAACGTTGTGCCGCACGGAGCTCGGCGGCAATGCCCTCGAGACGGCGACGGCCCGCGTGCTCATCGGTAGAGCGGATGCGACGGTCCGCGCCGGCCGCGACCGCGGAGAAGTGGCGTGCATGACGAGCACGCATCTCGCCGGCGCGGCCGGACGACTCGAATCTGGCGGTCACCGACGATCGAACTGTCTGCAGCATCCGGTACTGGGCCGACGTGGCCGTCAGATCCGTCGCCAACAGCGAGCGTTCCGCAAGATCAGCGAGTTGGACCGCGGTCGCCGACCCTGTTTCGAGCACGACCGCAGCGTCGTCGACGGTGACAGCGCCCGCGAACACGCAACAGTCCTCGAACATCTGCCGCTTGTCGTCGGGCAGGAGGCCGACTGACCAGTTCACCAGCGAGTCCACATTCCGGTGGCGGTGCCCGCTCGATCGATGCGACACCTGCAGCACCGGTGCGCCGGCATCGAGCGAGTCGACGATGTCGCCGAACGTCATCGAGCCGAACCGACCGGCTGCCATCTCGATCGTCAGTGGGAGTCGATCGAGCTTGGCCAGCAAGGCGTCGATCCGTTCGCGGTCGATGGCGTCCAGGTCCCCACCGCGCCCCGCCGCGTCGACTCGCTGGGCGAACAGAGCGACGGCCGAAGCTGGGTCGAGCGGCGCAACCTCGTGGATCCACTCGCCGCCGACTCCCAACCGCGAGCGACTCGTGGCGAGGATCCGAACCAGTCGATCGGGCACCGACAGCACGCGGTCGATCAGTTCGGCAGCGCTGTCGACAACGTGCTCGCAATTGTCGAACACGACCAGTGCGTCCCGTCGCGCAATCGCCGAAATGGTGGTGGCGGGTCGTGCCGCGTCCAGTGATACAGAAATTGCGAGGGCGACCGCCGGCAGAACGTCAGCGCCCGGCTCGAGCGTGCTCAAGTCGACGAAGTGGCCGGCGTCGTCGCCGCTGAGCCCTGTGCCGCTGACCCGTGTGCCGCTGAGCACCGCCCGTGCGAGCGCCGTCTTGCCCGCGCCTCCGGGGCCGACCAGAGTGACGAGCGGGTGCAGACGGAGCGACGACACTGTGCCCGCATAGTCGTCGTCACGCCCGATGAGTCCGACCGCCACGGCCGGCCGCATCGCGTGCTCGTCGATGAGGCGCGCGATAAAGCGATAACCGCGACCGCGCACATTGTGGATGCTGTGTTGCGAAGCCCCGTCGTCGCCCACCGCCCGCCGCGCCTCTTTGACGCGCGTCGTCAGGTTCGCTTCGGAGACGAAGTGGTGCTTCCACACGCCATCGAGCAGATCGGTCTTGGTCAGCACTCGATCCCGGTGCTCGATGAGGAGCACAAGGAGATCGAACGCCTGCGGCTCGAGATGCACGGCAACGCCAGCGCGTCGGATCTCACGGCACGCCGGATCGACCTCGACGTCGTTGAACCGGTACACAGCAGGAGTCTTGCAGCTGGCGAGCGAACCGAATCCGGTGTCGTGAGCCGTCCGGCTGCTGACGGTACCGAAATCGTCATTGGTCCGCGGCGGGCATGGGCGCCCTCGCGCCATGACACATGCAGCCACTCTGCGACCCGCTGCAACCCGGGCTCATGACACGGCGCGTAGACCCTGCCGGGTGCGCGGGACGGTGACGTTCGGTGCGGTCAGTCGAAGTAGCCGGTGACGTCGACGACGAGGTGGCTGCCGCCGGACACGAAGTAGGACACGCTGCCCGCTCCGTTGCTCCCGACCTTGGTCAGCGTGAGCGACGAGCGGTCCTGGTTGATGCCGGTCGTGTTGCCATTGCTGGCGAGTGGTCGCACTTCGTCGGCCGGGAACGCAGTCACGAACCCGGGTCCGAAGGTCTCGGTCATCGTCACGTTCTGCGAGATCGCCTTGGCCCCGTTCGGCACCGGGTTACCCGGATCCAACGACTGTGTCATGCCGATCTGGAAGAACTGCAGCGCCTGGCCGGTGCGGCTGTCGGCTTGGCGACTCGGCGCGACCACGTGGTACAGCCCCGACGGCGAGGTGCCGACGGCGAAGTAGCCGGCGACGTCGACGACGACATCGTCGACGTTGGACAGCCGCAAGCTGACCGTGCCGTCGCCACCGACCGGCACGATCACCAGGTTCGGCCGGATGTCACCGTTGCCGTTGACGTTCAGGATCGACGTCGGTGGCAGCGGGGTGCCCGTCGCGTAGGCCGACACGAACCCCGCGGGCGAGCCGGCGTTGGAGATGCCAGTGACGATCAAGGCAACGGCTTGCACCGTTGCGGGCACACCGCCGAGCGATGACACGCCCACACGGACGTCGGCGATCGGACCAGTGGATGAGCGCGTGTAGCTGTTGCCGTTCGCAGTCGCCGGCAGGCGGGTGTCGGTCAGGCGAGCCGGCGAGAGTGCGTTGTAGCGACCGCCGCTGCCGCTCGGGGCGACTTCTTGGAACACGCCGAGCACGTCGATCACGAGGTCGCTCGTGACCGATGAGAAGACGGTGATGTTGCCGTCGGCATCGACCGGCACGATCGACGCATTGGCCACGAACTCGCCAGCTCCGGCGTTGACGTTGGACGTGGATGGGAGCTCGGTGCGCGCCTGCGACGCCCACACGTACCCGGGACCGACCGGCTGCACCATCGTGAGGTTGACCAGCGCGGCCTTGACCGCTGAGTTGTCGATGCCGAGGTCGACGAGCCGTGTCGTGCCGCCACGGATCGGGCCGGCGAGCACACCGGTGTTGTCGCGGGTGTCGTAGGCCCGGCTCGACGTCGCCAATGGCGTGTACGCAAGCGTGCCCGAGGTCGCCGGCGCAGGCGCGTCGTAGGTGATCTTGCGCAGCTGACTGCTGCCGTTGGTGACGTAGTACAACGCCGGGTCGCCGGGCTGGGCGATGAACGCCATGTCGGTGATCACTCCGCTACCGGTGTGGAATGGGTTCGCGTAGTCCACCGTCCCTGCGGCGGTGCGCTGCCAGATCTTGTTGCAGCCGCCGTCGGCGAACAGGTACGAGTTGTCGTACTGCGCCGGCCACACTCCGTTGGGCACGAATGCCCCGGCCGTGATGTACGTGCAGCCGGTCGAGTGCGCGTACGCCGTCAGTGGATCAGTGACGCCGCCGCCGGGGGGCGAGCAGTTCGTGGTCGAACCGTTGACGCAGAAACCCTCGCGTGACGACCATCCGTAGTTCGCGCCCTTGATGCCCTCGTCCACTTCCTCCCAGGTGCCCTGGCCGACGTCGTTGATGAAGAAGCGGGTCGTGCCGACGTTCGGGTCGAATGCGAACCGGTACGGGTTGCGCAACCCGTAGGCGAACGTCTCGGTGCAACGCACGAAGCTCGGCGCAGCCGTGCCACTCATGGCACACGACGCGGAGTTGGCGACACCGACCAGCGGGTTGTCGGCGGGCACGCTGCCGTCGGTTCGGATGCGCAGGATCTTGCCGTTGAGGAGGCTGAAGTCCTGCGCCGCGCTGCCACCACCGCCGCGCGGGTTCGTGCCGGCGTCACCGACGGAGACGTACAGATAGCCGTCCTGGCCGACCTCGAGATCTCCGCCGTCGTGGTTGCCGCCTGTGGCCGCGATGTTGTCGAGCAGGATCACCTCGGACTGCGGCACGATCGTGTTCGCACTCATCGTGAACCGGCTCACCCGATTGGCACGCCCGGTGGCGTCGTTGCAGCTGCCGCCGGCAACAGCGTGGGAGTAGTAGAGGTACACCACGCCGTTGGTGATGAACGCCGGGTCGGCCGCTGCGCCGAGCAGGCCCATCTCGCTGCCGGTGCAGACGCTGAGACTGAGTGCGTCGTTGGTCAGCAGCGTGCCGTTGGGGAGCAGGATGCGCACGTTGCCGGCCTTCTCCGTGATCATCGCCCGCCCGCCTGGCAGCGGCGCGATGCCGGTCGGCGAACTGAGGTTGTTGCCGGCCGGATTCGGCACCTGGGTGTCGGAGAAGCCAGCCGGTACGGCCGCCGCCGGCAACGAGCTGGTCGTCAGCCCGATCGCGAGCGAGCCCAGGATCATGGAAACAACAGCCAGCAATCGACGCATGGGATCAACCCCTCATAGTGGTGCGATCGGAAGAGCCCACTGTAGGAGGTCGCCTCCTCACCAGCCCATCACAGACCCAACTCCCGATCGGCGATCGGAAACGCCCACTGCCGGAGGCCACCTCGTCGCCGCCCATCACAGACCCAACCTTCGCGCTGCCCTCGGGGCCGCTGTGCGGCCCCCGAGGCAGCGCGAAATCGAGGGCTCAGCAGGCGTCGCCGGGGAGAAACGCGATCGCCGACACCTGGTAGATCACGTCGCCCTCGGTGAAGTAGGTCAACTGGTTGGCTTCGGTCAGCAGCGCGCCGACCGTTGCCGCCGACGCGATTGCGCACTCCACTGCGTCGCCGAGCGCCACGCCCGCGTCGGCCGGCCACGCGACACGGGTCGGCTCGACGTCGAGTCCGGACAGCTCCTCCTCGGTCACGGCGCGAGCCTGCAACCGGTAGGACTCTGGCGCAAGCGGGATCTCGGCACCGAGGTTGTCTGCGCCGACCACCGCCGACAGGTCCGAGATCAGCTCGACGAACTTGGCGAGGGCTTGGCGCGCGTCGGTCTTCTCCGGCGTGTCGAAACCGAGCGCAGCCGCCTGGTGCAGGAAGTTCTGTCCTTTGGCGTTGATGATCACCTGCGTGTCGGCAGCGTCGGCCACCATGATCTCGGCGCTGTAGTCGGGCGGAGTCTGCAGCAGACGGGCGGTCTCGGCCAGGTCGAGCAGGCGCTGGACGCCGGCTTCGGTGATCGATCGCTCGTTCAGGGCCGGCAGGAGCGGTCCGGGGTAGATGGCCGCCACGACGCCGCCCTGGATGACACGGCCGTCGCCGGTGACCAGCAAGCTGGGCGCGTTCGTGAACGCGAAGCCCTGCGGCACGAACCCACCGACGTAGCCGAAGCGCAACACGATCTCGTTCTTGCCGGTCGGGTGCTCGATGCCGGTGCCGCTGCCGGTGCCGGTTGTCGTGCCTCCGGTCGTCGTATTGCCGGTCGTCGTGTCGCCAGTCGAGTTGGCCGTTGTGTCCACTGTGGTGTCAGCGGTCTGCGCGTCGCTGCCACAGGCGCTCAACAGCGCGGCGATCGCCGGCGTTGCGACGAGCCCGCCGAGCAGCGTGCGGCGCGAGAACCCACCTCCGGTGGGCAGGTTGGAGGGTGCGTGGTTCACGTTCATGCCTCGTCAGACGTCCACGATCGAGCCATCGGTTCCCGAACCCGTCGAAACCACGCGTCATCTGGCGCTGTCGCGTTCACACAGCGTTCATGAACGGGCAACGGGTCCGAAATCCCTGGCTGCCAGAGTCCTGGCGCCCCTTCATCCCATTTCTTTCCCCAGGAGACCATCAGTGGCCTATCAAGCTGAATACATCTGGATCGACGGCGTGGCGCCTACTCCGCTGCTGCGTTCGAAGACCAAGATCCTCAAAGACGAGGTCACGGTGCCTCCGATCTGGGGTTTCGACGGTTCATCGACGGAGCAGGCCACTGGCGAGAGCAGTGACTGCGTGTTGAACCCTGTGTTCCACTGCCCGGATCCCATTCGTGGCGGCGCCAACATCATCGTGCTGTGCGAGGTGTACCTGGCTGCCGACATGAAGCCGCATCCCACCAACACCCGGGCACCGCTCGAGAAGGTCTACAAGAAGTACGCCAAGCAGGGCATGATCTTCGGGCTCGAGCAGGAGTACACGATGCTCAAGCTCGACGGCACTCCGCTCGGCTTCCCGCCGAACGGATACCCGGGCCCGCAGGGTCCCTACTACTGCGGCGTCGGTGCCGGTCGCGTCATCGGTCGCGAGATCATCGAAGAGCACACCCAGGCGTGCATCGATGCCGGTCTGCTGATCGAAGGCACCAACGCCGAGGTCATGCCCGGGCAGTGGGAGTTCCAGATCGGTGCTGCCGATCCGGTCACGGTCGGCGACCACATGTACGTCGCCCGCTGGCTTCTGCACCGCATCGCCGAGGACTACGACATCCAGATCAGCTTCGACGCCAAGCCGGCCAAGGGCGACTGGAACGGTGCCGGGATGCACACCAACTTCTCGACTGCCGCGATGCGCGAAGGCTACGGGGCAATCGAGAAGGCCTGCGAGGCGATCGGCAAGAAGATCGATCTCCACGTCAAGGGCTACGGCGCCGGCATCGAAGAGCGCCTCACCGGCAAGCACGAGACCGCCCCGTACAACAAGTTCAGCTACGGCGTCAGCAACCGCGGTGCCTCGATCCGAATCCCGTGGCAGGTCGCCAAGGACGGCAAGGGTTATGCCGAGGATCGTCGCCCGAACGCCAATGCCGACCCGTACACGGTCACTCGGCTCATCACCGACACGGTGTGCAGCGCCGCGTCGTAACCGAACAGCCAAGTCAACGCCGATGGGGCCGGGATCGCGATTCCGGCCCCTTCGGCTTTTCGCCTAGCTTGAGGGTTGATGTCCATGAATGAACAGCAGCGCAACTACGTCCTTCACACCGTGGAGGAGCGAGGCGTGCGTCTCGTGCGGCTCTGGTTCACCGACGTGCTCGGCAACTTGAAGAGCTTCGCGATCAGCCCCGCCGAACTGGAGAACGCGCTCGAGGACGGCATGACGTTCGACGGCTCGTCGATCGACGGGTTCAGTCGCGTCCAAGAGAGCGACGTGCTCGCGGTCCCCGATCCGAACACGTTCGAGGTGCTGCCGTGGGGCGACCCGAAGAACGCCGAGGCTCGCGTCTTCTGCGACATCCACAACCTTGACGGCACCCCCTTCGAAGGCGACCCGCGCCAGGTGCTGCGCCGCAACCTGGAGGCCGCCCGGTCGATGGGGCTGACGTTCTACGTCGCGCCCGACATGGAGTTCTTCTACTTCGCCCCGCCGGTGCGCGGCCAGGCACCAGAGCCGCTCGACGAAGCCGGTTTCTTCGACCTCATCGCCAGCGACGTCTCGGGCTCACTGCGCAAACAGACGATCCGCACGCTCGAAGCGATGGGCATCCCCGTCGAGTACAGCTTCCACGAGGACTCGCCGAGCCAGCACGAGATCGACCTGCGTCACAACGACGTGCTCAGCATGGCCGACTCGATCATGACGTTCCGCCTCGTCGTGAAGGAGGTCGCGGCCAGCCAGGGCGTGTACGCCTCGTTCATGCCCAAGCCGCTCGAAGGTGTCCAGGGCTCTGGCATGCACGTGCACCTGTCGCTCTTCAACGGCGAGGACAACGCGTTCTACTCCGCCGACGACGACTACAACCTGTCCCCGATCGCGAAGCAGTTCATGGCCGGTCTGCTGCGTCACGCGGCCGAGATCACCGCCGTCACGAACCAGACGGTCAACAGCTACAAGCGCCTCGTGCCCGGATTCGAAGCTCCCGTCCACATCAGTTGGGCGCGCAACAACCGCAGCGGCCTGATCCGCGTGCCGATCCCGAAGAAGGGCAACCCATCGGCCACCCGCATCGAGTACCGCTCGCCCGATCCGGCGTGCAACCCTTACCTCGCGTTCAGCGTGCTGCTCGCGGCCGGCATGCGCGGTGTGCGCGAAGAGTACGAGCTGCCGGCCGAGGCCGACGCGAACCTGTTCCAGATGGACGACGCCCAGCTCCTCAAGCTCGGCATCGATCAGATCCCGTCCTCGCTCGGCGATGCGCTGCGGGTGATGGAGGATTCATCGCTCGTCGCCGAGGCGTTGGGCGAGCACATCTTCGAATGGTTCCTGCGCAACAAGCGCAACGAGTGGCGGGCCTACAAGGCCCACGTCAGCTCATTCGAGTACGACCGGTACCTGAGGTCGTTGTGAGCGGCACGCCAGCGGAGATGCTGGCGATCTACCCGGAGGCACCGCCGCCAGATCTCGCTCGCACGCTCGACCTCGCCGGTTACCGCTGGAAGGCGGTGTCCGGCGCGGACGACGTGGTCCGCAACGAGCCGCCGGCGGGCTGGGCCGGCGCGGTCGTGTCGACCGACACCGATCCCGAGGGTGCGTGGGCGTTGTGCCGTGCGTTGCGCAAGCGCGATGTGCCGGTCGCCCCGCTGTTGCTCCTCGTCGGCGGCGGTCAGCTGGCCGAGTTGGCATTGCGCGACGAACTGTTCGACGACTTCTGCCTCACGCCGTTCCACCCCGTCGAGCTGGAAGCCCGGCTCAGACATCTGCTGTGGAAGGGCGGCGGCGGTGTCAAGCCCGACGTCGTCGAGTACAGCGAGCTCGCGCTGAACGTCGAGACCTACCAGGCGTCGATCGAGGGTCGTCCGCTGGACTTGACCTACATGGAATACGAGCTGCTCAAGTTCCTGGCCCAGAACCCGGGCAAGGTCTTCACCCGCGAGCTGTTGCTGAGCCGGGTGTGGGGCTACGAGTACTACGGCGGCGCGCGCACCGTCGACGTCCACATCCGCCGTCTGCGAGCCAAACTCGGCGAGGAGCACCAGAACCTGATCCAGACGGTGCGTAGCGTCGGCTACCGCTTCGGCCAGAGTCGATGGGGCTGAGTTCCGGCATACTCGACGTTGTGAGCAGCGACGCCGAGTCCACCACCGCGCCAACGATCACCGTCTACTGGCGGCCGGGATGCGGGTTCTGCGCCGGGCTGTTCCGCATGCTCGATCACCACGGAGTGCCATACCAGGCGGTCGACATCTGGCGCGATCCGGACGCCGCCGCAGTCGTGCGTTCCGTCGCCCGCGGCAGCGAGACCGTGCCGACCGTCGTGGTCGGCCAGGTCGCGATGGTGAACCCCAGCGTGCATCAAGTCATCGCCGCCCTCGCAGCCGCCTGACCGGCACCACCAACGCCAGCGCGCGATTCCGGGCGCTCCCGGCCGCCACGGTGAGTGCCTGCAGCACCTAGAAGTGACGGCGCAACGTACCCGCCGCATTCTGGGCGCGACGACGCACCATCGCACCCAGAAACCCCCGCACCGCCGACCCAACAACTTCCGGGTGCCCCACACCACCAGGCACAACGACCGCAGCACCCAGAAGTGACTACGACCCGAGGCGCGTGGCGATGGCTTGGCGGACGGTGTCGGCGAAGATCAGCCGACCTGTCTCGTCCGGGTGCACGCCATCGCTCTGCAGGATGCTGCCGTCGGTGTCGAGGCATTCCTGGTACCAGTTGCCGACGGTCGCATGGTGGCGATCGTCGAGTCGTGTGGCCAGCACGGCGTTGAACTGCACGCAGCCGTCGAGGTGATCCTCGCGGTAGGTGTTCATCCAGACGAGCGGATCCTCGTCCGGGATGACCGCGAGGATCGCGTCGACGAGACCGAGGTATTCGTCATCCGTCGCATACAGCCCGGCGTCGTTGGTGCCGAGTTCGATGACCCACAGGTCAGGTGGGTCCGATGCTGCGATGAACGTGACGACGTCGAGACCGGGCATCGGATTCTTGCCGCCGACCACAATGCGGCGGCTCGTCTCGGCGTTGATGGTGACATCAGTGAAACCGATGTCGGCGAGCACGAGCTCGACGGCTGGCTGTGACCCCAGCGTGATGCTGTCGCCGACCATGGCCAGCTTGGTCGGCACTTTCTCCTTCGGCGGGTTCTTGACCCCACTCGGCTTGAACGGCGCACTGCCATCGGGGTCCACCGGCTCGCGCCCGGCGAGCTTGGTCTCCGAGCCGCACGCAGCTGCGATCGCGGCGGTCGCGCCCATGAGCAGGACGGTGCGGCGGCTCAGCATCGGGACAGTCTGTAGCACGCCCGCGACGCCGCACCCGCGGATGCCCGTGACGAATGACCGGCGCTCTCCGCGAGCGATGCCTCCGGCACACCGTGCCACCCATCGCCAGCAACATCGCAGCCCGACCTTGAGGATCCGCCGACGCAACTGCTGCTCCAACACAGACGTCAGCACGATCCCCGAGCCAGCCCGCAATCCTGCCCACACAGGCCGCACGTCTGCCACAGCGTCAGCACGATCATCGAGCAGATCTGACATCCTGCCCACACAGCCCGCCCGCCCCCACAGCGTCAGCACGATCATCGAGCGGATCTGAGATCCTGCCCACACGAACACCGAACCCGCCCGCCCGCCCGCCGCCCCCACAGCGTCAGCACGATCTGCAAGCCACCCTGCAATCCTGCCCCACACGACCCCAAACCCCAGGCCGCACGTCCTACCCCAGTCAGCATGATCTTCGGGCAGATCTGAGATCTTGCCCACGAAGACCGTGGCTCAGGGGCGTTGGATGCGGGTGGCGATGCGGCGGTGGGTAGCCAGCATCTCGTCGACCCCTGTGTGGACGAGCCGGCTGTCGCGGACCACGAACCGGCCGTGCACGATGGTGTCTCGCGCCGACGTCGGACCGCAGCGCATCCAGGCCTCGATCGGGTCGGCGATCGCACCGGCGTAGCGCGGGCCATCCAGGCTCCACACCGCAATGTCGCCGACGGCGCCGACCTGCAGCGAACCAATCTCGCCGACGCGTCCGAGGCAGCCTGCGCCGCCGATCGTGGCGCACTCCAGCGCCATTCGAGCGTCGGCGGCGCCCGCCCCGCTGCGCAGCTTGGCGAGCAGCATCGCCTGGCGAGCCTCCATCCACAACGATGCGGAATCGGCCGACGACGAGCCGTCGACGCCGAGACCGACGTGTACGCCGGCGGTGCGCAGGTCGACGATCGGCGAGATGCCCGACGCCAAGATGAGGTTGCTGCTCGGGCAATGGGCCGCGCCGATTCCCGCTGAGCCGAGGCGGTGCACTTCGTCGTGGTCCGGCATCACGCAGTGCGCGACCCAGGTGCGATCGCTGCACCATCCGGTGCGCTCGAGATAGTCCATCGGCCGGCACCCGAACGTCGCCATCGAGAACTCGTCGTCCTCGACGTTCTCGGCGAAGTGCGTGTGCAGCCGCACGTCCAACCGCTCGGCGAGCTCCGCTGAGCGCACCATCAGCTCCTCGGTCACCGAGAACGGCGAGCACGGCGCGAGCGCGATACGAGTCATCGCGCCCGGAGCCCGGTCATGGAACCGAGCGACCGCAGCTTCGCTCGCGGCCAGGATGTCGTCGTCATCCTGCACGACGTTGTCGGGCGGCAGTCCACCGTCCTTCTGTGACAGCGACATCGACCCACGCGTCGGATGGAACCGCATGCCGAGGTCCCTTGCTGCGGCGATCTCCGCCGCAAGCAGATCGCCCCCGCCGCGCGGGTGCAGGTAGAGATGATCGGTCGACGTCGTGCAGCCGCTCAGTGCGAGCTCGACCAGCCCGACCCACGCCGAGACGTGCACGGCTTCCTCGTCGATGGCCGCCCACAGCGGGTACAGCGTCTGCAGCCATCCGAACAACGGTGCGCGCGTCATCGGCGGGAATGCGCGCGTCAGGTTCTGGTACAGGTGGTGGTGGGTGTTGATCAGGCCGGGCGTGACGAGGCAGTCGGTTGCGTCGACCCGAGTCGCTGCGGACGGACGCTCGTCCGCGGACGACCCGATGGCGGACACGAAGCCGTCCGAGATCGCCACCCAGCCGCCCGGCAACTCGCGGCGTTGCGAGTCGACGGTGGCGAGCAGCAGTGCGTTGTCGACGAGCAGATCGCAGCTCGCCGCGGTCATCGCAGCGAGTCCAAGATCGAGGCGACCAGCTCCACGGTCGTCAGCGGATTGACGAAGCACAAGCGCAGGACGGTCTCGCCGTTCCACGCCGTCGGCACCACGAACGCCGTCCCGGCGCGCAGCTGCTGGTCGCTCCACGTCTGATAGTCGAGCGGTGACCATCCGGTGCGACGGAACAGCACGATGGACAGGTCGGGCTCGACGAGCAGCTCGACATGGTCGGCCGCCTTGATCAGGTCGACGGTCGCGGCCGTGACATCGAGGGTCGTGTCGACGGCTCGCGCGTACTCGTCCGTGCCGTACGTGGCCAGGCTGAACCAGAACGGCAAGCCGCGAGCGCGTCGGCTGAGGTGGTGGGCGAAGTCGCTCGGATTCCACTCGATGGTCGATGGATCGGTGTGCAGCACGTCGAGGTACTCGGCGTGCTGAGTGTGTGCCGCGCCGGCGATCAGCGGATCGCGGTAGACGAGCGCACAGCAGTCGAATGGGGCGAACAACCACTTGTGCGGATCGACGATGAAGCTGTCGCACCGCTCGATGCCATCGAACTTCGGTCGGGCCCGAGGCGAACACAGCGCCGCCGCGCCGTAGGCGCCATCGACGTGGAACCAGGTGTCGAGCTCGGCCGCCGCGTCGGCTGCGCCGACGAGATCGTCGATCACACCGGCATTCGTCGTCCCGCTCGTCGCCACGACCGCGAAGACGCGTTCACGGTCCTCCGCCGACAGAGAGCCGACGAGGTCACGGATCGCGGCGGCGTCCATCCGACCGCGTTCGTCCGCAGCGGCCTTGACGATGTCGGCGTCCATCGCCCGCGCGGCCTGGGCGATCGACGAGTGCGCACCCGTCGAGGCGATGATCAACCCGCGCGTCCGGTCGTTGCGACCCTCGGCGCGCAGGCGCCAGCGATAGCGCGCCGCGATCAGCGCGGACAGGTTGCCGTTCGTGCCGCCGCTGACGAACACGCCGCCAGCGGATTCCGGCAGACCGGCCAGATCGGCCAGCCAGCGCAACGCCTGGTTCTCGGCGAACACTGCGCCCGAACCCTCCATCCACGACCCGGCGTAGATGCTGCTCGCACCGACGACGAGGTCGAAGAGAACGGCTGCCTCGGTCGGAGCAGCGGGCACGAAGGACAAAAAGCCGGGATGGTCGACGCTGATCGTTGCCGGTGCGAGCACATCACTGAAGACGCGGAGCGCCTCGAGCCCGCCGAGCCCTGCAGCTGTGATCGTGGCCCCGGCGGTGTGCTGGAGCTCGGCCAGCGGCTGAGCCCGGTCGAGTGGCGGCGGGAACATGCGCACCCGCTCGACCGAGTAGCGCACGATCGCCTCGGTCAGTGCCTCGATCGCCGCATCGTGGGTGTGCACTAGACGTTGGTGTCGAGCAGCTCGCTGCCTTCGTTGCGTGCTGCGCCGTCCTTGTAGAGCAGCTGCCCGAACACGGCGGCGATGATCGCGAAGGACATGCACACCACGACCGGCAGGACCAACAAGACGATGACGATGGCGACTGCACCTGGCACGACCGTCAGCCTAACTCAGCACACGGACGGTGCCGCCAACAGCCCACGACGTGATCGTTGACCAGCCCACAGGCTTGCATGTAGGCGTAGCAGATCGTGGTGCCGACGAACCGGAAGCCGAGCTGCTTGAGCGACTTGCTCATCCGGTCGCTGACCGGGGTCGACGCCGGCACCTGACTCATCTCGGTCCAGTCGTTCTGCAGCGGCGCACCGTCGACGAAGCTCCAGATCAGCTCGACGGGATCGTCCAGCTCCAGCCAGACCCGGGCGTTGCCGACCGTGGATTCGATCTTGGCCCGATTGCGGACGATGCTCGGATCGGCGATGCAGCGGGCGACGTCGGCATCGGTGTAGCCGGCGATGCGCTCGACGTCGAACTGGGCGAACGCGTCGAGGTAGCCCTGGCGCTTGTTGAGGATGGTCGACCAACTGAGCCCGGCCTGCGCGCCCTCCAAAGTGAGGAATTCGAACAACCGAACGGGATCGCGCTGGGGCACGCCCCAGACCGTGTCGTGGTAGTCCTGCATCATGGCAACACTTCCCGCCCAGCTGCAGCGGTACAGCTCGGTCCCGTCAGCGGTCATTGCGGCTTGAACGCCCACGCCTCGATCTCGACGCCTGCACCCTTGGCGGGCAGCGCGACGACGGCGACGGTGCTGCGCGCCGGGCGGTGCTCGCCGAAGCCCGCGACGTAGCTCTCGTTGAACGTCGCGAACGTGTCCATGTCGGTGAGGAAGCACATCGTCTTGACGACATCGGTGATCGACGCGCCCATCGATGCCAGCTGCGCCTTGAGGTTCACGATCGCCTGCGTGGTCTGCGCGGCCACGCCGCCGGAAACGAGCACGCCGTCGGTCAGACCGAGTTGACCGGACACGATGATCCAGTCGCCGGCGCGGACAGCGGGTGTGTAGGGACCGAGTGGCTTCGACATAGGCCGCCATCGTACGCACGACCCTCGCCGGTAGCGTGCGGCTGGTGAGCCTTCTCGACCGACGAACGTTCCTCCTCGCGACCGGTGCACTCGCGCTCGCGGCGTGCGGCAGCGATTCCGACGGCAACGCTTCTTCCGGACAACTCGTCGACGGCGCGCCAGATGGCGGCTTCATCCTTGCCCGCCGCTTCTCGACCGAGGTGCTCGTGCCAGGCACCGTACGCCTACCGTTTTCGCTGGCCAATGCGCAGCAGATCCTGTCTGACGGCCCCGCCGAGTTGCACGGTCGGATCGAGAATGCCGACGGCAAGATCGTGGTCGCCGACATCACAGCGAGGTTGCGGCGAGTCAACGAGGGTCTCGTCTACTGGGACTTCCATCCCGATCTCACTGACGTCGGCGTCTACACGCTGTACATCGACGGCGGCGACGCGGACGGCGGCGCGTTCCAGATCAACGACCCGTCCATTGTCAACGTGCCGTACCCGAGCATCGCACTCTCGCCATTCGACACCCCGACCACGGACGACTCGCGTGGCGTCGACCCGATCTGCACCCGCCTCGACGGCCAATGCCCCTTCCACTCGATGACGCTCACCGAGGCGTTGGCCACGGGCAAGCCGGTGGCGTACATCATCGGCACGCCGGCGCACTGCGAGATCGGCTCGTGCGCACCCGGACTCGAATTCCTGATCGCGGCCAGCAAGCGCCTCGGCGACCGGATCGTGGCCGTGCATGCCGAGGTCTACACCGACGACAGCGCGGTCACGCCGACTCCCGCTGTCGACCAGTACCAACTGAGTTTCGAGCCGGTGCTGTTCCTGACCGATGGCGCCGGTGTCGTGCAGGCGCGCTTCGACGCGTTGTGGGATCAGTCCGAGTTGGACGAGGCTCTGGCCGCCATCGTCCCGACCTGAACGACCCTCACGGGCGCTCGGTCAGTTGCGACGGGGGATCAGCTGAACGACTGGCCGCAGCCGCAGCTGCGCGTGGCATTCGGGTTCGTGATGTTGAACCCGGCCTGGTTGAGGCCATCCTTGTAGTCCAGCGACGCACCCTCGAGCAACTGTGCGCTGGCCGGATCGACCAGAACGCGCACGCCCTCGCCGAAAGTTGCCTGCTCGTCGTCGGTAGCGATGTCGCCGTCGAAGAACATCTCGTAGGAGAAACCACTGCACCCACCGGGCCGGACAGCGACGCGCAGGGCCAGGTCGGTGGCACCTTCGGCCTCCAACAATTCCTTCACTTTGATTGCCGCATTGTCGGTCAACGTGATCATCGAGATCCTCCTCGGAGAAACGCTTGCTGGAGCCACGATACCGGCTCTCCTGGCCAGCGGCGATAACCAGGGCTCTTCGGGTAAAATTCCGTATGAGCAACATCCGTCGTGAAGACATCATCGAGTTTCTCCATGCGGTCATCGATCCCGAATTGGGTTCCGACGTCGTGACGCTGGGGATGATCCCCGACGTGTCCATCTCGCCGCCCGCCGAGGACGGCCGCGTCGATGTCACGGTGGGCGTCAAGCTCACCATCGGCGGCTGCCCGTTGCGGGCCCAGATCAAGCGCGACATCGAGACCCGCATCGCCACCCACCCCGAGGTGCGCGACGTCAAGATCGAGTGGGGCGAGATGACGCCCGACGAACGAAGCGAAGTCATGTCCAAAGCCCGTTGGTCGGCACGCGAGAACGCGCCCGATACCGAGGTGCCGCAGTCGTGCCGCGTGCTCGCCATCGCCAGCGGCAAGGGCGGCGTCGGCAAGAGCTCGGTCACCGTCAACCTGGCCGCTGCACTCGCTGCGCAGGGCTTCACCGTCGGCGTGCTCGACGCCGACATCTGGGGTTTCTCCGTCCCGCGCCTCGCCCGACATCAAGGAGCTGATCGCGATCATCGGCAAGATCCGCACGCACGGCATCACGCTGATCCTGATCGAGCACCACATGGACGTGG
>JANNZY010000052.1:0-13860 GCA_031410915.1 Actinomycetes bacterium
GTCCCCGCCGCCGACGTCACCCGTAACGGCGGCAACTTGAACTACGCCGCTGCCACCGGTCTGCCCTTCGGTGGGTTCACGCAACTGCTTCCGGCAGGCGCGTACGACTTCACCTGGCTGCGCGGCACCACGTTCGTGAACGGGGCCGAGATGATGTGGGCCAGCAACGCCCACGGCATCGCCGCAACCAGCCCACCCCGGTTCCAGATCTGCATCCAGGACTCCGGCCGGACCCTGGTCGTCAACCGCCCCGACGGCACGACCGACACCATCAACACCGGCCAGACGTTCCCGACGGGTCAAGTCAAGGTCATCATGCAAGACGCCAGCTACAACCCCGTCAAGCACAACGGTTACGCCGACCACCTCACCTGGCACTGGGACAACATCACCGTCGACGCCGGCTGACGCCGACCGACAGCGCAACGACAACCCGAGGCCGCTGACACGACTGACGTGTCAGCGGCCTCGGCGCGTGTCGCGCCGGCGCAGCATGGCCTCGCGGCGGGACTGACCTCGGTCGTGGCTCTCCTTCATCGCCGCCGCTTCCTCGACATCGCCGACGTCGAGATGGTTGGCCAGCGAGCGCACGGTCGGGAAGCGGAACATCTCGACGAGGGAGATCTTGCGATCCAGTGCCTCGCTGATGCGAGACGTGGCCTGCACCATCATCAGCGAGTTCGCGCCGAGGTCGAACAGGTTGGTCTCGACGCCGATCACGTCGAGCGACAACATGTCCTGCCACACGCCCGCGATGGCCCGCTCGAAGTCGTTCTCCGGCGGTGCGGCTTCGGTGGCGCCCTCGGTGCGGGCGCGATCCGGCGCGGGGAGCCGGGCGCGGTCGATCTTGCCGTTGGGAGTACGCGGCAGCGCGTCCAGCACAACGAACGCCGTCGGCACCATGTAGTCGGGCAATGACGCCCGCAGATGTGTGCGCAGCTCGGGGCCGAGCCCGGCAGACGAACGGGTCGTCGGATCGTTCGTGTACGACGACCATGGCTGTGCTTGCAGGGCAGTCCTCGGATCAGCAGATGGCTTCGTGGTCGAGCGGAAGACGACGTCGAAGCGATCGACAGCCGTCGCCGACCACGTGACCTCGGTGGTGTATCGCGGGTCGAAATCGCAGAAGTCGTCCGGATGGACGCCGGGCGGCACGGCACTGACGCGAGCGCGAACAGCCTTCACCGTGGCGATGCCGGGCTCGGATTCGAGCATGTGACACAGCTCGGCATCGTGGACGAGGCGCGAATTGCGGAATCCGACGACGCGGACGATGGCCGGTCCCGCATCGAGCACTTCGCGGATGCGCGCGGTCGACGCCGATTCGGCGTCGAGCTCGACGATGTCGCCCTGATCGGCGGCTTCTTCCCGGCTGCGCCGCAACACTGCGTCGTAGCGGAACCGCGTCATCTCGTTGTCGAAACGCCCCGGCTTGAGGCGGATCGACCACGAGCCGAGCTCGGGCATGGCAGCCGCAACGGCACCGAACAGCGCTGGATCGATGACGAGCTCTTCGTCCTGTTCGGCTCGTCGCGTGGCACGCTCGGCCAGATCGGCGGCAGCCATGTCGTCGGTCGAGCGAGCCAGTTCGACCGCGGCCGCGAACAGCGGCAACTGATCTCGACCGCGCAGGTCGCCGAGGTAGAGCGCTCCGTCGGGAGTCAGCATCGACATTGCGTCAGCGATCACACGCACGAGGTAGTCGGCGTCGGGGAAGTACTGCGCGACCGAGTTGATGATGATGGTGTCGAACGACTCGTCGACGAGCGAGCGCACGTCGTGGGCGAACCCCTGGATCAGCGACACCTGCGGCAGTGGGCTGCGATCCAGTTGACGGCCGATGCGTTCGAGCGCGCTGCTCGCGCCGTCGATGCCGACGTACCGCTGCACATGCGGCGCGATGCCGAACAGGAGCAGGCCAGTACCGCACCCGATCTCGAGCACGCGGCGCGGACCGAGTTCGTCGATGCGTGCCACGGTGGCGTTCACCCAATCGCGCATCTGCTCGGCAGGGATCGGTACACCGGTGTAGCTGTCGTTCCAGCCGGAGATGTCGAACGTGGCGTCGCCGTCCGCGCCGTGACGGTACGTGTCGTCCCAGATCTCGGCCCACGCGTCGGTACCGGCCGGAGCATCGCTGCGTTCGGGCACGACGTAGGCCACCAGGCGCGGCTCACCCGGTGTGTCGGCGCGAGCGACGACCACGCATTCGTGGGCGGCCGGGTGGCGGCCGATCGCAGCCTCGATCTCGCCGAGCTCGATGCGGTAGCCGCGGATCTTGACCTGGTGGTCGAGCCGGCCGGAGAACTCGATCTCGCCGTTCGGCAGCCAGCGGGCGAGGTCGCCGGTGCGGTACATCCGTGCGCCGGCGGCGGGGAGGTCGACGAAGCGCTCGGCTGTCAGCTCGGGGCGATCGTGATAGCCGCGCACCACACCGTCGCCACCGATCAAGAGCTCGCCGGCGGCGCCGATCGGGTTCGCCAACAGGTTCGGATCGACGATGAAGATCGTCGTGTTCGCGATCGGGCGGCCGATCGTGATCGGCTCACCGGCAGCCAGGATCGGCGACACCGTCGACCAGATCGTGGTCTCGGTCGGCCCGTACATGTTCAGCAGCTGGCCGCGCATCAGCGGACGGATGCGGTCGACGAGCGCCGGCGGCAGGGCCTCGCCGCCGAGCATCAACTTCTCCAGCGACGAGATCGCGCCGATGCCATTCGCCTGGGCAGCGATGATCGCGGCGAGCGACGGCGTGCACTGCAGGTGTGTGACCTGGTGGCGCTGGATCTGGGCGATGACGCCGTAGTCGACGCCGTCGTCGGGCACCAAGGCGCTCGCGACGACGAGAGCCTCGGTGGATCCGGGCTCGCCGGGGTCGCACAGCCGGCGCAGCGCGTCGAGTTGGGTGAGGTTGGCGAGCACGTCGTCGGCGTCGACACCGAAGTCGATCAGGCAGGCGATCTCGTCCACGCCGAGATCCCGCAAGCGATCGATGGTCTCGACGCAACTCTGCGGCGTGCCGAACAGGCCCGCCGTGCGGAAGTAGCGGTCGAAGGCGTGATCCATGATCACGGCCATCTCGTCTTCGTTCAGCTCGTCGAGGTTGCGCGCGCCCTCGCCGGAGCTGCGTTGCGCGTCGGGTTTGGCGAAGCTGGTCTGCTCCCACTGGACCTGGTTGATCAAGTCGGTGGACGTGCGCAGGTAGTCGAGGAACGGATCACGGACAGTGGCGCGTACGTCGTCGAGGTCCCGTCCGACGTAGGTGTGCAGCATCAAGCTGATGTGGCCGTCGCCGGGGTGACCGGCGGCGCGGTACGCCTCTCGGTAGGCGGCGATGTTGCGGACGAGGTCGTCGTGGCCCATCACCAACAGGTTGGTGAGGATGCTGGCCCCGATGCGGCCGGCCATCGTGAACGTGTCCGCGCTGCCGCCGGCGGTGATCCACACCGGTGGCTCGCTCTGCACCGGCGGCGGGTACATGCGGACCTGGATCTCGCGACCGTCGCCGCTCGTGGTGGTGATGTGCTCGCCGCGCCACAACGCGCGGATGGTGTCGATGCCCTGCGACATGATGGCGCGGCGATCGGCGAAGTTGTCCGGCGCGAGGGCGAAGTCGTTGGCGTGCCAGCCGGACGCGAACGACAGCCCGACGCGGCCGTTGGACAGGTTGTCGACGACGGACCAGTCCTCGGCGCAGCGGATCGGGTTGTGCAACGGCAGCACGACGCTGCCGGCACGGATGCTGATCCGATCGGTGACCATCGCGACGGCCGCGCTGGTGACAGCGGCGTTCGGGTAGAGGCCGCCGAACTCATGGAAGTGCCGCTCCGGAGTCCACACCGCGGCGAAGTCGTGCTGGTCGGCGAACTTCGCCCCCTCGATCAGCAGCCGGTAGCGATTGCCGTTCTGCTCGGCCGCGTCGGCTGCGAAGTAGAACAGGCTGAACTGCATCGGGCGCGCCGGCGATGCGGCGGCATGCGCGCCCAGGTCGGCGATGCGCGCCTCGTCCTCCTGCAGCACGACGGTGAAGCCGCGGGTCAGTGTCCAGAACAGTTCGAGCACCGAGATGTCGAAGGAGATGCTCGTGACCGCGAGCCAGGTGCCCGGTGCCGTATCAGTGTCGAAGCCGAGCTGGTCGTCCATCGCGACGAAGAAGTTGACGACGTTGCGCTGCTCGATCATCACCCCCTTGGGGCGTCCGGTGGACCCCGACGTGAAGATGACGTAGCCGAGATGGTCGCTGGTGAGGCCGTCGGGCCGAGCCCGTCGTTCGGTGCCGTCGGGTGACTCGGCCAGCAGTTCGTCGATGACGACGACGTGCGCGGCATCGCCGGGCAACGTGTGGCGCAGGCTGGCCTGGGTCAGCACGACGTCGGCGCGCGAGTCTTCGAGCATCATTGCGATTCGTACCGGCGGATAGCCCGGGTCCATTGGCACGTAGCAGCCGCCGGCCTTGAGGATGCCGAGCAAGCCGACCATCATCGACACCGAACGATCGATGTACACGCCGACCGTCGAGTCCGGTCCGACACCGAGGCCGCGCAGGTGATGAGCGACGACGTTGGCCTGACGATCCAGCTCGCGATACGTCAGCGCGCGGTCTCTGAAGCGGAGCGCCACCGAGTTCGGAGTGCGGTCGACCTGGGCCTCGAACAGCTCGTGGATGCAGGCGTCGCGCGGGTAATCACGCTCTGTTGCGTTCCATTGCTGTAGCAGCGCCCGGTCACCGGCGGGGAGGCGTGGCAGCAGACCGACCGGCGCGTCGACACCTGCGACGAGGCCGCGCAGGACATCGACGAACAAGCTGCGCACTCGCTCGATCGCGTCGTCGTCGAAGCGGCGACGGTCGGAAGAGATCTTGAAGTGGATGCTCGGGTCGGTGTAGGCGAGCAGAGTCAGTGGAAAGTTGGTCTGGTCGTGCAGGTCGAACTCGCGCGTCTCGAACGCGCCGCCCAAGTTGCGCAGGCGAGTGCCCTGGTGCAGCTCGTTGATCACCACGATCGTCTCGAACAACGCGCCGGAGGTCTCGGCCACGGCCTGGATCTCGGTCAGCGGCGTGTGCTCATGGGCCCGCTTGTCGACCTGTTGGGTCCGCATCGCGTCGAGAAGCTCGCGCGCCGTCATCCGGGGATCCATGCGCAGTCGCACCGGCGGGGTGTTGATGAACAGGCCGACCGTCCGGTCGCTGCCGGTGACGCCGGTCCGTCGCGCGCCGCGGGTGGAACCGAACACCACGTCGGTGGTGCCCGAGAAAGCGGCCAGCACGAGACCCCACGCGGTCTCGATCAGGACCGCAGGTGTGATGCGTTGATCGGCATGCAACGCGTGGATCGCTGCGCTCAGCTCGTCGTCGAGGCGGAAGCGCTCGGCCCCGTACCCGAGCCCCGCTGTGTCGAGTGCGGTCGGACGGGTCAGCGAGGGCAGCTCGGTGGCCGCCTCGAAACCTTCGAGCAACCCGCGGTAGTACTCGGCGGCCGCCGCGCGGTCGGCGGCCAGATGCTGTTGCAGCCATTCGATGTGGTCGCGGAACGGGCGGCGTTGTTCGAACTCGACCGACTCGCCGGCTCGCGCCGCGTCGTAGCCTCGAAACGCTTCTTCCACGACCCACACGACGCTGACGTCGAGCAGAGAGTGGTGGTACGTGAACACGAACTGGTGGTCGTCGTCGGCAAGCGTGAACAGCGTCAGCCGCCAAAGGGGCGCCACTGCGAGGTCGAAGCCGAGCAGGCGGTCGTCGACCATGAACTCGTCGACGCGAGCTGTCTGCTCGTCCACCGACTGACCGCGCAGGTCGTGGACCACGACCGGCACATCAACGTGATCGACCACCTCTTGGACAGGGTGCTCGTCCGTCCATCGGAAGCGGGTACGCAAGATGGGATGCCGGTCGCCGGTTTCGGCCCAGGCGTGCTCGAGTGCGCCGATGTCGAGCTGTTCGTGCAGTCGGCCGACCATCTGCTCGATGTCGACGCCGACGTTACCCTCGTGCAGGTGGTGGAACAGCATGCCCTGCTGGATGGGCGTCAACGGATAGGAGTCGACGGCAGCCAGCTCAGCCATGCGCGGGAGGGTATCATTGCCTTCCCCGTATCAAGACGCTGTCAAGCACGTCTTGACAGAGTGTCAACTGCGACGGGACGTGATTGGGTTCGGGGACAGAGTTCAACGAGCGGGAGTTCGATCTGAGCGGCACAACTGAGTTCGAGGGCAAGATCGCCGTCATCGGCATGTCCGGACGCTTTCCAGGCGCCCGCGATCTCGACGCGTTCTGGGCCAATCTGAGCGGCGGCGTGGAGTCGATCCGGCCGCTGTCCGAAGACGAACTGCTCGCTGCCGGCGAGAGCTTGGACATCATCCGCGACCCCGCCTACGTGGCCGCAGCCGCCCCGTTGGAGGACATCGACCAGTTCGATGCCGCGTTCTTCGGCATGAGCCCACGCGATGCTGCCGTGTTCGATCCGCAGCACCGGTTGTTCCTCGAGTGCGCGTGGGAGGTGTTCGAGCACGCCGGCTACGTGCCCGACCACATCGATGGCGCTGTCGGCGTGTTCGCGTCGTGCGGGCTCAGCGAGTACATGTTCAAGAACGTCATGGCCAACGCGCAGGTCGCCCGCACGGTCGGCGAATGGCTCGTGCGTCATACCGGCAACGACACCAACTTCTTGGCGACCCGCGTGTCGTACGAGTTCGACCTGCGGGGGCCGAGCCTCAACGTGCAGACCGCCTGCAGCTCCACACTCGTGGCCGTGCACATGGCCTGCCAGAGCCTGCTCAGCGGCGAGAGCGATCTCGCCCTCGCCGGCGGTGCGGTCGTCGCGCCGGTACAGCACCGCGGCTACTTCTACAAAGAAGGCGAGATCCTCTCGCCCGATGGCCACTGCCGCGCGTTCGACGCCCGCTCGGCCGGCACCGTCATCTCCAGCGCCTGCGGAGCGGTGCTCCTCAAGCCGCTCGACCGGGCGATGGCCGACGGCGACAACGTGCTCGCGGTGATCCTCGGTTCGGCCGTCAACAACGACGGTCGAGCCAAGGTCGGCTACCTCGCCCCCAGCGTCAGTGGCCAGGCGCGCGTCGTGTCCGAGGCATTGGCGGTCGCGGGTGTGGACGCACGCGATGTCAGCTACATCGAGGCCCACGGCACTGGCACGCTGATCGGTGACCCGATCGAGATCGCCGGATTGACCCAGGCGTTCCGCGAGTCCACGGACGATTCGCAGTTCTGCGCAATCGGTTCGTTGAAGACGAACATCGGCCACACCGGCGAGGCGTCCGGCATCGGTGCGCTGATCAAGACCGTGCTCTCGTTGCAGCACGCGGCGATCCCGCCGAGTCTGCACTACGAATCACCCAACCCGCAGGCGAGCCTGCCGACCAGCCCGTTCTTCGTCAATGCGTCGCTGCGGCCGTGGCAGCCCGGACCGACCGGTACTCGCATCGCCGGCATCACCGGCCTCGGCGCCGGCGGCACCAACGCGCACATCGTCGTCGAGCAAGCACCACCGCAGGCCCGCTCGACGAGTCGTGCAGTCATCGGCGGAGGGCGGAGCCAGATCATCGGCGTCTCGGCGCGCAGCCCGCAGGGTGCCGAGCGGGCCGCGGCTCGGCTGGCCGCCCACCTCGCCGCGAACCCGGACACCGACCTGGGCGACGTCGCGTTCACGCTGCTGACCGGACGCAAGGGCTTCCGCGCTCGGCGCGCCGTCGTCGCGTCCAGCGCTTCCGAGGCGGCCGAGGCGCTGATCGATCCGAAGCGCATCGCTGCGGCGCACACCCGCGCCGACGCGCCCGGCGTCGTGTTCATGATGCCCGGTGGTGGCGCCCAGTACGCCGGCATGGGCCAGCAGCTGTACGAAACGGAGGCGGTCTACCGCGACGCTGTCGACGCATGTTGTGCCATCGTCAACCCGACCCTCGGGCTGGATCTGCGCACGCTGATGTTCCCCGAGGCGTCCTCCACCGAGCAGGACATCGCCGCGGCCACCAAGCGGCTCGAACGGCCCTCCGTCGCCCTTCCCGCTTTGTTCACCACCGAGTACGCAATGGCGAAGCTGCTGGAATCGCGAGGCATCCGTCCAACAGCAATGATCGGTCACAGTGCCGGCGAGTACGTCGCGGCCTGTCTCGCAGGTGTCGTCAGCGTGCAGGACGGCTTGGCCCTCGTCGCGCTGCGCGGCCGGCTGTTCGAGACGCTGCCTGTCGGTGCGATGCTCAGCGTGCCGATGTCGGCCGACGAGTTGCGGACGCGGATGCACGACGACCTCAGCATCGCCGCGATCAACAGTGCTGACCTCTGTGTCGCCAGTGGGCCGGTGGCGCTGATCGACGAGCTGGAGGCCGCACTGGCCGCCGACGACATCGACGCCGTACGGGTGCACATCGACGTCGCCGCGCACTCGTCGATGCTCGAGCCGATCCTCGCCGAGTTCGCGAGCTTCTGCCGCACGGTGCGGTTCTCGCCGCCGGCGATCCCGTACGTGTCCAACCTGACCGGCACGTGGATCACCGCCGAGCAGGTCTCGGATCCCTCCTACTGGGTCGACCACCTGCGACACACCGTGCGCTTCAGCGACGGCATCGCCACCCTGCTGACCGATGCCGATCGGGTGTTGCTCGAGGTCGGTCCGGGGCGCACGCTCACCGCGTTCGCCCGGCTCGCGCCGGTCGCTGCCGCCGGATCGGCACCGACGCTGCGTCACCCGAAGGAGGCCGTCGCGGACTCCGACTTCTTCCTGGCGGCTGTCGCGCGGGTCTGGGCGTGCGGTGTCGAACTGGATCCAGATGTCCTCTTTGCCGGCCAGCAACACCGTCGACTCGCGCTGCCGACGTATCCGTTCGAGCATCAGCGTTACTGGGTCGAGCCCGACGCCCCCGGAGCTCCACAACGGTCCACGGACGTGCACAAGCGTGCCGACATCGGCGAGTGGTTCTACACCCCATCATGGAAGCGCACCGCCTCGCCGGCACCGGGCGCGCACGTGGCTGCCACATGGCTCTGCGTGACCGGCGCGAGCAAGTTCGGCGAGCGCATCGCTGCGTCGTTGCAGGGTCCCGGCCGGCGAGTTGTGACGGTGTCGTTCGGCGAGCGTCTGCAGCCGACCGGATCGGATCGCTACCAGATCAACCCTTCGCGAGCCAGCGACTGGATCGAGCTCGTCGAAGAGTTGCGCCGCAGCGATGCGATGCCCGACCACGTCGTGCATGCCACAGCCGTCGACCCGCCACCGCGAGCCTTGCTGTCTCTGTCCGGCCGCCGCGATCCGGTCGCCGCCCTCGACGACGTCGTGAACGCAGATCACGCCGCGCTGCTCTTCCTGGCCCAGGCACTGTCGGCGGCGTCAGATCCGATGCGACTGACGGTCATCACGTCCGGTGTGCATGCGCTGGCCGACGAGGCGATCCACCCCGAGCGAGCACTGCTCCACGGCGCGTGCCGAGTCGTGCCTCGCGAGCTCGGCCACGTGACGGCTCTTGCGATCGACATCGATTGCCCACGACCCGGCACGCCGCAGCAGGAAGTCCTGCTGGCGCGGCTGCACCGTGAACTGACCGGCGATGTGCAAACCGACGTCGTCCTGCTGCGGCGCGGCGAGCGATGGGTTCGCCAGTTCGATCCTGTGCAGCTGCCCTCGGCCGACGCGCCGTGGACGGACAACGCCGTCTACCTCGTGTCCGGCGGCCTGGGCGGTATCGGCCTCGCGGTGGCCGAGCACATTGCCACCACCACTCGCAACGCCACGCTCGTGCTGATCGGGCGAACGCCGATGCCTGCCGAGTCCGATTGGGACGCTGCGATGGTGTCGCCCAGCACTCCTACGGCCTTGCGCACACGTCTCGAGGCAGTTCGCCGCATCCGCGACGCGGGGGCCAACGTCGTCCTCGCGCCCGCCGATGTCACCGACGAAGTCGCGATGCGTCGAGTCGTGACCGCAACGCGCGAGCGCTTCGGGCACATCGAGGGTGTCATCCATTCCGCCGGCATCCTGCGCGACGCGTTGATCGCCCTGCGCACCCCGAGCGCGGCCGCCCCGGTCGTCGACGTGAAAGCCAAGGGTGCTCTGGTCCTGGAGAAGCTGCTCGCCGACGATCCCCCGGCGCTGATGGTGCTCTGCTCGTCGGTCAGCTCGATCATCGGGTTGCCCGGCCAGGTCGACTACACCGCTGCCAACGCCTTCCTCGACGCGTTCGCCGTGCAGGCCAGCCGCAACACACCGACGCGTGTCATCTCGGTCAACTGGAACGCGTGGCAAGAAGTCGGCATGGCGGTCGACGCGTCCCGTGCCGAAGCAGAGCGCGAGCGCATCCCGTTCACCCAGGCCGAAGCGACCAGCTCGACCCATCTGTTCGACCAGGTCGACGAGAGCGGCGATGACGACATCACCTTCACCAGTGTCATGTCGCGCGAACGCACCTGGCAGATCGGCGAGCACGTCGTCCGCGGCGGCGACACGATGTTGCCGGGAACCGGATACATCGAGTTGTTCCGCAGCGCGGCGTTGCACGATCACGGCGCGCAGAGCCCGGTCGAGTTGTCCGACGTCTTCTTCCTCTCACCGTTCGCTGTCGGCGAGGGTGAGGTGCGCATGCTGAAACTGCGACTCGACCGCGAGACCGGCAGCCTGGTCGCGTTCAGCGACGCCGAAGCCGCACCGCACGCCACCGCCGTGGCCAGACTGGTCCAGCCCGAGCCGGCCCCAACCCACGACCTCGAAGCGATCCGGGCCCGGTGCACGACCCGTCGTGAAGAGTTCGATGGGTACTCGGCGCAGCCGTTCATGCAGTTCGGACCACGGTGGGGCAACCTGCGTTCGGTCGACTACGGCGATCGCGAGGCCGTGATCACCACCGACATGCCCGCCGCGTTCGTGGCAGAGCTGGAGACGCTGTGGACGCATCCGGCCGTGCTCGACATGGCGACGGGCAGCGCGCAGGCGCTGATCCCCGACTTCGACCAGACAACGGCGTTCTACGTGCCGTTCTCCTACGGCCGAGTCGTCGTCCGTGAATCCATTCCTGCGCGGGCGGTCAGTCATGTCGTGCTGCGCGAGTCGTCAGCACGCGATCTCGCCGTGTTCGACATCGCGGTCTGCGACGAATCCGGTCGTGAGGTCGTCTCCATCGATGCGTTCACGATGCGGCGGGTCAGCGAGTCGGCCCCGCTCACGACGAGGCGACGCAGCGGCGTTCCACTCGAGGCCGCGGCGAACGAGAGCCCGATCGACTCGGCATTGCGCGACGGGATGTTGCCTGCCGAGGGCGTAGATGCGCTCGACCGCATCATCGCCGCTGACGTGGCACCGCAGATGGTCGCCTCGTCGGTTGACCTCCACAACTGGATCGCCAAGGTCGACGCCGAGGCCACCGCCGACCACACATCCGACGACGGTGGTGACGGTGGGCCGCAGTTCGATCGTCCCGAGCTGAGCAGCGAGTTCGTTCCGCCCTGCACCCCGATCGAGCGCGAGCTGGCGACGATGTGGCAGGACCTGCTCGGTGTGCAGCGAGTCGGCCGAGACGACGATTTCTTCGAGCTCGGCGGACAGTCGCTGATCGCCGTACGGCTGTTCACGCGCATGCGCAAGCGCTACTCCGTCGACCTTCCGTTGGCCACGCTGTTCGAGGCTCCCACCATCACGCAATGCGCGGCGATCGTTGCCGCCAAGCTCGGCATCCGCGAGGTCGCCGACGGAGATGCAATCTCGGACGCGCACATCACCGATTCGGTTGCGGCGACGCCGATCGTCGACGTGGACACGTTCCGCTCGCTGGTCACGATTCAGAAAGGTGGCGACCGGGTGCCGTTCTTCTGCGCCCACGGAGCTGGCGGCAACGTGCTCAACTTCCGCGACCTCTCGATCGCGATGGGTCGCAGCCAGCCGTTCTACGGGCTGCAGGCGCGCGGCACGGACGGCGTGTTGACACCACACGCCACCATCGAGGAGATGGCCGCGGCGTACCTCGAGGAGATTCGCGCCATTCGCCCTCATGGCCCGTACATCTTCGGTGGGTACTCAGGCGGCGGATTGATCGCCTACGAGATGGCCCGCCAGATGACCGCCGCAGGCGAGTCGGTGCCATTGGTCGTGCTGCTCGACACCATCACCGCTGCCATCGAGGAGATCCCGATCACGATGCGCACCCGGCTGCGTCAGTTTGCCCGAGGCCCCCGCGCGTACGCGATCCATCTCGTCAAGTACCACCTCTACGAACGCGGTCAGCGGGAGTTGGAGGCGCGCCTGGACGCGATTTTGGCGAGGGGCGAGATCGTTCCTCGCGAATTGCGCGAGCTGCACCTCTCACGCGCGTTCGGGCACGCTGCGGTCGCCTACCGGCTGCAGCCGTGGAAGGGTCGCGTCGTGCTGATGCGGGCCGAGGAGATGAACGCGACGTTCGACGTGCTCGGCGAGACATACGGATGGGACCGCATCGTGGATGGCGAGATCGAACTCGTCCGCGTGCCCGGCAACCACAACACACTGGTGCTCGAGCCGAACGCCTCGACCTTGGTCCGGGCATTGCGCGACACGCTCGACAGCATCTCTGCGGCCGCACGGTCGGGCACCAATGGCACTGCCGCCGTCGCCGCCGCCAGCACGGACGATCGCCATCTGGTGACCACGTGACAGCTGCGGTGTCGGGTCCCTCGGCGCGGCGCGTGCTGCTCACCGTCTCGGGGCGAATCCCTGATGACGTGCACGAAGCTGTCGCCGCTGGTCGCAGGCCACGCGTGGACTACCTGGAGATGGCCACCGCATTCGACGCCGATCTCGTCGACTACGCCGAGGCCACGACGTCCGCAGGGCTGCTCGGCCGGCTCGTCGCGAAGGCACTCGGTGACAACGCCCGGCTTGCACTGCGCTGCCATCAGCTCCGCAACCGCTACGACGTGATCGTCACCGACGGCGAGCAGGTCGGACTGCCGCTCGCCGCGCTGCTGTGGTTCTCGCGCCATACCAGGGCCCGCCACATGATGATCGTGCACATCATGTCGACGACACCGAAGACCCGCCTGTTCCGCGCCCTTCGGCTCGGCGCGCGGATCGACGAGATGCTGGTCTACGCGACGGCGCAAGCGGACTACATCGTGCAACGGCTGCGGTATCCGCGCGAGCGGGTCACCCTGACCCCGTTCATGGTGGACACCTCGTTCTTCGCACCCGACACCGTCACCTCGACGCGCACCACTCCCCTTGTCTCCTCGGCCGGGCTGGAGCTGCGCGACTACCCGACGCTGGTCGAGGCGGTTCGTGGACTGGACGTCGACGTCGTGCTCGCTGCGGCCAGCCCGTGGTCGAAGCGGCGCAGTGAGCTGGACGACATGGCATTGCCACCCAACATCGAGGTCGTCCGGCTCGACCTGTTCCAGCTCCGCCAGCTGTACGCCGACTCCTCGATCGTCGTGATGCCTCTGCGCGAGACCGACTTCCAGGCCGGCATCACCACGATCCTGGAGGCGATGTCGATGGCCAAGCCGCTGATCTGCACGCGCACCACCGGCCAGACCGACACCGTGGAGGACGGTCGCAACGGCGTCTACGTCCCCGTCGGCGACGCCGCCGCGTTGCGCGCGGCGATCACGCAGCTGCTCGACGACACCGATCGCATCCACCGTCTCGGTGCTGCCGCCCGTGCATGGGCGGTCGAGCACGCCGACATCGAGCGCTACGCGTCACGGCTCGCGGCACGGGTCGACGCGCATCGCCGCCGCTGACGCGTCCGCGCCGTCACGTTCAAGAGTTGGTGCTGTCGCGCCGATGAACTCTCATCATGGGTTTCCGTCCCCACCCCCGCCGCGCGGGCCGATCACTCGGTCTCGTGCTCTCCCTCATTGCGATCGCCGCTTGTAGTAACGCACGCGCCGAC
>JANNZY010000053.1:0-29256 GCA_031410915.1 Actinomycetes bacterium
CGTTGCCGTTCAAGCTGCTGCTCTTCGTCCTGCTCGACGGCTGGATGTTGATCGTCGGCATGTTGCTCACCTCGTACCACTAGATCGATTCACAGGAGGAGTCCGTCTCATGACCACACAGGAAGTGATCGACATCGGCACCAAGGCGCTCATCGTGTGCGCCAAGGTCGCCGGTCCTTTCCTCATTGTCGTGCTCGCGATCGGCATCGTCATCGGTCTGCTGCAGTCGGTGACCCAGTTGCAGGAACCGACGTTGACGTTCGTGCCAAAGCTCGTTGGTTCGGCGATCGTCATCGCCGTCGCCGGCAACTGGATGCTCGCCTCGTTGGTGTCGTTCGCGCACGACCTGATCGCCGGCATGCCGAACTTCGTCAACTCCTGAGTGACACGTGCAGTTCAGTTTTGACCCCGCAACGTTGATCGGCTTCTGCCTCGCGCTCGCCCGTTCGACGGCGTGGGTGTCGATCTGCCCGCCGTTCAACAGCCCGTCGATCCCGGCCCGGGTTCGGGTCGGGTTCGCGGTTGCGTTGTCGTTCCTGCTCGCCGGTCGCATCGGTGCCACGGCTGATCCGGCGATCACTGTCGCCGGCTTGGTGACAGCACTCGTCACGCAGATCATCGCAGGGCTCGCGTTGGGCGCCTTCGTGTTCGTGCTCTTCTCGGCGATCCAGTCTGCGGGCGAGTTGATCGACCTCCAGATCGGCTTCTCGCTCGGCGGTGTCATCGACCCGATCTCGGGCAACATGTCCGCTCCTGTCGGTCGCCTGCACCAGTTGCTCGCGATCACGATCCTGTTCGCGATCAACGGCCACGTCCTGCTGGTGCACGCCTTCCTGCGGTCCGTCGACGCGGCACCTCTCGGTCACCTGAACATGGCCTCACTGGCGGAATCATTGGCCAAGTTGCTCGGTGTGTTGCTCGCTGCCGCGATCGAGATCGCATTGCCGATCCTGGCCGCGCTGTTCTGCGCAGAGGTCGCGCTCGGCCTGCTCGGCAAGGCCGCACCGCAGCTCAACATCTTGGTGATCGGCTTCGCGCTGAAGACGATGATCGCGTTCTCGTTGCTCGGCGGCACGCTGCTGCTGCTGCCCGAGTCCACGAAATCCTTGCTGGGCAAGGCGCTGCGCGCCGCCAGCGGAGTCTTCGGAGGCTGACTCATGGCGTCACGCGAGGGCAAGACAGAGGCACCGACAGAGCGCAAGAAGAAGGAATCGCGCAAGAAGGGCCAGTCGGCGAAGTCGCAGGACCTGTCGGCCTGGGTCACGCTGCTCGCCGGCACGTACCTGGTGCCGGCGACGGTGCAAGGCGTCGGCAGGGTCGTGATCGACGCGTTGAACGGGTTGCGCAGCATCTCGTCGCAACCCGATGGGCAGATGGCCGTGAAGATCCTCGGCCAGTCGCTGCAGGGTGGATTGATGGCGGTGATGCCGCTGCTCGTCGTGTGCATGGTGATCGGCGTCGTGTCGCATTTCGCGCAGTCGGGCCTGGTGCTGTCGCTGCACCCGTTGAAGCCGAACTTCAAGAAGATCAACCCGTTCCTCGGTGCGAAGAACCTGTTCTCGCCGAAGTCACTGTGGGAGACGGCCAAGCAATGCGCCAAGGCCACCGTCATCGGCACGCTGTCCTGGCCGCACGTGCAGAACGTGAGCCACGCGCTGACGGCGAATGGCCGGGTGCCGATGCTGCAGGGCATCGGGGTCGCGATGGGTGGCCTGATCGGCATGATCCGCGCCGCGTGCTACGCGGTCATCGCCGTCTCCGTCGCCGACTATGGCGTCAAGAAACGCAACCATCGCAAGGACCTGATGATGACGAAGCAGGAGATCCGCGACGAGATGCGCCAGTCCGAGGGCGACCCGCAGATGAAGGGCCGCATCCGCTCGATGCAGACCGCGATGTCGCGCAACCGGATGATGGCCGCGGTCCCGACCGCGACGGTCGTGATCACCAACCCGACGCACGTCGCCATCGCGATCACCTATGACACCAAGGTCGGTGGCGCGCCACGGGTGGTCGCCGCGGGCATCGGAGCCGTCGCAGCGAAGATCCGCGAACGAGCCCAGGACGCCGGCGTGCCGATCGTGCAGTCCAAGCCGTTGGCCCGTGCGCTGTACCGGGCCTGCGACGTTGGCGACGAGATCCCGCTCGAGTTGTACGAAGCGGTCGCCAAGGTGCTGGCCTTCATCCGCCGCCTCCGCGGCGGCATCCTCGCCGCCTCGGCGCTGCCCCTGCCCAGCAACTACACCGTCGCCCACGAGAGCCTCGACGCGATCAAGGGCCACAAGGGCCGCGCCCAACGCCTTCCCGCCGCCTGAGCTGGACGGCTTCGCCCTTGGTGCCAGACCGGCACCATCGCGCTTCAGTGATGACCCCATCCGCCGATTTGCGAACCGAGACGCAGGAAGGAACATCGAAGTCCCTCACAGTGACGAACCGTCGGTCCTGACGCCGATCACGGATCGCGGCGACTGTCGCACCGACTTCGTCTGCGCAACCTTGTTCGCCGCGAGCCCCGGCACCATGCGGGTCGGCGCAACGGGGTCTCTGGAAGCGAACCTCTGCGCGCGTCGCAGCGTTCATCGACGAGGCCTCGATCGTTGTATCGGACGAGGCTCCTGAGCTTCCGGGAATCCCCGCCTCCGGAGATCGGAGGCCGCGGTCGAGAGTGTGGCAGCGTGGCTCGTCCACTCCGGATCCAGCCGCTGACACGCGACCTGGTGGTCCGCCGACGCCAGCGAAGGAGCGGCCGTCGAACGGAGTGTGTCGGCGGATCGTGATCTCGTGCGCGACCGCGATCGAGAGCTCGTGGCAGGAGGTCTGCAACGTCGAGCCTTGGCCGCGTTCATGCGGCGCGAGTTCGGGGTGGGCCGGTGGTCATCGTGGTGCCGTCGGGGAGGGTGATCGTGAGTGTTCGGTCGGAGGCGAGGTGGAGATGCCAGCCGCTGTCGTGGACGTCGTGGTGATGTCGGATGCAGAGCGGCAACAAGTTCACGAGGTCGGTGCGCCCGCCGTGGCGCCACCAGCGGATGTGGTGAATGACGCATTGGTTGAAGTCTCGGGCGCAGCCGGGAACGGCGCAGGTGGGGTAGAGGGCGCGAAGGGCGCGGCGTTGGGCTCGGTTGGCGAGCCGGGTTGCGCGGCCGAGGTCGACGTTGCCAGGCGCGTACAGGATGACGCCGTTGCGGATGACGACAGCGTCGACGGTGGTGTTGGGTTCGTCGAGGAGGTCGGCGAGCACGCGCAGGGGGATTTCGACGGGGATGCCCCAGTCGACGACGGGTTCGCCGCCGGTGGAGTCGGGGTGGGCGCCGGTCGCGTCGACGACGACGGTGACCGATGATCGCCCGGCATCTGGTCCGGCCCCGTCGATGAGGTCGGCGAGCGCGTGGGCGCGGAGCCAGTCGTTCTTGGCGATCGGGTCGGTGGGACAGTCGTCAGGCACCGCCTGGGCATGACGTTGGGCGAGGGCGGCTGCGAGTCGTTGGGCCAACCTGGCCCCGGTGACCGGATCGAACACGCCGTTGATGTGCCACATGCCGTCAGCGTCGATCCACGCGCGCAGCGATGTGGCGCGTCGTTGGCGGGCGAGGCGGGACATGCCGTCGTCGCTCTGGATCTCTCGTACGGCGCGGTTGACGATGCGGCGGAACTCGCCCGGCGTGGTGCCCCGCCCGGCGAGTGCCAGCGCGGCGGCCCGGCCGGTGAGCTGCGGTTGCAGGGCGGGTTTCAGATCGCGGATGGCGCGACTGACGATGTCGACGTGTTCGCCGGAGACGTCGCCGTTGCCGAGTGCGTCGCCGAGAGCGGGCATGGATTCGACGGTGCCGGCGCGTTCGAGTGTCTTCTCGCCTGCACGCGTGTCGGTGCAGGTTGCGTCGCCGACGGCCTTCTCCGGAAACCACGTCTGCTTGGCGAGCCCTGCGGCGAACGCAAGTCGACGTGACTCGCACCATGCGGTCACGCGCCGTACGTCGTCCAGTCCGGCCGTCAGCGTGTCGCTGTCTGCGGTCCCGGCGTCGATCGCGATGATGCGGTCGATCAGGTCGCGGACGGCGGACGGCTTCATGTCCCTGACTCTAGGAAAGGGGTGTGACAACGATACTCGGAGTCTCAAACAATTCGCACCCGCAATGCGTTGAGTCCGTCGGTTGCCGTAGTCGCGTCGATATGTCGACCGCAGATTGAATCCCATCGAGTCACTGTCGAACTTGCTGACCTTCGACCCCACTTGCTGCCCGCAGGGCCGCAACAGCGGACTGGTTCGGCAGAGCTGTCGCCGCGCCGCCCGCTCGGCGTGAAGTGGACAGCATCACGAGATCCGATCACAACTCGGCTGAGTGCGATGCGCGATCGTTCTTTCGAGATGAGGGTGGCGGCATTGGCGCTGGTGATCGTGGTCGCGGCGTGTGCGTCCGATTCGACTCGCGGCGCTGACTCGATGAAGCGTTCCGATCAAGAGCGCATGGATTCGGCTCGTCAAGTGACGTTGAGTGAGCTTCGCGCGCGTCCGCTCGACCTACCGACCTTGACTGATGGCGCCGCGTGTCCGGTGGCCGGTGTGAGTTCGACTCCGTCCGCTGACCTCGGAACGATGTGGGGTGAGGGGATCGTTCGGCCGGTCCTCGGTCCGGCACCGCAGATCGGCATCGCTCCGGCGGCGAGCTTCGACTCTGCGGTGTGGGGCGGTGGCAAGGTGCTGTGGGCGATGTCGGCCGACACTCCCGGCGTCGCGGTCATCCGTGGCCGCCAGCTCGACGGTGGTGCCGAAGTGCGGTTCGACGGTGGTGCCACACCAGCTGAGGAGAAGGTGCTCGATTCGACGGGTCGGCAGGCTCTGGACGGCGCTTGAGCGCTCGGACGTGCGGGCCTGCCTCGCTTGATCAGCTCACGCGATGTGCCAGAGGGCGTTGATGGGGATGCTGACGAGTCCGGGACCCCACTTCCGGGCGCGGTCGCCGAGGTGGACGAGAACGCCACCGGCCCATCGGGCACCGAGCCGCTCACGCATCCACCTCAGGTGGCGAAGGTCGTGAGGGCCCACGTCGACGGCGGACTTGACCTCGATGCCGGCAATCATCCCGTCGGCGCGCTCGATGATGACGTCGATCTCGCGGCCCTCACGACTCCGCCAGTGGAACATGCGGTAGGTGTCGGCGGCCCAGGTGAGTTGCTTGGCGAGCTCGCAGGCGACCATCGTCTCGAGCAGCTGGCCATCGGCAGGGTGCCCAGGTGTGGCCAGCGCCTCGGCCGAGACGCCGAGCAGCGCGGCCGCGAGGCCGGGATCGACGATGTGCAGCTTGGGACGCTGCACGACCTTGCTCGTCAGGTTCGACGACCAGGCCGGCAGTCGCCAGCACATGAACACCGCTTCGAGGAGCGGGAGATAGCGCCTCATCGTGTCAGTTCCGAGTTGCGCATCGTTGGCAAGGTCCGTCGTGTTGAGTTCGGCACTCGTGCGAGCCGCGACGAGGCGAAGGACGGTGGTGAAGTCGACGTGCTGTGTGATCCGCGACAGCTCTGTGATGTCGCGCTGACTGATCGTGCGCACGTAGTCGTTGAAGAACGAACGGCGCGCCCGGTGAGTTGTCGAGAGGACCGCCTCGGGAAATCCGCCACGAACGAGCCGCTCGACAACAGCTGGGCGGCGCTCGCCGTCCGGTGACGCATCGACAACCGCGTCGAGCCCCTTGAAAAGGCTGTCGACGAACGTGTCCCCTCGCTCGCGTCGCTCGATCTCGCTCTGGGCAAGGGGCCAGAGGTCCACGAAACGGGCGCGACCCGCGAGCGACTCCGAGAGCCGGGGTTCGGTGAGAAACCGTGTCGAACCGGCGAGCGCGAACTGGCCGCGCGCACGATCGTTGTCGACGGCTGCTTTGATCGCGAGCACGAGCGGATCGCCGCCGCGCTGCACCTCGTCGATGAACAGCGGTCGGTCGAGGGTGTCGGCGAGGCCAGTCGGATCGGTGCGGGCGAGGCGCAGGTCTGCAGGTGTGTCGAGTGAAAGGTAGCGGCCTCCTCGGTCTCGGTGGGCCATGCGGAGCAACTCGCTCTTGCCCGACTGCCGTGGTCCGTTGACCACGACGACTCGCGCGTTGTCGAGATGCTCCGAGAGGAGGCCGAGCGCGCGTCGCGGGTAGAGAGTCTCGGTCACGGCACTCATCCTAGGCGAAACTGCGTGATTCGTCCCACCCAAACTGCGAGATTCGTTCCACTCAACTGTCGGATTCGTCCCGGTTCTGGGTCCGTTGTGGCAACGCGAAGCGAGCCGCATCCGGGGGGAGGGGATGCGGCTCGCTTCGGTGGTGTGGGAGACGGGGGTCCCGCCGGCTCAGGGGCGAACGGGGAGCTGGTCGGCTGCTTGGGGCAGATCGTGTGCGGTCGAGATGACCACGCCGAGATCGGCGAGCATGTCGCTCGACGCGGCGACGTTGGCGATGAGGATCTCCTCGTACACCTCTTCGCGATGCACGGTCGTCGTGCGCGGCGCACGGATGCCGATGCGCACCTGGTCGCGGCCGAGCTCGAAAACGGTGATGACGATGTCGTCACCGACGCGGATGCTCTCACCCTTGCGACGGCTGAGCACCAGCATCAGGACACCGTCACAGTCGACTTGATCGCGAACGGGGCGCTGACCGGCAGTTGCATGTCACGCAGGATCACCTGGTGCATCCGCTGCTTGCGGATGTCGACCACGATCGGGGCCCGCAGGTTCGCCGACAACTCGGCCTTGCCCTCACCGCGGCGAACCGTCACGAGGTTGAGGATGCGAACATCGCCCTCCTCGCCAATCTCCAGCGCGGTCTCGTCGATCTCCAGGTCGTAGTCGGGAAACAGGCCCCACGGCACGACGGCCATGAACGCCAGGTCCCCGTCGTCCAGGTCCTGCAACCAAAACAGCGTGTGATCGCTGTCGACGCTGTCCTGACCGGGGGCCGTCCCGGCTCCCATCAGCACGACGCGTCGCATCTTGGGGAACCCGGGGATGCCGTGGGGAACGGCGAGTGCGTTCTCCTCGGAGACCTCGATGGTTCCGAACCGCTTCGTATCGATCTGCATTGTGGACCTCCGGTCATGTCGTCTTGTCGGAGGCCTGGATCGTGATGTCCGACCTACCTGACAAGTGTCGCTTCCAGCGAACGGTTGTGATGGTCCGGAGTCCGGAGGTTCACGCAGGAAGGTGAACCGAAGGGCGGATCGAGAGCACAGGGAGCCAGGAGGGCGGATGAACAAGAGTCGTATTGGCCCCATCGCGTTGCCCGGTGCCGTCGTACTCGTGGTCGCCGTGATGGTGATCCCGCTGCCGTCGGCGATCCTGGACATGCTGATCGTCGCCAACCTGTCGACGGCTGTGCTGATCCTGCTCGTGTCGATGAACGTGCGCCGTGCGCTCGACTTCAGTTCGTTCCCCTCGCTCCTGCTCGTCGTCACCCTGCTGCGCCTCGGTCTGAACGTGGCGACCGCGCGAGCCGTGCTCTCGCACGGACACGCCGGCGAGGTGATCGCGACCTTCGGCTCGGTCGTGGTGGGCGGCAGCATCGTCGTCGGCCTCGTCATCTTCTTGATCCTGACGCTCGTGCAGTTCGTCGTCATCTCCAACGGTTCCGGGCGCGTCGCCGAGGTGACCGCCCGATTCACGCTCGACGCGATGCCCGGCAAGCAGATGGCCATCGACGCCGACCTCAGTGCCGGCGCGATCGGCGAGGACGAAGCCCGCCGCCGCCGCCGCGAGGTGTCCGAAGAGGCCGACTTCTACGGCGCGATGGACGGTGCCTCCAAGTTCGTCAAGGGCGATGCGATCGCCGGCCTCGTCATCACGATGGTCAACCTCGTCGGCGGCTTCCTGATCGGCGTCGTGCAGCGCGGCATGTCGATCGGCGACGCGATCACGACCTACTCGCTGTTGACCGTCGGTGACGGGCTCGTCGCCCAGATCCCGGCGCTGTTGATCTCGATCTCGGCCGGCATCATCGTGACCCGCTCGGCCGGCGAGGCTGACATGGGGTCCGACGTCTTCCTGCAGCTCGGCCGTCAGCGCCAAGCGGTTCGTGCCGCCGGTCTCGTCGTGTTGCTGATGGGTGTGATCCCCGGCCTGCCGAAGATCCCGTTCATCTTCGTCGGCGGGATGCTGCTCGTCATCGGCAGCCGTCTCCCGATCGTGTCGACCGTGCCAGCGCTCGCCGAGCTGGACCAACCCGACCTCGCCAATCAGGCCGTATCGCCGCAGCAGATGGCGATCGACGCGCGCACCGAGCCGCTCGAGCTGGACATCGCCTACGACCTCGTCGAGCTCGTCGACGATGCGGTGGGCGGCGATCTGCTCGATCGAGTGTCGGCATTGCGGATGAAGCTCGCCAGCGAGATCGGCTTCGTGATGCCGCCGATCCGCACCCGAGACGCGTCGAACCTGCCGGCCAGCACCTACGTGATCAAAGTGCACGGCGTCGAGGTCGGCCGCGGCATCGCTCCGCCCGGACGACTGCTCGTCATCGGTGACCTGCTCGACGGCCTGCCCGGCGAGGACGTGCGTGAGCCGGTGTTCGGTCTGGCCGCACGCTGGATCCCTGCCGAGTTTCGGGTCCAGGCCGAGATCTCCGGCAACACCGTCGTCGACCGCTCGACGCTCGTCGTCACCCATCTCTCCGAGATCGTCCGCCGCCAGGCCGGCCGCCTGCTCAGCCGCACCGACGTCAAGAACCTGCTCGACGGCGTGCGCGCCACCGATCCACAGGTGGTCGACGACCTGACCTCGGCCAACGTCACCACGATCGAGGTGCAGCGCGTGCTGGCCTCCTTGCTGGAGGACTCCGTGCCGATCCGCGACATCGTGCGCATCCTCGAAGCCGTCGGCGAGCGGGCTCGCACCGTGCGCACGCCCGAGGCGCTCGTCGAAGCCGTGCGCGCCGAGCTCGGCCCGGCCATCACCACCGCGCTGGCGACCGACAACCGGCTCACCGCGGTCACGATCGCGCCCTCGACCGAGGCCTGGCTGCTCGGCGGCCTGCGCCAGAACGACGGCGTCAGCCAGCTGGAACTGCTGCCGACCGACGCCGACGAGTTCGTCCGCCAACTCGCTGCGGTGAGCATGGAGATGGGCTCACGCGGCCTGAGCGCCGTGCTCGTCTGCTCGGCCAGCCTGCGCGCCGCGCTCAGCCGGTTGCTGAAGGCCGCCGTCCCATCCGTCGGCGTGGTGTCCTACGCCGAGATCGGCGATCACCTCGACATCGAAGTCGTCGCCAGCGTCGACTTGACCAATCGCAACAACGACATGAACCAGGAGCATGGCAATGTCTACGCCACTCAATGACGACACCGAGACCCTGCGCTTCCGCGGGCCGACGGTGGAGGCGGCACTCGACGCGGCCGAGAAGTCGATCGGTGGACGCGTTCGGCTGATCTCCGCCAACCGCCTGCGGCGTGGGGGGATCGGCGGGTTCTTCGCGGCCGACATGGGCGTCGAGATCGCCGTGGCTCCCGAACACGAGACGATCGAGGAGGCACTGCAGCGACTCGTCGACGGCACCTCTGCCGACGAGCGCGAGGAGTGGCGCCGCCAGGTTGCCGCGTCCAGCGCGATCGCCGAGCTGGCCGCGATGTTCGGCGAGATGCCAGAACCTGACGGGCCGATGACGATGCGCCTCGCTGCGCAACAACCCCCGTTCGCCGACCTGCCTACTCCGGCGACAGCGCCGGGTGTCGACCATCCGGCACCCGCAACCGGCGGCCAGACCATGCCGATGTCGTTCGCCGAGAGTGCCGAGCGCATGGATCGCGCCGCGCTGGTCGAGCGGATCCTCGCCGAGCGGGCTCGCGCCGAACGCAACGAACTGCCCGCCGTCGTGGAGCAGCCCGAGTTCCTCGATGCCACCCCGGTCACCCCGGTCACCCCGGTCGTGGCCGTCGCAGCGACGATGCCCGCAGGTCCGGTCGCGTCGGCCTTCGCGTCGAGCCTCGGCGAACCGACCCAACTCGAACGGGCGCTCATCATCGCTCAGCCGTCGTGCCAGCACTCGGCGGCCACTCGCCCGAACGCCGGCTTCACACCACACGGCCAACCCCGTCCGTCGGCCGGCCCCGACGCAGCACCTGCGACCGCGGCTCGCGCTGCCGTCGTCGAGGACGAGCTGACTCGCACCGAATTGCTGATCGCCGAGCAGGCCCGCCTGGAGCATGGCCGCCTCGAGCTGGGCCGGGCCGAGCTCGCTCGCATGGAACAAGTCCGCGTCGATGCCGCCCACGACGAGTTCGTTCGCGCCGAGCAGGTTCGCGCCGAGCAGGCCCGGGCGGAGTTCGTGCGGGCCGAGCAGGCTCGCGCCGAACTTGCCCACGCCGAGTTCGTGAAGGTCGAGCAAGCTCGCGCCGAGCAGGCCCGCGCCGAGCAGGCCCGGCTGGAGTTCTTGCGGGCCGAGCAGATTCGTGCCGAGCAGGTCCAGGCCGAGCAGATCCGCATGGAGCAGATGCTGGCCGAGCAGGCCCGACTCGAGCAGGAGCGCGTCGACCTCGCCCGCGCCGAGCAGGTTCGCCTGGAGCAGGCCCGGCTCGACGAGGTCCGTGCCGAGCAGGAGCGCCTCGAGATGGCCCGCGTGGCGCACTCCCAGTTCCTGCAGACGCAGTTCGACGAGGCGCAGTTCGACGCAGCCCGCTTCGGCACCGCGACGACGGCACCGTCCCCTGCTGCACCGTCCCCTGCTGCGCAGTCCGGCGGCCGCGAGCCGCTGGCCCAGATCGAGATCGTGACCGACGTCGACGACGACCTCGCCGACGGTACCGGTTCCGGCTCGAAGGTGCTTCTGCGCCGTCATGTCGAACTCGCCGTGTCGGCCGCCGACCAGCTCGTCGAGAGCCTGACCCAGACCCGCAACGTGAAGTCGATCTCGACGCGCGTCATCGTGCGTTCGGAGAACCACTACGAGGTCGAGACCGAGGCCCACTGGGAGTCGTTCGGGGATGTGCGCTGATGGGCAAGAAGAACAAGCACTCCGACACTGATGTCGTTCTGGCCGGCCCCGGCCCGTTGGCTCCGTGGCGATTCAGCATCGCCATCCTCGTCAGCGCGGTCACCACGGGCATGACCCTGTACCGTGCCGCGGTCGACGGCATCGACCTGGACATGGCGCTGGTGCGCTCGTTCGGCGTCTACTTCCTGACCTGGATCGTGCTCGGCAGCATCAACAAGATGCTCGCCATCGCCGAGTCCAGGGACGCCGCTGCCGGCGATGATGTCATCGACGCCGCCGCCAGCGATCGTGACCCCGCCATCAACTGACGCTGTCGCCCCCGACCGCTGTCACCCCCGAGCCCGCTGTCACCCCCGAGCCCGCTGTTCCGGGCTGCCCCGAGGGCCGCACAGCGGCCCCGAGGGCAGCGCGAAAGATCGGTGGATCGGGTGCTTGCGGTTGTTTGCAGCACTCGGGGCCCCAGTGAGCCCTCGGGGCAGCGCGAAACTGGGGTGACGGGAGGGTCCCAAGGGCAGCGCGAACGATCGGCGGATTGGGTGCTTGCGGTTGTTTGCAGCCTTCGGGGCCCCACTGAAGCCCCGCGGGCAGCGCGAAACTGGGGAGACGCGGAACTGCGGGCAGCGCGAAGCTGGGGAGGCGCCTCGGAACCGTGGGCGGGCAGTCAGCGGAGGTAGTCGAGGAGCGACTGGGGGATGATCTTGGCGGCCACCTGCAGCGCGGCGTTGTAGGCGTTCTCCTGCGTCTTCGCTGTGATCAGACCCTCGACGACGTCGACGCCTTCGACGTCGTTCAGCCGTGACTTGAGCGCCAGCAGGTCGTCCTGACCGCGAGCCTTCATCTGCTCGATCGCCGCCCCGCGGCTGCCGATCACGACCGTTGCCGCGCTCATCGTCGAGACGGCACCGTCGAGGTTCGCGTGTTCCGCGGCGATCGCCGTGCTGTCGCCGGCCTCGATGGCGGTGGCGAGCCGGTCCAGGACCTGGAACATGTCGCCGACCGCTCCGCCGGACGTGCCGAAGGCCTGCGGGCCGGACACGTTCACGGTGAGCGAGGTGTTCGGTGCAACATCGCGAACGACCGATGCGCTGTTGCCGAGGTAGGTGCCGGCCGCGTCGTACGCGGCGCCGGGAACGGTGCCGCCGAACAACGACCGCGAGCCGTACTTGGTGTTGGCGATCGCCAACAGTTCCGCGCGCATCGAACGGATCTCGGCACCCATCGCGGCCCGGGCGACAGGATCGTTGGTCGATCCGGTGTTCGCGGCGCGAACGGTGATCTCTTTGGCGCGAGCCAGCGTCTCGAGCCCGGACGTGAGCGCGGTGTCCGCCGTCTCCAGCCAACCCTGCGCGTCGTCGAGCGCGCGCGAGCGTTGGTCGGCGCGGTTCAGTTGCTGGCGCAGCCGCAATGCCTCGCCGGCCTTGGTCGGGTTCGACGACGCCGTGGGCATCTCCTTGCCCGTCGTGAGCTTGGTCTGCGTCGTCTGCAGCCGGCTCAGCGATTGGTTCAGATCGCGCAGCGTCGAGCGCGTCGTCATCGAGTTCGTCACTCGCATGACGCACCTCCTGTTTCAGTGGCTGCTGTCGTCATCGTCCGACCACACCAGTGCGTTCGATCAAGAACGCGAGCATGTCGTCGACTGCGGTGAGCACACGCGAGGCGGCCTCGAACGCGCGCTGTGCGGATGTCAAGTTGGCCATCTCCTCGTCGAGGCTCACGGCGCCGATGGAATCGGCTTCACTCTGAGCCGCGTCGGCCACCTGGTTCTGGATGTCCGCCCGGCGGCTCGTCGCCTGCGTCTCGACCGCGAGGCCCGAGATCAAGGCGTGGTACTTCGAGTCCGGCCCGGTCGAGCTCTCCGCCAGGGCGGCCATCAGCCGAGCTTGTTCGCCGTCGAGGGCACCCGGAGGGCCAGGTGCCGGAGCGCCGGCGGCGATGTTGGCCGGCTGGCCGAGGACATCGGCGGACAGCGAGATCGACGCGGCGGTCGTGTTCGCCGGATCGAAGAAGTTTCGTCCGGTGACGCTGCTCTGGTCGTAACCGGTTGTGTGCAGCGCGTTGACCTGCGTGACGATCGTCGATGCGACATCGTCGAGGGCTGCGGTGTAGCGCGGCACGATGTCGGTGATCGTCGCAGCGAGCGCGCCGGCTTCGCCCGACGTCGGGTTCAGTGCGAGGTTGTCGGCGGTGAAGCGCAGGGATCCGCCGGTGCCCGTGATCTCGTGGGCGATCGTCCCAGACACGATCGACCGGCCGTTGACGTACACGTCGACCATCCCGCCGGGTGACGGTTGCGCGACCGCACCGGTCAGTTTCGACAGCGAGGTGACGAGCATGTCGCGCGAATCGATCAGGTCGTTGTCGTCGCCCGGGTTGGCCACGATCATCTTGTTCAGATCGGCGACACGCCCGGCGATGTCGTTGACCTCGATCGCCAGGCTGCCGGTGCGCTCGATCGCATTGTTCCGAACCGCGGTGAGGTCATTGGATGCACGATGCAGGTTCTCGGTCAGCGTGGTCGTCTTCTGCAGCAGGGCCGTGCGTGCCGACAGGCTCTCCGGATTTGTGGCGACATCGCTCCACGCGCCCCAGAAGTCGGCGAGCTGGCTCGACAGCCCGACGTCGCTCGGCTCCGGGAAGATGCCTTCGATCGTGGCCATCGTCGAGCTCGTTTTGTTTGCCGCGCTGCGGTTCCCCTCTTCGCGGACCATGCGTGCTTCGAGCAGGACATCGACCGAGCGCGTGACACCTGTCGAGGTGACGCCGTAGGGGCGGTTCTGCGCGCCGGCCATCACACCGGCGATCGGTCGAGCGCCCAGCGACTGCAACTCGACGCGCTGGCGGTGGTACCCCGGTGTCGCCTCGTTGGCGACGTTGTGCGCTGTCACGTCCATCACCCTGCGTTGGGTCTGCAGGGCAGAGAGCGAGGTGTAGAGCGAGGAGATGTTCGGCATGTCAGAACGTCCGATCGAGTCGCAGTGAGCCGGCGAGCAGCGGCGTGGCGTGGCCACGTGGGTCGTACACGTCGACGCCGCTGTCGTGCTGCAGCGAGGCGATGATCTCACGCGTGCGCAGGATGCCACTCTGGGCCAGCTCGTGGTTCAGCCGCGACATCTCCTCGATCTCACCCTGCAAGGTCAACAGGTGCAGCCGGTGCTCGCTGAGCAGCGGACCCCACGGGCCGCCGATCGCAGCGATCAGGTCGCCGAGGCTGCCGTCGGGACGCAGTCCCTGGCTCGTGGCCAGCCGGGCCGACGCGGTCGCGCGCGCGGTCTCGACGTCGTTGATCGCCTGCATGATCGCCTCGATCTCGGCAGCGATCAAGGGCATCCACCGCGAGCGGTTGGCGCGCAGCAACAGACCTTGGACGTCCAGCTTGAAGACCAGCTGCTCGAGCAGCTCGCGCATGGTCCACAGCTGATACGACAGATCTTCAGCAGCATCCACGGTGAAGACAGTCCCGACCTCACGCTGGGCTGCACGGAGCTGAGCTGGTTGCGCACTTCGGCCTACTCGGAACCGTCGTGGCCATCGAGATGTCGGTCCGTGCCGCCCTCGGCCACGGAACGAACGAGGAGACCACGATGATTCGACTGACACGCCTGCGCAACGCCGAACCGCTGTACCTCAACCCCGATCACATCGAGCGGTTGGATCGTAACCACGACACCAACGTGCACATGGGCAACGGAACCGAGTACGTCGTGACCGAGGACGCCGACACCATCGTCGACCTGATCATCTCCTACCGCGCCCGCATCCTCGACTCAGCGCAGCGTCTGTCCGACATGACCGCAGAACCGACGGGGATCTGACATGCCGGCAACACTCGTCGGCCTCCTCGTCGCGCTCATCGCGGTGTTCCTGGGCGCCATCACCCACCACGTCAGCCCGGTCTTCCTGGTCAGCAACGTCACTGCACTGCTCATCGTCATCGGCGGCGCGCTCGGCGCGACGATGGCGAGCTTCGAGATCGGCGCGACCTCGGGCGTCTTTAAGGCGATCATGCGCGCCGTGCTCCCCAAGCCGTTGGGCGGCGGGGCCGACAGCCTGACCCAGCTCGTCGAGTTCGCCCGCAAGGGCCGCAGCGAAGGTCTCTTGGCGCTCGAGTCCGACATCGGCACCGTCGAGGACGCGTTCATGAAGAAGGGCCTGCAGCTGGCCATCGACGGCAGCGACCCGGAGGCCGTCGCACAGGTCATGCGCACCGACATCAAGGCGATGAAGGCCCGTCACAAGGTGGCCGCCGACTGGTGCCAGGCGTTCGGCATCTTCGCCCCCACGTTCGGCATCATCGGTGCCGTCATCGGCCTGATCGCCACGCTCGGCGAGCTGGAGCACCCGGAGAAGCTCGGCGCCGGCATCGCCGCAGCCTTCGTGGCGACGTTCCTCGGTGTGTTCATGGCCAACGGCGTGATGCTGCCGCTGTCCAACCGGCTGAAGCGGTTGTCGTCGCAAGAGGTCGCGGCCCGAGAGATGGTGATGGAAGGCGTGCTCGCCATCCAGGGCGGGCAGAACCCGCGCATCGTCGAAGAGACGCTGATGAGCTACCTCTCGCCGGCGGAGTCCGAAGCTCTCCGAGCGGCGAACACCGGTGGCTAACACCCGCGGCCACCGCCGCCACGAAGAACACGAAGAGCACGAGGAGCACGTCAACCACGAGGCGTGGGTCATTCCCTACGCCGACATGCTGACACTGCTGATGGCGCTCTTTCTCGTCCTCTTCGCGATCGGACGGACCGACGCGGCGAAGTCGAAGCTCGCTGCGGAGTCGTTCCGCGAGGCGACAGGCCAGCCGTCGCAAGTCGTCGACCTCGGTGGTGGCGAAGGCGAGAAGCCGATCGACGGTGGCACGGGCATCCTCGACGTGGCCGAGGCACCGGCGGTCGACAATCCGAACGAGTCAACGGTGACGACCACGGCCGGCACCGGCGTCGTGCCGACCATCGCCACCGTCGCTCCGCCTGCGGCGGTGGTGACCGACGAGCAGATCGCCCAGGCCGCGCACGAGCAAGCGATCGACCAGGCGAACACGGCGATCGTGTCGTTGGGCGACGTGCAGAAGACGCTGGAGGACGCCGCCGCTGCCAATGGCCTCGGCGACGACCTCTCGTTCCGTCTCGAAGGGCGCGGGCTCGTCGTGACGATCTTGACCGACAAGGTGTTGTTCGCCTCGGGCAGCGCCCAGCTGCAGGACGAGGGGCTCTATCTGCTCGACCTCGTTGCCGAGGCACTGTCCAGCGTGCCGAACCAGCTCTCGATCGAGGGCCACACCGACTCGCGGCCGATCTCGAACGCCAAGTTCGCATCGAACTGGGAGCTCTCCACCGCGCGAGCAACGTCGGTGCTGCGCTTCCTCATCGGCCGTCACGGCCTGCAGGGCAACCGGATGCAGGCCTCGGGTTACGCGGACACGCGGCCGATCGCGGACAACTCGACACCCGAGGGCGCGGCTCGGAACCGACGCGTCGAAGTGGTCGTGCTCTCCGATGTCCCGTTGCAGCCGGTGCTCGAGCAAGACGTGATCGCGATCGTGCCGGACGACATTCCGACGCCCGAAGTGATCACGATCCAGCCCGACGAGATCCCCCAGCCTGCTGGCGCGACAGCGGCAGCGACAGGACAGTAAGCATCGGACGTACTCGTCACGGACGACGGGTAGAAGACAGACACGGATGGAAGATGACCCATGGCGGCGAAGAAGAAGGCTGGGGCTGAAGGCGACGAAGCCCCCAAGAAATCTGGCAAGAAGAAGATCATCGTGGCCGTGCTGTGCCTCGGCCTTGCGGGCGGTGGCTACTTCATCGGTGGGCAATCGTCGGGACAGCCGGCAGTTGCCGACGAATCGACCACGACCACGACGACGATCCAGAAGCGAGGTTGCTCGACGACCTCGACCGAAGAGGCGCCTCTGCACGTGGTGGACCTGCCGGCGATGAGCATCAACCTCACCGACGGGCACTACCTACGCATCGGCCTGGCGCTCGCGTTGTGCGACGACGTGGTCGTTGCTGCGGCCGAGGGCGAAGCAGGGGGCGAGGCGTTCCTCACGGCACCGGCCCGTGACATCGCCGTCTCGATCCTGTCCGGACGGACGATGGACGAGCTGGCATCCGATGCGGGTCGGGCCAAGGTCAAGACCGAGCTGATCGACGCGGTCGTCGAGGCGTATCCCGCCGAAGTCTACGACGTGTACTTCGTCGAGTTCGTGATGCAGTGACCCGTACACTCGTGCCGTGAGCTCGCCGGGTTCGTCGTTGCGGGTGCTGATCGCCGACGACCAACCGGTCGCGATCGCCGGCACCATCCGGCTCCTCGCCCAACACGGCATCGACACGGTTGCGTCCGTCGACAACATTCGGCGGTTGAACGACGTCTACCGCGAACACCGGCCCGACGTCGTCGTGATCGAGACCGCGATCGGCAACGACGGCTCGGCGTGGCCCGCGATCACCGCGCTGCTATCCGCCAACCGCCGTGCCGCCGTGCTCGCGTTCACGTGCCAGCTCTCGGCTGCATCGGTGCACGCCGCGCTCGACGTCGGCTGCCTCGGAGTCGCGCCGAAGACGTGTCCTGGCGACGCCTTGAACGCCGCCGTGCGCGACGTGGCCCGCGGTGAACGCCACCTGCACCCGCGAGCGATGGCCGCGTTGCTCGCCGACATGCACGCCAACGAGCCGCGCCACGGTGTGCGCAGCCTGAGCCAGCGCGAGCTCGGTGTGCTCGCGCTCGTGGCCGACGGGCTCGGCAACATCGAGATCGCGTCAACGCTCGGCATCGGCGAAGCAACGGTCAAGACCCATGTCACCGGCGTCCTGCGCAAACTCAACGCCCGCGATCGCGCCCACGCCGTCAGCACCGCCCTCCGCCTCGGCATCCTGTCGTGACCCACGCCCGCGCGTGACCGACGCCCACGCATCGCCCGCGCGTGTGTGGTGAGTGCGCCCGGCCGCACGTGTGGCCCACGCGTGGGCGGTGCGGGCGCGTGGCATCACGATTCGCCCACGCGTGGCTGGTTCAGCGGGTGTCGGCGAGGATCTCGGCGCGGGCGGCGTCGTGGGACAGGGTGCGGCGGCGGCTGGGGGACATACCGCCGAAGTAGCCGCTGACCACCTCGTGCTCGTAGGCGTGGTCGAGGCAGTTGACACGCACCGGGCAGCGTCGACACATCGCGACCGTGTCGGCCGAAATCGTCTTGCCGGCCTCGACGAAGAAGATGTTGAGCTGGTCCAGATGCAGGTCGGCGCATGCCGCGTCCTCCAGCCAGGGCAGGTCTGGTGTGCGATCGATGACGCCGTACAGGGTTGTCTCTTCCATGTCGATGACTGTCCGGCATCGTGGCGGTCGTGCAACCGAAATCTTCGCGATTGCACAGAGTTGCGTGAACGTCGTCAGACGATCGCGCCGACCACTGGCGATTGGATCGTGAAGCGCAATGGGCGGTGAGCCTCGGCAGCGGCTCCGATGGCAATCGGCAAGCGGCCGAGCAGCATGTCCCACACGTCGATGAGCGGGATCGATTCGACGTGCCAGACGAGTGACCGAGGCAGGAGCCAGGCCAGCGGCCGGGCGTCGAACGGGGCAACGGTGCGCTGCGCGCCGTCGGCGTCGACCATCACGACCGGTGTGCTCCGCATGTCGACCGAGCGCAGCCGCACGAAGTCGAGCGTGGCACCGCTCGCGCCGGCGCGCTGTTGGCACACGACCATGCCGTCATCGGGCCGGAGGTGCACGCTCAGGGTCTCGGTCGCCGCCAGCACGATGTCGCCGCTCGGAGGCGCGAACGCGCGGGCGATGCCGATCGTGCGGCGCTTGCCAGGCATGTCGTCGATGATGCCGACGCCCGTGTCGGTCGCGGCCGCCAGCGATCGCCGGAGAGCGCCAAGCTCGACGAGCAGCGCGTCCGCGTCGGCCCGCCCGACCGTCACGTCGTCGTCGCTGGACGTCAGCTGGCGCAGGACGCGAACGAGCGTCGGTGCGAGTGGGAGCGAACCGGCTCCGAACCTGTCGAGCAGGTTGGCCAGGTTGCCCAGCGCGCCGACGGGCCAGAACGTGGCCCAGTTGCGCCGCCAGGCCCAGTAGCGCGCCAGCGTGTCGCCGCCGGGTGCGGGCGGCATCGTGATGAACCAGTCGACCAGGTGACCGTCGTCGTCGAATTGTGGGACCAGGGCTTCGCGCAGGTCGGCGAGCGGGATGTCGGGAACGGGTGCGGTCGCAACGGTCGCGAGCACCTCGCTCGTCGGGAAGATCGACCACGATCGATGGGTGCCACCCGAATCGTCGGCCGAGGCCGAGTCCCCCGGCGCACCAGACGGCGGCAACGTGGCCATGATCATCCCGAAGCTACCATCAGCTTCTCGCGCCAGCAGCCCGCTGCTCGCCGAGGAGACCGGCGATGCGAAGTGGCACCAGCGACGTCACGCGCGTCGGAACGAACGTCTCGCGGTTCCACGCGCCGGTCTCGTGACCGTTGTACAGCAACGCCCCGGCCTCGCGTGACCGCGCTGGCGACAGGGTGCCCCTGGCCGCGCCACTTGCCAGGTGCTGCTCGAGGGCCAGCACCTCGGTCGTCGCCCGGGCGACCTGTGATGCGACGGTCGTGATCACGTCGGGCCATTCGGCGCGCTTGCTGTCACGCATGATCTGGGTGACGACGGCAGGCATGATCGCAGCGGCTGCCGGCGCGTGCTCTTCGAAGGCGTCGATAGTGCCGAGCTCGACGATCGCGCGCCACGCCTCGACTGCGGTGAGGCGGCGGGAGTCCAGCGCGTGATGGGCGGCGATCAGCCGCGCCGGCTTGAGCCCACGAGCGGAGTCGAGCAGGTCGTCGGCGCTCAGCCCGGAACGCAGCGCGGTCACGAGCGCTGTGACATCGCGACGGTCGAAGTCGTCGCCGTCGCTGAGGCTGCGACGACGAAGGTCGGCGATGAACGTGACCTCTTCGACTTCGGAGCAGGGCCACATCCGGCCGCCCCACGGTTGCGAGATCTCGACCAGCTGGCGTCGCGGGGCACGATGCGTGCTCGGCGACAGGGAGAGATCGCGAGAGCGCCTGGGCGTGGTCGGGGCGAACGGCGCGATGGGTGCGACGGTCTGGGTCGACATGATGAGTCCTCCGTGAAGTCAATTCGTGTCACGATCCGTGTGACCACACTGACTGTCTGGATGGAGGTGTGCGATGCCCGCCGCGTCGCGGGCGATCTGCGGGTGAGATTGCCATCACCCCGGGGGACGAGACCATCCCCCACGAGGCTGCCGCGCGGCCGCAGACCTGGCCCCAGACGCGACACAGCCGCCGGCTGGTGTCCGGCGGCTGCGTCAGTGCACGACGAGGAGGGCACGTGCAGGAGTTTGTCATCGGTCCCGCATCTCGACTCCGAGAAGTGCCGAGGGCTCTGCCCGAGGTGCGGAACGATCTCGAGCCGACATCACCGCGATGCGGAGATGGCGTGCCAGACAACCGTCAACGGTGATGCCGCTGGATCTTGCGCAGCACGAGCGGATGCTGGATCTTGGCGATCGCCTTGGCCTCGATCTGGCGGACGGCTTCGCGCGACAGGGCGAGCGTCTCGCCGATGTCGGCCAGCTTGTCCTCGGGCTCACCGTCGAGCCCGAAGCGGCGCACGATCACGTACAACTCGCGGGGGTCGAGGGCAGCGAGACCGTGGGTCTTGAGTGCCGACAGGGTCATGCTCGACACGACCACGGCCTCCGGGCCGGGCGACGAGCTCTCGATCGTGTCGCTGAGCGACGTCTCTCCGTCGCCGACCTGCTGGTGCATCGACTCCAGCTTCGGGGGTGACATCACCCGGCGGGCCTGGTCGACGGTGACACCGACGACTTCGGCCACCTCACGGTGGGTCGGCACGTGGGCACCGTCCTCGCCGGCGAGGGCGCGCTGGGCCCGCAGGATCTCGGGGCGGCGCTCGAAGTCGCCGAGGGTGACGTTCGGGTGATCCGCGTCGCGCACCGCACGCAGCACTTCGCGCTGGATCGGCTTGAACGCCCAGTGGCCGAAGCGGCCCTGGTTCGGGTCGAAGCTGTCGATCGCCCGCATCAGTCCGAGCATCCCAGCCGCCTGGAAGTCGGCCGAGTCGTCGCGACTGGCGTTCGAGGTGAATCGACGACAGTACGAGCGCACCAGACCGAGGTTGAAGCGAACGATGTCCGCCGTCACCCGATCGAGCTCTCGTGTCATCCGAGCCCGCAGATGGGTGCTCGTGTCGCCGCTCTCGTCCAAAGCCTGCAGCTGTTGCTTGATCGCCTGCCGGCGGAGGAACAGCTCTGTGTTCGCATCCGCGTAGTCGTCAACGCTCAATGCAACGTCCGCCTGTGTTGCGTGGCCCGCCATGTTGTCCCGTCTCCCTGTGACCGGCACTCGTCCCGCCGGATGGCACTCATCGTGCCAAATCACGGGCCGAATGGGGAGACGCGATCGCTTGCACCGAGTTGCAGCGGCGCGTCGAGTCTGTTCCCCCGAACGGGGGATGGCGATGGGCCAAGTTGCCTCATCAAGTGAACCAACTCTGACGATGCGCGGTCCAGGTCTGCCGAGTGGAGGATCGTCCGCAGTGCGCCGCCGGATGCACGGAGCCATCGTGGAAGCGAGGTTCCAGGCACGCCGCTCGCAACCCCGGACGGTCGCTTCTGTGGCCCAGTCAGCAGCGCTCTCGATCGTTCTCGTGCATCGGCACGAGGTCGTTCGTGACGCGCTCCGGCAACGGCTGATGACCGAGACCGATGTCGACGTTGTTGCGTCGGTCGCGACCGATTCCGAGGCGATCGACGCACTCGTCGCCCATCCCGGCACGCTCGTGCTTACCGACCAGCGCGTGAGTGACGCCGGCGAGGACGATCTGCCGACGCTCTTGCGTCGCGCCGATCCGAACGTGCAGATCGTCATGCTCTGCGAATCCGATGAGCTGTCGGTCGCAGTCGTCGCGATCAAGTCCGGCGTCGCCGGCATCGTCCGCAGCAACACCTCGCCATCGGGTCTCGTCCACACGATGCGCGTCGTTGCCGGCGGGGGTTGTGTCATCGACCGCGAGGCGCTGTCGACACTGGCGCAGGCGTGGGACGACGTTCCCCGTAACCCGCTGTCGGTGCGCGAGCGGGAAGTGCTGTCGTGCCTGGCCGACGGCATGACCAACGCCGAGGTCGCCGCGCAGCTGTTCGTCTCCAAAGAGACGGTCAAGACTCATGTCGCGAAGGTGCTGCGCAAGCTGGATGTCGAGGATCGGCGAGCAGCCGTCGACAAGGCGGTGCGCCTCGGCCAACTCACCACGCAGTTCGACCCGCGTCGATCGAGGATCTCGGCCTGACGACGCTGCGCGCGACCGCCTCTCGCAGTGTCGCGTGTCGTGTGAGGCCAGGGCCTCCACTCACCTAAGGTCGTTGCCGTGCCGTCCAGTTCCGTGCCCACGGTCGACGACGTCGCCACCGTCCGGGCCTTGTTCGAGATCGTGCCGATGCCGATGTTGTTGCTCGACGAAGCCACCGGGATGGTGTGCTGCGCCAACGATTCGGCGGCGGCCGAACTCGGCACCACCGTTGAGGCACTCACCGCGATCAGCATCGCCGGATTGCCGTTCTCGCCGGCTGACGCAGTGCGCGACTTGAATCCCGTTCGGCTTCGGCGCGCCGACGGCACGATCGTGCACCTCGAGGTACGTGGCCGCCACGTCGTGGTCGGCGGCGCGCCGATGGCAGCGTTTGTGCTGCGCGACGTCACCGCTCAGATCGACGCCGACGAGCAGCGCGACCACATCATGCGCGAGCTGATCGACGAGCACGAGCTGATGCGCAGCGGCATCGCCGAGCGCTTGCACGACGGCCCGGCCCAGGCGCTGACAGCTGTGTCGTTGCGCCTCGGGCTGTTGCGTCGCGCCGCGTCGCCCGACGTGCAGGCCAAGTTGATCGAGATCGAACAGCTCGTCAGCTCGGCACTCGTGACGGTGCGGGCCGAGATGAACGACCAGCGCAAGCCGGACGACCTCGCCCCGGACCTGACCGGCGCGATCGCGAACCTGCTCGTGCGGCGCGGGCTCGCCGAGCGGTTCGCCGTCCGCGCCGCCGGTGGTGAGCCACCGGCGGCCATGGTACGCCTGCTCTACCGAGTGGCGGAGAGCATCGTCACGGCCATCCCTGCCGTGGACGGGTTCTCCGCTGGCGACATGCTCGACATCGTGTTCGAAAGCGACGGCGCGGTCGCCCGTCTCGTCGTGCCCGCCGGTGCCGAGGTTGCGATCGACGCGCACATCGTCAAGCTCGTCGAGGTCATCCACGGCACGGTGCGCCGCCTGGACGACGCACACGAAACGATCGTCGTGTCGGTGCCGGTCGCCCGATGATCGAGGTCGTCATCGTCGAGGATCAACCCGACCTCGCCGCCGCGCTACGCGAGACCATCGAGTTCGACGGCTCCGCCGCCGTGGTCGGCGTGTGCCACACGCTCGGCGAGAGCATGGACGTCATCGCCGGCCGCCAACCAACGGTCATCGTCAGTGACTTCCGGCTTCCCGACGGCGACTCCGCCGACGCGATGCCGGCGTGGTTGGCCTCGTCGCCACGGAGCAAGATCCTCGTCATCAGCGCCTGGACCGATCAGCGCTCGATCGCTCGCGCCCGCCAGGCCGGAGCCAGCGCTTACTTGGAGAAGGGTCCGCAGCTCGACGCGCTGCCGGAGGCGATCGCGGAACTGATCAATGCCGAGGGCCGCCACGCCCGGCACGTCACCCGGCCGCGCTCGGCGGCACCGATCGGCGGCGGCATCGGCTCGACCGCGGAGTTGCTCGGCGAGTTGGCGAGCGGGGCGACGACGGCCGAGATCGCCGAGCACTTCGACACGACCGAGCGCGAGGTGCGGCGCTACCTCAACTCGCTGCGGCGCATCCACGGCGTGCGCACTCGCGCCGAACTGTGCGCGAACCTGCCCCAGGTGGGTCCGTGACGGGCTTCGACATCACGGCGCTCGACGGCGCTGCTGCGGCGGTGCTCGTCGTCGAAGGCGACGGCTGCATCAGCCGCGTGTCGGCCGGCGCGCGCCAGTTGCTGCACTGCTCGAACGAGATCCTGCATGGGCCGATCGCCGATCTGCTCCGCGACCCGCAGCCGTACGACTGGACGTCCGGCGAACCGGTCGTGCTCCACCGTCGGGACGGGACTGCGGTCACGGTGCGCGCGGCAGCGGTGCCGCTCGATCCGGTCAGTGGCAGCCATCTTGTCGTCCTGCACGACGTGACCGTCGATCAACAGCGGCTCGCCGAACTCTCGTTCCGCGTCGAACACGATGCGGCCTCAGGGCTACGCAATCGAGCCTCGGTGATCGAACGGCTCACGCGCTGGCTCGGCGACAAACGCCCCGTTGCGCTGATCGCGATCGAATTGCAGCGCTTCGACGTACTCGTCTCGCCGCTCGGTGATCAGTACTCGGGCACGCTGCTCGGCGCAGCAGCGCGCCGCATCGCCGAGGTCTCCGACGGCGACGACGTCATCGCCCGAATCGGCCCCACGCATCTCGTCCTCCTGCGCGCGGACGTCAGCGACGACGAGGACGCGCTCGACCTGTGCGTCGACATCGTGGATTCGATCGGCACGACGCTCGAGTTCGACGGCATCACGTTCCCCACCGCGGCAGTTTGTGGCGCGACCATCTCACGGTCCGGCGAGTCGGCCGACGCCGCGTTGCACTCGGCCGGCCTCGCGCTGCGTCAAGCATTGACCGACCAGGTCGACATCCAGCTCTTCAGCGAGCCGCTGCGCAGCTCCGAACGCCGCCGGGCGACGGTCGAGCGGGCGCTCGGGCTTGCGGTCGCGACACGCAGCCTCGAGCTGTACCTGCAGCCGGTCGTGGCGGTGGACCGCACCCGCCTGCTCGGCTACGAAGGTTTGTCGCGCTGGCGTCATCCGGTGCTCGGGCCGGTCAGCCCGCTGGAGTTCATCCCGCTCGCCGAGCGTGCTGGTCTGATGCGGGCCATCGGCCAGTGGAGCGTGGAGAGCGCGCTGCGCATCCTGTCCGGCTGGCGCGTCGCGAACGTCGCCCTGGTGCCGATCGCCGTCAACCTGTCCGCGACGCAACTGCTCGACACCGGGTTCGCACGGTGGATGGTGGACGCGGTCAGCACACAGCACGCGCAGGGCCTGATCGTGGCCGAGGTCAAAGAGAGCCTGCTGCAATCGAACCGTGCCCACGAGTTGATGACGAGCCTCGTCGACGGCGGCGTCGTGCTTGCAGTCGACGGCTTCGGCACGGGCTCGTCGGCGCTCGCCTACCTGGCCGACCTGCCGGTCAGCATCGTCAAGATCGACCGCAGTGTCGTCGGCGCGATCGACCGCGCGAACAACCAGCGGACGCGCATCCTGGTTCGGTCGGCGATCGAGATGGTTCATGCGCTCGGCCTCAGCGCAGTGGCCGAAGGGGTCGAGACCACGACCGAGGCTGCCGCGTTGGCCGAGATGGGATGCGACGGCATCCAGGGTTACTTCACGGGCGCACCAGAACCGGCGCCACTGCTGCACCGCTACGCGGTGGCCGACCCGGGCTGAGCGCGCCGCACCGTGTCCAGCAGCTGATCGAGTCCGAATGGCTTGAGCAGCACCGGCACATCGGGTCCGAACGAGCCCGGCGCGACCTGATGGCCGGTGGTCAAGACGATGCCGACGGTCGGCCGTCGGGCGCGCACGAGATGCACCAGATCGCCTCCGTCGAGTGTGCCCGGCATCGTCAGGTCGGTGAGCATCACCGAGATGCCCTCGGTGCGGTCGAGCTGCTCGAGCGCAGCCGTCGCCGAATCGGCGAGCACCGTCTGCCAGCCGTCGTGGCGAAGCGCCAGGTCGTACGTCGCGCGCACCATCTCGTCATCATCGACGACCAGCACGATGTCGGTTGCGACCACGGTTCTCCTCCGAGCGATGGAACGAGCGTATGCGAAACCTCGTTCCGGCGACCGAAGAAGTCATCGGCAGGTGTGACCGATTCTGAAGATCTGACATGATGCAGATTCACCAGACGCAAAGGAGATCGGCATGTCGTTCCTGGACAAGGTCAAAAAGGTCGTCAGCGAGAACGAGGCCAAGGTCGAGGACGGCATCGACAAGGTCGCCGACATCGTCGATGACAAGGTTCCCGACAAGTACGACGACAAGATCCACATGGCCGCCGACAAAGCCAAAGACGCCGTCAAGAATCTCGACTGACACCCGACGAACCGCAGCGCCAGCCAGCGTCGGCGCAATCACTACGATCACGACCATGGCAGAGGGGCAGGGGTCATGGCGGATGTCCATCGACTTCGGCACCAGCGGTTGTCATCGGCACCGGCTGATCCTCAACGCGAGTACAGGGTGCCGAGGTGGGGGATCGCGTCGGCGACGCCGGCGAGGCGGATCGCGTGCCAGGCCATGGCGTGGTTCGACGACGTGATCGGCAGGCCGAACTCGGCCTCCAGACCGGCGACGGCGTGGGCGATGCGCACCGATGTGCACGACACGAACACGGCGTCGGCCGTGCTTTCGGCGAGCACGGTACGGATCCCCTCGCGAACCGAGTCGACCGAGATCGTGCCGACTGCGGCATCGGACTCTTCGTTGAACGAACCGAACACCGGCACCTCGAAGCCCCGCGCAGTGATGTAGGCGGCCACGATCCGGTTGACATCGGCGCGGTACGGGGTCAGAACGGCGATGCGTTTCGCGCCAAGGGCGTCGAACGCCGCGAACGCTCCCGTGATCGGCGTGGTGCAGCGCACGGCGGGCCGGGAGTGACGGATGCGGGCCACGACCTGCTCCTCGCCGATCGCCATCGATGCCGACGTGCAGCCGTAGGCGACGACATCGAGGTCGCCGCCGGCCAGGATCAGATCTGCAGCCGCCGTGATGCGCGGGGCCATCGCCCGCAGCGTGTCCGGCGTGACCTGGTCGACGTTCTCGATGCGGTTGCTGAACAAGGCGAGTCCGTCCACGTGGCCGATCAGCCAGTGCAGTTCGGCCTCGATCGTGTGGTCCGAAGCGAGCATGACGAGCCCGATCCGACCGCGACGGGCCGGTGACGAGTCGGGGGTGTAGGGCAGGTGTTCGATCAGGATCACGCCACCGAACGTAGTCCGCGAGTTCACCGACACAGCCCCTGACCAGGGGACAACTGCACGCGGTTTCGTGAGGGTGCACCGCTAGCATTGATTCCCGTGCTCGCAGGCGGTTTCCCGCGCGAGGACGGGGGTGCCGCTCGGGTCGAGCAGGTGCCCGGACGCAGCCGCAGACGGAACAGAAGGTAGTACAGAGATGGCCAAGCGCGAATTTCCCCTGGAGCGCACACGCAACATCGGCATCATCGCCCACATCGATGCGGGCAAGACCACGACGACCGAGCGCATCCTCTACTACACGGGCAAGACGTACAAGATCGGCGAGGTCCATGACGGCGCCGCCACCATGGACCACATGGTGCAAGAGCAAGAGCGCGGCATCACGATCACGTCTGCAGCCACCACCTGCATCTGGGACAACCACCGCATCAACATCATCGACACGCCCGGGCACGTGGACTTCACGATCGAGGTCGAGCGCAACCTGCGCGTCCTCGACGGCGCGGTCACCGTGTTCGACTCCGTCGCCGGGGTCGAGCCCCAGACCGAGACCGTCTGGCGTCAGGCCAACAAGTACAACGTGCCGCGCATGTGCTTCATCAACAAGATGGACCGCATCGGTGCCAACTTTTACCGCACCGTCGACATGGTGAAGAGCCGGCTCGAGGCGACGCCCGCCGTGCTGCACCTGCCCATCGGCGCGGGCGGGCAAGAAGTCGACACGCCGTTCATCGGCCTCATCGACCTCGTCAAGATGAAGGCCCTCGTGTGGCGCGACGAAGAGCTCGGCGCGAAGTGGGACGAAGTCGAGATCCCGGCCGGCATGAAAGAGCAGGCGGACCAGTACCGCCACGAACTGCTCGAGACCATCGCCGGCAGCGACGACGACTTCTTCGAGAAGTACCTCAACGGCGACGACATGACCGAGGCCGAAGTCAAGCGGGCGATCCGCAAGGGCACGATCGCGTTCGACTTCGTACCGGTCCTGTGCGGCTCGGCGTTCAAGAACAAGGGCGTCCAACCGATGCTCGACGCCGTGGTCGACTTCCTGCCCAGTCCGCTGGACATCAAGCCGGCCCAGGGCGTGGACTACCACGACAACCCGATCGACCGCCCCGCTGACGAGAAGGGCCCGTTCGCTGCGCTCGCGTTCAAGATCGTGGCCGACCCGTTCGGCAAGCTGACCTACTTCCGTGTCTACTCCGGCGTGATCAACAAGGGCGACGAGGTGTTCAACAGCACCAAGGAGAAGCGCGAGCGTCTCGGCCGCATCCTGTTGATGCACGCCAACCAGCGCGAGGACCTCGATGTCGCGATGGCCGGCGACATCGTTGCCGGTCTCGGTTTCAAGGACACCACCACCGGCGACACGCTGTGTGACCGGGCCAACCCGATCATCCTCGAGCGGATGATCTTCCCCGAGCCCGTCATCCACGTGGCCATCGAGCCCAAGACCAAGGTCGACCAGGACAAGCTGGGCAAGGCCTTGAAGAGCCTGTCCGACGAGGACCCCACGTTCCGCGTGCGCACCGACGAAGAGACCAACCAGACGGTCATCTCCGGCATGGGCGAGCTGCACCTCGAGATCCTCGTCGACCGCATGATGCGCGAGTTCGGCGTGGTCGCCACCGTCGGTAAGCCGCAGGTGGCCTACCGCGAGACCATCACCAAGACGGTCGAGTCGGTCGAGTACCGCCACATCAAGCAGTCCGGTGGTTCTGGCCAGTTCGCAGTCGTCAAGATCACGCTCGAGCCGAACCCCGGCAAGGGCTACGAGTTCGTCGACAAGATCAGCGGTGGCCGCATCCCGCGTGAGTACATCAACCCGACCAACCAGGGCATGCAGCAGGCCCTGGATTCGGGCGTGCTCGCCGGCTACCCCACGGTCGACGTCAAGGCCAGCCTGGTCGACGGTCAGTACCACGACGTCGACTCCTCGGAAATGGCGTTCAAGATCGCCGGCCAGATGGCGTTCAAGAAGGCTGCCGAAATGGCCAAGCCGGTCATCCTGGAGCCGATCATGTCGGTCGAAGTCGTCACCCCCGAGGACTACATGGGCGACGTCATGGGCGACCTGTCCAGCCGCCGTGGCCGCATCGAGGGTATGGAGGCCCGCGGCAACACGCAGGTCATCAAGGCTCAGGTTCCGCTGTCGGAGATGTTCGGCTACTCGACCGATCTTCGGTCGCGTACACAGGGCCGGGCCACCTACACGATGC
>JANNZY010000054.1:0-5786 GCA_031410915.1 Actinomycetes bacterium
CCGCTGTTGTCGTCGCGGTTGCCGAACACCATCGTCTGCACGTTCACCGCGGTGCCGAGGTCGTGGCTGATGCGCTCGCGGACGCGGTACGCGATCGCACGGGCACCGTTCCAGCTGCTGAACACGGCCTCGACCGCGCCACGCAACTGCTTGAACGGGTCCTGCGGGAACGGCTTGCCGGTGTGCTGCTTGACGATCGCCTTGTATCCGTCGACCAGCTGCTTGAGCGCGGCAGCCGGGATCTCGGCATCGCTGGTGACGCCGGCCGCGGCCTTGGCGGCGTCGAAGGCGTGCTCGAACGGCTCGCCCGGCACGTCGAGCACGATGCGGCCGTACATCGCCACGAAGCGCCGGTAGCTGTCGTACGCGAACCGCTCGTCCTTGGTGACCGCGGCCAGACCCTTGACGCTTTTGTCGTTGAGACCGAGGTTGAGGACGGTGTCCATCATGCCCGGCATCGAGAACTTGGCACCGGAACGGACGCTGACGAGCAGCGGATCGGCCGGGTCGCCGAGTTTGCGGCCCATCGTCTTCTCCAGCTGCGCGACCTGGGTGGCGATCTCGGCATCGAGTCCGGCCGGCCAGCCGCCGTGCATGTACGCCCGGCAGGCGTCGGTGCTGATCGTGAACCCGGGCGGCACAGGGAGCTTCAGCACACTCGTCATCTCGGCGAGGTTGGCGCCCTTGCCACCGAGGAGATCCTTGTATTCCATGGGGGGACGGCGGTGCTTGTGGGAGAAGGAGTAGACGTACGACACGGCCATCGAGTGTACGTCCTGCGCCTTGTTTCTCTCGACTGCCTCGTAGGATCAGCCCATGAGCAAGCAGCCTGGACTGAAGGTCTTCGGCTTCCCCGTCGACGTCCGTCCGGGGTTCTTGATCCTCCTCGGTGTCTTCGCGCTCGCCAGCGGTGGCGACCGCATCGAACAGGGCATCTTCTTCGCGCTGTGCGTCGGCGCATTCACGCTCATCCACGAACTCGGCCATGCGTTCGCGGCGCGGGCCACAGGAGCCGAGGCCAGCATTGCGCTCGACTTCCTGGCCGGCTACGCGTCGTTCGAGCCGACCCGCGTGCTGAAGCGTTGGGAAAAGGCCGGCATCTCCCTGGCCGGCCCCGGTGTGCAGATCGTGCTCGGCACCGCGATCCTCGCGCTGATGCACGTCAACCCGTTCGACATCGATCAGGTCCGCGAGTCGCACACCACGATCGCGATCTGGTGGGCCGGCCCGCTGCTCGGACTGATCAACCTCGTACCGATCCTGCCGCTCGACGGCGGCAACATCGTGATGTCCGGCCTCGACCGGTTCATCCCCGGCCGCTCGCGCATCGTGATGGTCTGGTTCAGCATCATCCTCACCATCAGCGCGCTGGTGTACTTCTCGCTGGTGCAGCGCAACCTGCTCTCGCCGATCTTCTTCATCTTCCCGCTCGTCGTGCAGATCCAGATGCTGCAGCACCGCCGTACGCAAGCGCAGCTGGACACGCACGGCTCATGGCACCGCTGGGCGACGGCAGCCGAGCGCGACTCGTGGAACACCGGCAAGGTCGGCTCCTTCCCGCCGGGCATGGTCGCTTCACCGTGGTACCGGGCTGCAGCACTCGCCCGCGCCGGCCGCGTCGACGAGGCCCGCGGCATGCTCGTGACCGACTTCGAATCAGCCGTCGCACCGAACTGGCTGCCACCCGACGTCGCCTCCGAGCGCGAGCTGGAGGCGTTGGTCGCGCTGCTCCCCCGGCCGCTGCCCACGGGAAACGCGTACAGCGAGTACGTCCTGGCCAGCGTCTTGGTCCGCCTCGGCGAGTTCGACGAGGCCGGTCGGTACGCGGCGCAGTCCTACGCTCGTTGGACGCAGACGATGCCGGCAGTCATCGTCGCACAGTGCGCCGCGGCGCTCGGCGACAACGAGCTCGCCGTGCGCTGGTTGCGAGCCGCGTACGATGCCGACACCAACCGCCCCGGTCTGGCCGAGGCCATCGATCAGCGCTCCGAGTTCGCGACGGTGCGACACGACCCGCAAGTCGTGCAGCTGCGTCACGAACTGCTGTCCACCACCTGAGCCGCCAACTTCTTCGGCGCGATCAGCGCGTACGACGTGTGGATCAGTTCGCGCACCTCGGTCCAGTCGACCGGCGCGAGTTGCAGGTCCATCCGCACCCAGCCACCGCGGGCGAGGTAGGGGGCCGGTGAGAATCGGGGATCGTCGGCCAGCGCGGCGAGCTCGTCGCGGTCGGCCTTCACGGTCAGGGTGGCACCCGAACCCGGGAAGGCGAAGATCTTCTTGCGGACGCGGAAGTTGACGTCGGTCCCCCACGTCACCTCCTCGGTCGCCTCCGGCAGGGCGAGGGCGATGGCCCGCATCCGCTCCAGTCCGCTGGCGAGTTGCTTCGCAGTCCACGGCTTGGACATCAGCGCGCCTCTGCGACAGTGACAGCTCCGCCGTTCGACTGGACGATGTCACCGGGCTGCACGGAGCGGGCAACGATGCCGAGACCGATCCAGCCGTCGTCGACCGACACGGACGACGTGACGTGGCCGACGACCTTGCCGTCGCTCGTCAGCTCGTCGGCGATCGCACCGGTGCCACTCAGCCGGCGGACGAAACGCGGTGCGGTGGAGCCGCGACTGTCCATCCGCTCGACGAGTTCCTGCCCGGGATAGCAACCCTTCGTGAAGCTGACCGCGAGGTCGACCACACCGGACTCGGCCGGGATCGTGGCGTCGGTGATCTCCGCGCCCATCGCCGGCCATCCCGCCTCGATGCGTGCACGGAGCAGATCGTGGGCCGAGCCGTTGGCGACGGCGGTTGGTGCCGCAGCGCCGAAGAGGTCGTAGGCGTCCTGGCGACCCCATGCGGACACGGCTTCGTCGGGCCGAGGTCCATCGGCGTCACGGACCGCGACGCAGGCGAGATCCATGACCTCGAGGTCGGCTTTGACGCGGATCTTGAAACGTGCCAGACGGGTCCGCAGCGCTTCGCCGAACCCGGCGTCGGTGTCCAGGGAGAACTCGGTGGCCGAGACGCGTCGGATGCGGGCGAGCGCCTCGACCTTGCCCGTTGGTTGGAGCACGAACGTGTACGTCGACTCACCGTCAGCCAGATCGCGGATGTCCTGGCTGATCTGGCTCTGCAGATAGGTCTGCGCATCATCGCCGGACACACGCAGCATGTCACGGGGATGGTCGATCCAGAAGGCGGTCATGCGGTCAGTCTGTCGGCGTTGCGCTCATGTGCAACACTCGGAAGCCATGGCGAACCTGCAATCGCTGGCGGACGACGTCGCCACCCGGCTGACGTCGATCGCCGCCCGGGCCAGCAGCGTCACCCGCGGGGTCGGCCTGTTGACCACCGCATCGGTCGGTCTGGCATACGTCGTTGGACTGCTGGTGTTCCCGTCGCCGGGGCGCTGGGTGTGGGCCGTCGTGGGGCTCGTGCTCTGCGCGATCCCGGCGGTTGCGATCTGGACCGCACATCGTCGACTTCGGCGGATCCCGAAGACCTTCACCGAGACGGTGGCCGACGTGCAGACGTTGGTGGCCGACGTCGGTGTGCGCACTGCGCTGTACGACCTCGTCGAGCGCGATCCCGAACAGGACCGCACGAACTCCTTGATCGAGCTCGGCAAAGAGCTGAGCACGCTGCGCACCGCGCTCGAGCCGAAGCGCCAAGCGCTGACGAACCTGTGGGCGAACATCACGGCGATCACCACGCTGCCGGGGCTGATGGCGCTGGGCGTGGTCGGGTCGCTTATCGCGCTGATCTTCAGCGTCGCGACCGTGATGCTGGGCCTAGCGCTGTAGCGCGGAGGCGGTCATCCGTCGCGCCGCAGGGATCGCGGCCAGCAACGCGGCGGCCTTGTTCGCACACTCCAGGTCCTCGTCCTCGGGCACCGAGTCGGCCACGATGCCGGCCCCGGCTTGGAAGAAGGCGCCGTGCTCGCCGACGAACATCGTGCGGATCGCGATCGCGGTGTCCAGATTGCCGCTGAAGTCGACGTAGCCGACCACGCCGGCGTACGGCCCGCGCTTGACCGGCTCGAGCGCGTCGATGATCTCCATGGCGCGTACCTTTGGCGCACCGCTGACCGTTCCGGCGGGCAGCGTGGCACGGAGCACGTCGATCGGGCCCTTGCCGTCGACCAGCTCGCCGGTCACCTGCGAGGTGAGGTGCATGACGTGGCTGTACTTCTCCAGCGTCATCAACTCGTCGACGTGGACGGTGCCGAACTTGGCGACACGTCCGACGTCGTTGCGGGCCAGGTCGACCAGCATGATGTGTTCGGCGACTTCTTTCGGGTTCTCGCGCAACTCGCCGGCCATGCGCCGATCGTGGTCGTCGTCGCGGCCGCGTCGGCGTGTGCCGGCGATCGGGCGCGACACCACCTTGCCCTGGCGCAGCACCACCATTGGTTCTGGTGACGACCCGACGAGCGTGATGCCGTGGTGGCGCAGGAAGTACATGTACGGGCTCGGGTTGATCTGGCGCAGGACGCGGTACACGTCGAACGGATCGGCCTGGAGATCCACCTCGAAACGCTGCGACAGAACGACTTGGAAGATGTCGCCGGCCCGGATGTGCTCCTTGGCGACATCGACGGCCTGCTGGTACATGCCGTTCGGCATCGACGAGCGCATCGACGGAAGCTCGACGCCGGACTCGGGCGGCGCGACCGGCGCGTACGGCAGCGGCTTGGCGAGGTCGTTGATGGCCTGCTCGACGCGCATCGCCGCGTCGTCGTACGCGGCGTCCAGGTCGGCCTCGCTCATCCCGAGCACGGGCACGCTCTCGATCAGGTACACGCGCTGGCGGAGGTGATCGAACGCAGCCAGCGAGCCGATCACGCTCATCACCGCGTCAGGCATGTCGGCAACGTCGGCGGGCGTGTCGGGCAGGTGCTCGACCTCGCGGATCACGTCGTAGCCGAGGTAGCCCATCAGCCCACCCTGCAGCGGCGGCAGATCGGGAAACAGCGGAGCCTGGTACACGTCGAGGATCGCCTCCATCGCGGCGAGCATGCCCTGGTCAAGCGGCACGTGGTCGGGCAACGTACCGTCGACCTCGATGCGGCCGTCGCGCAGCATCATGGTCGCCGATGGCGAGCGCCCGACGAACGAGTACCGGCTCCAGCGTTCGGCATGCTCGACGGACTCCAGCAGGAACCCGGTGCCGTCGCCGACCAGCTTGACGAACGCCGCGACGGGGGTCTCCATGTCGGCCAGCAACTCGGTCCACACCGGCAGCACGCTGTGTTCTGCGGCAAGTGCTCGGAACTCGTCGCGCGTCGGCCGCAGCGTGAATCCGCTCGTACTCACTGCTGCGCCGCGGTCTGGAGACGGCGATAGAAACACGTCGGCGCGCCGGTGTGGCATGCGCCGGCGCCGTGCTGGTCGACCAGGAACAGCAGCGTGTCCGCATCGCAGTCGTAGAACGCCTCGCGCAGGTACTGACGATCGCCGCTGGTGTCGCCCTTGCGCCACACCTCCTGACGGCTGCGGCTCCAGTAGACCATCCGGCCGCTGTCGAGCGTGGTTTGCAGGGTCTCGGCGTTCATCCAGGCCAACATCAGCACTGCTTTGGTCTCGACGTCCTGCGCAATGGCGGCGACCAGACCCGACGAGTCGTACTTGATCGCCGAGAGTTGCTCGGGGCTGGCAAAGATTGACACTGCTTCGGGCATGGCCGACAGCCTAGGAGTCGAGGCCGCCGCGCCACCGGTGAAATCGGTGGTCCGGCGATCAGCTAGCCGCGGGAACGGCGGGTACTGCGGCCAGCGGTTTCAGCGGGGG
>JANNZY010000055.1:0-17754 GCA_031410915.1 Actinomycetes bacterium
CTGCCGGCGCCAACCCGATGACCCTGAAGATGGGCATCGAGGCCGCGGTCGAAGCCGCAGTCGCATCGATCAAGGAACTGGCCAAGGAAGTCGACTCGAAGGATCAGATCGCCCAGGTCGCCTCGATCTCGGCGGCCGACAACGAGATCGGTCAGATGATCTCGGAAGCGATCGACAAGGTCGGCAAGGACGGCGTCATCACCGTCGAGGAGAGCCAGACCTTCGGCATGGAGATGGATCTCGTCGAGGGCATGCGCTTCGACAAGGGGTACATCTCCCCCTACTTCGCCACCGACATGGAGCGCATGGAAGCGTCGCTCGACGATCCGTACGTACTCCTGGTTTCATCGAAGATCTCGTCGGTCCGCGACATGCTGCCCGTGCTCGAGAAGGTCATGCAGGGTGGTCGCCCGTTGGTGATCATCGCTGAAGACATCGAGGGCGAGGCCCTGGCCACGCTGGTCGTCAACAAGATCCGCGGCACGTTCAAGTCGGCCGCCGTCAAGGCACCTGGCTTCGGCGAGCGCCGTAAGGCGATGCTGCAGGACATGGCCATCCTCACCGGTGGTCAGGTCATCAGCGAGGAAGTCGGCCTCAAGCTCGACGCTGCAACGCTGGATCTGCTCGGCTCGGCCAAGAAGGTCATCATCACCAAGGACGAGACCACCATCGTCGAAGGTGCGGGTTCGGAAGACGACATCAAGGGCCGGATCAACCAGATCAAGGCCGAGATCGAGAACACCGACTCCGATTACGACCGTGAGAAGCTGCAGGAGCGCCTCGCCAAGCTGAGCGGCGGTGTTGCCGTGCTCAAGGTCGGCGCGGCCACCGAGGTCGAGCTGAAGGAGAAGAAGCACCGGATCGAGGACGCCGTCTCCACCACCAAGGCTGCGATCGAAGAGGGCGTTGTGCCCGGCGGCGGAGTTGCACTGCTCCGTGCCCAGGCCGCGGTGCTCGCCGTTGCCGACAGCCTGACCGGCGACGAAGCGACGGGTGCCCGCCTGGTCGCCAAGTCGCTGGAAGCTCCGCTCAAGCAGATCGCCGAGAACGCCGGCATGGAAGGCGGCGTCGTCGTCCAGAAGGTGAAGGCACTGACCGGCAACGAGGGTCTCAACGCCGCCACCGGCGAGTACGAGGACCTCGTCAAGCTCGGTGTCATCGATGCTGCCAAGGTCACCCGCTCGGCGCTGCAGAACGCGTCGTCGATCGCCGCGCTGTTCCTCACCACCGAAGCTGTCGTCGCCGACAAGCCGGAGGACTCCGGTTCGATGCCCGGCGGAGGCATGGAGGACTACTGATCCCCCGGCTCTCCAGCAGAACCCCACAAGGCAGAAGGCCCCGGTCCTCGGACCGGGGCCTTCGCCGTTCCGACGCTTGCGGCAGCACCTTCGTCAGCACGATCGCAGATGTGGCCCACGATTGTGCTGACCGGCGTCTGTGTTGCCGCTTTCGTCAGCAGGATCGCAGATGTGGCCCACGATTGTGCTGACGGCCGTCGGTGGGGCCAGTTTCGTCAGCAGGATCGTCGATGTGGCCCACGATTGTGCTGACACGCGTCGGAGCAGCACCTTCGTCAGCAGGATCGTCGATGTGGCCGACGATTGTGCTGACGGCCGTCGGCGGCAGCACCTTCGTCAGCAGGATCGCAGACGTCCCCAACGAGCTTGCTGACGCGAGGCGGCGTCAGCACCGTCGTTTGTTCAGCTGTTCTGGAGGCTGTAGTTGTAGATCAGGTCGTTGGCCTGCTGCGCGGCTCTGGTGAGCGCAGTTTGTGGATCGCCACCGGTCAGCACATCGGCGACGGCATCGGCCGTCACCTTGCGGACCTGCTGCAGCGGGCCGATGACCGGACCGTTCGACGTGGCCACGTCGGCCGAGGCCAGCAGCTGGTCGTAGGCGACCTTGAACCGCGGGTCGTTGACGTACACCGACTTGATCGGGTCCAGCTCGATCGCGTCCTGGCGAACGGGGATGTACCCAGTGGCCGCGGCGAACGTGCTCTGGTTCTGCGCGTTTTCGAGGAACTCGATGAAGTCCCACGCCGCAGCGGCCTTCTCGTCGCCCTTGTCGACGATGTACAGCGACGCGCCGCCGACCACTGCGCCGGCCCCACCGGCCGGGCCCTCGGCCGGACCGGGCATCGGCCCGACGCCGACCTGATCGGCCGTGATGCCTTCGATCAGCCCGTTGCCGAGCACCGACAGCACGATGCCGAGCGATGCAGACGTCGAGATCGTCATCGACGCCGGGGCGTCCTTGTCGGCCAGCTTCAGCAGCGAATCCTGGCCGCTCGCATTCGGTCCGACGTACACCCCGCCGCCCTCGGTGACGAGCTGCTTGAGGTAGGTCAGCAGCTGCACACCGGCCGGGCCGTCGTAGAGCACCTTCGTGGCCGGCGCGGCACGGCCGTTGTCGTTGTCGGCGTAGAAGTTGCCGCCCTTCGCCAGCCACTGTTCGACGTACCAACCGCCGCCGCCGTCGAAGTCGCTGTCTAGTGAGATCGAGTACGGCGAAGCGCCGGACGCGACGATCTGCTTGCCAGCGTCGAGCAACTCCTGCAGCGTGGTCGGCGGGTGGGCCGGGTCCAGGCCGGCCGCCTCGAAACGCGGCTTGAGGAAGAAGAGGACCGGGGCGCTGACGTTGAACGGCATCGACCACTGCACGCCCTCGGTGGCGTACGCGCCGAGCGCCTGGGGCAGGAACGGCGCCGTGTCGTAGCCGGCCGATTCGGCGCAGGCCTGAGTCGGCACGATGCTCTGCGTGTCGATCATCTGCTGGACCATGTACTCCGGCATCTGCACCAGGTCGGGGCGGTTGTCCTGGTTGCTCTGCAGGTACTTGTTGATGTTGTCCTCGTAACCGCCTTGGAACTGCAGGTCGACGTGCACCTTGCTCTGCGACTGGTTGTACTCGTTGGTCAGCGTGGTCAACGCCGTTCCGAGCTCGTTGGACAGGCCGTGCCAGAACGTGATGTCGACCGGGCCGGACGCGCTGTCCAGCGCAGTGACGTCGCACGTCGGCAACTCGTCGAGCTTGGTCGGGATGGTGGTCGGGGGCGGTGCCGTAGTCGTCGTCTCGGCCGGCAAGGTGTCGCCGGGTGGCAACGTCTCGCCGGGTGGCAACGTCTCGCCAGGGGGCAACGTCTCGCCCGGTGCCGACGACGTTGGCACCGTGGTGGGCGCGGCCGACGCGGCGGGCGGGCGATCGATGCCGGCGTTGGCGATGCTTTCGCCGGACCGGCAACCGGCCACCGAGACCAGCCCGGCTAGCACGACGAGGGGCAGTGCGATCGATCGCCGGCGTCTCATCGCATCAGCCTTTCACCGCGCCGGCCGTGAGCCCGCGCACGAGCTGGCGTTGGAAGATGATGAGCACGACGAAGATCGGCAGCGCGACGATGACCGTGCCGGCGATGACCAGACTGGGGTTGGATCCTGCTCCCTGCTTCAGCGCCTTGATACCGGTCTGCACGGTGTTGTAGCCCTCGTCGGTGGTGACCAGAACGGGCCACAGGTACTGGTTCCACGACGTGAGGAACGCGAACAGGGCGAGCGCGCCGATGGTGGGCCGCGACAGGGGCACGGCCACCTCGCGCATGAACCCGAAGTGTCCGAGACCGTCCATCGACGCTGCCTCGCGCATCTCCTTCGGGATCTGCAAGAACACCTGCCTGATCAAGAAGATGCCGAACGCCGTGGCCAGGAAGGGCACAGCGAGACCCTGATAGCTGTTCAGCCAGCCGAGATCTTCGATCGTGCGCCGGTTGATGGCCAGCGTTGCTTCCAGCGGAACGAGCAGCGTGGCCAGGAACAGCACGAACACGATGTTGCGGCCGGGGAAGCGCACGAACACGAACGCATAAGCGGCCAGCACCGATGTGACCACCTGAGCCACGGTCACGAGCACCGCGACGACGGCCGAGTTGGCCAGGGCGCGCCCGAGGTGGCCGTTGCGCCAGGCTGCGCGCAGCGTGTCCAGCGTGACGTGGTTGGGCAACAGCGGCTGGTTGCGGAGCTGGTCGCCCGGCTTCAGCGCACCGATCACGATGACGTAGATCGGGAACAGGACGATGAACGCCATCACGATCAACAACACGTAGCGCCCGAACTTGCGGGCCCCGGAAACGTTGTCAATTGCCATAGTGGACCCGCTTCTCCAGGCCGCGGAACTGCACGAGCGCGAGGATGAGCAGCACGAAGAACAGCAGGATCGACACCGTCGAGCGCAGCCCGTCGTCGCCTGCGGTCGGCAGGCCCTTGCCGAACGCGAGGTAGGTGACGGTGGTCGTGTTGCTCTTCGGCCCGCCGCCGGTCAGCAGTTCGATGTCACCGAAGGACTGGAACGCTCGCGACAGCAGCACGACGCTGGCGAACAGCAGAGTCGGCGATATCATCGGCAGCGTCACGTTCGTGAAGCGCATGAATCCACCGGCTCCGTCGACGTACGCACTCTCGTAGAGATCCTTTGGCACGCTCTGCAGTCCGGCCGTGACGACGATGAACGTGAAGCCAAGGTTGGCCCAGATGGAGCTCATCGAGACGGCCCACAGCGCTGTGTTCTCGTCCTGCAGCAGTCCCGGGGTCTTGAGCACGGGGAACCAGCTGTGCAGTGCGTCGGACACGAAGCCGACGTTCGGGTCGAGCAGGAAGAACCACATCACCGATGCGACGGCCACGCTGGTGGCGACGGTGCTGGAGAAGATGGTGCGGAAGATGGACATGCCGCGCAGGTACTTGTCGGCCAGCACGGCCAACGCCACGCCGAGTGCGAGCCCGATCGGCACGGTGATCAGCGCGTACTTCAGCGTCACGATCAACGCGTCCTGGAACTCGTTGCTGCGGAACGCGTCGATGTACTGATCCCAGCCGGTCGTGCGGCAGCCGCGCACGCCGCAGCGTTGGCGACCGAGGAACACCGCCTTGATCAAGGGGTAGAACACGAACCCGACGAGGATGACAGCCGACGGGCCGAGCATCACGAGTGCGAGGCCCGATTCGCGCCACGTGCGCCGCCGCAACGCCGCCGAACGACGCGCCGTCATGTGCACACCGTCAGAGCACGCAGTCGATTGTTGACTGGGTTCCTGTGTCCATGCCTGCATTGCCTGCCACGTGAAACTCGCTTGGTCCGCTCGCTCATACGTCGACCCGCTTCTCGGTGACCGCGTTGAAGCGATGGCGGTTCGGCTCGTCTGCGTCGAGGTGGACGGTGTCACCGATTGCGGGGGAAACTGTGTGCACCGGCTGGCGAACGACGACGCGCGTGTCGCCGACCTTTCCGGTGACGAGCACCTCGTGGCCGAGTTGCTCGACGAGCGTGACCTCCATCGCCAGCGGCCCGTCGGCAGTGATCTCGAGGTGTTCGGGGCGCACACCGACCAGGTGCTGGCCGGGCTCCAGCGAACCGACGGGCAACACGTTCATCGGCGGCGTACCGACGAAGCCGGCCACGAACACCGACGCCGGCTTGTCGTAGACCTCGTGCGGGGTGCCGACCTGCTCGATGTGTCCGCGCGACATGACCGCGATCCGCGTGCCCATCGTCATCGCCTCGATCTGGTCGTGGGTGACGTAGACGAACGTGGTCGCCAGGCGCTGGTGGAGCGCGATCAGTTCGGCACGGGTCTCCCCGCGCAGCTTCGCGTCCAGGTTGCTGAGCGGCTCATCCATGCAGAACACGGCCGGTTTGCGCACGATGGCGCGGGCGAGGGCGACCCGCTGACGCTGACCACCGCTGAGCTGGCCGGGCTTGCGATTGAGGTACTCCGACAGGCCGAGCAGCCCCGCGGCGACGCGGGCTTCGCCGGCGCGCTGGGCCTTGTCCACCTTGCGGACCTTGAGCGGGAACTCGATGTTGGCGAGCACGGTCTTGTGCGGATACAGCGCGTAGCTCTGAAAGACCATCGCCACGTCTCGCTCTTTCGGCAAGATGTCGGTGACGAGCGTGTCGCCGATCCACACATCGCCCTCGGTGGGATCCTCCAGGCCGGCGATCATTCGCAGCAACGTGCTCTTGCCGCAGCCCGATGGCCCGAGCAGGATCATGAACTCGCCGTCGGCGATCTCGAGGTCGATGTTCTCCACCGCGGTCACGCCGTCGAACTGCTTGGTGATGTTCTGCAACCGCACGTTCGCCACGGGAGCAAACCTAGTCATGCCTCGCCACTAGCCTTGGCTTCATGGATTCCGGCGACAGCCCCGTCACCGACACGACCGACGTCGTGCTCGCGGACGCCGTCGCGGCGCCGGCGATCACGGTTGGCACGCCCATCGACCTGGACGCGATCGAGGACGATCTCGCAGGTGTCGAGATCGCCCTGGCCCGGCTGGAGGACGGCAGCTACTGGACGTGCGAGGTCACCGGCAAGCCGCTGCCCGACGATCTGCTCGCGACCGACCCGGTCGCCCGCCGTCTCCCGAGCCAGTAGTTGTCCGCGGTCGCCAAGCGCATCGCCAGCGCGCGGCTGCGGGTCGGGCGCACCTCGCGCATCGTCGCGCTGACGGCTCGCAACTCGGCTCGCTACGCGATCGTTCGGGTGCGCAGGCGGCTGGCACCTGCCCATCGTCGCGATGCCATCGACCAGCGCTTCGCGACCCGTGCTGCGACTGACATCGCGCAGCAACTGGGCAACATGAAGGGCGTCATGATGAAGGTCGGCCAGATGGTCAGCTTCATCCTCGAGACACTGCCCGAGCAAGCGCAGCAGTCACTGTCCTCACTGTATGCCGATGCGCCACCGATGGATCCAGCCGTTGCCCGCGACGTGGTCACGCGCCAGCTCGGTTCCCCACCGGAGCGCGTCTTCTTGGACTGGCCAGCGCAGCCGATCGCTGCGGCCTCGGTCGGACAGGTGCATCGTGTCGTGTTGCGCGACGGCCGGCGCGCAGCGGTCAAGGTGCAGTACCCGGGCGTCAGTGAAGCGATCGGCGCAGACCTGGACAACGCGCAGGCGATGTACGCGATGCTCGGCATGTTCGCGCTGAAGGGTCTGGACACGAAGGGCCTCGTCGACGAGCTGCGCGACCGGATGGTGGACGAGCTCGATTACTCGATCGAGGCCCGCAACCAGAGCGAGTTCGCCGCGTACTACACCGACCATCCGTTCTTCTCCGTGCCATCCGTCGTGCCCGAGCACTCGAGCCGCAGGGTCCTGACCACGGAGTGGGTCGACGGGTTGTCATGGAGCGAGTTCATGGCCGTGGCCGACGCCGCCGCCCGCCGCCGCGCCGGCGAAACGATCTGGCGCTTCGCGCAGCACTCGATCTACTTCCACGGCGCCTTCAACGGCGACCCGAATCCCGGCAACTACCGATTCCAGCGCGACGGGTCGGTGACGTTCCTCGACTTCGGACTCGTGAAGCGCTGGTCGCCGGGCGAATGGCAGCAACTGTCGCCGACGCTGGACGCGGTCATCGTGCGGCGCGACCCGGAGGCCACCGTGCGGGCGATGGAGGAGGTCGGCTTCCTCGCGCCCGACCACGGTCTGTCCGTCGAGCAGATCCACGCCTATGTCAGCCTGCCCTACATCCCGTACCTGACCGATGAGTTCACGTTCTCGCGCCAGTTCATGAACGACACGCTGTCGACGATGATCGAGCTCAAGGGACCGCACGCGCCGGTGATCGAGAAGCTCAACATCCCGGCCAGCTTCGTCATCCTCGATCGAGTCGTGTGGGGCGTGTCGGCGATCCTCGGCAAGCTCGGCGTCACTGCTCCGTGGCGCGGGATGCTGCTGGAATACCACTGCGGCGCACCCCCCGTCACCGAGTTGGGACGACTCGACAGCGAGTGGCGTCAGCGATCCCTGTAGATTGCAAGCAATTGGGGCAGTTCGTCGGACAGTCGTTCGTCGCATCGATCTGGGGGTTCAGGTGGCCGATCCGTACAAGCCGAGGGCGCCCTTCGCGCCGTGGGATCGGCGCACGCTGCCCGGCCTGTTCGACGTCGAGGAATCGGCGCGCCGCGTCGGCAACTACAAGTGGGCCGAGATGAAGCTGTTCGAGGCGCTCGGCGGCTGGGTCGCGACGGTGCCCGAGCTGGACGTCAAGATGCGCCTCGGCACGCACTGCTACAAGCACGCGTGGCATTCCGAGCTGTGGCACAAGCGCTTGCCGGAGCTGCGCGAGATGAACCCCGAGCGGCTCACCGCGCCGGCGAACGACGCCATGGTCCGCTTCGTCGAGGCGATGACCGAGCCAGAAGCACCGGAGCAGACGATCGAGAAACTGGTCGGTGTCTATCGCGTCTTCATCCCGCGCTTCATCGCGGCGTACACGTATCACCTCAACGGCACGAGCGAGATCACCGACGCGCCGACGGTGCGCTCGTTGAAGCTGATCCTGCAGGACGAGTTCGACGACTGGCGTGACGGCGAGATGATCATCCAGAGCTTGATCGAGACGCCCGACGAAGCCGCCCGTGCCGCCGCTCACCAGCAGCGGTTGGAAGAGATCATGATCGAAGCCGGTGGCATCACCGGCCCCGGAACGCTCGGCGCGAACACGCCGGCCACGGTGTAAGGAGGCAGCCATGCGCAAGTTCTTCCCGGTCGAGGACCTGGCTCGCGACGAGCGGTTCAACAAGATCACGATGAAGGATCGCCTCGGCGATCCGCGATCGGTGTTCACCATCGGCGAACCCGGAGACGCGAAGAAGGCCAAGTTCCGCCTCACGCCCGAACGGCGCGACGCCAGCGACGGCGCGCGTGGGTTGATGCACGGCATCTTCGTCGGCGAGATCCAGGCGCTCGAGGGCGCGGGCCGCACGTGCTGGGATTTCGAGACCGACGTCGAGGCGCCGTTCGCACTCAAGCTGGACATGGCCCGGCAGTGCTGGGACGAAGCCCGTCACGTGGAGATCAGCGTGAAGCTCAGCGAGTGGATGGGCACCGAGATCGGCCAGTACGCCGAGAACACGGTGCTGTTCGAGGCAGCATGCAGCACGGATCCCGTGTTGCGCCTGGCCGGGGTCAACCGCGCCCTCGAAGGCCTGGCGATCGACGTCTTCACGACGATGAAGGAGTTCGGCGACATGGCCGGCGACCCCTACCTCGAGTTCTGCGAGGACTGGATGCTCGCCGACGAGGTGACCCACGTGAAGATGGGCTCGGACTGGCTCCGCAAGGTCACCGAGAAGGATCCGGAGCGGCGCAAGAAGGCGCTGGAGTTCCAGGGTGTCGTCGACAAGCTGTTCAGCTACGGCGGCACGCGCAGCGAGAGCGACGAGTCGCCGATCGGTCTCGCCCGTCGGTTCCGCGAGCTGGCCGGGTTCACCGACGACGAGGTCGAGACCATCAACGAGCTCAGCCTGCAGGCGCTCGAAGAGCGCAAGACCGCAGTGGTCAAGCTGCGCGACGCGGACCAGTTCGCCCAGGCCGCGGCCGGCGAGTAGGTCGACGGTCGATGCCGATCACCGTCACCCCGCAGACGTTCTCGTACGTCTCGTTCGACGCGGCCACGATCGAGCGCATCGCCAGCGACCTCGTTGCATCGTTGGGCATGGCCGAGCAGACCATCAACATCTCCGTCGACGAGACCACACCGCTGGCGCGCACCGTCATCAGGCTCGGCGGCGATTCGATCGACATCCACGCCGACAGCGGCGCGTTCGAGGACACTCGCAAGCCGCGCCAACAGAGCGAAGTCACGACCGCCACATCGCTGGGCCGTGTGCTGCTGCGCGCCCGAGATCGTCAAGGTGGGGGCTTCGGGGAAGCGCCTCCCGACGGAGAGTTGTCGCTGGCCCAGATCGCGGCGTGGGAGACCTACAGCATCGGTCGGCTGGAGAAGTTGGGCGTGCCCGTCAATCGTCAGCGTTGGCTGTACAACTTCCGCAACAGGCATGGCTTCAGCGATGCATCCGACGGCGCATTCGAGCAACTGTGGGACAGCGACGGACTGACCTGGGGCGAGCTCTGCGCGATCAGCGATCGCGCCATCGCAGCCACGCGCGACCCCGCCTGACCGCTCCGACGGTTCCGAGCCGACGCGCCCGATGTGCGTCCGGCAAGACTCTGCCGATGACCGACACCACGATCCGACACCGCATCGTCCACGTCAACGGCGTCGACCTAGCGGTCACCGAAGCCGGCGACGTCGCCAACCCGACGGTGATCCTCAGCCACGGCTTCCCCGAGGGGGCGTACTCGTGGCGACACCAACTACCCGCGTTGGCCGCCGCCGGCTACCACGCGATCGCACCCGACCAACGCGGGTACGGGCACTCGTCGGCACCACGCGACGTGCGCGCCTACGGCATCCGTGATTTGACCGGCGACCTGGTCGGATTGCTCGACGATCTCGGCAAGGACGACGCCGTGTGGGTCGGCCACGACTGGGGCGCGATGATCGTCTGGGACGCGGCGCGCCTCCACCCTGAACGCGTGCGCGCCGTCGGCGGGGTGAGCGTGCCGGCGATCGCCTGGCCCGGCCCGCCGACGCAGCTGATGCGCGCCGTGTACCAGGACAACTTCTTCTACATCCTGTACTTCCAGCAGGTCGGCCCAGCCGAAACCGAGCTCGACGCCGATCCGTTGGACACGATCACGAAGGTCTACTGGGGTGCGAGTGGTGAGGGTTTCGCGATCCCGACCGAGATGCGTCCGATGGCCGGCAACGGCTTCCTGACCGGCGCACGCACGCCTCCACCGCTGCCGTGGTCCTGGCTGACCGAGGCCGACGCCCGCCACTATGCCGGCGAGTTCGCGCACAGCGGGTTCTTCGGTCCGGTCAGCTACTACCGCAACATGGACGCCAACTACGAGATCCTCAAAGACATCGGGCTGGATGCGGTGACGATGCCGAGCTTCTTCATCGGCGGCTCCAAGGACGTCGTGGCTGTGATGGATCCGACGGGCATCGCGCGGATGGAGGGATCACTTCCCAACTTCCTCGGGGCAGTCGTGCTCGACGGCGTGGGTCACTGGGTGCAACAGGAGAAGCCGGCCGAGTTCAACGAGGCGTTGCTCGGATTCCTCGGCCGGCTCTGACCCGACCCGGTTCGGCCGCGATCAGCGGCGACTGTTGAGCTTGGCGAGCAGGCGCAGGATCTCGAGGTAGAGCCAGATCACCGTGACGAGCAGTCCGACTGCGGCAACCCATTCCATCTGCTTGGGCAGACCCTGCTTCGAGCCGCGCTCGATGAAGTCGAAGTCCAGCGCCAGGTTGAACGCCGCGATCGCAGCGACGAACAGACTGACGCCGATGCTGAACAAGCTGCCGTTGTTGGCCTGCAGGAACGACACAGAGCCGCCGAACAGGTTGATCAACAATGAGATGCCGTAGAAGATCATGATGCCGAAGGTGGCGCCGATGATGATGCGCCGGAAGCGGTCGTTGACCTTGATGATCTTGGTCCGATACATGAACAGCATCACCGCGAAGACGGCGATGGTGGCACCGACGGCCTGGACGACGATGCCGTCCTTGTAGCCCTCGTAGGCGTGCGAGATGGCACCGATGAAGATGCCCTCGGCGAGTGCGTAGATCGGGCCGAGGATCTTGGCCAGCTGCGGCTTGAAGTGAATACCGATGACGCAGCCCAAGCCGATGAGGACACCGGCGATGCTCCACGTCGGGAACTTGGTGACGCCGACGCCGTCGACGGTCTCGACGAGCTGCCAGCCGACGACGCCGGCTGCGAGCAGGAGGACGAACAAGACGCCGGTTGCCGTTGCCGTGCCCTCGATGGACATCGTGCGTGAGTCCCAGCGGCTGACCGGGCCGTCGTTGATGCCCGTGCCGATGGGACCGCCGAGCGGCGTGCTGCGGCTCTGCGGGGGGCCCCACGCACCGGCGGCGTAACCCGCCTTGTTGGCGTCTTCGAAGGCCTTGTCGTTCAAGAGTGGGTTCGGCATGTGTGGCTGAACTCCTTGTGTTGGAGCGGAACTCTGGGGTCCGCTACTGATCCACAGGATAGGGAGATCGCGCCGGATCGCGTGGTCACGTCATCGAACTCTCACCTTGTCGCGTCGGCGCAGATCGGGGCTGGTCAGGCCAGGTCGTGTGCGCTCGGGCCATCCCACAGATCGATGTCGGGTGCCTGGACCAGCAGACCGGCGCAGGACTGGGCCATCTCCACCATCAGCGCGCTGTCGAAGTGCTCGCGCTGGGCGACGACCGAGTCCCACTTCTGGATCAGCAGGTAGCGGTTCGGGTGGATCGCCGACGCGCACAGGTCGATGTTGCGGCAACCGGGTTGCATGCGGGTCAGCACGACGTATTTGCTGAGGACCCCGAGCAGCCGGCCTGGATCGGATGCGTCGAAGCGCATCGTGACGATGGCGATCTCGATGTCGTCGGCCATGATCGGCGTGATCTCCCTCGATGACGGGCACTTGATGACGAGCGGTGTTGCAGATCTGCGAGGTCTGCGTATCTCAACCAGCGATTGGTGGACGAAAAGTGGTCGACCTGTGTGAGCCACTTGACCGCGTCGGTATCGTTACCACATCGCCCCGCCGAAGATGTGGATTTCCGCATCCCAGGCCCTACTCACAAGTCAGGGAGCAGCCGTGGCCAAAGATCGCGTAGATCGCGATGAGGAAGACCTCGTTCGACTGTATTTGTCCGACATCGGGCAATACACACTCCTCACGAAGGACGACGAGGTACGGCTGGCGAAATTGATCGAGCAGGGCAAATCGGCGCTCGCCGACCTGGACTCGGCGGGCAAAGAGGTCACTGCCGCCAAGAAGCGCGAGTACCGGCGCGCGGCCAAAGACGGCGAGGAAGCCGAGCGCGCGTTCGTGCAGTCGAACTTGCGGCTGGTGGTCTCCATCGCCAAGAAGTACCAGGCGTCGGGCCTGCCACTGCTGGACCTGATCCAGGAGGGCAATCTCGGCCTCATGCACGCGGTCGAGAAGTTCGACTGGCGCAAGGGCTTCAAGTTCTCCACGTACGCGACGTGGTGGATCCGTCAGGCCATCACCCGCGGCATCGCCAACACCGGCCGCACGATCCGCCTGCCTGTCCACGCCGGCGACACGCTGGCGCGGCTGCAGAAGGCGCGGAGCCGGCTCGAGCTGAAGTACGGCCGTCCGGCCACGCTGGCCGAGCTGTCACGCGAGGTCGAGATGCCCGAGGACAAGGTCACCGAGGCGTTGCGCTTCGCGGCCGAGCCGCTGTCGCTCAGCGAGCCGTTGCGCGAGGACGGCGATGCCGAACTCGGCGATGTGGTCGAGGATCGCTCGGCCGAGTCGCCGTTCGAAGTTGCCGCGACGGCGCTGTTGCCGGAGGAGATCTCCCGCTTGCTCGCCCCGTTGGACGAGCGCGAGCGCGAGATCCTCAAGCTCCGCTTCGGTCTGGATCGTGGCGAGCCGCGCACGCTGGAAGAGGTTGGCGAACACTTCAACCTGACCCGCGAGCGCATCCGCCAGATCGAGGCTCGGGCGATGAGCAAGCTGCGTCACCCGTCCAGCGACACGGGCGCGCGCGACCTGCTCGCCGTCTGATCTCCAGCCGGTCGATGATCTGACCTCGGCTGTAAACCGTTCGAACAAGTCATCGCCGCGCTGCGACGATGGCCGGCATGATCGCAGTGCGCACGGCAACAGAACACGACATCGACGCGATCGCCGCGGCACACATCGCAGCTTGGCGTGTCGGGTATCGCGGGCTTTTCCCGGACGAGTACCTCGACTCCGATGCGTTCGCAGCCGAGCGGCGCTCGATCTGGGAGTCGCGACAGTGGACGTCGCAGCCGGATCAGTCGGTCTTCGTGGGCGTTGTCGACGAGCGCGTGGTGGGGTTCGCCGTCGTCGGTCCCGATCGCGAGGACCCGACCCAAGGCGAGCTCTACGCGTTCTACGTCCATCCCGAAGCGTGGGGCACCGGCGTGGCGCGGTCGCTGATCGAGGCCGGTGAGCAGTGGCTGCGCGATCAGGGCTTCACGAATGCCGTCCTGTGGGCGTTGCGCGACAACCCGCGAGCCCGCCGGTTCTACGAGAAGTCCGGCTGGTCGTGGACCGGTATCGAGATGATGTGGGACGGTCCCACCAACCAAGCTGGTGACGCGCTCGAGCCCATCGCCGACGTCAAGTACGCCCGCGCCCTCTGACGCCAGACATTTCTCACGGGTTGTAGTCAGTTGGACTGTTTCATTTGCTAGGGTAATGGTCATGGTGACAAGATCAAGGGCACGGGGTGGCGTTCCGACGGGCTACGACCCAACGAAGTTCCCGGCATTCGCCGTGACTGTCGACGTGGTGATCCTGACCCTGTCCGAAGGCGAGCTCCAGGTGTTGCTGGTGCGCCGCGGTGAGGCACCGTTCGCAGGGATGTGGGCGATCCCCGGCGGCTTCAAACTGCCGACCGAGACACTGGACGATGCGGCGAAGCGGGAGTTGGTCGAGGAGACGGGTGTCGACGCGACGGCGTTGCTGAGCCAGTTCGGTGCCTACGGAGATCCGGGGCGAGACCCACGCATGAACGTCGTGACGATCGCGTACCTCGCGGTGCTTCGTGATGTCGGTTCGATCGCGGCCGGCACGGATGCTGTGGATGCGTCGCTCGTGTCCGTGTCGAAGGTGCTCGACGGAACGATCGAGTTGGCGTTCGATCACGTGCGGATCGTCGCTGACGCGCTCGAGCGCGTTCGCCTCGACATTGAAGTGTCGGGTGTGGCCACGGCCTTCGTCGGGCCGACGTTCACGTTGGCCGAGCTGCGATCCGTGTACGAAGCCGTGTGGGGCGTGCAACTCGATGGCGCCAACTTCCGTCGCAGTGTCGTGTCCGACGACGCCTGGGTGATCCCGACCGGCCGTCGAGCCGCTCCCGGTTCGGCCGGTGGCAAGCCGCCGGAGCTGTTCCGTGCTGGACGAGCGTGGAAAGCCGGCGGTCCGATTCGGCGGCCACACGGCACCCGGAAGAAGAGCTGATCCGATGAAGGCAGTCGTCCACACCCGGTACGGCACTCCCGCAGTCCTCCGACTGCTCGACGTGGAACAGCCGCGACCGAATGATCACGAGGTGCTCATCAGAGTCCGGGCCACCACGGTCACGCGCTCGGACTGCGGATACCGCGCCGCCAAACCGTTCATCACCCGCTTCTTCACCGGTCTGGTTCGGCCGAGGGCGCAGATTCTCGGCAGCGAGTTCGCCGGCGAGATCGTGGCTGCGGGCAACGGCGTCTCCGGCTTCGCAGTCGGCGACGAGGTGTTCGGGGTCAACGCTGTCCGCTTCGGCGCACACGCCGAGTACGTGTGCATGGGCCAGGGCGATCCGCTCGCGCACAAGCCCACCGTGATGACGTTCGAGCAGGCCGTGCTCCGGGCAGAAATCCTGATCTACGGCGCCTCCGGCTCGATCGGCACCGCAGGCGTGCAACTCGCGAAGTACTTCGGAGCACACGTCACAGCGGTGTGCAGCAGCACTGCGGTCGAGACGGTCAAGTCGTTGGGAGCCGACGAAGTCATCGACTACACACAGCACGACTTCACCACGGACCGGGCGACCTATGACGTGGTGTTCGACGCCGTCGGAAAGCTCTCGTACCGTCGTTGTCGGTCCTGCGTCAAGCCGGGCGGGATGTACGTGGTGACCGACCTCGGCTTCCTGTGGCAGAACCCCGTTCTGGCGCTGCTGACGTCGTGGATCGGCAACAAGCGGCTGTTCCTGCCCGTACCTCGGTACACCCAGCGCGACGTCGGCCATCGTCCGCTGCGAACATGTCGAAGCGTGTTGAGCCCGAACGGGACCTTACGTCTCGTCTGAGCACCGAAGGGCGGTCGCCTGCTCGGGCCAGCGACGCGCGTGATCGGGGCAACCTTGTGTTCATGTTCGTCCACAAGAAGTCCGCCCCGGTGCTCGCGCGACAGAATCAGGCCGACCTCGCCGTGCTCCAGGGGTTTCTCGAGTCCGGCCAGGTCACACCGGTCATGGGCCGGCGCTACGACGTCGCCGACGTGCCGGACGCGTTCAGGCACCTGGAACAAGGACACGCCATTGGCAAGATCGTCATCAACCTCGCGTGATGCAACCCGCCGCTGAACGGTGGACGAGACGGACCGGCAGATCAATCGGGCCAGAGGTCGTCGACCAACCGACGCAACGGTGACGGCTGGAGGATGGGCTCTGGGTCGTTGAGGCCGACGGGTCGGGCCGCGCCGCCGTCGCTGACCGGCGTCACGACCAGGTCGGCCGCCCCGCTCTGGACGAGCGCTTTGACGGCCTTGCCCTTGGCGCGCTCTGCGGCCGCCTCTGCCGTTTTCTCAGATGCCTTGTCGTTGGCTACCTTGGCGTCCTTCTCGGCGTCGGCCTTCTCACCCTTGGCCGTCTCGGCGTCCTTCTTCGCCGTCTTCGCCTCGGAGCGATGGACTTCGCGACCGAACAACCAGCCCACCGAGGTGAACACGATCGCCTCGGCGGAAGCAAAGATGTAGATGCGCCGTTCCCAGCCATCCGAGCTCGAGGTACCGGCTGCGGCGAGCATGAACCCGACGAGCCCTGCGAAGCCGACCAGCAGCACGACGGTGACGATGAACTGCGGCAACCATCGGTCGACCGTGGCGAGCGATGGTACGACCCCGGTCGTGTCGGTGGCCTTGGGCTCGGTCGTGCCCGGAGCCTTGTCGACCGGTGGCTCGGTGGGCGTGATGTCAGCCATCCCTGAACCTGCTCTCTCGTCGGTGCGCTGTCATGCGCGACGTGTCGGTGAAGTGGCGGTGAAGTGGCGGTGAAGTGGCGAGCCGACCGCTGGCCGCGCCAATCGGCGTGACTGTAGCCCGGCTCAGGCCACCGCTCGAACGTTCGGTTCATCGGGCGCCATCCCGGTTCCTACGGACACGGAAACGACTCGCGCTCCGCCGAGGGTGGGCGCGCTGACGTGCAGCGCGATCTGGAACGAAGGCGCAACGGAGGGTCCGTCGAGAGCGAGCGACACGGTCAGGCCGAGCTCGCCGATCCTGATCGGCTCGAGCAACGGCACCAAGAGGTTGGCGCTGTTCTCGACCAGGCGGACGGACCGGACCGTGTACTCGTCGTTCAGATCGACGATCGCGACGTCGACCAGGTCGAGGTCATCGGAGAGGTCGACGATCTGCACGTCGATCTCGTGGGTCGCTGTGCCGAGCGGGGACGGCGTGGTCGTGGCGAAGCTCTGCACATATGGGAGATCGTTGTCCACCGGTGGCGCGCAATGCACGATCCACAGCTCGTCGCGAGCGGTCCTCGCGAGCACGCGGTCGTTCGATGCGGCGAGTGACACGAACGGCTCGGGAGCGGCGATCGCGCCGACGCACGAACCGCTGATCGTGTCCCACGCTCGCAAGGTTCCGTCAGCACCAGCGGACACCACGATCGGTCGGCGCAGGTGTTCGGCTCCGATGAACGGAGCGGCGTAGCAGAGCCCGGTGATCGCAGCGCCGTGCCGGCCGAGCAGGGTGCGCCGCCCGTCGTCGTCGATCCGCCACAGTACGCCATCGGGTGTCGCCCCGATCGCGTCCGGTGGGAACACCTCGCGTGGTGCCTCGGAACGGGCGGCTCGACGAACCTGCGGGTCCGTTCCGGGTTCGACGGGCGCCGGATGCCGAGCGACGAACGTGAAGACGCTGTCGAAGTGATGGACGGCATGTCGTTCAGGGTTGGCGAACTCGATCGTGCCGTCCACCCGAGCCACGAGCGCTCCACCTCGACCGTCCGCAGCCATTGCTGCGACCGGGGCGCCGGGACCCGCGAGCAGCACTGCCGCGACATCGCGCGACGTGGACCGCACGGAGCCGTCTGCGGTGGCGAACAGGACGCTGCCACCGGTCCGATC
>JANNZY010000056.1:0-35526 GCA_031410915.1 Actinomycetes bacterium
GATGACGCGCTCGGACGTCGGGCCCCGTGTCACGGATGTTGCCGACGTCCGCCGACTCGCATCGCGGTACAAGGTCAGCGCAAGAGCGACCGCCATCAGGTTGATCGATCTCGGACTCGCCCCGAGGAGCTTGTTTGGCGAGGTCAACTCGTTCCTACGCAATGTGGAGGCATCCAACACCTCCGGTGGTGGAGCGGGCGAGACGACACCGGAGAAGCGCATCCGACAACTCGGCGCTGGTCCTATGCGCGTGCTCGTGTCGGCGTATCACGACGGTCAGATCACGCGACGGGACTTGCAACGTCACCTGCGTGTTGACGGCCAAGGTCTGGACGAGGTTGAGCAGCTACTGAGAATCTCGTGAGTACCGACGACGATCCCCTTTGCATCTGGGTGGTCGACGCCTCGGCCTTGATCGAGATCAAGCAGCGCGTTGCAGTCGACGAGCAGTGGGCGATGTTCGAGCAGCTCAGCTCGTTGGTAGCTGCGGGACAGATCTCGCTGGTTCGTCAGGTCATCAAGGAGGTGGGTGAGGGGCGTTGGCCGGATGCGCCGGGCGCCTGGGCATCCGGCATGAGAAACCGGCTGCGTCATCCGCTCGACGCTCCGCTCGCTCTCGTTCGTGATGTGCTCCAGGTCGCTCCCAAGATCATCGAAGAAAACGCAACTGACGAGGTCGCCGACCCGTATGTGCTGGCGATGGCGTTGCACCTCCAGGAGTCGGGACACGACGTCACGGTCGTGACTGAGGACGACGTCGACCGGCTACCGCTCAAGATGTCAATGGCAACGGCCGCAAAGAGGCTCGAAATCGATTGCTACGGTCTCGAAGCGTTTCTGTTGGACACCGTCGGTATCACCTGCAGGAAGCGAAGGCAGAGGCCAGCGTGACGGCCTAGAGCGAGCAAAGCGAGCGGGCGCCGGTAAGGCGAACGAGTGCTTGAATTCAGTGAGGGTCAGCAACGACGAGCTCTGGATCGGCGAGGACCGGCAGAACGCACGTGCCGTGGGCGCAAAACGCGCAACGCGTGATCAAGAGGCGAGCAAGGAGCCAACGTTCGGGGCGATCTCAGCAAGGTCTCCCGAGGGACACAGAACGCGGACGGACGCCGAGCACAGAACGCACGGCTCGGCGTCGAGAGGCGATCCATAGCCGGCGTTCGGGCGGTCGACGGCGGGAGCCCGGGGCTGGCATGTTGGCCTGCTGACGATCGCTCAGAACGCGCACTCGGAGGAAGTGCAGAACGAGCGAGCCACGAGCGAGAACGTGCGCGGCTCTGGCCTTCGAGGCTCCAGGTGGGCCATTCCCGTTCGTTCGTGGTGAATTCTCGAAGCTTCGGGAGCCACACGGCCGCGTCAGTCGGTCACGTCGATTCCGGTCTCATCGCTGGAGCAACACATCGACAACTGCTGCCACGTCGTCCATGTGTGGTGCCGTACGCGCGCGATGAGTGGCGTCATCGAGTATTGGACGCATTGCACCCTTCAGTCTCCGACGGTCGGTCCTGCCCATCTCGCCCGCCCAGGCGTCGAGGTCGTCGGCCTGCCGTCGCGCGGCGAGTGACAGAAGGAACACGAGATCGACTTGATGCTTCAGCCGTTCGTCGGTCGTCAACGAGGCGATCTCTCGAGCCGCTGCCGACTTGGCGACGATCGCGCCGAGTAGCGATGGACAACGAACAACGACTCGGTCCTCACCCCAGTCGACCGTCACCGGGATCGTCCGGTCGAGCGCCTGGCTTGCCCCCGGTGCCTGGATGGCGTAGCCCGGCGGAACCGTCTTCACGTTCGCGCCGATGCCGTCGGGTGCGAGGAGGTCGATCTTGGCCCAGCCGCGCTGGAATCGCGTCACGCCTTCTGGCGACTCGTGCGATACGAATCCGATCGATGTCAACGCGCCGGCAACGTGCAGCATTGCTTCGCGTCCGAAGCCTCGGACGTCGACGACGACGTCGCCGTCGTCTGTGACTCGCGGCGGCTCGACTCCTGCCAGTGCTCCCTGGATCGCGACCATCTGTCCGCCGACGATTGCCCACCGGTCGAAGGGGATCTGAGTCGCGAGTTCTGCGATTGCTTCCCAGGTCGCCTGACCGGCCGGCGCGAGCGGACCGATGGAAGCAATCAGTTCGTTGGTGCCGGCTGCATCGGTCATGCGAACCGTCGAAGTGCCTCGGCGGCTGAGCGGTCGTCCCGGTCGTCCACCAGATCGAGCAGAGCTACCGCCATCGGTGCGTACTTGCCGGCACCGAACAACCAGATGTCGTCCCTGGCAATCCGCACGATCAGGTTCACCTCGCCTCCGTCCTTCAGCCGATACTCGCGCTCGACGCTGTCGGAGTCGGAGCGGCGAACGTAGATGGCGTGGGGCGGGCGGAGCTGGACGGCGGCTCCATGGTGTGCCGCAGCCGCGGCACCAGAGACGACGACACGAGGGTCGCCGAGGATCCGGTCGATCGATCCCGGCAAGATCCGTACTCGGCGTTGGCGTGCTCGCCGCCTCACTTCGACGGACAGCAGCTTGAGCTCGTCGAGGCTCCTCGGGTCGGCGTCGTTCAGCACGGCCCACGCCGAGTCCTCGCGACGAGGCCGACCAGGGGCTGGCCGCAGATCCTGGTATCGGTGAATCGAGTCCAGGTCGATCTGCAAGATGTTGGCGAAGCGCTCGCTCTCGATCTCGCCAGCGGACACCAGCCGCGAGATCTGTTGGCGCGAGACACCAAGGATCTCGGATGCCTGCTCCGCGCTCACCTTCATGCAGGCCACGCTACCTGTAATAGGTGAGGATCATCACCTATTAAGAACAGCGCGGCCGACGTCAGTAGCCGCCGCCCAATTTGCTGTGGTCCCAGCTGACGACTCGTTCGATCTCGAAGCGGACGCCGAGGCGTTTGCGGGCTTGGGCTTCGAGGAACGGGAGCGCGGCGTCGCTCAGGATTCCCTCGCCGTTGTACTTGAGGCCGACGGCTTTGCCGATCGCCAGCACCTCCTCGTATTCCTCGATGATCGTGCCGGTGCCAACCAGCTCGACACCCTTCAGCTGCTCGTAGGCGTCGCCGCTCTCGATCAGGCCGGTCATCTTGCCGTCACGGCGCAGGTTGACGATCTTCTGGCTCTTGCCGAACGTCCAGAACACGACCTTGCCGTCGATGAGCGTGTACCACATGGCCACCAGATGCGGGTGTCCCGTCGGCCCGATCGTGGCGACGTTCAGGACCGTCTGCTCAGCGAGGTACGCCTGCACCTCGTCGTCGGTCATCGTGATGTTGCCGCGTTTGCTTGCCATGCGAGCGGACTGTAACGCCGGTGCTCACATGGCGCTCATGCGGAGCAGTTCGTGCGCCATCGGGCACTCTGCTGCGAGCGACGCGACGTCGGCGGCCGACAACGCGTCGGGCCCGACGATGGACGTCACCATCGCCAGCGGCACGCGTTCGTGATCGCGGTTCCAGCCGTCGTCGGCGTCGTCGAGGCGGGTCAGCATCGCCGACCACATCTGCTGTGGCAGGCGGCGTCCGCGACCGGCGACGAGCCACACCGGGATCTCCGCGCAGTACGCAACCGCAGCCGCGGCGTGCGAGCCGATCGAGCACAGGCCACCGTCGGGGCCGGCGGCGATCGCTTCGACGAGCACGAGATCGCTCTCGATCACAGCGGCGGCGGTGCCCTCGGCAGGGATTTCCTCCACCTCGACGTCACTGCGTTGCAGGCGGCGCACGAGTGAGCTGCCATCGTCGTTGGAGTCGACCACGTAGGCGGTGATGTCGCCGCGACGGATCAGGGCTTCCCCGGCGAGATCGGGCCAACCGACCACCGTGACCGTCGCGCCATCGGGTAGCAGGTCGACGAGGTGGTTCGCCGTCGGATCCTCCTCGATCAGATCGGCCAGACCCCACGCTTCACGGAACGGGTTGGCCGAGGTGACCAGGTTGGCGCACAGCCACCACAGCGGACCCGACGTCGGGTGGCGCTCGACGATGCGCCGGCACGCCACGACCAGGCCGGCCGGATCCAGGTCGAGCCCGGCGATCGCCGTCGCCGTCTCGCGGACGAGCATCCGCTGGTCGCCACCGGACGCCCGGGCCACATACCGCAGGCGCTCGATCGGGTGCACGCGCGGAACGCTAACCCCAGTTCAGCGATTCGGCCAGACGTGTGCCGCCGGTACCAAGCTGGGCCGGTCATGTGCCCGCTTGCTAACGTCGTCGCCCGTGGCTAGCAATCCGTCGCCGGACGTCGTCCTCACCCCCTTGCAGGGCCTGCCGCGTCCGCTGGAAGAGTGGCTGACCACGTTCAACCTGGCGTGCGTCGTGCTCGACCCGTACACCAACGAGAGCTCGTGGATCCTCAAGACCGCGGTGCGCATCCTCACCAACTTCGGTGGTGCCGACGTGCGCTGCAACCTGGTCGTCACGAGTGACGAAGCGGACGCGCGGGCGTTTCTGGGGCCGCTCGCCGAGCAGTTCCTGACGTTCGTCGATCCCGACCGTGCGTTCGTCAAGGCGCTCGGCCTGGGAACGCTGCCGGCGTTCGTCTTCGTCGCCGTCGACGGCACGGTGAAGGCCTCCGCCGAAGGCTGGCACGCCGGCGAATGGCGGGCCGTGTCCGACGCGATCGCCGCGGCCACGGCATGGAACAAGCCGAACATCCCCGTCAACGGCGACCCGGTCGCGTTCGAGGGGACGCCTGCAATCGCCTGATCACGACCTGCCGGTGGCGGAGGTCATCGGCGACGTCGCCTCGGCACTCGCCGAACACGGCTCCGCGGTCCTGATCGCACCGCCCGGCGCGGGTAAGACGACGCTCGTGCCGCTGCGCCTGCTCGACCAGGCCTGGATCGGGCCGAGCCAGCGAATCGTGATGCTGGAACCGCGACGGCTGGCGGCCCGCGCCGCGGCGCACCGCATGTCGTACCTGCTCGGCGAGACGGTCGGCGCCACGGTCGGATACCAGACCCGCGACGAGCGCCGGATCGGGCCGAACACCCGTATCGAGGTCGTCACCGAGGGCATCCTCACCCGCCGCCTGCAGCACGACCCGGAACTGCCCGGCACCGCGCTGCTGATCTTCGACGAGGTCCACGAACGCAACCTCCCGACCGATGTCGGCCTGGCCTTTGCGCTCGACGCACGCCGCAACCTGCGTCCCGATCTGCGCATCCTGGCGATGTCCGCGACCGCGCAGGCCGAAGCGCTGTCGTCGGTGCTCGGCGAGGCGCCGGTCATCATCAGTGAGGGCCGAACGCACCCGATCGAGATCCGCTGGTCGCCGCCCGGCAAGGGCCAGCGACTGGACACAGCCGTCGTCGAAACGGTCCTGCTCGCCTTGCGCAACGACCTCGGCGACGTGCTCGTGTTCCTACCCGGCATCGGCGAGATCACCCGCGTCTACCAGGCACTGGATTCCGTCGTCCCGGCGAACGTCGACCTGTACCCACTCGCTGGCGCGCTGTCGCTGACCGACCAGGATCGTGCCCTCGCTCCGTCGCCGGCCGGACGGCGGCGAATCGTGCTCAGCACCGACATCGCCGAGACGTCGCTGACCGTCGACGGCGTTCGCATCGTGGTCGACGCGGGACAAGCACGTGTGCCACGCTACGACACGCGCACCGGCATGACGCGACTGACCACGATCGCGACGAGCCGGGCATCGGCCGACCAACGCGCCGGTCGCGCTGGGCGCACCGAGCCGGGCGTCGCCTACCGGCTGTGGAGCAAGCTCGAGCACTCCACCCGCCGCGCTCACCTCGATGCCGAGATCACCCAGGTCGACCTCGCCGGGCTCGCGTTGGAGCTCGCTGCGTGGGGCACCGACATCGCCGACCTCGCGTTCCCCGATCCCCCGCCGCCACGCACGCTTGCCCAGGGCCGAGAGCTGTTGCGGCTGCTCGGCGCGTTCGACGAGCACGACGCGATCACACCGACCGGCAAGGCGATGCTCGGCGTTCCCGCGCACCCGCGGCTAGCGCGCATGGTGGTCGACGCGCCGTCGGCGGCCGCACGGTCTCTCGCCTGCGTGATCGCGGCAATGCTCGACGATCGAGACATCCTGCGGGGACGCGCCGACGACCTGCCCGCCGATCTCGCGCTGCGCCTCCGGGTGGTGGCCGGGCGCGAACGTCACGAACGCGTCGACCGTGGCGCGATCGACCGTCTGATCCGCCGTGCCCGTGACATCGGCTCCCGAGACGGCGCGTCGTTCGACATCGATGCGATCGAACCCGACCACGCGGGCGCGGTCTTGATCCTGGCCTACCCGGACCGGCTCGCCGTTCGCCGCTCGCAGCCGGGACAGTTCCAGCTGCGCACCGGCACAGGCGCGTGGGTCGCCAAGGACGATCCGCTGGCGATGGAAACCTTCGTCGTCGCCGCCGACGTCGACGGGCAGCGCAAGAGCACACGCATCCGGCTCGCCGCCGCGATCGATGCCGAGGAAGTCGCGTCCACTCTCGGAGACGCCGTCGAGACACGCCACACACTGACGTGGGATCGCGATCGCGGCGACATCTTCGAACGCATCGAGCGGCGGCTCGGCAACATGAAGCTCGACGAGCGCGTCCGCCGCCCCGGCCCGGGCGACGAGACGACGGCAGCGATCGTCGAGCGGTTGCGCCAGACGCGGCTCGGCGCACTGCAGTGGTCGCCCGCGGCGGCTCGCCTGCGCGAGCGCGTCCAGTTCCTGCGGCGCTCCGGCCACGGTGACGAGTGGCCGGATTGGTCCGACGGTGGGCTCGTCGCTGCGATCGACGACTGGCTCGCTCCCTACCTGTCCGGCATGACGTCGATGAGCGAACTCGCCCAACTCGACCTGACGATGGTGCTTCGCGCTGGGCTGCCGTGGCCACTCGGATCGCGACTCGACGATCTTGCGCCGACGCAGATCGAACTCGCCTCCGGGCGCTCGCTGCTGCTCGACTACAGCGCCGACCAGCCGTCCGCGTCGGTGCGCGTGCAGGACCTGTTCGGCACGACGGCACACCCGACGGCGAATGGCATCACCGTGCTGCTGCACCTGCTGTCCCCCGCCGGCCGGCCGATGCAGATCACGGCGGATCTGCCCGGGTTCTGGGCCGGCTCGTGGTCCGAGGTCCGCAAGGAGATGGCCGGCCGCTACCCAAAGCACCAGTGGCCGGTCGACCCGGCCAATGCCGCGCCGAAGCGTTTGAAGGACCGCTGATGGCCGCCGCAGCGACGCTCGGCCTCGCGCCATGGGAGGTCATCGCGTGTGTCGCGCTGGCCGTGCTCGGCGCGTCGGTCCAGGGCGCGATGGGGTTCGGGATGGGCATGCTCACGTCGTCCGCGCTCAAGCTGATCGACCACGGGTTCGTTCCCGGGGCGATCCTGATCTCGGTCATCCCGTTGTCCGCCGGGGTCGCCTGGCGAGAGCGGGTTCGCATCGACTGGAAGGCGTTCACATGGTCGCTCGGTGGCCGCCTGCCCGGCATCGTGCTCGCGTCGGTCGCGTTGTCGAGTCTCAGCGAACGCGGCCTGTCGATCGCGATCGCCTCCGCAGTGCTGATCGCCGTCGCGCTGTCGCTCACCCGGCTCAAGATCCAGCCGACGAACCCGAACCTCGGCGTCGCCGGACTCGCCAGTGGATTCATGGGCACGGTCACATCCGTCGGCGGTCCACCGATGGCGATCGCCTACCAGCACGGTGATGCCCGCATCCGCCAAGCGACACTCGCCGCCTACTTCGGTGTCGGTTCCGTGCTCAGCGTGATCGTGCTGTCCGTCGGCGGCGATCTGGGCGCTCGCCAGTGGCGGCTGTCGCTGATCCTGTTGCCCGGCGTGCTGGCGGGCATCGTGCTCTCGCGCTGGCTGATCCGCGTCACCGAGCAACGCCTGGCCCGCCCGCTGATCCTCGCGATGTCAACCGTGAGCGCGCTCATCCTCCTCGCCCAACAGTTCTGACACCCCCGCCCCTTCTCCCACGCCCCGCCGCCCATGTTTCGCGCTGCCCTGAGAGCCGCTCTGAGGCCCCGAAGACAGCGCGGAAGGTGGGACGGGCGCGGGGCGGGCGGGGGCGGGTGTCAGGGAGGGATGCCGAGGAGGCAAAGTTCGCCGGCGACGATCGCACGTTGGCGGGCCGGGGGCCATCCGGCGGGGTCGAACATCGCCTGACCGGCGATCCCCGGGATCAGTGCGCCGATCCGCCGAGCCGCGTTGGCGACATCGCACGATGAGTCGATGCGCTGCTCGGCGCGGAGCTTCTTCAACATGCGCTCGATCCGGGCGGTCGTGGTTCGACTGCGCTCGCGTTGATCGGCACTGAGTGCGTCCGACGTCAGCGCCTCGCTCCAGAAAGCGAACCACACCGACCAGTCGCGACGCCGCTCGGCGTCCAGCGGCAGCAACGCCTCCACGAAACCCTGGACGTCGCTCGGATCAGACGCGATCACGGCCTCGATCCGCGCCCTGGCCCGATCGGCCGCTGCCGCGTACGTGGCATGCAGCAGCTCCGCCATGTCGGCGAAGTAGTGCGACACCGATTTCGTCGACGATCCCACCGCTTCGGCGACGTTGCGGATGGTGAGCGCAGCGCGGCCCGACGTCACGACCAGATCGGTCGCAGCGGCGATGACGTCGCGGCGTCGTTGGTCGGGGTCGATGTAGCGCGGCACTCGGTCCTTTCTCGGCCGCGCCCCTTGCGCATTCGCCGCTGGCAATATAGGTTATGCAACACGTGTTGCACAACGAGGAGGGGTCTTCATGGAACGATGCGACGTAGTCGTGCTCGGAACGGGTGCTGCGGGATTGACCGCAGCGATCGCAGCTCACGACGGTGGGGCCACGGTACGCGTCTTCGAGAAGGCCGATCAGGTCGGCGGCACCACCGCGTGGTCGGGTGGCCAGGTCTGGATCCCGAACAACCCGCACATGCGCGACGTCGGGGTCGAGGACAGCCGGGAGAAGGCGATCACCTACATCATGTCGCTCTCGCGTGGCCTGCTCGAGGAGCGCCTCGTCGAGGCCTACGTCGACGCCGGCCCGGAGATGGTCGACGTGCTCGAGGCCAAGTCACCGGTGCAGTTCTACGCCGTTCCGGGCATGCCCGATTACCACCCCGAGTTCCCGGGTGGCAGCCCCGGTGGCGGCCGCACCCTGGAGTGTCCGATCTTCCCGTTCGACGAGCTCGGCGAGTGGGCCGATCGCGTGACCCCGTCGCCGTACTTCGCCGACCCGCGCATCACGATGAGCGAGACGCCGCTCGGTCAAGCCGTGCCGAACCCGCCGTCCGCCGAAGAACTCGCCCGGCGCAGCCTGCGCAACGAACGTGGTTGCGGCCAGGCCCTGGCGGGCCGGCTGCTGCGGGCCTGCCTGGACCGCGGCATCGAACCGGAGACCTCGTCGGCCGCGCAACGACTGATCACCGAGGACGGCGCTGTCGTCGGCGTCGTGGTCGAAACGCCTGCGGGCCAGATCGAAGTCCTCGCCGACCGCGGCGTCATCATCGCGACCGGCGGGTTCGAGTGGAACGACCAGCTGTGCCGCAGCTTCCTGCGCGGGCCGATGACCCACCCGGTGTCGATGGAGACCAACACCGGCGACGGCCTGCTGATGGCGATGCGCGCCGGAGCGATGATCACGAACATGCGCGAGGCGTGGTGGATCCCAGTCGGCGTGGTGCCCGTCTCGGACAGCAACCCGATGGGCCGCATCCTGGTCAACGGCCAGCGCACGCTGCCGCACTCGATCATGGTCAACAAGCGCGGCCGCCGGTTCACCAACGAAGCGGCGAACTACAACGCGTTCGGCGCAGCGTTCCACGTCGAGGACGTGTCCAAGTTCGAATACGCGAACCTGCCCTGCTGGCTGGTGTTCGACCAGGCCTACGTCGACACGTACGGCTTCCGGGTCGCCGCCGGCGCGGCCGGCAGCCAGGTCCCCGAATGGGTGCCGCGCGGCGACACGCCTGCTGAGCTCGCCGCGGTGCTCGACATCGACGGTGACGAGTTGCAGCGTACGATCGACCGCTGGAACCAGCTCTGCGAGGAAGGCCACGACCCCGACTTCGGCCGCGGCGACAGCGCCTTCGATTGCTGGTGGGGCGACCCGTACCGCAAGGGGCGCCGCGACGCGACCCTCGGCCCACTGCAGCGCGGCCCGTTCTACGCATTCGAGATCCACAGCGGAACACTGGGCACCAAGGGTGGCCCGCGGGTCGACCCCGACGCACGCGTGCTCGATCTTGACGGCACGCCGATCGACGGGCTCTACGCGTCTGGCAACGCGATGGGCTCGCCGTTCGGCATGACCTATGGCGGGCCCGGTGGCACCCTCGGACCGGCGATGGTCTTCGGCTTCCTGGCCGGCCGCCACGCCGCAGGGCGGTCGCGCTCATGAGCGACGCACTCACCATGGCCCATCCCTGGGCAGCCGGCAAACGAGTGCTGGTGACCGGCGCGGCCGGCGGGATGGGGCGGGCGATCGCGCACGGGTTCGCCGCGGCGGGCGCGAAGGTCGTCCTGGCCGACATCACCACCGACGCCGGCGAGGCGACAGCGGCCGAGATCCGCAGCGACGGCGGCGAAGCAGTCTTCGTCCGCACCGACGTGTCCGACGGCGACGATGTTGCCGCCGCGGTGGACGCCGTCGTGTCCGGATACGGCGGCCTCGATTGTGCGGTCAACGCGGCGGCGATCGAGTCCGAGCGTGGACCGGTCCACGAGTGCGACGACGCCGACTTCGACCGCATCATCGCTGTCAACCTGCGGTCGATCTATCTGTCGCTGAAGTACGAGATCCGGGCGATGCTCGCCGCGGGCAAGGGCGGCGCGATCGTGAACATCGCGTCGACCAACTCGTACCGTCCGCAGCCGAACCAACCCGCGTACACCGCGTCGAAGCACGGCGTGCTCGGCATCACCAAGGCCACGGCCGTCGACTACGCCCCACTCGGAATCCGCGTCAATGCGATCTGTCCCGGAGCGATCGACACACCGATGCTGCGCGCCGCGATGGCGCGTCGCGGCGGCGATCCAGCCGACGTCGCCAACCGGCTGAGCCTGTTCGGCCGCTTCGGCACCGCGGCGGAGATCGCCGAGGCCGCGCTGTGGCTGTGCTCGCCGGGTTCTTCGAACACGACCGGCCACGCACTCGCGGTCGACGGCGGCTATCTCGCTCGTTGAACTGCGACGCGGGCGGCCCGGTACGGTTTTCGACATGCCGGACTTCGAGTACACCGAGTTGCTGCCCCTCGGCCACGACGACACGCCGTATCGCTTGCTGAGCACCGACGGCGTGGCCACGTTCGAGACGCCGGAGGGCACGTTCCTCAAGGTCGCGCCCGAGGCGATCACGCTGTTGACCGAGACCGCGATGCGAGACATCGCGCACCTGCTGCGTCCGGCACATCTGCAGCAATTGGCCAACATCCTCGACGACCCGGAAGCCAGCGACAACGACCGCTTCGTCGCGCTGGACCTGCTGAAGAACGCGAACATCGCGGCGGGTGGTGTGCTGCCGATGTGCCAGGACACCGGCACCGCGATCGTGAAGGCGAAAAAGGGTCAGTTCGTGTTCACCGGTGGTGGCGACGAATCGGCGATCGCTCGCGGCGTCTACAACACCTACCTGACGTCCAACCTGCGCTACAGCCAGATGGCACCGATCACCATGTACGACGAGGTCAACACGGGCAACAACCTGCCCGCCGAGATCAAGGTCAACGCCGTCGACGGCAGCGCCTACAAGTTCTTGTTCATGGCCAAGGGCGGCGGCAGCGCAAACAAGAGCTACTTGTTCCAGGAGACCAAGGCGTTGCTCAACGAGAAGACGTTGCTGCCGTGGATCTTCGAGAAGATGAAGACGCTCGGTACCGCAGCCTGCCCGCCGTACCACCTCGCCGTCGTCATCGGTGGCACGTCGGCCGAGTTCGCAGTCGAGACCGCAAAGCTGGCCAGCACCAAGTACCTCGACTCGCTGCCGACACAGGGCAGCACACTCGGCCACGCGTTCCGCGACATCGAGTTGGAGAAGGCGGTGCTGAAGCTGTCGCAGGACACCGGCATCGGCGCGCAGTTCGGTGGCAAGTACTTCTGCCACGACGTGCGCATCATCCGCTTGCCGCGCCACGGTGCCAGCTGCCCGGTCGGCATGGCCGTCAGTTGCTCGGCCGATCGCCAGGCGCTCGGCAAGATCACGGCCGACGGCGTCTTCCTCGAGCAGCTCGAGACCGACCCGGCCCGATTCCTGCCCGACGTGACCCACGACGATCTGGAAACCCACGAGAGCGAGGTCGTGCAGATCGACCTCAACCGCCCGATGGCCGATGTGCTTGCCGAGCTCTCCAAGCACCCGGTCAAGACCCGCGTCATGCTGACCGGCCCGATGGTGGTGGCCCGCGACATCGCTCACGCCAAGATCAAGGAGCGTCTCGACGCCGGCGAAGGCATGCCGCAATACATGAAGGACTTCTGCGTCTACTACGCCGGTCCGGCCAAGACGCCGGAGGGTTATGCGTCCGGTTCGTTCGGCCCGACGACGGCGGGCCGGATGGACAGCTACGTCGACGAGTTCCAGGCCGCCGGCGGCAGCATGGTGATGCTCGCCAAGGGCAACCGCAGCCGCCAGGTCACGCAGGCGTGCGACGCCCACGGCGGGTTCTACCTCGGCTCGATCGGCGGCCCCGCGGCCCGGCTCGCACTGGACTGCATCACCAAGGTCGAGGTCCTCGAATACCCCGAGCTCGGCATGGAAGCGGTGTGGAAGATCGAGGTCCAGGACTTCCCTGCCTTCATCGTCGTCGACGACAAGGGCAACGACTTCTTCGACCTCGTCAACAAGCCCTACGCCGCAGCCACGAACACCCCCGTCGCACTGAGCTGACCGTGCGCGCCATCGACCTCCCCGCCAGCGAGAAGGCCCGCGCGATCTGCGTCGTGACGTCGGTGTTGTGGATCGCGGCCCTCGGCTTCGCCGCGCTCGGCTGGATCAGTATGGAATACAGAGACGTCGACACCGGCGTGCGGTCCTCCGACACGGGCACAGCGGCGACGGCGTGGATCATCTCCATCGTTCTCGTCGCGTCCAGCGGACCAGCCGCATACGCGATCGGTCGCGACCGACGGCTGCTCGCGCTGCCGGTCGTCGGCATCGCCGTCGCAGCACTCGGTGCCCTGCTCTCCGCAGTCCGGCTGCTTCCGGTGTAGCCGCCGGCTCGTTCGACTGGTTGGGTGGTAGACGCCATGCACCCGGAACGCGAACTGGGAGACACCGGCGGCATCGCCGACCCGAGTGTGTACAGTATGCGCATGTCGCGTGTGAACATCACTGTCCCCGATGCAGTCATGGCCCAAGCTCGTGCCGCAGGTCTGAATGTCTCCCGAGTGGCAACCGCCGCCCTGATCGACGATCTCGACAAACGCGCGAAGGTCGAGGCACTCGACGCGTACTTGGCTCGGCTCGAGACCGAGCTCGGTCCAATCCCCGACGACGAACTGGCTGCCGCGAACGCTTGGGCCGACCGGGTGCTCGCACCGCATCCGACTCGATCGACACAGAAGCGCCGACGCAGCGCGTGACGCTCATCCTCGACAGCGGAGGGATCAGCGCACTCGCGGGAAACCGATCGCGCGTGAAGGTGCTTCGCGACCGCGGACGCTGGCCGCCCCAGATTCCTGCTGTTGTGCTCGCGGAAGCGTTGACCGGCGATCATCGTCGAGACTTCCACGAAAACCAGTTGATCCGGATGAGTCAGGTGCACGCCGTCACAGAGTCGCTGTCGCGTCACGCTGCACGATTGCGCTTTCGCACCGGGCGCGCCGCGACCATCAGCGCGACCGACGCCACCGTGGCGGCGCTCGCCGTCGGCGCTGCCGGTTCGATCGTTCTGACCAGCGATCCGCACGACCTCGGCGCTCTCCTTGCCGAAGACGCCGGTCGCGTCACGGTCGTGCGCGCCTGACGATGTTCAACCGCATCCTCGAGTGATCATCCCCTCCAGACCGACCAACTCGGGCGACTGCACCCCGAGGGTGAGGTGCACGATCAGCCGCTGGTCGCCGCGCCGCACGATCTGGGTCGCGATGCAGCGCGCAGCGTCGTCGTCCTGGCCCTCGGCGACGAGGACGGCGGTCAGACCCTCGACCGCGTCGTGCGGTTCGGTCGGGCCGAAGACGACATCGGCCCGTTCGCTCAGCGTGTCCGCGCCGACGACGAACGGACACTGGGTGCCGTCGTCGGGCACGTCCAGGTCGATCAGGTAGTGGACGACGATCTCGTCGACGCAGAGGCTGGACAGGAACGCCGTGTGCCCGGCACCCTCCCACTCGATCGCAACGGCGTCGCCGAGCTCGGCGGCCATGCGCGGCGCGTACCGGCCCGGCGTGGCCGGATCGTCGAGCGTGCCGACGACCAGCACGGGCGTGTCCGTGTCGGTCGGGTCGATGTCGGGCAGCGGTTCGGCGGTCTCGGGGAAGTCCTGGCAGTCGTGCGAGCGGCTGCCGCGTCCGGCGAAGTCGGCACACTGGATGGCGAGATGGGCAAAGTCGAAGTTCGGCTCGTACTCCATGTTCGCCGGGTAACCGAACTGCACGTAGCTGTACAGCGCGGCGATCGTCGATGCGTCGCCGTCGTCGGCGTCTTTCAACGCGACGGCCAGCACGGGCCAGTAGCGGGCGCTGTACATCGCCGAGTAGACCAGGTCCTCGATCTCGAACCGGCCGATCGGGCCAGCTGAGGGCCCGCCGTCGAAATACGCGGTGGGCAGGTCGCGGATCGATGATTCGACGCGCTCGAGCAGGTCCTTGCTGTGCGGCGCAGCAGCGCAGTACCGGGTCGCGTTGCACAGTTCGTGGTAGGCGTCGATCGTGCGCTCGAAGTCTTGATCGGCGTAGTAGTCGTCGCCAAAGTTCTCGGTCTCGTTGACCTCGCCGGCATTCGGGTCCACCGCGCCGTCCAGTACGAGGGCGCGGACGCTGCCGGGGAACATGTCGTCGTAGACCGCGCCGAGCGCCGTGCCGTAGCTGAACCCGACGTACGTGAGTTGCCGGTCGCCGACTGCCTTGCGGATCATCTCCAGGTCGCGGGCGACGTTCGGCGTGCCCAGATACGACAGCAACTCACCGGTCATGTCGATGCAGCGCGAGACCGGATCGAGGTCGAAGTCGTAGTCGTCAGGACACTCGACCGCAGTGGAGCCGCCGACGCCTCGCGGGTCGAAACCAACGATGTCGAAGCGATCGAGCAACTCCGGCGGGAAGAACTCGGCCTCGCCGTAGGCGAGCTCCAGACCGGAGCCGCCGGGCCCACCCGGGTTGAGCACGAGCGAGCCGATACGGCGCGACGGGTCCGCTGCCGGTAGGCGGGTCAGCGCGATCGAGATCTGGCGTGCGCCGGGCCGGGAGTAGTCCATCGGCACGGTGATCGCTCCACACTCCCACGGCGACTCCTGGTTCGCGCACGACGACCATGCAACCGGGTCGACGGCCGGCAGGTCACCGTTGTCGATCGGCACCGTCTCCGGCGGCGGCGTCGTGTCGGTTGGCTCCGTCGGCTCCGTGGTCTCCGCGCGCTGGTCGGAACGCGCGATCTCGACACCGGTCGAGCTGCACCCCGCCACCATGGCCAGCGCGGTCAGCAACGCTGCTCGCACGCGCCAACGTCGGGTCATTCCGGTGCAGCCTACGGAGGGGGTCCGCTCGAGTCAGGTCGTGCGCCCCGATTCACCCGACAACTCACCTGCCACGGACCCGAGCCTCAACTCCACCGCCGGCGTCTGTCCCCCCATCTCCAGGAAGCGTCGCATCGCGTCCTGCGTGCCCGGTCCCCCGAGCGTCTGTTGGAACGCATCGCCTTCGTCGAGCAGATCCGTCACGACCTCGCGCTCGGCACGCAGGACCGACGCCTTCGCTGCCGCGACGGCGTGGGGCGGGAACGACGCGATGCGCGTCGCCAGCCGATCGACGTGCGGCCACAGTGCATCGGCTTCGAGGGCGCGGTTGACCCAGCCCCACGACTCGGCCAAGCTGGCATCGACATCGTCGCAACCGAGGACCACTTCGAGCGCTCGCGACCGGCCGATCAGCCGTGGCAGCCGGACGGTGCCGGACCCGCCGGGAATGATGCCGAGCGCCACCTCTGGCTGGTTGAACACGGCCTTGCCGGCCAGCGCGAACCGCATGTCGCAGCTCAGCGCCAGCTCGCTGCCGCCACCGCCGACGCGACCTTCGATCACTGCGATCGTGGCCTTCGGCATCGTCCGGAACGTCTCGCACATCACATGGAACGCATTGAGCTCGCGTGGCACCGCCGATGGATCAGCGAGCACACGGTCGGTCGGGAAGCGCAAGATGAGACCGACGTCGAAATGGGCGATGAAGAAGTCCGGGTTGGCCGACGACAGGATCACGACGCGCACGTCGCCGTCGACGGCCAGTTGCCCGGCGAGCGCGGCCATCTCGGCAAACATCTGCCCGTCGAGCAGATTGATGTCACCGTGGTCGATCACGACCCGCGCGATGCCACTGCCGACAATGACCCGGACGGTCTCGAAGTTGTCGTACGACGTCATCGCTGCTGGAATCACACCAGCGTGGCGAGCGCAGCCCGTGTGGCTGCGGCCTCGTCAGGATTGCCGCCGAACTCGGCAGCGGTGAAATCCGTGACACCGATGTCGGCGAGCGCGCTGATGCGATCGGTGACCTCGGCCTCGCTGCCGATGATGGCGACGTCCTCGGGTCCTGCTGCGCCCTCTTTGTCCAGCATCGCCCGGTAGCTGGGCAGTTGGCCGTACACCTGGAAGACCTGCGCGGCCCGGGCGACCGCACCCGCACGGTCGTCCGTGACGCAGACCGGCAACGTCGCGACCACTCGCGGTGCCGGTCGCCCGGCCGCCTCGGCGGCGGCGCGCAGCGTTGGAACGGTGTGGTCGCGCAAGGTCGCCGGTCCGGTGCACCATGTGATCGTGCCGTCGGCGAGCGCGCCCGTCACGCGGAGCATCTGCTCGCCGAGCGCGGCGACGAGCACGGCCGGTCGACTGCTGCCGGGCACGTTGATGCCGGCGTTGACTCGATAGTCCTCGCCGGCGAACGACACCGGCTTGCCCTCGACCAACGGCATCAAGACGTTGAGGTACTCGCGGAGGTGCCGGACGGGCTTGTCGAACGACATGCCGAGCATCGATTCGATCACGACCTTGTGGCTGAGCCCGATCCCGAGCGCGAGACGGCCACCGGTGGCCGCGTTCACGGTGAGAGCCTGTTGGGCGAGCATCATCGGGTGACGCGGGTATGTCGGCACCACCCCGGTGCCGAGTTGAATGCCGGACACCTCGCGACCGACGACGGCCAGTGCTGTCAGCGCGTCGTGTCCGAAGATCTGCGACACCCAGTAGCCGGCGAACCCCTGGTCGCGAGCCCGGCGGGCTTCCTCCACCATCTGGTCGATGGTGCCGTCGTTGGTCGTGCCACTGAAGATGCCGATGCGCATGCGGCGACCATAGCCCCACGCGGATCGGCTCTTGTCAGGCGAAGAACGGGCCTCGCCCGGCTGCCCCGGCCGATGTTCCTGGGGAGCGGGCGGGCCCGGATCGTGGCGACGAAATGGTGCCGCCGGTCCGTGGGATCATCCCCGATCTGGACGACTGCGGAAGTCGGGGCGTGAATCCACGCCGAACTTCGGTGCCAGCACGGCGAGCAACCCCATCACTGCGACTGCGAGCAGAGCAACCATTTTCATCACCTCCTCTGATTAAGCTTGGGTTCATTATCGCCCTTCCCTATCAATAATGGAAATGCATATTCATGACTGATTCGATCACAAACCAAGATCTACCTCTCGGGGTCGAGGTCCGTCACCTCGCCGCACTGGAAGCAATCGCCATGACCAGGTCGTTTTCGCAGGCTGCGACGATGCTCGGATACGCGCAAAGCGCCGTTTCGCAGCAGATCGCGACGTTGGAGCGCGCTGTGGGGCACAAGTTGATCGAACGGCCGGGTGGCCCACGGCCCGTCTCGCTCACCGCCGCCGGCGAGGTGCTGCTCCGTCACGCAACGCACATCACGGCCCGCCTCGGGGCGGCCAAGGCCGATCTCGACGCGCTCACCGCGGGTGAAGCCGGCTCACTTCGCGTCGCGACGTTCCAGTCGGCCAGCGCACGGCTCCTGCCGCCGACGCTGAAGCGCTTTCGCGAGAACTGGCCTCGCATCACGGTCGAGCTGCGCAACGAGCGACCGAGCAGTGTCCTCGAGCTCGTTCGCGCCGGACAGGTCGATCTCGCCTTCTCCGACGTCGGCATCTACCCGGCGCCGCTCGTCGCCACCGACCTGATCGAGGATCCGTACGTCGTGATGCTGCCCCCGAACAGCGAGCTCGCCGACCGCGACGAGATCGACCTCGGCGTGGTCGACGGCGCGATGCTCATCTCCGGCTCCGTCGACGACGACACGTGCGAGATGCGTGTGTGGGACATGCTCGACCGTGCCGGCGTGCGGCCCCAGACCGTGTTCCGCAGCGACGACAACCTCACGACGCAGCGGCTCGTCTCGTCCGGCCTCGGCATCGCAATCGTGCCGCTGCTCGCGGTCGAGTTGTTCGTGCCCGACGCTGCGGTCACGATCCTGCCGCTCGCCGAACGCCACCGCCTGTCGCGCCGCATCGGCATCGTCTGGCACCAGGACCGCTACCGCTCACGTGCGGCAGAGGCATTCGTCGAGACTGCGACGGCGGTCGCGGCCAGCATCGGCTTGCCGAGCGTGCCGGTCAACACCAGCCGTCAGGGCGCGGCGACGCTGCTCGTCTAGGCCAGGCTGACCAGGTCGAGCCAGTCGCGGTCGAAGTAGTCGACCTCGCCGTCGGGCATCAGCAGCACCTTTGTCGGCTGCAGCTGCTCGACGAACTCGGTGTCGTGGCTGACGAACACGATGGTGCCCTTCCACGCCCCGAGGGCGTCGGCCACGGCCTGCCGGCTGGGCGGGTCGAGGTTGTTCGTGGGTTCGTCGAGCAGCAGCACGTTGTTGCGCCCGACCATCAGCATCGCCAGCGCGAGTTTGGTCTTCTCGCCGCCGCTGAGCGTGCCGCTCTCCTGGAAGACCTTCTCGCCGATCAGCCCGAACATGCCGAGCATGCCACGTAGTTGTGTCTCGGTGAGGACGATGTTGGACGGCACTTCGGACCGGATGTTGTCGAGCAACGTCTCGTGAACACGCAGGTTGTCGTGCTCTTGCGCGTAGTAGCCGACGCTGACGTTGTGGCCGAAGTGGAAGTCGCCGAGCGTGGCGTCGGTCTCGCCGGCCAGGATGCGCAACAAGCTCGTCTTGCCGGCGCCGTTCAGGCCGAGCACCAGCAACCGCTCGCCACGGCCGATGTCGAACGAGACGTCCTCGAACACCGGCACGCCGGCGCCGTAGCCCTTGCTCAGCTTCTGGGCAGTGATGACCGTGGCCCCCGAAGCCGGTGGCTCGGGGAACTTGACCTTGATCGTGCGATCGCCGCGGCCGACATCGACCTTCTGCGACTCCAGCCGGGCGATCTGCTTCTCCTTGCTGTGCGCCATCGCCGCTTTGGTGGCTTTCGCTCCGAAGCGATCGACGATGTTCTGCAGCCGGGCGATCTCTTTCTCCTGCAGCATCGATCTGCGGGCAAGGCGCTCTTCGTCGGCGGCGCGTGATGTGCGGTACTGGGTGTAGGTGCCGCGGTACTCGACGAGATGACCGGTTGCGTCCTCGGCTGGGCGATCCAGGTGCAGGACGCGCGTGATGGCCTCGTCGAGCAGATCGAGGTCGTGGCTGATGACCAACATCGCGCCGCGGTACTTGCGCATGTAGTCGAGCAGCCAGGTCTTGGCGTCGATGTCGAGGTGGTTGGTCGGCTCGTCGAGCAACAGCATGTCGCTGCCGGCGAACAGGATGCGGGCGAGTTCGACGCGCCGCTTCTCGCCACCGGACAGCACGCTGACGGGCAGGTCCATCCGGTCGGCGAGCAGGCCGAGTCCAGCCGCGATGGAGCGAGCCTCGCTGTCCGCGGCGTACCCGCCAGACGACGCGAACTCGTCCTGCGCACGGCTGAAGCGAGCGACGTTGCGATCGCTGGCGTCTTCTTCCATCGCAATGCGCAGCTTCTCGATGCGCATCAGCTGGTCGTCGATGCCACGGCCGGAGAGCACGTGGGTGATGGCCGTGCGACCGTCGAGCACACCGGCCAACTTGGGATCCTGGGGCAGGTAGCCGAAGCCGCCCTTGCGGACGATGCGACCCCCCGTCGGCTCGCTCTCGCCGCCCAACACTTTGAAGAAGCTGGTCTTGCCGGCCCCATTGCGACCGACCAGGCCAACCTTGTCGCGGGGCATGATCGTGAAAGAAGCGTCGTCGACGACGAGCTTTCCTCCGATCTCCACCGAGACTCCCTGGACCTGTAGCACGCACCAAGGCTACGGCCGAGTTCAGTACGATTTCGAGCGTGTTCCACCTTGCCGACGCGCCACCACCCTCGCGGGTGTCACTCGCTCGTCTGGCCGGACCGCTCACCTGCGGTTGTGCGCTGGCCGGCGCGGCGCTGTACGTGGCGATCGCCGACCCGGCGAGTGGGTCCGGTTTCCTGCGGTGTCCCTTGTATCAGACGACCGGCATCTACTGCCCCGGATGCGGTCTCACCCGCGCCGCCCACGCGATGCTGCGTGGCAACGTGCCCGCCGCGCTCGGATACAACCTGCTGCTCCCGCTCGTGATCGCCGCAGTGACCATCGGGTGGCTCAGCTGGGTACGGGTGTCGGTCGGTCGCACACCGATCCGCGTGCTCGTGACGATGCCTCGATGGGTATCGATCGCGCTCGGTGCGGGTGTCGTGGCGTTCGCCGTGCTGCGCAACCTGCCCGGATTCCACGCGCTGGCACCGTGATGCGAGAGCTGCGCTAGCCACTCTCGCCCGGCGAGGACGTGGTCGGTGCGGGTGTGGTCGGCGGTGCGGTCGATGGCGGCGCGGTCGATGGCGGTGCGGTCGATGGCGGTGCGGTCGTCTGTGTGCTGCTGGAGGTCGGGGCACTGCTGGATGTCGGCGTGCTCGACGATGTCGGCGTACTGCTGGCCGGGGTCGACGACGATGTCGGCGGCCTGGTGGTCGTGACCGTCGTCGACGACGTGGCCGCCTTCGTGGTCGTCGACGTCGGCTTCACAGTCGTCGAGGTCGGCTTCGGCTTCGGCTTCACCGTCGAGGACGTGCCCTTGGGGCCGTTCGGGCTGCCTGCCGAATCGTCGCGGAACGACGTGGCCAGGCAATCGCCGGGCTCCATCGGAGCCTGGCCGAGCACCGCCGCCAGCTCGTAGCCGAGCCGGGCGCGGCCACGTTCGGTCAGGTGCAGACCATCGTCGCCGGTCAACCCCGGATTCTCGGCGGTGATGGCCGACCAGTCGATGACTGTGGCCGAGCCGTAGAAGCCCGCTTCCTCGCGAATCGCGTCGTTGACCTCTTGCTGTTCGGCGCGGAACAGCGTCGTGGTGATCAACACCACCGGACGCGGGTAGAGGCGCAGCAACATGTTGTGCAGGCCGGTCTGGTACACCGCCCGGTCGGCCCCGTAGTTGTTGCCGAGGAAGATGATGGCCGTGTCCCAGGTCGCCGCGTCGAGCCGTTTGTCCAGGACTCGCTTGCCGAAGTCGATGAAACGGCCGGTCTCGGCATCGACCTCGATCTGCCAACCGAGCGGCACGAGTGCAAGGCACGCTTGGTTGCCGTAGCGCTTCGCGACGGACGCAGACAGCGAGTCGCCGATCATGATCACCCGATTGCCGGTGACGCTCTCGCCGATCGTGCCCGCCACGGGGATCGAGTCGAACGGGATGGTGGTCGCGCTCGCCACTGTGTCTCCCGTCGTGTCCGGCCCGTCGGTGGAGCCGGGGGTGCTCGGGACCGACTCGGCGGCGGGCATCTCGGGGAGCGCACCCACGCCGCTGACCGTGTCAATCGAACTGACCTGCGGACCGGACTCGGCCGCGCTGATGCAGCTCGTCAGGCTCGCGAGCAGTGGAAGGGCGGCCAGCCCCACGACAAGTGCTCCGATTCTGCGGGCCGCCAACATGCGAACCATTGTGCCAACTCGGTTGGTCGATCCATTGGCGGCCCGCCCCAGCGGATTGCGAAAAGTCTGTGAACGCTGGACTTTCAGCGCATCACGAATTTCGGCCAGGAGTCCCAATCGGTCGACGCGGCACCGAGACGTTCTCGATCTCCACCTGCGCGTCGTTGAAACACGCCCCGGAGGCGAGGTCGTTGACGCCGCGTGGAATCAGCACGTTCGGGGTGTGGCCGGACTCGAAGTGCCGGCGCCAGAAGCCCTTCGGGATCGACACCACGCCGGGGCGAACGGAGGAGTCGACGCGAGCCGTCAGCTCGATCGAGCCGAGCTCGTTGAACACCCGGACGCGAGCCCCGTCGGCGATGCTGCGCGCCTCCGCGTCGGATGCGTGCATCGCCACCGCCCGGTCGGGCGGATCGAACTCGGCGAACATCGAGTTGATCGTGCGGTTCGTGGCAGGGGTCAACAACGTCAGCGCTCCCGCCTCGCGCCTCACGTAGCGCGGGATCGGCAGTTCGCTGCCCGGCGCGGCCAGGCGGGCCCTGCCTGGCTCGCGGCGAAACGTCGGCAGGGTGTCGACGAACTGCACGGTCGCCACCCCTGCCCGCAATGCCGGCTTCGATTCACGTTCTCCGTCCGTGCGCACCAGGGCGGCGAGACGCTCGGGGTCCGGGTCGAATTCGTTCGCCGACAAACCGAGCGGGGACGCGAGCACCGCTGCGACTTCGTCGTTGCTGCGACTCTCGCCGATGCGGTCGATCACCGCATCGACACGCAGCATCGCGAACGAACCGTATGACACGGCCAGATCGGGAACCTCGAAGTGGGTCGTGGCCGGCAGAACGACGTCGGCGAGGATCGCCGTGTCGGTCATGACCTGGTCGTGCACGACACTGAACACGTCGTCTGTGTCCATGCCGCGGATGAACGCGGTCTGGTCCATCGCTGTCGCGACCGGGTTCGCGCCCTGCACGAAGAGCACCCGGGTCCGTGGCACGCCGTCGAGTTGGCCGTTCATCGCCAGGCCGACGTCGTTCATGCTCATCGTCGGCCGTTCTGGTCGTTCCACTCCGGCGGGCCACAGTCGCGACAGGTCCAGCGGCGCGGTGCCGCTCATCGACGTGATGATGCCGCTGCCGCGGACGCCGAAGTGACCGGCGACGGCCCACAGCGAGATCACCGAGATGCATCCCGAGCCACCGTTTCGATTGCGCTCCAAACCCCACCCGAGGCGCAACATCGCCGGCGAGGTCGAGCCGACAAGATCGGCGAACCGTTCGATGTCGGCCGCAGGCACACCGCATTCCTTCGCCGCGCGCTCGATGGTCCATTCCTGCGCGGCCGCCAGGAACTCGTCGGCACCCTCGGTGGAGCGGCCCAGGAAGTCGGCGTCGTGGCGACCGTGCTCGACGAGCCAACGCGTGACGGCGTAGGCCAGCACGACGTCGGTGCCGGGCTTGATCGCCAGGTGCAGGTCGGCGCGAGCGGCGACGGCGGTGCGCCGCGGATCGATGACGACGAGTGTCGCGCCGTTGCCCTTCACGGCCTTTGTCAACAACGGGGTGAGGTGGGTGTTCGATGCGTTCGGGTTCGCGCCCCAGACGACGACCAGCTTGGAGTGTTCGAGATCGAACGGATCCGCGCTGAGCATCGATCCGTAGACCTGCCGCCACGCCGCACCGACCGTCGCCGCACAGATCGTGTGCTCGACGTCAGGACAGCCGAGCCGCTCGAACAGCTGCGATGTGAGCGCGCTACTGGCTAGCACGCCGGCCGACGAGCTGTAGAGGTAGGGCACCACGCTCATCACGCCGTGCGTGTCGATCGCTTCGCGGACCCTGGTCGCGATCAACGCGGCCGCTTCGTCCCACGACACCGCCCGGAACTCGCCCGAGCCCCGAGCGCCGGCGCGGATCAGCGGGGTCAGCACGCGCTCGGGAGCGTAGACCCGCTTGGCCTGGTGCTTCACCTTCTGGCAGATGTAGCCCTGCGTCATCGGGTTCGCCGCCGGCCCGATGTCGGCGTCGATCTTGACGATCCGCCCGTCCGTCACGGTCACTTCGAGCGAGCAGGTGTCCGGGCAGTCGAGCGGACACGCAGTGGTCAGGAGCTGGGTGGGCATGGCCCCAGTCTTGCCGGGATGGTCCCCCGTGACCAGGGAGCGCTACCACTACCGTGGCGGTCGTGGCTGCTGCGGACGCTCCGACGCCCAAGCCCGAGGGACACGTGCTCGACGAGCTCCTGCTCGACCGCATCGACCGAGCAGGACATCGTCAACGAGCACTCGAAGGTCGACAACAGTCCCGACACGAACACGGCCGCGACGATCAGCCGGTAGCGCTCGCGCTCAACTCCCGGGTGTGGTCGAGATCCTCGAAGCGGTCGACGGCGCGCAGGCTGGGGAAGAAGAACGAGAACAGCACCACGACGCCGATGGTCGCGAAGCCGCCACCGGCAACGGCAGTCACGAGGCCGAGGTGCTGCGCCGCCATGCCGCTCTCGAACGCGCCCAGTTCGTTGGAGGCACCGATGAACACGTTCTCGACGGCCAGGACCCGGCCGCGCTTCTCGTCCGGGGTGACGAGCGGGACGAGCGAGCTGCGGACGAACACGCTGACCATGTCGGCACCGGTCAGGAACAGCAGCGCGACGAACGCGACGACGTAGTTGGTGGTGTAGCCGAGCACGACGGTGCCGACGCCGAACACGCCGACGGCCAGCAGCAAGATCTTGCCGACGCGACGGCGCAACGGCCGGACCGCGAGGAACAGCGCCATTGCGCCCGCACCAATCGCCGGCGCTGCACGCAGCCAGCCGTAGGCGACATCGCCGACGTGCAGACGCTCCTCCGCGATCGCAGGCAGCAGTGCAACAGCACCGCCGAGCAGCACCGCGAACAGGTCGAGCGAGATGCACGCGAGCAGGATCGGCGTGCGGCGGATGAAGCGCAGACCCTCGACCGCTGAGCGGAGTGTGGGTCGTTCGTCCGGGTCGGAGGGCTTCGGCTCGAGACGGAAGCGAACCATCAGCAGCCACAGCATTCCGAGCGCGATCATCGCCGCGGCGACGCCGTAGGCGAGCGTCGGCGACACGATGTACAGCGCGCCCGATCCAGCGGCGCCGACGATCGCAGCACCGGTCCACGACGCACTCGACAGCGCAATCACCCGGGGCAGTGCGAAGTCGGGGGCGATCATCGGTGGCATGGCCCGGATCGCGGGCGCGTTGAAGGACCGGCACGCCCCGAACACCCCGGAGATGACGAAGAACGGCAACACCGACGTCGGATCGGTGGACGAGTACAGCGCCAGCGCGACCACACACAGCACCTCGCCCGTCAACGCCAATGCGGCAACCTTCTTGCGGTCGAAGTGGTCGGCCACACTGCCCGTGACGAACACGAGGAACGGTGCCGGCGCGAACTCGGCGAGACCGAGCCAGGCGAGATCGCTGCTTCGCCCGGTGATGTCGAACACCTCCTTGCCGAGCACCGCGAGCTGGAGGGCGATGCCGACGTAGATGAACACGTTGGCGATGAGGTAGTTGCGCACGTGCCGGTCGCGAATGACCTCTTTGCCAGAGGGTATGTGCGGCGGCTCGGCCGTGCTCGTGCTCACTTGAGACGAGGCTAGCCCGCCGCCCCTTCTCGGCCCGATGCCAATTCGTGCTACACACGACGTCCGTGAGCACCCTGGCTGAACAGACCCGATGGATGGACGCGGTGGATCAAGCCGCCCTCGTTGCGAGCGGCGATGCGTCGCCGTCGGAGTTGCTGGAGGCCGCGATCGAGCGCATCGAACGCATCGACCCGGCTGTGAACGCGGTCAACATCCGTTGGTTCGACCATGCTCGCGAGACCGCGACGAGTGACCTGCCCTCCGGCCCGTTCCGGGGCGTACCGTTCCTCATCAAGGACCTCTTCGCCGCCTACGCCGGGCAACGGATCAGCAACGGCAACATCGCGTTGAAGGAAGCGAACGTGATCGCCGAAGCCGATACCACGCTGGTCAGCCGCTTCCGCGCCGCCGGGTTGGTGATTGCCGGGCGCACGAACAGCCCCGAGCTCGGCAGCGTGCCCGTGACCGAGCCTGTTGCGTGGGGCCCGACGCGCAACCCGTGGGACACGTCGCGCACACCGGGCGGATCGAGTGGTGGTGCCGCAGCCGCGGTGGCGTCGGGCATGGTGCCTTTCGCCCATGCCAGCGACGGCGGCGGATCGATCCGCATTCCCGCCGCGTGCTGCGGCCTGGTCGGCCTGAAGCCGAGCCAGGGACGCATCACCCTCGGACCGATCCGCGACGAGAGCGGCCTGTCCGTCGAGCTCTGCGTGAGCCGCACGGTGCGCGACACTGCAGCGCTGCTGGACTCCGTGCGTGGTCCCGGAATCGGCGACACGGTGATCGCACCCCCACCGTTGCGGCCCTACTTCGACGAGCTCGGCGCAGATCCGGGGCGGCTACGGGTCGGCATCCTCGATCACCATCCTCAAGGCGGCGTGATCGACGCGGAGTGCACCGCTGCGGCGCAGGCGGTGGGGTCATTGCTCGAGTCGCTCGGCCATCACGTCGACGCCGCGTGGCCCAAGGCCCTGGAGGACACGACGTTCGGCTCGAAGTTCGGCGCATTGTGGAGCGCGAACATGGGTCTGTCGTTGCGTCGCTTCGAGGACCAGCTCGGCCGGCAGTTGGAGGACCGCGAGTTCGAGCCGATGAACCGCGTTCAGGCCGACTTCGCCAAGCACTTCACGTCCGTCGACTACGCGCTCGCGCTGTCGGCCGTGACCCAATACCGGCGGGCGCTGCAATCGTGGTGGCACGACGGCTGGGACCTGCTGCTGACGCCGACACTGGGTGAGCTGCCGATCCCGGTCGGCACGATCGGCAACGACCCCGACGACCCGATGTCGGCGATGCGGCGTGCCGGCCGGTTCGTGCCCTTCACCCCGCCGTTCAACACGAGTGGCCAACCGGCGATCAGCCTGCCGCTGGAGTGGACCGAGGCCGGTCTTCCCGTCGGCGTCCAACTCGTGGCGGCCTACGGCAGTGAGGACATCCTGATCCGCGTCGCCAGCCAGCTGGAGCAGGCCAAGCCGTGGGCGCAGCGCACGCCCGGCATCTGACCGTCGGTCAGCGGGCGGTCCAGCCGCCGTCGACGATCAGGCTCTGTCCAGTCATGAACGTGCTCGCCCGGCTGGCCAGCAGCAGCAACGCGCCGTCCAACTCATGGGCCTCGCCCATGCGCGGGATCGGCGAGTTCTGCGCGATGAAGCGCTGACTGCCCTCATCGCTCTCCATCCCGGCCGTCATCTCGCTCTCGAACCAGCCCGGACACAGCGCGTTGACCCGCACGCCCTTGCGCGCCCACTGCAGCGCCAACTCGCGAGTCAGGTTGACGACGCCGCCCTTCGACGCGCAGTAGTGAGCCTGCTTGATCGGTGCCGACCCGACGTGGCCGAGCACGGACGCGACGTTGACGATCGAGCCGTACTTGGCCGCCACCATCGACTGGCCGGCGAGTTTGCTGAGGTGCCACACCGCGGTGAGGTTGATCTCGATCGCCTCGCGAAACATGTCCAGGTCCTCGTCCTCGACCGCGATCTTGTGACCGATGCCGGCGTTGTTGACCAGGATCTGCACGCCGCCACACTGCTCGACGGTCTGCGCGATCAGCCGCTCGCGATCGTCGCCCTGGGACAGGTCGGCGGCGATGGCGACGGCACCGGGCAACTGCTCGACGAGGCGCTCCAGGCGGTCGGCCCGGCGGGCGGCGACCACGACGGTCGCACCGACCCCGTGGAGCACTCTGGCGAACCGGTCGCCGAGGCCGGACGAAGCTCCAGTGACGATCGCGACCTGGCCGTCGAGGCGGAACGGGGCGATGGGATCGAGGTCGGTCATGCGGTCACGTTACGACACTGCGACAATCATGCCGATTTCGAGAAGACCTCACTGAAAAGAGAACGAAACCGTGCACCGTGACGTCTACACATCATGAACGCACATGACTTCGCCTCCCGCCGCCAAGCCCGGACCCACATTGCCCGGCTCGCTGCGTTCATCACCGTCTCCGCGGCACTCGCCGCCTGGTTCCTGTCGTCGGTCGCGCGGTTCTCCGAGCGCGCCGTCGTGCTGACCGTCATGGTGATCGCCTTCTGCGCCAGCTGGGTCGTCACCAACCAGCGCCCCACTGCCGTCCGCACCCACCGCGTGACGGTCGTGCGGGTTCCCGCTCGCACTCGCTGAGGCCGACCCGCGTTGTGACACGATGCGGCGATGGCCGCATCGTCAGTCCCGCATGTCGTCCTCGTCCACGGTGCCTGGCATGGTGCATGGTGTTGGGCAGCGCTGCAGTCCGAGCTCGACCGGCTCGGCGTGCCGTCCCTGGCCGTCGATCTTGCCGGCCACGGTGCCTCATTGGAGCCGCTCGCTGATCTCGCCGCCGACGCTGCGCTCGTGGCCGGCGTCGTGTCCCGGATCGACGGGCCGGTCGTGCTGGTCGGGCATTCATACGGTGGCGCGGTCATCACCGAGGCCGCGGCGGTCGCGACCAACGTCGTTCACCTCGTCTACGTCGCAGCGTTCGTACCCGGCGTCGGCGAGACGGTCATCGGCATGTCGCAGACCCTGCCCGCAGCCGAGTCGCTGCTGAGCAAGGCCATGGTGGTCGACGGCGTGGCGTCGACGATCGTGCCCGACCTGGCCCACGGCGCGTTCTACGGGCACTGCGACCCGACGGCGTCAGCGGCGTTCACGGCGCGTCTGTCGGCCCAACCGTTCGCCACGTTCACGCAGCCGCTCACGGCCGCCGCCTGGACGTGGATCGCGTCGACGTACGTCCGCTGCACCGATGACCAGGCGATCCCCATCGTCCAGCAGGACGAGATGGCCAAACGGTGTTCCACGATCGAGACGCTCGACACCGACCACTCGCCGTTCGCATCGAAGCCCGCCGAGACCGCTGCCATCATCGCCACGATCGCGAGGTCGTTGTGAAGGTGCGCATCGGTTACGGGCTCGGTACGGGCACGAAGCTCAACGACGGCGGGCTTGCCGTCGTGATCGACGCGCTGGAACGCTTGCGCTTCGACAGCGTGTGGCTCAGCGAGCGCATCGGTGGCGACGCACCCGACCCCCTCGTCGCGATGGCCTACGCCGCTGGCCGCACGAAGCGACTGAAGTTCGGGATGAGCGTGATGGTGCTGCCCGGCCGCAACCCGGTGGTCCTGGCGAAAGAGTTGGCAACGCTCGACCGGTTGTCCGGTGGGCGGCTGCTTCCGGCGTTCGGGCTCGGCGTCGCCAACCCGCACGAGCAGCAGGCGTTCGGAGTGGACCGCAAGGATCGGGCCAAGATCTTCGACGAGGCCCTGCGCGTCATGCGCGCCTGTTGGACCGAGGATTCGGTCACCTTCGACGGCGACTGGTTCCACTACGACGATCTGCGGGTCAGGCCGAAGCCGGTGCAGAACCCGCTCGAGGTGTGGCTCGGCGGCATTGCCCCGTCGGAGATCAAGCGCGTCGGACGGATGGCCGACGGCTGGCTGCCCTCGTTCGTGACACCCGCAGACGTGGCCGCGGCACGGCCGATCATCGAACAGGTCGCCGCCGACCACGACCGCGAGATCCCGGCCGACCACTTCGGCGCGCTGATCCCGTACAGCCACGGCGAGTTGCCCGACGCGCTCGTCGCCGGTCTCGCGGCGCGCCGGCCCGACCTCGACGATCCGCGCCTGCTGGTGCCACGTGGCTTCGACGCGTTGCTCGCGCTGATCGACCAGTTCGTCGACGTCGGCACGACCAAGTTCGTGGTGCTGCCGATCGTCGAGCCCGACGGTCCGGAGGGCTGGACCGCCGAGCTCGAAGCCGCCGCCACGACCCTGCTCCCCCGCCAGACCTGAGGTTCAGATCGCGACAGTGAGGATGTTCGGGCGGTACTTGGGTGGCGCGTCGGTTCGGCCGAGCTCGGTCGGGATCTGCGACAGCGTCACCATCACGGCCCCACTCGGGTCGGTGGACGGCAGCGTGATACGTGACCACTCCGATCGGGTCGCCACGCGGTGCGGACGCGACGACCGCGACCGCATCGGCATCAACGCCCTCATCGCCTGCATCACCAACCACGAAACCTTCAACCGCAACCACCGCAACAACTGACTTCGTACGAAGACACTTCCGACTCAGCAGAGGACGTCGCCGACGGCGACGTGGCCGGGTCCGGCGACGAGTGCGCCAACAGCGAGTCGGCCGTCGTGGGCGCGATTGATAGTGCGCAGGACGTCGAGATCGCGTTCGAGACCGGGCTGGGGGCGGCTGACCATCACACAGCGAGTGATCCGCTTGGTGATGTCCAGCGTCGCCGTGCCAAGGGTCATCCGGTTGCCGACGAGATCGTCCTCGTCAGCGCCCTCGAGAACGATGTTCGGGCGAAAGCGGCGTACGTCCCAGTCCCCGATGGTGGCCGTGGAGACCAGCGACACGCGACATTCGCCGCTGTCGTGCCAGGCGTGGCCGGGGCCCTGCCACGCGACCCAGTCGGTGTCGTTCTCGATGTCGCGCGGGTTCTCGTACGTGCCGCCCTCTTCGCCGGCGCGCCGCAGAATCACCGGGCGCTGCAACCAGGCCGACAGCGCATCGGAGTCAGCTGTGACCGAACCATTGGGCAGCACGATCTCCACATCATCGGAGCCGACCAGACGAGCCGACCCGAAGAGCAGCGCAGGCTCGCGTCTCGCAGTGAGCACGTGGCCGGTCGCGCGGTCGACGAGGCCCCAGGCACGATCGCCGTGCAATCCGCTTTCCGCGACTGCGCACTTCTCGAGCCGCTCGCCGCCGAGCGACTTGACCGGATAGCGCCACAGCTGCCGGACGATCATCGCTGGCCTGCCTGAAGGACGTAGGCGCAATCGGACGTCATCCCGGTGACGGTGGCGCCGGCCTGCATGGCAGCTCCGACGGTCTCCGCGAACGCATCGCGCCACCGGATCGCGAGCGCCTTGTCGGCGGCGCGGAGCTGCACGATGTTCGACGGAATGCGGGCCACGAGCGTCGCGGCGTCCGACGCATCGACGATCGGCGTGCCGTCGACGGCGACGTCGAGGATCATGCCCGGCACGGCCGCGTTGTCGATCACCGGGGGCTCGTCGTCCAGGCCCCAGCGAACGACGAAGCGGTCCGAGCCGAGCCCGGCGCTGAACACGTCCTGCAGCTCGCCGTAGAAGTCGCGGTGGAAGCTCTGCACCCGTGCGCCGAGCTTGGCCAGGTTGAACCGGCCGTTCGGTGCCGAGAGCGGGTCGTAGGTCCACTCGACCGCAGCGAGCCCCTGATCGCGGACGAAGTCGCGCTGGTGGTGCTTGATGCGGAACCCGAGCCCTAGCGCCCGATAGCCGTCGAGGAAGCCGATCACGTGCGAGTGCAGGCGCCACTCACCGTCGACGTGTGTCGGCCAGCCGAACCCGCCGCCGACCAGGCGGCCGCCGACGCGAACACCCGCCACGTAACAGCCGGAGTACGCCATCGCGCGCAACGTGTCCTGCGACGCAACCGCGCTGGTCTCGACGAAGCCCCACACGTCGGCCAGCATCCGAGCCAGCTCGGCACAACCCTGCGGCGACGCGACATGCTCGATCTCGACCTGGTCAGTCCCGTTCATATCGATCCAGTGTGGAGGACGTGCAACAGTGAGTGCAATGGAACCGCCGATGATGACGCCGGAGCTGTTCGAGACCCGCCGGATCCGCATGCCGCTGGTGCGCCCGTTCCGCACGAGCTTCGGTACCGAGACCGTGCGCGAAGTGATGATCGTGCGCGTGGTGACCGAGATCGGTGAGGGCTGGGCCGAAGCCGCGATCGAGTCCGATCCGCTGTACCTGAGCGAGTTCCTCGACGCCGCCGACCACGTGCTCAGCGATCACCTCGTGCCCCGCTTGTTCGCCGCGGGCAAGCTGCAGGCCGAGTCGATTGCCGACGTGCTGGAACCGGTCAAGGGCCACAGGATGGCCAAGGCTGCGCTGGAGATGGCGCTGCTCGACGTGCAGTTGCGGGCGATGGGCACGTCGTTCCAGAGCTCGATCGGCGGCACTCGACCGAGCGTCGCCGTCGGTGTCTCGGTCGGCATCACCGACACGGTCGACGAACTCGTCGACGTCGTGGCCGGCTACGTGGCCGAGGGCTACCCGCGGATCAAGCTGAAGATCGAACCCGGGTTCGACATCGAGCCCGTGCGGCGGGTGCGCGAGGCCCACCCCGACATCATGTTGCAGGTCGACGCGAACACCGCGTACTTCATCGAGGACATCGACCACCTCGCCCAGCTCGACGCGTTCGATCTGCTGCTGATCGAGCAACCCTTCGGCGAGGACGACTTGATCGCCCACGCCGAACTCGCCAGGCGGGTGAAGACACCGGTGTGCCTGGACGAAGCGATCCGCTCTCTGGACCACACCAAGACGGCGTTGGCGATGGGTGCCGCGCACATCGTCAACATCAAGCCGGCTCGGGTCGGCGGATATCTGGCGGCGACGAAGATCCACGATCACTGCCTGGCTGCGGGCATCCCGGTGTGGTGCGGCGGCATGTTGGAGACCGGCATCGGCCGCGCCGCCAACCTGGCCCTCGCGTCGCTTCCCGGTTTCACGCTGCCCGGCGACATCTCGGCGACGAAGCGCTACTGGACCCGCGACATCACCCCACCGTTCGAGATGCACGACGGCGTGATCGACGTACCGACCGGACCCGGCTTCGGCGTCGAGGTCGACACCGACTTCGTCGAGGAGATCACCTTCGAACGGCGCGAGATGCGCGCCGACTGATCACGTCGAGATTGCCGGCGTCAGCCGGACGAGTGCGACGACGAGCCGGACAGCAGCGCGAACGAGAGCACCGTCGCGGCGAGGCCGATCGCGCCGACGACCACTGCCGCCGTTGCGATGCGCCGCGAAGCCGAGGCGTCGGGGTTGGCTCGGCGGTGCATCCAGCCACCGGCCAGGCCGAGCGCCGAGCCGAGCCCGCCGAGCCAGAGCAGTGCGAGCACCAGCGATGCGACGGCCCACCATTGGCCGGCGGCGAGCGGACGAGTCATCGTGGGTCGGTGATGGTCTGCAATCATGTCAACTCCCGTAGATGGTGATGTCGTAATCGTCGAGTCGTTCGTCCAGCGTCGCCAGGACCTCGGCCCGGGCATCAGCGAGATGCGCAGCATCGCAGTCGGCGTCGTCGAGTGCGATGCGCTTCTCGCGATCCTGGAACTCGGCCACATCCGCGGGCGCTGAACCTGCCGAGGACAGGGATTCCCACTCCGACCCCAGTTGCTCGATCAACTGCTGCTGAGTGGCGTACTTCCAGCCGAGATCGGCCATGCACTCGCTCCATGCCAGTCCTGCCGCCCTCATGATCGGGTTATCCGGTGACAGGGTCGCGTCGACGAGCGCCCTGTCCGTCTCATCGAGCGCAGCGGCCAGTTGCAACCGACGCTGCTCCAACTCGGCACCGGCATCGGCACGGCACTCGTCAGCTTGCCGCAGGAACTGCCCTCGCTCGCCCGCCGACAGCCCGGCAAGCAGATTGGAGCTCGCGTCCTCGTCGATCCGTTGCTCCGTGTCTGGCGGCTCGATCGAGATGCCGTAGCCGTACTGCTCGCGTTGAGTTCGGCTCGCGGACGAGCCGAACGCAACGGATCCGCCGGGATCGAACGGGGCCGGCGCGTAGTCGTAGCCCTCGTCTTTCATGCACCGCTGGACGTACGCCTCCCGCCACGAGTGGTCGCGCTCGTCGCCGCCGCCGAGCAGGAAGTCGGCGGCAAGGGACGTCTCGTCGGCGCCGGCCGCCGGCGCGTCCGTGGACGCACAGGCGGTCAACACCGAGCCGGCGACGGCAACCAGCGCGAGGACAGTGTGGCGCGGCACGTGGATCAGGGCGTCGTGGTCCAGTGGGACGTGCCGACGTACAGCACCCCACCGCTGGAGGTGAACCGATGCTGTGTGTTGGACTGCTTCTTGTACTGCAGGCTGACGCCGGCGATGGATCCGCCGACCTGTTTCCAGCACGTCGCCGTTCCCGTGGCGACGGGCTGGTTGACCGGGCTGAACTCGTAGGCATCGCCGCCGCCGTAAAGCAGGCCCCAACCGTACTTGTCGCAGTTGTTGTAGCCCTTCCAGACCGACGTGATGTTGGAGCCGTTGCGGCATGCATCGGTGCGGTTGGCATGCTTGAAGATGTCCACCGTCCACCACGCGACGGTGGTCGAGTACGTGTACGAACTGGTCGCGTACCCGCAACTCGCTGCCGCCTGTGCAGGGGCGACGTCATCGACGACGGCGAGAGCGGTCGTGCCGGCGAGCACTGACGCGGCGACGACGAGTCCTCGGAGTGATCTGATCATGAGTGTTCCTTCGCTGTTGGACGCAGCCGGCATGTCGCCGGATCACTTCGTACCATCGCGCATGATTGCGCTTGTACGCAAGTGTTATCGTCGGCACTCGAAGCGCAACTATCTCGCTGGTAGCGGTATTCGCATGGATGATGAACCGAATGTCCCGAAGCGTCCGGAAACGGGTCGTTGGACGCTGCAGGCATTGACTTTTCGTTCAGTCTCCGAGTGGGCCGGAGGGTGCTTGGTTAGGTTCGGGGAGATGGTTGCGACCGACGCTGTGACGAGCGAGCGGCACCGCCTCACCATTCGGCCGAACCACTCAGCGGCGGTCGCGACGACCATCACGATCGAGGGCCGGACCACCGCCGGCGACCGCTCACGGTTGGCCGACGTGCTGGTCGATCCCCTGCTCGAGGCCGGCGATTGGGACGTCGCAGTCGAGCCGACGCAGCTCGACATCGGCTTGATCCCGGGCGTCACCGATACCGCCGCAGCCCAGGTCACGCATGCCGCGCAGCTGCTCGGCATCGACGTCGCCGATGTGTCCGTCGGCCGGGTGATCGACCTCGCCGAGCCGGCTGACGACGTCGAGATCCGCCGCCGGTTTGCCAACCCGGTCGTCGAACGTTGGGCAGTCGGCGCCACCGTCGAACCCGGGTTCGCCGCACGTGGCACAGCAACCACCGACACCGAACAGATCGCGATGCCCGCCGACGACGATGGGCTGCTCGCGCTCGGCCGCGAACGCGGCCTGGCGCTGGACCTCGCCGAGATGCACGTCATCCGCGATCACTTCGCCTCGATCGGTCGCAACCCGACTGATGCCGAGCTGGAGACACTCGCCCAGACGTGGAGCGAGCACTGCGCACACAAGAGCTTCCGCGCCGACATCACCGTCGACGGGGGCGAGCACGACGGTGAGCGCGTCCACCCGTTGCTCGGGCAGTTGCGACGCTCGACAAACGACATCGGTGCGTCGTTCGTCGTCTCCGCGTTCGACGGCAATGCCGGCATCGTGCAGTTCGGCCCGGAGCGCACGTACGCGCTGAAGTGCGAGACGCACAACCACCCGTCCGCGATCGAGCCGTTCGGCGGCGCGAACACGGGCGTGGGAGGCGTGATCCGAGACATCATCGGTGCCCACCACCGTGCGAT
>JANNZY010000057.1:0-78874 GCA_031410915.1 Actinomycetes bacterium
CCACCGGCCCGCGCACCAAGGACTTCGAGAGGCGTCTGGCGGCTTATTGTGGCCTCGCGGTGAAGGCATCGTTCGCCGCATTCGCCGGTGCGCCGCTCGATCATCACGGCGAGTTCTACGAGCTCACGTTCCTGACGCCGCAGTGGTCGCCAGGGCCGATCGCTTTCGAACCGCCGCCGGTGGACATCGCCGCGGTCAACCCGTGGATGCTGACGATGGCCGGCGAGGTCGCCGACGGCGTGCACATCCATCCGATCGGCGAGCCCGGATACCTGCGCCGCACGGTGCTCCCCCGCGTCGCCGAAGGTGCCGCACGGGCTGGCCGCGACCCGGCCGACATCGGGCTGATCGTGCCCGTGATGTGCGTCGTCGGCGACACCGACGAGGAACGGGCCCGCGACCGCGAGCACATGCGCAGCATGATCGCGTTTTACGGCAGCACGCCGAACTACGCGTTCATCTTCGACGAGGCCGGGTTCGAGGGCACGACGGCGAGGCTGCGTGAGAAGCAGAAGGCCGGCGACATGGCCGGCATGGCCGCGCAGATCACCGACGAACACATGGCCGTGTTCACCACCGAGGCGACATGGGACGGACTCGCCACAGCGTTGCGCGAGCGCTACGAGGGCATCGCGTCGCGCATCGTGTTCTACAACGCGATCCAGTCCCGGGATTCGAACCCGGAGCGGTTCCGCCGTTACGGCGAGGTCGCCCGCCAGCTCGGCGCATAGCGCGGCGAGATACCGGCCACCCGTCTGCGCAGCTCAGCGGGTACTCTTCCGGGGTGGCCGGCGATCTCGTGTACGCGTTTCGAGTGATGCGGTTGCCGCTCCTCGATGCCGCTGGGGCGACGATCGGTCGTATCGAAGACATCGTGCTCGTACCGTCGCGCGCCGGCATCGCGCCACGCGTGATCGGCTTCGTCGCCACCAGCCAGCGGCGGCGCATCTTCGTCAATTCCAGCCGGTTCAGCACAATCGACGGCGAAGGCGCCAAGCTTCGGAGCTGGGACGTGGACCTGCACCCGTTCAAGGCCAAGGCCGGCGAGCTGCTGGTCGGCAAGGACGTGCTCGACCACAAGATCGGCGACGAGACCATCAGCGACGTCGCGTTGCGCCTCGGCACCGACGGCCGCAGCTCGTTCTGGGAGCTCGCCAAGGTACGACTCTCGCGACGCAGTCCTCTCCGGCGCCGGCCGAGCTACCGCCTCGTGGATTGGGACGAAGTGCCCAGCCTGTTTGCCGGCAACGCACCGATGGCCGCCGAGGCCGCCAGCATGCGCGACATGCACCCGAGCGACGTGGCCGCCGTGGTCCGCACGCTGCCGATGGCCCAGCGCCGACAGCTGGCCGAGGCAATGGACGACGAGCGCTTGGCCGACCTGCTCGAGGAGTTGCCCGAGGCCGAGCAGTTGCGCATCATCGAGAACCTCGATCTCGACCGGCTCATCGGCGTGCTCGACGAGATGGAGTACGACGATCTTGCCGACCTGCTGGCCGAGATGCCCGGCGAGCAGCGCACCAAGATCCTCGACGCAATGGACGAAGACGACGCCGCGGTCATGCGCCACCTGCTGTCGTTCGAGGAAGGCACCGCAGGTGGTCTGATGACACCCGACATCATCATCCTCGGCCCAACCGCCACCGTCGCCGAGGCCCTGGCGCAGATCCGCGACCCCGACTGGCTGGTCAGCATCGCCGCGCAGGTCTTCGTCTGCCAACCGCCGTACCGTCCACCGACGGGGCGCTACCTCGGCATCGTCCACTTCCAGCGGCTGCTGCGCGAGCCGCCGAGCACCGAGCTCGGTTCGTGTCTCGAGCAAGAGCCGACGATCACACCCGAGATCCCCGATCTCGAGGTCGCCGAGAAGTTGGCGAGCTACAACATGTTGGCCATCGGTGTCACGGACACCGCAGGGCGGCTGCTCGGTGCGATCACCGTTGACGACGTCCTCGATCGCACGCTGCCCATCGGCTGGCGTCAACGCCGCCGCAGCAACTCGCCCCTGCTCGCCGGTGCAGGAGGTGGCGCAGCGACTTCACGAGGACGGTCGAAATGACCCGTCGCAGCGATCTCTCCTCACCTCGCGAGTCACGCCGCCTGGGGATGCACTATGACCCGGATGCGTTCGGCGAGTTCAGCGAAACCATCGCCCGCACCCTCGGCACCGCTCGCTTCCTGGTCTGGCAGACGTTCATCATCGTCGCCTGGATCCTGTACAACCTCGTCGTTCCCGCGTCCGCGCAGTTCGACCCCTACGACCGTGGTCTCGTCCTGCTCACGCTCGTGCTCTCGCTGCAAGCCAGCTACGCGGCGCCGCTGATCCTGCTCGCCCAGAACCGCCAGGAATCACGCGACCGCGTGCAGAGCGACAACGACCGCCGTGTCGCCGAGCGCACCCAGAGCGACACCGAGTTCTTGGCGCGTGAGATCGCCAGCGTGCGCGTCGCACTGGCCGACATGTTGACGTCGGAAGAGCTGCGCGAGAACCTCGAGCGCTTGACGCAGGCCGTCGAGCGGATGGCGCTGCGCCTCGACGACCTCGAGGTGGCGTCCATCAAGGACGACATCGCCCTCATCGTCGAGCAGTAGTGGTCCTGTCGGCAACGGTTCGGACAAGCTGCACGGTCGCCTCGGCGAAACCCTGCGGATCCATCCATGGCACGAGGTGATCGCCGGCGATCTCTCGAACCTCGGCCCCGAGCGCGTCGGCGAGTTGGCGTTGCTTGCGTGGACGGACGAGGCGATCGTCGGTCGTGATCAGCGACGCCGCCGGCTTGCCCAGCGCCTTCGCCCACGACAGCGAGTCGTAGCGGCTCAGCGCCTGCCCGGCGTGCACGAGGTGGACGGCGCTGTTGCGGCTCAGCTCACCGGCGATCCATTCGACATACGGCTGCAGCGACGGCTGCATGCCTGCCATGCGGCGCAGGCCGGCGCGCAACCACGACGGCCAGGCCCATGAGCGCAGGATCGGACTCATCATCCGCACGGTCTTCCATCGAATTCGCTCGACGATCGTCGCCCGCCACTCGAGCGCAGTCGCCTGCACGACGATCGCGCGGACCAGGTCCGGGTGGCGGCGGGTCAGCAGCAGCGAGAGCGGTCCGCCCATCGAGTACCCGACGAGCACCACAGGTCCGACCCCGAGTTGCGCGACGAGCGCTGCCGCGTCGTCGGCAGCGTCTTCCAGCTCGAATCGTTCGGCGGGACGCATCCCACGTCCGTGGCCGCGATGGTCGATCGCGATGAACGAGCAGTACTCGGCCAGCGCCTCGTACGCTGTGAAGAACTGCAGGTCCGCCGACGCCGTCCAGCCGTGCAGCAACAGCACGGTGGGAGCGTCGCGATCCTCGTGTTCGTGGCGGCGATAAAAAACCTCGCCACGACCGGGCAGGAGCGCGGTCATTCCAGGAGGCAGCCAGGGCACGTTCATCCGGCCACGCTACGGCCGAAGGGTCAGATGCCGTCGCCTCGGGACTGGCCGGTGAACTCGAACAGTCTGACGCCACCGGCGCGGATGAAGTCGAGCAGTTCGACGTTCGGCAGCCGTTCGTCGCCGAGCACGACAACGCCCGAGAACGCGGCATCGCTGATCGCCCAGCGGGTCATCGCAGCTGCGACGCGCGCGGCTGCGATGCCGCTGCGCACGGCGGTCCCGGCGATGAGCGTCTCACGCTCGCCGGTGGCGAGCGCGCCACGAACTTCGACGCGAACCGCGCCGATACCACCTTCGCGGTGCGGTGGACGCAGCATGGGCAGCCGCGCTGTGAGCCGATCGCGTCGCGTCGCCGAGATGCGTGCGCTCATCCGCGACACACTGGGAAAGACCCGGTGCAGCAGCAGCGGCTCGGGCATCTCGGCCCGGTAGCAGTCGTAGGAGTTGATCGGCTCGGGGAACCAGCACAGCTCGCGTCCCGCGCCTGCCGGGCGGCGGATCCATTCGCCGTCGTGCAGCCCGATGGACGTGCCGCCGAGGGCGCGGTGGTGCTGACGGGCACATGCCGGACCGCCGGTGCCGTGCATCGCGACGTGGATCTCGTCGACATCGACGAGTTGGGTGACCAGATGGCGCGCCAGCAAACCAGACAACCCTGGTGCCATCGCTGCGCCGACCACGAGCGCGGCGTTGTTCACGTCCGCGAGCGGCTGCAGGTCGAGCAGTTCTTCGACATCGTCGACAGCGTCGCTCAGCGACACAACCGACACGCTCCGCTTCAGCAGCGTCTTGGCCAGTGCTGCGTGGGGCGCCGGCATCGCCAGCACGGCGACTCGCGCACCGTCGATCTGATCGATGCGCGCAACAGTCGCACCTGTGGCCCGGGCAACAGCGTCGGCGTGATCGCGCCGGCGGTCGACGACGAACAACCGCACACCGGCGGCCGCGACGCTTTCGGCGATGCGTGCGCCGGTCACGCCCGCACCGACCAGAGCGACGGTCGCCTCGACGGTCATGCCTCAGGCATCACTTGGGACGCGTCGACAGCTCGCGCCAGCCGCCCTGTTGCGGGGGGACGCCACCCTTGCCCCGTAATCGCAGGACTCCTGCGATCGTGCCGGCTGCGGAGAGAGCCAAGATGGCTCGACGAAGCATTTTCACCAGTGGGGCTACACAGAATCGAACTGTGGACCTCATCCTTATCAGGGATGCGCTCTAACCGACTGAGCTATAGCCCCGAGATATCGGGCACCGAACGTTATCGGCTGTCGGGCGGCAACGAAAACCAGAAACCGTGCTCGGCCGCGGTTCGGATCGTCACAACCCAGGGGGCGGTGCCGACCCGTCGAGCTGGTCGTTGATCCGGCGGAACTCGGTGACCCGCCGGCGCAGCAGCGGGCTCGGCGCGGCCGGGTTGCGCTCGACGACTTCTTCTTCGAGAACGGTGACCCGGATTCCCCCGACGAGGTCGGTGATCAGGTTGAACAACGTCGCGCCGAGCACGATCAATCCGGTCAGGCCGACGGCTGCGAACAGGCCGGCAATCCACGCGTTGTGGAACAGCTCACCGCCCTTGAACTTGAACGTGTCCCATCCGAACGACTCGAAGAACCGCTCGACGTTGTCGATCGTGCCCGTCGTGTACGCGACGTTCCAGAGCAGCACGCCAGCGGTGAGGCACACGCCGTAGAGCACGAAGCTGAAGCACAGCGCAACCTTGAAGACGCTCCACGGATCCACGTGGCGCACCACCCGGGTGACACGGCGAACCCGCGGCCGGCGGCGTCGGCCGCCATGGCTGAAGCTGACCGCGCGCCGGATGTTGGCGCCGAGCGGGATCGCGGCCACGTCGGCGACCGGGTAGCTGGCCTCGCCAGTGGCGTCACCGTCGAACAACGTCGGCCCGGGTAGGCCCGAAGGCAGGCCGGATGGCGACGCTTGGTGCAACGCCATCGGCGGAGCGGCGATCACAGGTTCGGTGGGTGCCGATCGGTAGTGCGGCGGCGGGGTGGCCTCGACCACTGCGGGCGCGTCGATCGGGCTGGACGGGTCGACGAGGCCGGGGTCGATCTTCGGTGCCCGGGCCATTGCCCGCTCGGCACCACGCACCGGCTTGGGCGGCTTGGTCCGCGCCGGCTTCGACCGCGCCGGAGCCACGGGCGCGGCGTCGGCGATCGGCGAGGGTGGCGCGAGCGGCGACACCGGCACCTCCTGTGTCGCGTCGCGCGCAACCGCCGGCTCGCCGTTGTGGTGGGTGCCGTTGCTGGTCGCTGTGCGCCGGCTCGCGCTGGGAGTGACACCGCTCTTGGCGCGAGACGTCGGGCGCTTGGTGCCCGATTCGTCACGCGGGTCGACCGTGTCGCGCTGGCCGAGCGGTACCGGCCTGGTCAGTCGGCGCTCGTCTCCCCGGTCGTTGGAGCTCACTCACACGAGTGTACGGACCCCGGACCGTCGGAAACGGGCGCGTGTGCGTGCCGGCCGCTCATTGCTCGTCGGACGCTGTCGCAGTCGCCTGCTCGTCGCCGACGCGCACCGTCACGGTGACGGTGCGTCCCGTGCCACTGGTGACTGCGGAGTACGCCACCATCGCGGCACCATTGCGACTCGCGAACCTGCTCGCTGCTGAAGCACCTCCTTCGACGCCGGCGAGCGCAGCTGCGTCGGCGCCGGCCTGGGCGGCGCTGCGTTGTTCGAGGTGCGACCCAACCGACGCAACAGCGAGGGCCATGGTGGCGATGAGTGCGACGCCGATCAGGACCAGGCTCAGCGCCTGGCCGCGATCGGCGACGTCGGGATGTCGATGTGGTGGACGCAACACGGGCGACCTCCTCGAATGTCAGTGCAATTCAACTGGCGACCGAGGTCGCGAGCGGGTCAGCGATCAGTCGTCACTGTCCGAACCGAGAATCGGCGCCACAGACGCCACGATCTGGCCATCGTCCAACGTCATGACACGCACACCAGTGGCATCGCGGCCCTGCGAACTGATGTCGCGAACACCCATCCGGATGGTGACACCACCACTCGACACGGCGACGATGTCGTCGTCGAGACCCACCATGAACGCGGCAACGACCTTGCCCTTGCGGCCGGTGAGCTTGATGCCGATGACACCCTGGCCGCCGCGGCCCTGGGTGTTGAACCGGTCGAGCTGCGTGCGCTTGCCGTAGCCGGCCTCGGTGACGATCAGGATCGCAGTGTCGTCGCGAGCGACGTCGACACTGACGACTTCGTCGTTCGGCTTCATCTTCATGCCGCGCACACCGCCGGCGGAGCGGCCCATCGGGCGCACTTCGCTCTCGGTGAAGCGAATGGTGATGCCGCTGCGAGTGACCATGAAGATGTCGTCGCTGCCACTGGTCTCGATGACGCGAACGAGTTCGTCGTCGTCGCGCAGGTTGATCGCGATCAAGCCGTCGCGGCGACCGGAGTCGTACTCGTTGAAGGCGGTCTTTTTGACCTGCCCCTTCTTCGTCGCGAAGAACAGGTAGCGCTCGCCGGCGAAGTCGCGGGTGTCGATGATCGCCTGGATCGTCTCGCCAACCTGCAACGGGAGCAGGTTCACGATCGGCATGCCCTTCGCCGTGCGCTCACGCTCGGGGATGTCCATCGCGCGAAGGCGGTAGACCTTGCCGCGGTTGCTGAAGAACAGCAGGAACGAATGCGACGTCGTGAAGATCACGTGGCGCACGATGTCGTCCGCTTTCAGCTTGGCACCGCTGACTCCACGGCCACCGCGGCCCTGGGTCTTGAAGCTGACCGCGGGAACAGCCTTCACGTACTGAGCCTCGGTCATGACGATCACCAACTCGGTGTCGTCGACCAGGTCGAGATCGGTCAACTCGCCCGTGTCAACCGTGATCAGGCACTTGCGCGGCGTTGCGAACTCTTCCTTGATCGCCGTCATCTCCGACTTGATCACGCCACGCAGCTTGACCGGGTCGTCGAGGATGGACTGCAACTCGATGATCCGCTCACGCAGTTCGGCGAGCTCGGTTTCCAGGTCGATGCGGCTGAGGCGGGTCAACTGACGCAGCTGCATTTCGAGGATGTCTTGGGCCTGGATCTCGGTGAACTCGAACGGTGCCGCCATCAGGCCGTCGCGGGCGGCGGCGGTGTCATCGCTGGCCCGGATCAGGGCGATGATCTGATCGATGACATTGAGCGCCTTGATGCGGCCCTCGACCTTGTGGGCGCGCTCGTTGGCGATGCGCAGCCGATACGTGCTGCGGCGGGTGATGACCTCGATCTGGTGGCGGACGTAGCCCTCGAGCGCGGTCAGCAAGTTGACCGTGCGCGGGATGCCGTCGACAAGGGCGACCATGTTGACGCCGAAGCTGGTCTGCAATTGGGTCAGCTTGTAGAGGTTGTTGAGCACGACGTTCGCGTTCGCATCGCGCTTGAGCGACACGACCAACTTGGTCTTGCCTCCGGCGGACCCGTCGTTGACGTCGGAGATGCCGTCGAGATCGCCGGCGTCGACGAGTTCTTGGATACGACCGGCGATCGACGAGCAACTCGTCTGGTACGGCAGCTCGGTGACGACGATCTCGAAACCGCCGCGACGAGTTTCTTCGATGCTGGCCGTGGCCCGCATCTTGATGCTGCCCCGCCCCGTGCGGTAGGCGTCGATGATGCCGGCGCGGCCGAGGATCGAGCCGCCCGTCGGGAAGTCAGGACCTTTGACGAACGCCATCAGGTCGTCGGGCGTCGACTCGGGGTTGTCGATGAGATGAATGGTCGCGTCGATGACCTCGCCGAGGTTGTGCGGCGGGATGTTGGTGGCCATGCCGACTGCGATGCCCTGGCTGCCATTGACGAGCAGGTTGGGAAAGCGCGCCGGGAGTACGACCGGCTCGACTCTGCTGCCGTCGTAGGTCGGGTTCATGTCGACGGTCTCTTCGTCGATGTCGGCCAGCAATTGCATCGCCAACGGGTGCAAGCGGCACTCGGTGTAGCGCGAAGCAGCCGGTCCGAAGTCGGGGCTGCCATAGTTGCCGTGGAAGTCGATCAGCGGGTGGCGCAGTGAGAACGGCTGGGCCATGCGCACGAGCGCGTCGTAGATCGCGCCGTCACCGTGAGGGTGGTACTTGGCCATCGTGTCGCCGCTGACGCGGGCGGACTTCACGAACGGGCGGTCGGGGCGGAAGCCCTGCTCCTCCATGTCCCAGATGATGCGGCGGTGCACCGGCTTGAGGCCGTCACGCACGTCGGGCAGCGCGCGCGAGGTGATGACCGACATCGCGTAGTCGAGAAAGCTGCTCTCCATCTCGTCCTGCAACGGCTGCAGGGCGACGGAGGAATCGTCGTCGCCGGGGGGTGTCGTGTTGTCGTTGTTCTGCGGTGGTTCCGGGGTGTCAGACATGATGCTCTCGTGTGATCAGATGTCCAGGAAGCGAACGTCTTTGGCGTTCGTCTGGATGAAGTGCTTGCGCTGGTCGACGTCTTCGCCCATCAGGATGCTGACGATGTCGTCGGCATTCGCAGCGTCCTCGATGGTGACTTTCAGCAGGGTTCTCGTGGCGGCGTCCATGGTGGTGCTCTTCAGCTCTTCCCAGTCCATCTCGCCGAGTCCCTTCAGCCGCTGGAACTCCTTTTTGTGGTTCGGGCGTTCCTCGAGGAAGCGGGCCTTGGCCGACTCGTCCTTGAGGTACGTCTTCTCCTTGCCGATCTCGGTCGAGAACAGCGGCGGTTGCGCGATGTAGATGAATCCGGCGTCGATCATCGGACGCATCTGACGGAAGAAGAACGTCAGCAGCAGTGTGCGGATGTGGCTGCCGTCCACGTCGGCGTCGGCCAGGATGATGATCTTGTGGTAGCGGGCCTTGTCGGAGTTGAACTCCTCGCCGACGCCTCCACCGATCGCCGTGATCAGCGACTGAACCTCGAGGTTCTTCAGCATCTTGTCGAGCCGGGCCCGCTCGACGTTGAGGATCTTGCCGCGGATGGGAAGGATCGCCTGCGTGCGCGGGTCGCGCGCGTTGACCGCTGAACCGCCGGCGGAGTCGCCCTCGACGATGAACAGCTCGCTCTCGTCCGGGTTGCCGCTGCTGCAGTCCTTCAGCTTGTCGGGCATGCCTGCGCCGGCGAGCGCCGTCTTGCGGCGAATCGCGTTGCGCGCGTTCTTTGCAGCCTGTCGCGCCTGTGCTGCGGCAACGCCCTTCTTGACGATGCGGTTGGCTTCGGCCGGGTTCTCTTCGAGCCACTCGGCGAGGCGCTCATTGGTCGCCTTCTGCACGAACGAGCGCATCGGCACGTTGCCGAGCTTGGCCTTGGTCTGGCCCTCGAACTGTGGCTCGCGCAGCTTGACCGACACGATTGCCGTGATGCCCTCGCGGATGTCCTCGCCGAGGAGGTTGTCCTCTTTCTCCTTGAGCAAGTTCTTGGCCCGGGCGTATTTGTTGATGACGCTGGTGAGTGCTGTCTTGAAGCCCTCGACGTGCATGCCACCCTCGGTGGTGGAGATGTTGTTGGCGTAGCCGTGGATGCCCTCGTAGTAACCGGTGTTCCACTGCAGCGCGATGTCGAGCGTCATGCCCTCGTGGTCGTCGAAGTCCTCGTACGTCGCCACCTTGGAGAACAACGCCTCCTTCGAGGAGTTGAGGTGCTTCACGAAATCGACGATGCCGCCCTTGTACTGGTACGTCACCGTCTGCTCACGGCCCTCGCGCTCGTCGCGGAACACGATCTCCAGGCCTTTGCTGAGGAACGCCATCGTCTGCAACCGCTCGAGCACGGTGCGAGCGACGAACTCGGTGCCCTCGGCCTGGAAGATGTGCGGATCCGGCCAGAACGAGATCGACGTGCCGTTCTTGCGGCCGCGAGCCGGTGTCTGGCCGACGACTGTCATCTTGCCCTGCGGCTTGCCGCCGTTCCTGTACGTCTGCAGGTAGTGGTCGCCACCGCGATCCACCTCGACGATCAGCTTCTCGCTCAACGCGTTGACCACGCTGACACCGACGCCGTGCAGGCCACCGGACACCTTGTAGCCGTCACCGCCGAACTTGCCGCCGGCGTGGAGCACCGTGAGCACGACTTCGGCCGCGCTCTTGCCCTTGTGCGGGCCGGACGGATACGGATCGACCGGAATGCCACGACCATCGTCGTCGACCCGACAGCCGCCGTCGGCCATCAGCGTGACGACGATTCGCGTGCAGAAGCCGGCCATCGCCTCGTCCACCGCGTTGTCGACGACTTCCCAGATCAAGTGGTGCAGGCCGGCCAGACCCGTGGACCCGATGTACATGCCGGGACGCTTGCGCACCGGATCGAGCCCTTCGAGGACCTGGATGTCCTTCGCGCCGTAGTCGCCTGTTGCCTGGTTGCTCGGCCGGCTCGGCGGCGTGCTGGGAGTGGTGTCAGTCAGCGACACGGTGAACCTCGTCAATCATGGAAGGGGGGCGAACTGCAGGTCCGTCAGGCAGGTCGGTCGACGTCATCGATGGAAGTGGCGAAACAGGCCGATGCGAGCAGGTTGTACGGGGGTGGACGGCCGATCCGCGACCGACGCTGCACCTTGCAAGAACAGCCGTGATCGCACTGCTGAAGTCTACCCCAGGGGTGTCACACAGAAGCGCCAATCCATCACCTTTGCGGCGTGGTTCCGTCCGAGGATTTTTTCGCCTCGGAAACAGTCTGAAATTGCCTTCTCAGCGCCGTTTCACACGGATGTCGAATCGCGACACCCGCAAACCCGCTACGGACCGCAGGCGTTCGATGACCTCAGCCTCCAGGAAGCGCAACTGAGTGGCCCACGCGGGCTCGTCGACCTCAACCAGCAAACGGTCTCCGTCGAGCGTCACCGGGCGGGCGTGATCGGCGACCTGCTGGCCGACCGCATCGATCCAGCGGCTGAACAGCGAGCCCATCGAGCGGGCATCCGTGGCACCACCGCGCAGACCGCGGACCACGACATCGAGGCTCTCGCGAATCGGCACCGGTTCGAACGTCACCGTGTCACCGTACCCGCCACGGTGCCGGCCACGATCCGCAACACTCGGTCCGGGTGGGCATCGGGGGGCAGTGCGCTCGCAGTGGTGATCACGACCTGGCCGCGGGGCAGGTGGGTCAGCAGCGCGCTCGCCCGCGACGGATCCAGCTCGCTCAGCACGTCGTCGAGCACCAGCACCGGCGGGCTGCCGACTGTGTCGGCGATCAGACGATGCGCAGCCAGCCGGATCGCGAGTGCGAGGCAGCGCTGTTCACCCTGCGACGCGTGCGTGCGCGCCGGCAGCCCGTTGATCGTCAACTCGACATCGTCGCGCTGGGGGCCGACGGTGCTGGTCTGGCGCCGAAGATCGTCGGTGCGCGCTGCGGTCAGCGCAGCGAGCAGACCATAACGGCGCCAGGCCGGCTCGTAGATCAGTTCGATCGCTGTGGGCGTTCCGGCCAGTTGCTCATAGGCCTCGACAACCATCGGCGTCAACCGCGCGATCAGGGTCGCCCGGGCGTGTCCGAGCTGCTCGCCGGCCTGGGCCAGCTTGGTATCCCACACCTCCAGCGTCATGTCGATCTCATCGGTCAGCCGACCGCCGGCCTGTTTCAGCAGACTGTTGCGCTGCTTGAGGATGCGGTCGATCTCCAGTCGCAACGCGTCGTGCTTCACGGCCAGCGCGACCAGCGTGTCGTCCATCATCCGGCGTCGCTCGCCGGGCCCGCCCTTGATCAGCGACAAGTCGTCTGGTGAGAACACCGAGACTCGGATCACCCCGAGCAGATCGCGGCTGCGGTTCAGCCGTTGCCGGTTGACCATCACCCGATTGCGGCCGTTGCGAGTGATCTCGGCCTCGATGAGCAGCTCGCGACCGTCGTCGTGACGCACCTCGGCGCGCACGATGGCAGTCTCTGCGCCACTCCGGATGAGCGCATCCACCGGCGCCCCACGGAACGAGTCGAGTGTGGCTAGGTACGCAAGTGATTCGGCGAGGTTCGTCTTGCCCTGACCGTTGTCGCCGACGATCGCCGTCGTACCCTCCTCGAACGTGAGGTCGGCACTCGCGTAGTTGCGGAAGTCGATCAGTTGCAGCGACCGGACCAGCACCCGTGCAGGTTACGGCAGCGCGGGTTCAGGGAACCCGGACCGGCATCACCAAGTACAGGTACTCGGGCCGCCCGACACCACGAAGCACCGCCGGCTTCAGCGCATCCAACGTCTCGAGCGTGACCTCGTCGGAACCAACGGCGTCGACCCCTGCGGCGAAGTAGTCGGGGTTGAACGCCACGGTCAGTTCGGCACCCTCGTGGAGCGCGTCCAGTTCTTCGACCGCGTTGCCGACGTCTTGGGTGATCGCCGTGAGCCGCAGGCTGTCCGCTGACATCTGCAGCCGGATCGGCGTGGCATCACGGGCGAGGATCTTGACTCGCCGGATCGCTTCGATCAACGCGTCACGGGCCACCGTGAGCTTGTTCGGGTAGCTGGCCGGGATCAGCTGGCGATAGTTAGGGAACTCGCCCTCGATCAGTCGGGTGGTGAGGCGGGTGGTGCCGACCTCGAACGTCGCCTCGCGTTCGCCGAGGCGCAGCGTGAGCTCGGACGCATTGCCGACGAGGCGTTGCAACTCGTTCAGTGCCCGCCCGGGCACGAGCACCTTCTGGTCGGTGCCGAGCACGCTGGCACCGGGCAGGTCTCGAACCGCGAGGCGGTACGAGTCCGTGGCCACCATGCGCAGGCCTTCGGCCTCGGCGGTCAGGAGGACACCGGTGAGGATCGGGCGCGCCTCGTCACTGCTCGCGGCACGAACGACCTGGCGCAGGGCCTCGCCGACCTCGGCACTCGGCAACGTGACAGCGCTGGATGCCGGCGACGCGAGCCGCGGATAGTCGTCGAACGACAGCGGGCGCACGGCGAACTGCGATCGGCCACCGGAGATGGACACCTCGTCGCCGTCGACAGCGACCTCGACCTTGCCGGCGCCCATCGAGCGCACGATGTCCGCCGCGAGTCGAGCGGGAAGAACGACCCCACCGTCGCGCTCGCCGCCGACTTCGGCTTCGAGTTGGATCGTGAGTTCGAGGTCGGTGCCCGTCACGGTCAGCTTGTCGCCGACGAGCTCGAGGCGCAGACCGGAGAGCACCGGAAGCGTGCCCGTCCGACCGGTGGCGGCCCGACCTGCCGTCGCCAAGGCATCAGCCAGGACATCGCGCTCGCAGCGAAATTTCACGACGCACCCTTTCTCACCAGAAGGTGATGTTTTCAAGTAGTAGTTCTAATAAGTGCTGTGGATTGTGGACAACATGCCGTCGGAGCAGCGTAGGGCGCAGATCCGTTGGTACCGCGCTATCCCCAGCGATCCACAGGATGACGGGTCCGGGGATGCGGCCCAGTGGACAACATCGCGTTGTCCCCTGGCGCCGACGCTGTGTCCACAGTGCCTTCACCTGCTGTTTGCACAGGTGCCCGACAGGTGTCATTCGCGCCCATCTACCCCTGCTTGAGGCGCTGAGTCATGTCGGTGACCTGGTCGTAGACCTGCTTGCGCTCGCTCATCAGGCGCTGGATCTTCTCGACGGCGTGAATGACCGTGGTGTGGTCACGCCCACCGAACAGCCGAGCGATGGCCGGATAGCTGAGGTCGGTGAGGTCGCGGAAGACGTACATCGCGATCTGGCGGCTCGTGACGAGCGGCCGTTGCCGACTCTTGCCGCGCAGCGCTTCCACGCTCTGACCGAGGATGATGGCCATCTCAGCCAACAGTTCGTCGTCGGTGCGGGCCTTGGTTGCGGTATCGGTGAGCAGGTCGCGCAACAACGTCTCGGCCAGGTGGGTGGTGATCGGAACGCGGTTCAGCGATGCGTACGCCGTCAGCCGGATGAGCGCGCCTTCGAGCTCGCGGATGTTGTTGGTGATGTGCGTCGCGATGAACTCCAGCGTTTCCGGAGGGATGCGCGAGTCGTCGCGTTCAGCCTTGTTGCGCAGAATGGCGAGACGCGTCTCCATGTCTGGCGGCTGGACATCGGTGATCAGGCCCCACTTGAACCGACCACGCAGGCGTTCTTCGAGCGTTGGGATCGCGTCCGGCATGCGGTCGCTGGAGATGACGATCTGCTTGTTGGCACCATGCAACGAGTTGAACGTGTGGAAGAACTCCTCCTGGAGTCCTTCCTTGCCCTCCATGAACTGGATGTCGTCGATGAGGAGCACGTCGATGTCGCGGTAGCGGCGCTTGAAGGCCGTCGTGCTGTTGGAACGGATCGCGTCGACGTATTCGTTGAGGAACGTCTCGGTGCTGACGTAGCGGACGACGTCGTGCTGGTAGTGACGATGGACGTAATGGCCGATCGCGTGCAGCAGGTGGGTCTTGCCGAGGCCGGCGGCACCGTAGATGAACAGCGGGTTGTAGCTGCGGCCCGGGGTCTCGGCAACCCGAGATGCTGCGGCCAGCGCGAACTGGTTGGACTGGCCCTTCACGAAGGTGTCGAACGAATAGCGCGGGTTGAGTCCGGCCAGCATCGCCTCGGCGTGCTCGGGCGGGCGTGACGAGTAGCCGTTGGAGCTCATCGACCCGCCCGCGGTGGCCGTGGCCAGCGCCAACTCTGGCTCGGCGTCACCGTCGCGAGATTCGTCGCCGACATCGCTGACCTGGACATCGACGAAGAAGTAGCGGTTCGAGGCACCGATCTCTTCGAGAGCATCCCTCACCAGCGGGAGATAACGCGACATGATGCGATCGCGCAGATGGGTGTTCGGTGCGCTGACGCGAAGTTCATTCGGCTCGCTCTCGAGCGGGACCACATCCTGGAAGGTGGAGAACCACACGGCCTCGGAGACTTGTGCACGCAGGATCTGCGCAACTGCTGTCCACACCTGGTCGTAGTCGCTCACCTGCACCTGCCTCTCCGCCCCTTCGTGGTTTCCACATCATTGTCCACACAGTGTGGACAATGGCAAAGCCGCCTTGGTTCGACCAAGGGGGCAGGGACGGGCACGCTAGCAGCGTTTCGAAGTCGGTTTGACATGGATCTGTCATACGCGGGCGACAACTGAGCGTGACCAGGCAAAGTCCGCGACCACCTCGGCAGAGCAGCTGCTGGTTGCCATCGTGACGCACCAACCCGTAGCCTTGTGAAGTTGTGGCGCAGGCCTTGCCTGTCTCTTGGCCTGTCTCCTTGCGCCCTGATGACCTGAGTTGCGCAGCCCAGAGCTGCTGAGCCGAGGAGGCTTGTATGAAGCGCACCTACCAACCCAACAACCTGCAACGGGCGAAGAAGCACGGCTTTCGGGCCCGGATGTCCACTCGTGGCGGCCGTGCAGTGTTGAAGGCGCGTCGCGCCAAGGGCCGCCACCGTCTGTCCGCTTGATTAGGCGCTGCCGCGGGCGAGCCTCGTTCCAGCGTTTGTCTCGGAACGGTTCGCGCGCACGCGCCGGAGTGCTGTGGTGCACGTTCGTACTCGACCCATCAGTGTCGCCCCCCGAGGTGGCGTATGCGATCGGTCGCGCCATCGGCCCGGCAGTAGCGCGCAACCAGTTGCGTCGCCGGCTCCGCGCGATCCTGCAACAGCAAGCACATCTACCAGCTGGTTTGTACCTGATCGGGGCCACTCCCGCCGCCGCGTCACGGTCATTCAGCGAACTGACGTTCGACATCGCCACCATCGTGACCAGGGTGGTCAACAGCAGCTCCGTTCCCGCATGACCGACCGCCTGATCGCCGCCGTGCGCTGGTACCAGCGTGGCTTCGCCGGCCGTCCGTCGCCATGCCGATTCACCCCGACGTGCTCCTGCTACGCAGTCGAAGCACTCGAGACCCACGGTGCTGGCCGCGGACTCTGGCTCACCGTTCGTCGCTTGCTCCGCTGCCGCCCGTTCGGCCCGAGCGGCTTCGATCCCGTTCCCCTCGCGGTCCAACCGCGCCCTCATGCCGCCCAGAAAGGGGTGTAGGCCATGTTCGAAGGCCCAGCTTGGCTCGTCTCGCAGTTCTACAGCTTCACGCACAACTACGCATTGGCCATTGGTCTCGTCGCGTTGACCGTGATGATTCTGGTCACCCCGCTCACGCTCAAGAGCACCAAGGGCATGCTCGAGATGCAGCGTCTCCAGCCCGAGATGAAGCGCCTGCAGGCGCAACATCGCGGCGACCGGATGAAGCTCAACGAAGAGATGATGAAGCTCTACCAGGAGCACAAGGTCAATCCGTTGGCCTCGTGCCTTCCGCTGCTCCTGCAGATGCCGGTGTTCTTCATCATGTACCGTGTCCTGCACGGCTTGAGCAACCTCGGCGCGGACGGCACCTTCAACCCGAGCTACATCTCCAAGTCGTCCGAGCTCTACCAGAGCCTCGACGGCAAGAACGAGATGCTTGCGTTCGGACTCGACCTGTCCAAGTCCCCGGCGCACTTCATCGGCGAGTCGATCGGCAAGGGACTCGTCTACGCCGCGTTGGTCGTGATCCTCGGCCTGCTCTACTTCGCGCAGCAGAAGATGGTGGCTTCCCGTGCGGCGGTCAGCCCGACGATGTCAGCCACGCAGGCCAAGGTGATGCAGTACCTGCCGGTGGTGTTCGCCGTCTTCCAGATCTTCTTCCTCACCGGCCTCGTCATCTACTACATCACCCAGGCGATCTTCCGCATCGGTCAGAACGCCTACATCACGCGCCGTTTCTACGGCCACGAGGACTCACTCGGTCGTCAGGCCCAGGCTGCCGGCCAGCGGGCTCGTGATGAAGCGAAAGCCTCCGGGCAAGAGACCGGCGGGGGCATGTTCGCCCAGGCCAAGCGCGATGCGCAGGCTCGGCGCGACGCCGCAGACACGGCGCGCAAGGGTGGCTCGACCGGCCGCCCGTCCTCGAATGGTCGCACGACAGCGACCAAATCGGTCGCCTCGAAACAGAAGGCGATCGCGCCGAAGAGCAGCGAGCCGGCCGCTGAGGTGCCGACGAGCAAGCGTGTCACTCCCCCGAAGAATCGTCCGACACCGACAGCGGGCAAACCGCAGCGTCCCGCAGCGTCAGGTCGGCCCGGTGCGCCGGCACGGCCGAAGCCACCGAAGCAGTAGCACCGAGACGAACGCTCCAACGACGGCGGTACTCCCCGCCGCGACGCAACCCAACGAACGGAAGCCACATGCAGTGGGTCGAGACCACCGGAAAGTCAATCGAAGAAGCCAAGGGCCTGGCGCTGGACCAACTCGGCGTCGGTGAAGAGGACACCGAGTTCGAGATCATCGAAGAGCCCCGCAGTGGGCTGTTCGGTCGGATCAAGGGCGAGGCACGTGTTCGCGCGCGTGTTCGTCCGGCAGCGGTGCGCCCCAAGCTGGAACGCCGCGATCGCAACAAGCGTCGCGACAAGGGCGAGGCCGGAGACAGTCGCACTCCCGCTCCGGACAAACCCCGTGAGCAGGGCGGACGCAAGTCGAACGGCGCGAGCACCGAGACCGTAGCGGCCACCGACCGCCCGAAGCAGGCGGCTCGTCCGCCACGACGTGAGTCCACCCCGAAGCCAGACCGAGAGGAATCCACCGTGAGCGCACAAGCAGTTGGCGACGAGGCCAAGAAGTTCCTCGGGGACCTCGTCGCAGCATTCGGCCTGAGTGGCACCGTCGCTCTGCGCGAGGACGGCGACGACCTCGAGCTCACCGTCAGCGGCAGCGATCTCGGACTCATGGTCGGCCCGCGCGGGAACACGCTGCTGGCGATCCAGGATCTGACCCGCGTGGCGTCACAACGCCGTCTCGGAGATCACGACACGCGACTGCGCGTCGACGTCGGTGGCTACCGCGAGCGCCGCCGCGAGGCACTGTCGCGCTTTGCCCTGCAAATTGCCGAGCAGGTGACCGCCAGTGGTGAGGCTCGTGCGCTCGAGCCCATGCCGTCCGCTGATCGCAAAGTGATCCACGACGTTCTCACCGATCACGCCACGGTCGTGACTCGGTCCGAGGGCGACGATCCGGATCGCCGGGTCGTCATCGCTCCGGCGAATGGCTGACGAGGCACTCCTCGAGGTTCTCGATTCCCTGCGCGAGCGCGGGGCACACGGCGAGACGTCCCTGCTCAACGCTGTTGGCCATGCCGAATCATTTCTGGCGGCTTTTCCCGTCGACGCACGGCGCGTCATCGATCTCGGTTCCGGTGGAGGCCTACCTGCGTTGGTACTGGCTGTGCGCCGGCCTGGCGTGGCCTTCACCTTGGTTGACCGACGCGAGCGACGGATGGATCTTCTGCGTCTGGCAGTAGCCCGTCTGGCCCTCGACGACCGCGTCGAGGTGCTGACGGACGACGTCGTCCGGCTCTCGCGCGACGCGGCATACCGGGAGCGGTTCGACGTCGTGACCGCGCGTGCGTTCGGTCCCCCGATGCTGACCGCGGGCTGTGCCAAACCGTTCCTTCGAGACGGCGGGGTGGTCATCGTCTCCGAGCCTCCTCCGTCATCGATGGAAGATCGGTGGGACGACGATGGGCTCGTCGCACTGGGCCTCACCAGGTCGCTGCGGTCGTTCCCCCACGTCCAACGACTCGACCGTCAGCTCACCTGAGCAGCGCCGTCACCTGGACATCCGCGTCGAGAAGACGCGGCGGATCGGATCTCGGCGCACGTGATCATTTACCTGGACCGACCGGGTTGCGTATCCTCCTGGCGACCACCCCTGACGTCACGTACGAGGGGTATCGGATGATGTGCGAGCATCGTCGTCCGTCTCGGACCAACCCGGATTCAGCCACGAAGTTCCGCTCCCCCATTGCGACCCCCCGGCGGTTCGACGTGAAGCCACCGGCGGCTGGGTTGGTGAGGGCTGCTGAAGGCCGCGCGTCCGTTTCCGACGGACGCCCGCACGACCGAGTCGTACGACGCAACACGGATCCTCTTCCAGCACGTCACTCGCGGCAGCGGAGCACATTGACGTCGGGATCGCCGTCCGTCGACCAGCATGATTGCGTCATGTGCGAGTCAGGAGAGACTGGTTCCGTTCAGCCACCCCCCGGCCTCGCAAGACAGACTCCTTGGAAGGCCCTCACGGCCCGCGGTCGTGATGATAGGCGTTGTGCCTTGCTGTGAACTGCAGCGACGGCCCACGACGTCGGCCCGCAGTACACGGCAGCGGTCAGCCACGCAAGATTCGCATGGTCCAGGCCACCACAGCTGTGATCGCTCGCAACCCAAGCCGCGGGGCGTGGCTCTCAAGAAGCCAGGCTGCGTCAGCGTCACTCGCTCCAGGACGCCGGGACATCCTGCGGGTATGCCAAATTCATCCGTTCCCTTGCCCTGGAGAGGAGGGTGTGTGCGAATGTTCCACGTGAAACGTCATCGACACCAGTCAGCCAGAGCGGCCATTCGCTCTCTCGGGATGATCGTGTCCTGGGTAACTGAGTGAAACCACCCCTTCCGACCCAGTGAGCCGCCCTTCTCATTGGGCTCTGTCGGTGAACCCGTTCGCGGTCGGGGGCGGGTGATGGGGAGTCCGGTCCGCGTGGACTCGCCGTCGGGTGCCTACGCTCAACCCACTCGGGCGACGAGCGTTGGTCGACAACCCCTCGGCGGCAGACGAGTCTGACGGCGTTCATCTTCTCCGCTGCCGTGTCCTGGAAACGGACGAAAGCGCGTGACTGTTCACTCGGAGGGTGCTTGAGGCTGAGCGATCACCTGAGTGTGCGAATCTCGTGTGCGGAGCCGTGATTCGTAGCGGTCACGCCGTGGCGATCGTTCTCGAGCGCTCGATTGTGGAGCCGTGGCGCTGGATCTGCCGGTGAATCCAACCGTCGGCACCGCGCCGGGTCGGCGTGCCCGTCCCAGTTTGATTCCGTGTCGTGAAGTCTGCGGGTCGTGAACCGAGAACTTCGTTCATGCTGCAGGAGAGTTCACTCGCTCGTGCGGGCGGTCCGTCGAGCCGGCGAAGGGTCATGGCAGCCCTCCCGGCGGACCGAAGCGGTCGGACTTGCGTCCGCCGTCAGATGACGAGTCGCGAGATCGAGTGCCGTCTGGCGCCGTTCCGTGAACCCATCACCCGAGAACCCGCTGCCACATTCGCCTTGCCATGTCGAGGGCGGACGTGGGCTTCAGCCACGAGCCATGCAAGGCATCGTCGACACCCCGTACCGGCGACGCCACAGAAGGGTAGGTTTGGATCGCGCCGTGCGAGGAACGCGTCGTGAACCACGATTCAGGGCGAGACGGCGGCGAATTTGTCGCTCCGCAATGCAGGCCTGTGAATTGGCGCCTGATTGGCTCGGAGCGGTGGCTAGGTCGCCGCTGGACCACGAGGTCGCCGACCGCCCCGTCCCGCGAAGTGGAAGGACCGATATGGCAGCCCGAACGAAGCGGCAATACCCTCGCGAGCTCGCTGCTGGACGCGATGCTCGCGGACCGGACTGTCTCACCTGGAACACGGGAGGACGGACCGAGCCGATGGCAGGGCCGAACGGTCGTTGGAGATCTGTGTGGTTTGCCGCCGCCCCACGAGCAATTCGCTCCTGTGACGTGAAGCGATTGCGTCGTGAGAAGGATTGCGGTCACTCCGACTGGCCCGGCCGCGACTTTGCCGCGGAACCTATGCCCGCAGACCGGCTGTTTCACGTGGAACGGGAGGGGGGACCCAGCCGATGGCATGGCCGAACGGTTCGTTGGAGATCTGCGAGTTTGCTGCCGGCTCACGAGGAGCTCGCTCCACTGACGCGAAGCGATCGTGTCGTGAGAAGGATTTGCGAATGTCGGTCCGACTGGCCCGCCATACGCGAGTTTGCATGGAACCTGATGCCCGCGGACCGGCTGTTTCACGTGGAACACGGGAGGAGGGACCCAGCCGATGGCAGGCGGCAGACCCGCTGTTCACGCGAAGCGATCTCGAAATTGAAGGAGCTGCGAATGTCAGCGCGATCGCCCGGATGCATCGCAAGCTGGCCGCTGGACCGGATGCCCGCAGACGGTTGTTCACGAGGCCACGAAAGGTAGGGAGCAGTGGATGGCGGGACGACCGGCCGGTTGGATTCGGCGAGTTCGCCGTGGATACGGCGACGCTCGCAGACGCGTCGAGGACAGCGGACCGCCGATGGGAAGCCTTGGGTGGATGTACCGGTGCCGTGCGCCATGCTTGCGGTGAGCCCCCGATCTAGGTCGTCTCTGGTTGAACGTCCAGGGGCATCGACTGACGGCTGCCTCGCTTCCGGTCCGGTGTGTTTCACGTGGAACACAGCTCGACGGTGGTGGCCGAACGTATCGCCAGAGTCGAACAGGTATCGGCGGCTCCGTCTGATTGAGGGTTTCGGCCCGTGGTCCCTGATTGTTGGAACGTTGGCCGGTAGTCTGCATCCCCAGACGTCGCCGGGAGCCGAAGAGTGGCGGCGCGCGACGCTGTTGTGTCGACGAAAGGATGCCAGCACGATGACAGATGTGCAGGATCATGAGCACAGCCCTGACCCGGACGTGACCGCACCGCCAGCGCAGGCGATGTACCCGCTGCCCCGGGTCATGGCAGTCGCCAACCAGAAGGGCGGCGTGGGCAAGACCACGACGACGGTGAACCTCGGCGCGTGTTTGGCAGAGCTCGGATTCCGGACGCTGATCATCGACCTCGATCCTCAGGGGAATGCGTCCACCGGCCTCGGCATCGAGAACCGTGGCCTGGAGACCTCGATGTACCACGTGATCATGCATGAGGTGCCGCTCGAGAACTGCATCGAGCCGGCTGCGGTCAAGAACCTGTTCGTCGCGCCGGCGAGTCTTGATCTGGCCGGCACCGAGATCGAGCTCGTGCCTGCCTTCAGCCGTGAGAACCGCTTGAAGCGAGCGATCGAAGCGGTCCAGGATCAATACGACTACATCCTGATCGACTGTCCACCCTCACTCGGTCTGCTCACGGTGAATGGCCTGACGGCTGCAACAGAAGTCTTGGTGCCGATCCAGTGCGAGTACTACGCGCTGGAGGGTCTCGGTCAACTGCTTCGCAACGTCGACCTCGTCCGCCGCAATCTCAACCCGACCCTCACCGTCAGCACCATCGTGTGCGTGATGTACGACGCTCGCACCAAGCTCGCCGATCAGGTGGTGCGCGAGGTGCGTGATCACTTCGGTGAGAAGGTGGTACGTACGGTGATCCCGCGCACGGTTCGCTTGTCCGAGGCACCGTCGTTCGGCCAACCGATCATCACGTTCGATTCGTCGTCGCGCGGTGCGGTGGCGTATCGCTTGGTTGCGAAGGAGGTGAGTGAGCATGGCACGCCTCGGGGGACTCGGTAAGGGCTTGGGAGCGCTCATTCCGTCGGAGTCGGACATGCGTTCGATCGCCGGGCACGATGCTGCCAATGACGACGATCCCACCTTCCTCGCCGAGCTGGACATCGACTCCTTGACGCCAAATCCGAATCAGCCCCGCCTGCACTTCGACGAGTCGTCGCTCGCCGAGCTGGCGGCGTCGATTCGTGAGATCGGCGTGCTTCAGCCGGTACTGGCGCGCGACGTCGGCGACGGCCGCTACCAACTCGTAGCCGGCGAGCGTCGGTGGCGCGCGGCGCGTCGGGCCGGGCTAACCACGATTCCGGTGATCGTCCGCCGGACCGACGACCTCAGCTCGATCGAGCAGGCGCTCGTCGAGAACCTGCATCGCCAGGACCTCACCCCGCTCGAGGAGGCGGCGGCCTACCAGCAATTGATCGAGGACTTCTCGTTGACGCACGAGCAAGTCGCGACGCGCGTCGGGAAGAGTCGCTCCACGGTCACCAACACCTTGCGGTTGATGTCGTTGCCGCCACCAATCCAGCATCTGCTCGCCGATGGCCGGCTCTCGGCCGGGCATGCTCGTGCGCTGCTCGGTAGCGCAGATCGTGCGTTTCAAGAGCACTTGGCCAAGCGAGCCGTTTCCGAAGGTTGGTCAGTGCGATCGGTCGAGGACGCCATCCGCGAGCGCAGCGGAGGCCCGAACGCGTCAGGGGACGACTCGACAGATGCGGGTTCAGCGCCAGGAACCCAGGATGGCGCCGGCCTCACACCCGTCACCCGTCTGCGACCACCCGGCCTGCTCGAACTCGAGCACCTGCTCGCTGAGCACCTCGACACCAAGGTGGCGGTCTCCATGGGGGCCAGGCGAGGTCGCGTGACCATCGACTTCGCAGATCTCGAGGATTTGGAGCGGATCTATCGAGTGATGGTCGAGGGATCCTCCGATTCAGTGCCCTGAGTCTGTCCGACGAACTGTAGATGTGACGTTGGACACTCTCAGGCTTGCCTGTAGCTCGCGCGTGAGGGTTACGCACATCGTGTGAACAAGGCTGTGGATAAACTCTCGACATCCTGCTCACAGCATATTCCGGCGGACTCAGAGCGGCTTGTCAGCCCACGCTTGAAGGGCGACTCGCACCGCGAGGGCGACACTTGATGATTGGTCGACTGTTCGACGTACGTGACCGACCGAGGCCACGATCGCCGGCATTCGGGTCTCGCGCAACACCTGCAGCCGGGCGCCTTGCACGCACGGCGTGTGGCCATGGACATCTGTGAGGCCTGTGGCGACGCGCTCGGCAAGTGATCGCCCGCCGGCAGACTCGAACTGCGGCACGGCGTAGAACGCCACACGGTCGGAGCCATCAGAGCGCGAGTCGAAGCCGAGATAGACGTCGGCCGCGAAGGCGTTCGCTGCGCCCGCTTGGGCGCGAGCATCGGGCTCGTCGACAGTGATGACGATCGCTCCGGACAAGCGCAACTCGCGAGTCAGGGCCCGTGTCAGGGTACCCAGTCCGCCGAACTGTCCGATGACGACCCGGAGGCCACGCAGCGACGACGACGACGCCCGCAATCGGTCACGTTCGCGGACGGTTGCGACACCGGGCCCGGAACCACTTTGGCGGCTGACTCGGTCGAGGGCTTTGATCGTGACCGGCCCGCACGTTCCGTCGATGACGAGACCGCAGTTGCGCTGGAAGTCGACCAGCGCATCGGCGGTCAGCGGGCCGAGGATGCCGTCGACCTTGCCACAATCGAAGCCGATCCGGCCGAGGCGATTCTGCAGGTCGGCGACATCGTCACCACGGATGTTCGGCGCGGCGAGGAAGAGCAGGCGGTCACCGAGGCGCCACGATGCTTCGACCAGACCGGCCCATGTGTCACGATCGCACGTGCCGTTGACAACGAGGCCGCGGGTCCGCTGAAAGGCGCGAACACACGACTCCGTGTCGGCACAGAACAGGCCCGCCTCGGCGACCGTGGCGGGCGGAAACCCGGCGGCGCCGAGGCGGCGTTGCAGATCGCGTATGGCCTCTCCGCGCTGACCAGGGGTCAGAGGGAAGTAGGAAGGAATTCGTCGAGCTCCTGCAGTAGTTGGCCCTTGCCCTTGGCACCGACGAGGCGCTTGGCGACCTCGCCGTTGTTGAAGACGAGGAGCGTGGGAATGCTCATCACGTTGAAGCGCATCGCCAGATCGGGGTTCTCGTCGACGTTCAGCTTGGCGATGGTGACCTTGCCCGACTGCTCCGAGGCGATCTCACTCAGGATCGGAGCGATCATCTTGCACGGGCCGCACCATTCCGCCCAGAAGTCAACCACGACAGGCGTGTCCGCTGAGGCAATGATCTCGTCGAACGTGCTGGTGGTGAGGGTAACAATGCCGTCGGCCATGATGGCTTCCTTTCGATGGGAGCGTAATGCTAGCCAGTGGAACACCGCTGCGGCGGCTGGCATTCCCGATCGAAATGGTCGGGTAATCAGCCGTGCTGGGCTTCCAGCCAGCGTTCAGCATCGATTGCGGCCATGCAACCCGAGCCCGCAGCGGTGATGGCCTGGCGGTAGGTGTAGTCCTGCACGTCGCCGCAGGCGAAGACGCCGTCGATGTTGGTGTACGTGGAATCGGGCTGGGTGCGAATGTAGCCGTTGTCCTCCATGTCGAGGACACCCTTGAACAGATCAGTGTTCGGGCGGTGTCCGATCGCGACGAACAGGCCGGTCACGGCAAGGACCGTCTCGACGCCGGTGTTGACGTCGCGAACGGTGGCGCCGGACAGCTTGTCCTCGCCGTGCAGGGCGGTGACCGTGGCGTTCCAGTGCATCTCGATCTTCGGGTTGGCGTGTGCCCGGTCCTGCATGATCTTGGAGGCGCGCAGGCTGTCACGGCGATGGATCATCGTGACCTTCGATGCGAACTTGGTGAGGAAGGTGGCCTCCTCGACCGCACTGTCACCGCCGCCGACGACTGCGATCTCTTGACCCCGGAAGAAGAACCCGTCGCACGTCGCGCATGTGGACAGACCGTGACCCAGCAGGCGCGCTTCTTCCTCCAAGCCGAGCATCAACGACTGCGCGCCGGTGGACACGATGATCGCGTCACCTTCGTACAGGTCCTTGCCGACCCACACCTTGCACGGTCGCTCCGAGAAATCGATCGCCGTTGCCTTGGCCGTGATGAACTCGGCACCGAAGCGCGACGCCTGCTCGCGGAAGTTGACCATCAGCTCGGGACCCATGATGCCCATCGGGAAGCCGGGGAAGTTCTCGACCTCGGTGGTGAGCATGAGCTGACCACCTGGCTGATCGCTGGTCGAGCTCGGCTCGCCCTCGATCACGAGCGGGGCGAGATTGGCGCGTGCGGCGTAGATGGCGGCGGTGAGTCCGGCCGGGCCGGATCCGATGATGATGACCTGACGGCGAGTCATGTGGGTGTCTCCTGTGCGACGGGAAAGCGCTTCTTCAGCAGCACCAACCCGACGACACTGAAGATGATTCCGAGTGCCGCGTAGGAGATCCACGCGGCGTCGCGCCGCGGCGCGAGCAGATCGATCAGGTCCTGCAACGCGCGCAGTCCGGCGATGACGAGCAGCACCAGCGCGACGCCGCCCCCGAACACCGCGACGAGCCCGAAGATCGCGTAGCGCACGATGGTGAGCACCGGCTTGGTCGTCTTGTCGCGGACGGATCCGACCACTCGCACGATCGTGTCGGCGAGGCTCGCGGCCCAGTTGGGGTCGTTCAAGGGGTTACCCGGCATGCGCTGGAGCCTAACGCTCGCGCCGCGGCGACGAAGCCGTCAGCCGAGCGGGATCGTCTCGGCCACGACACATGTGGCCTCGGGAATCACGTCGACGACACGCAATTCGTCGTCCATGCGGAAGCGCAAGATGACCGGCTCGCCGCGATAGATCGCGGCGATGTCGCCGAGCGCGGGATCGGCGGCGCAGACCGCGATCTGCGTGGCTGCCTCGGTGGTGGCGGCGGGTGCGGCCGAATCCGCGACCGCCGCGGCCGTGGTGTCCGCTGCGGCATCGCCGGTGCCGTAGACGTCTGCGATCTGCTCGGGCGATTCGAAGACCGGCCGGCCGTCGAGCGGTGCCGCGGCCGGCGCGTCCAAGGCCACGATCGTGGTGTCGGCGGCGCCGCCCGCGCTGCTGTTCAGAGCGGGCGACTTCCCGGCGCTGTCCTCGGCGGACTCGGTAGCCGCCGCCGTGGAGGCGATGGACGCGGCTCGCGTGTCGAGGCTTGCGCTCTTGTCGTCGTCCTGGTTGCCACGATTGACGACGGCAAGGCCGATGACGCCGATGACGGCCGCGGCAGCGACGCCGGCGAGCCATCCGCGCATCCGGTCGCGACGCTCGCGTCGTGGCGCGAGCGGGACCACGCGGGCGGGTGTCTGCGGGTTGCCGACAGCGCCGAGCGAGTCGAATGCGACGAGTGCTGCAGCGATCGCGTTGTCTCGGATCGTTGCCGGCACGTCGACGTCGCGCAGCTGCGCCCGCACGGATGCGTACACGTCGCGCTCGGCCTGCAGCGTGGGCGACGTCTCGAACTGGGCGCGTTCGTCCGCCGTCACCTCGTTGTCGAAGGCGGCGCTCGCGAGCGTGCGGTCGGGGGGCAGGAGTTCCTCGGTCATGATGCTGTGGTTGGACGTTCGTCAGGGTCGGGCTGGTTCCCGAAGTCGTGGCCGAGGGCGGCTGCGAGCGCTGCCCGACCCCGAGCGATGCGACTCTTCACCGTGCCGACGGGCACGCCGAGGACGGCTGCGATCTCGGCATAGTCGAGGTCGCCGACGTCGCGCAGGACGACCGGGATCCGGAAGTCCTCGGCGAGTTCGGCCAGGGCGCGGTCGAGCAGCAGTCGGTCGCCGAGACCGTCGACTCGAATCCCCGCGTCGGGGTCGGCGACCTCGATGGTTGTCCCGCCACCGTCTCGATCGGCGGGTAATGCGGAGACTGGTCGTCGGCGCTTGCGGCGCAACTCGTCGAGGCTCGCGTTGGTGGCTATGCGGTAGATCCAGGTGCCGAAGCTGCTGCGGCCGTCGAAGCGGCCGAGCCCGCGCACGATCGCGATCATCGCTTCCTGCGCGGCATCCGCCGCGTCGGCGTCGTGACCGGTGACGCGACGGCACACCGCGTAGATGCGGTTGTAGTGACGACGCAGCAGCGTGTCGAGACTCGCTCGATCGCCACCCTGCGCAGCCACGACGAGGGTGCGGTCGTCCGAGTCGGAGGCGATGACCATCAGCTCGCGGACATGAATGTGATCTCGCCGATGGCGCCGCGGAATGGGAAGTCGCCGCTGCAACCATCGTCGGGTCCGGCCTCGCGAAGCAGGAACAGCACGAACTTGGCCGGTTGGGCGAGCGTGACGCTGACCGTTCCGGCCGCGTTGGCAAACGCCTTGTCCTGGATCGCGCTGCCCCAGCCGCCGTCGCCTGGCCCGACATCGGAGACGCTGGCGAAGAACTCGATCTGGTAGGGAGCGCTGTTGACGGCGACGGAGAACGTGCCGGTGTCGGGTGCCGACAGTTCGACGACGACACCCACTCCAGGCTTGCCGTTGAAGAACTTGTCGTTGTAGCAACTCGTCATCCACGCCGATTCGGGGTTGCCGTCGGTGATGCGGAAGACATCGTCGGGCTTCTCGACGCCACCTTGAGGATCGCCCGGGTCGTAGCTGACAACGCGCGCGATGGAGGCCGGTCCGGCCCGCGCAACATCGGCGGCCGAACCCGGTGATGGTGGCAGCGCGACTGTGCCGCTCGATGATCCCTTCGGCTCGTCGGCGTCGCCGGCAGACAACAGCACCGCACCGACGATGACGGCGGCGACGAGCAGAACGATGACGACGATGGTCGGCGTGCGCCGCTGCTGGAACTGACGCGCGGGTACGCCGCGCGGGCTCCCCGTGGTGGGGGTGCGATCACGGCTCGGTGGCGGTGGCGGTGCCTTGATCGGTCGGGCCGGGCCCTGGCGCGGCGTGCCGCCGGTGCGGGTCTGGCCGGTGCTCGAGTCGGCCCGGATCAACGGTTGCGCGGCGCGGCTCGTCGACGGCGTCGGTGCCGCGGTGTCCGCGTCGACGGTGGTGCCCTTCGGCGGGGTCATCGTGGTTGTGCGATCGTCGACACCGCTCGCGATGCGTGTCAACCGGTTGCGCAAGTCGCCGCCGGTGGACGGGCGATCGTCGGGGTTGCGGGCGAGCAACTCGTGGATCAACGCGGCGAGGCCGTAAGGGAGCGTGAGCCGCAAGCGGGCGAGATCGGTGGGATCGCGCTGCAGGCGAGCCAAGGCTGTGTCGGCATCCGTCTCGCCCAGGAACGGAACCTTTCCGGCGAGGCACTCGTACAGCACGAGCCCGAGCGCGTAGAGGTCGGCGCGCCCGTCCAGCTTCTTGCCCCGAACCTGCTCCGGTGACAGGTACTTGGCGGTGCCCATCATCACGTTTTCGCTGGTGAGGTCGTCCGCAGTGCCGAGGCCCTTGGCAATGCCGAAGTCGGCCAGGAGCACGCGGCCATCGGGCGTGATCAAGATGTTGCCCGGCTTGACGTCGCGATGCACCAGGCCCGCAGCATGCGCTGCGTCGAGCGCGGACGCGACGCAGGAGCCGATGTGCATGGTCAGTTCGGGGCCGAGCCGCTTCTGCTCGTCGAGCAACTGGCGCAGGCTCTTGCCGTTGATCAGCTGCATGACGACGGCCTGGCGACCGTCGAAGTCGATGGTGTCGTGGACCGCGACGATGTTCGGATGGCTCAACCGCGCCACCGTGATGGCCTCACGGCGGAAGCGTTCGGCGACCACCGGATCCGCGGCGAGCGTCGACTTGAGCACCTTCACCGCGACCTGACGCGACAGCGACATGTCGGTCGCCAGCCAGACCTCGGCCATGCCTCCTTGCGCGAGGCGGCGCTCCAGTCGGTATCGCTGGGCGAGGAGCGCGGGAGGCGGCAGGGGTGTCACGGGAGGAGGCATGTTTCCGCTCGCCAACGCTAGTGGTGATCCGGGCGCCACACCGGGCAATACGGCACAGGTGGTGCGTTCAGCGAGTCTGGAAGGCGAGGCCGATTGTGCCCCTGCCGGTGTGCGAACCAACGACGGGACCGATGTCGCCGACGATGATCTCGCCGGAGTAGTGCGGCCGCAGCATGGCCAGGAACTCATCGACGTCGTCGCAATCCGCCTGCAGGATCGCGAGGTTCTCGACGCCCTCGTAGCTCCGCAGCTTCTCGACGAGGAAGGCCAACGCCTTCTTGCGGGTGCGCTGCTTGCCACCTTCCTCGACCTTGCCGTGACGGACCTCGACGATCGGCTTGATCGACAGCACCGATGCGAGCAACGCCTTCGCGCCGCCGATGCGGCCGCCCTTCTTGAGGTTCTCGAGCGTGTCCAGCGCGCCCCACACCTTGGTCCGCGCGGACAGATCCTTGGCAAGCGCGACGATCTCGTCGAACGACGCACCACCGGCCGCTGCCCGCGCCGCGGCCATCACGATGACCCCGAGGCCGAGCGTGACCGACGAGCTGTCGATGACAGCGATGGCGACGTCGCCGGCGACCGCTCGCGACGCGAGTTCGGCGCTCTGCAACGTGGCCGACAGCTCGCCGCTGAGCGAGATGACCACGATGCCGGTTGCGCCATCCGCAATCAGATCGCGGTAGGTCTGTTCGAAAGCACCGGGCGGTGGCGCGGCGGTCTCGGGCAGCACAGGCGAAGCCGCACTGCGCTCCCAGAATTGCTTGGTGGTGAGATCCTTGCGGTCGATGAACTCCTCGTTGCCGAAGCGGATGGAGAGCGCCACGATGGAGATCGCGAGCTCGTCGGCCACGGCCTGCGGCAGGTCGCACGCACTGTCGGTCACGATTCGAACGGTCACGAGTCCGAGACAGTAGCCGACGCCGGTGCGCCGAACTCCGTCCCCTCCACCGACGCCTTCGCCCGCGTCAGGGCGGCGGTCTCGTCCGTCTCACCATCGGCCGCCGCCTCGACCGGTTCGTCGACCGGATCTGCGGTGATCACGGCTTCGGTGATCACGGCGTCGTCGTCGGGGTGTGCGCCGTTGGCCGGGTGGCCTGCGGTTGCGCCGTTGCGTTGGTTGCGGCGCGAGCGGCGGAGGTTGCGCACCCACCACGTCAGCAGGATCAGCAGTGCGCCGCCGGTGATGACCTGGGCCAGGCCGGTCAGCGTGCTGACCTTGGCCGTCATGCGAATGGTGTCGCCGATGGCGCGATCGTTCAGGGGCGTGAGCAATTCGAGGCGAACGTTGATGTTGCCGTTGGCGCGAGCCTCGATCTGGATCGGCACCTCGACCGTCTTGCCGGCGTCGATGACGATGATCGTGTTGTTCTCCGGGAATTGGAGCTTGTCGGCGTCGGAGCTGAGCCGGATGCGCACCTGCAGCGGCTCCGAGCTCTTGTTCTCGAAGCGCATCGGCACGCTGGTGCGACGCCCGCTCAACGTGAACGAGTCCGGCGTGCGCGGGGTGATTGCCGACGTGATCGCGCCGAGCTCGGAGCGGATCGACGCCGTGCTGGCCGACACGTCCGCATCGGTCAGCCCGGTCGAGTAGAGCGAGTCGATGGTGGTGAGCCAGCGATCCTGGCGACCGTTCGGTGTGACGAGCATCGAGCTGACTTGCAAGACCTCCGCGGCAAGCGCGAGGAGCGGGGCCTTGCGCCCACCGATGTCCACGGTGACCGCGTTGCGCAGACCGATGTCCAGTTCGACGCCGTCACGCATCTGCACGACGGTCTTGTCCTCGGCGTCGCTCAGATCGGTGGACGCAACGGCGCCGGTGGTCGATGCCATCTCCATCGCTCGCCGCACGGCGTCGGGATCGGGCACGTCACCATTGCTCAATCCGAGCACGGCGGTGTGGCCAGTGACCGGAGCGTCATCGAGATCGTGCAACCAGTCGCGCCACACGACCAAGTCGGCGGCCAGGTACAGCGCCTTGCGCTCCGGTTCGAGCGCGTCGTCGGTGAGGCGCGCCTCGGTGGCAGGATCGATGACCGCGGTGGGCATGCAGTCGTCGGCGCAGGCGTCCAGGCCCGCTGCCGGGGCGGCGTCGCTGAGCCGCGTCCGCAGCAGGCGGGAGTAGTCGAAGTAGTCGAAGATCGTGCCGTCGGCGTTGCTGTACGTGTCCGGGGTGATGACGACGACTCGGATGCCGAGCCCACGTAACAGCGCTGCGCCGGCGGTGGTCAACGGGTGCGGCGACACGAACACGGTCGGGTCGGTGGACACGTTGGACATCCGACGCATCTCGTTCTCGCCCTCGCGCAGCAACTTCGCGTACAAGCTGGCGAGGTCCGCCTCGGCGGCCGCCGACGGGTCTACCGGGACGCGAGGTGTCGACACGACCAGGCTGCGCGCCAGCACGGCGTTGATTCCGGCAAGCGTGTCAGGATCGAGGCGGCTGACGACGTCGGGAGAGATGTCGACGGTGAGCCGCGCCGTCTCCGGGAACGCAGCCAGGCGCTGCACCTGCGCCAGCACATCGGCAGGGAGTGGTGCCGGGTCGAGGTCGGTGGACGGTGGCGCTGTGATGGTGGCGATCGCCGCGACCCCGAGCACGCCGCGGTCCAGCGCCCCCTCGACACCGAGGCGATCGACGAACGTGACCAGTTCACCGAGCGTGCCCGAGACGTCGTCGACGATACGGACGAGCAATGGGTACACGCCTTCGGCGGGGAACCGCAGCGCGGTTGGTGTGCGCGCCGCGGACTCGGTGGGCACCGTGACGGTCACCGTGCCGTCACCGTTGTCGGTCACGGTGCCCACACCTTCGGCCGGCGCGAGTTCGAGCGAGTCGACGCTGCGTCCGAGATCGCTCGGGTCGTTGATCGCGACGTCGAGGTCGACGCGGGACTGCAGCATCGGATACGTGGCGACGATGATCGCATCGGACTGACCGAGCGGTTCGGACGGCGTGAACTGAATCGTCAGTGGTGCGTCGGGCGACAGGGCCAGGTCCTGGCGGACGAGTTGGATCAGACCGGTGGCGGCGATCGCCCGGGGCGGCGGCGTCGTCCAGACCAATGCGGCCGCAACCACGAACACCATCGGGAGCGCGGCGAAGGCCGAGCGGACTCGCGAGCTGACGGTCATGACCGGAAAATCATCACACATCGTCCAGCCGGCGCGTCAGCACGACGAGACCTTGGGGCAGCACCCGGAACCCGACGCGGCGGTACAGCTCCAATGCGACGTCGTTGTCGACGTGGGTGTTGACCACGGCCCGCGTCAGCCGTCGGCGCTGCATCCAGACCAGGGAATCGCGGGTGAGGCTGTAGCCGACGTGATGGCCTTGCGCACGCGGATGGACGGCGAGACGCTGAAGGTAACCGGTGTGATCGGCGCGTCCGGTGACGGCGTAACCTGCGAGCTCGTCGAGGTGGAAGGGTTCTCCGTCGACCGCACGCGCCCGATGCGCCGGCGTGGCCTCACAGGTCTCCTCGATGCCGTCGGCGTCGATGGCCCAGGTTTGACCGAACGCGGCCCGGTCGACGGTGGCCGCGGTGGCGTGTTCGCTGGAGCGCAGCCGGCGGGTGTGCATCCCTGGGGCGGTATCCGGCCGCCAACCGACGAGCGACAGGTCGAGCAGGCTCAGCCGTTGCAACTCGTCAAACCCTTGGCGCTGCAACATGTCGGCCCCGGCGTCGCTGACCGCGCCCGTGCGGACACCGACGAAGCCGCGCGCGCGGAGCTCGGACAACCAGACCCGAACGATGGTGCTCGTCGGCACGACGCCGTGGTCGATGAACGTGAGTTGGGCGATGGTGGGATCGTGCCACCAGGGGCGGACCCGGGCGCGCCCGTCCCCGCTGCGCAGCACGACCGGCCACTCGACCGGCGCGGCTCCCGTCCGGACCCGTGAACTCACGTGACTGACGGTATCCGAATCCAGTCATAGGCTGGTCGGGTGACCGTTCTGTTCTCGACGCACCCGGCGTATCTCGACCACGTCGCCGGCCGTCATCACCCCGAGTGCCCCGAGCGGTTGAACGCAGTGATGGAGGGCAGCCAGCACGCGGACGTCGCGGAAGCACTGGTCGCGCTCGCCCCAGAGCCGGCCCCGATGGAGGCCCTCCGCAGGGTTCATCCGGCGGCCTACATCACCCACATCGAAGACGTCGCCGCACGCGGTGGTGGTCGCCTCGATGCCGACACGTTGATGAGCGCCGGCTCGTGGGACGCTGCGCGCCTCGCCGCCGGCGCCGGTCTCACTGCGATCGCGGCGCTCCGCAGCGGTGCCGGTGACGCAGCGTTCTGTGCAGTACGCCCGCCGGGCCATCACGCGACGCCGACGGCGTCGATGGGCTTCTGCATCGTGTCCAACGTCGCGGTCGCGGCCATGTCGCTGGCCGATCAGGGCGAGCGGGTGATGATCCTCGATTACGACGCGCACCACGGCAACGGCACCCAAGCGTGCTTCATCGACGATCCGCGCGTTCTGTTCGTGTCGTTCCACCAGTGGCCGCTCTATCCCGGGACCGGTCGTCCCGACGAAGTCGGAACGGGTGCCGGCTACGGCTACACGATGAACCTGCCGATGCCGCCGGGGGCGACCGGCGACCAGTACCTGCGCGCGTTCGACGAACTCGTCGTTCCGCGTGCGGCACTGTTCGATCCGACGTGGTTGATCATCTCCGCCGGGTTCGACGCGCATCGCAACGACCCGATCACCGAGCTCGGCCTGTCCGCCGGCGACTACTCGTTGCTGACCCAGCGCGCGATCGCCCTCGTGCCGCCGGGCCGGCGGTTGGTGATGCTGGAGGGTGGCTACGACCTCGACGCGCTCCGGCTGTGCAGCAGCGGCGCGCTCGCCGCGCTTGCCGGGCGCGACCTGCAGCCCGAGGCACCGACGGCGGGTGGTCCCGGCGATCATTACATCGACGTGTGCCGGCAGGTGTGGCACGAGATCGACATCGCCGACGCCGCCGTCTCCTGAAAGCAACCCGGACACCTTCGGACTCACCGCCTAGCCTGAACGCGCCATGATCCCCGACCGCTTCGCGCCCGTGCTCGCCGAGTTGCAGCCGCTCACCGAGCGATTCAGCGCGGCCGGCAAACGGATCTACCTCGTCGGCGGCACGGTCCGCGACCTGCTCATCAACCGTCCCGCACACGACCGCGACTACGACATCACGACCGACGCGCTCCCGGCCGAGATCAAGGCCTGCCTGCACGGTTGGGCCGACGCGATCTGGACCCAGGGCGAGCGCTTCGGAACGATCGGGGCCAAGAAGGGCGATCGTATCTACGAGATCACGACGCACCGCGCCGAGGCCTACCTCGAGGACTCGCGCAAGCCGGACGTGACGTTCGCCGCCGAGATCGAGGCCGACCTGTCTCGTCGCGACTTCACCGTGAACGCGATGGCGTTGGAGCTGACCACGCACTCGCCGACGCTCGTCGATCCCTTCGGCGGCGCCACTGACCTCATGACTCGCACGTTGCGCACGCCGCTCGATCCCGAGGTCAGCTTCAGCGACGACCCGCTGCGCATGTTGCGCGCGGCGCGCTTCATCGCCGGCTACGAGCTGCAACCGACACCCGAGCTGGTCGCCGCCGTCGCCGCGCTGCGCTCCCGGCTGTCGATCGTGTCCGCCGAGCGCATCCGCGACGAGCTGGACAAGCTGATCGTGGTCGAGCACCCCGCGGCGGGCTTGTTCTTCCTCGTCGACACCGGCCTGGCCGACGAGTTCCTCCCCGAACTGCCCGGGATGCGATTGGAGCAGGACCCGATCCATCGACACAAAGACGTGCTGACCCACACCATCGCCGTCGTCGAGAACGTGACGAAGGACTTTCCGCGCGACTTCGACTTCCGCCGAACCCGGTTGGCGGCGCTGTTCCACGACGTCGGCAAGCCAAAGACGCGCGGCTTCATGAAGGGCAAGGGCGTCACGTTCTACCATCACGAGGTGGTCGGGGCGCGCATGACGCGCACCCGTCTGCAGGCGCTGCGCTACAGCAATGACGACGTCGAGGCGATCACCGAACTCGTCGCGCTGCACCTGCGTTTCCACGGCTACGAGCAAGGTTGGACGGACTCTGCGGTGCGCCGCTACGTGGTCGATGCCGGTCCGTTGCTGCAGGACCTCAACGTCTTGACCCGCTGTGACTGCACCACGCGCAACGAGAAGAAGGCGCAGATGCTGAGCCGGCGGATGGACGAGCTGGAGCGTCGCATCGCCGAGTTGGCGGCGAAGGAGGAGTTGAAGGCGATCCGCCCCGAGCTCGACGGGACCGAGGTGATGGCGTTGCTCGAACTCGCCCCGGGTCCGGCCGTTGGCCAGGCGATGAAGTTCTTGCTCGAATTGCGCATGGAGGAGGGCATCCTGGGCGAGGATGCCGTTCGCCAACGACTGCTCGACTGGCGGCGTGACCAGCGGTGATCGATGACTTTGCACGACAAATGCTGTAAGGTGTGCAGTCCACCACGCTGAGTGGTGGCCGGGCTCGTGGCGACGAGCGCGGTGAACCACGGCGTGGTGATCGGAATGGCGCACATGGTGGGATCGGTGGAGGTCGTGGACTCGGCGTGGCATCGACTGCTGGCGCGTCCGCGTCTCGTCGTGGCGACGGCCGTGTTGATCTGCGCGTTGTTGAACATCGTCGAGGTTGCTCGTCACGGATTCGACTCCGACGAGTGGGGCATGCTCGCCGACGTCTCCGAACTGGTCCTGCCGTTGCTGGCGGTCTTTCTGTGCATACGCCGCGCGCTGAGCGGGCGCGAGGCGTCGCCGGAGTCGCGGGGCTGGTGGTGGCTGGCAGCAGGTGCGTCGATGTGGGCACTCGGTCAGGTGGCGTGGATCATCCTCGCCTTCGGCCTGGACATGGACCCCACCGTGTCGGTTGCGACGATCGGCTTCGTCGGCTGGTCGGTGCTGACCGCGATCGGGCTGATGAAGCTGGTCCATCACGAGCGCGGCGTGCGCCCATTCCGTTCCATCGTCGCCGAGGCGATGGTGCTGTCGATGTCGATCGGGTTCCTGGTTTGGGAGCTCGGCGTTGCCCCCGACGCGGCGGGCGAGGACAACTTCACGATGGTGATGCTGGCCGGCGTGCCGATCAGCACGGCGTTCGTGATCGCGATTGCGCTGCTGATCTTCGTCAAGCACCGCTCGCCGGTGGTGGCCGTCGCCGGTCTGGCCGGCATCGTGCTCGTCGCCGGCGACTCGTTGCTGACGGTGTGGTTCTCCGAGGACCTGCCGCTGTACTCCATCGCTCACGGCTTCTACCTCGTCACGTTCGCGCTGATGGCAGTGGCCACGGTGCTCCCGCACCGCATCGGCGACGACTCGACCGGCTCCAGCCTCGGCCGGTTGGTGATCGTCAACGTGCCCCTGATCGCCGCGCTCTGGCTGGCGACGTGGCATTACTTGATCCAACACCGCGACGCGACCATCGTGAGCATCTTCATCGCGATGGCGCTCGGTGTCGTGATGGCCGTGGCCCAGGTCGCGGCGTGGTTCGAGTCGGGATTTCTGAGCCGGCGACTCGAGCTCCACGTCGAGCAGCTGGCCGAGATCGAGACCAACCTGCGCAACCTGCTCGACGATCTGCCCGAGGCGGTGGTTGTGCTGTCGCCCGATGGATCGATCCTCGACCTCAATCAGGTGATGCTCGAGCTGACCGGTCGGTCGCGAGACGACCTCCTCGGTCGGTCGCTGATCGTGGTCGTGGCCGAGGAGGACCGCCGTGACTTCTACGAGTCGCTGATGGAGTTGCGCGCCGGCGAGAGCAACACGCCGCCGACGTTTCGCGTGCCTCACGTCGACGGCTCGTCGGTGATGGTCACGACCGACGTGCGGACGCCTGTCGCGAACGCTGACCGGATCGTGATGACCCTGCGCGACGTGACGACGCAGCTGACGCGGGCCAGCGAGCTCGAACAGGCCCAGACCCGGTTCCGCCTCGCGTTCCGGTCCGCGCCGACGGGAATGGCGATGGCGTCGGTGGCCGACTTCACGCTGATCGACGTGAACGACGCGCTCGCGCAGATGCTGGGCACGACCCGCGACCGGTTGATCGGCAAGTCGCTGCGCAGCATCACGCACCCCGACGACTGGCCGCAGACGGCAAACGCGATGAATGGCATCGACGAGGGTGGCCCGTTCGGCACCAGCTTCGACAAGCGGTTCATCCGCCCCGACGGCCAGTTGATCTGGGCTCACGCGTCGATCGGCCGGATGGTGGGCGAGACCGGCCAGGAGATGGCGATCGCGCACATCCAGGACATCACCGATCAGCGCCGCGCTGCTGCGCACCTGCAGTGGGCGGCGAGCCACGACGTCTTGACGGGGCTGCCCAATCGCACCCACTTCCTGGAACAGCTCCGCCGACGATTGGACGGTGCCGAGCTCGGCTCGATCGCGGTGCTGTTCATCGACCTCGACAACTTCAAGGTCGTCAACGACAGCCTCGGACACGCTGTCGGTGATGAACTGCTGCGTGGCATGAGCGAGCGCTTGCGCTCCGTCGTGCGCGATCGTGACATGCTCGGCCGCTTCGGTGGCGACGAGTTCATCGTCATGCTCGACGGCCTGCAGACCGAGATATCGCCGACCGACGTCGCCGAGCGACTGCGCCAGGCGATCATGCAGCCGCTGATGATCGACGGTGCCGAGTTGTTCGTGTCGGGCAGCATCGGCATCGCGTTCGCCGATCGTCCCGGCGTGACCGCGGACGAGCTCCTTCGCGACGCCGACGCGGCGATGTATCGGGCCAAGGCGCGGGGTCGGGACTGCATCGAAGTGTTTGCGCCGGGGGCGCACGAGACATCGGTGCTCGCGCTGCGAACGTCGGGAGAGCTGCGTCATGGCTTGGAGCGCGGCGAGGTCGTGCCGTACTACCAGCCGATCGTCGATCTGGCGAGCGGCCAGTTGACCGGCTTCGAGGTGCTCGCCCGCTGGCGGCACCCCGATCGCGGGTTGCTCGGCCCGGACCAGTTCCTGCCAATGGCGGAAGAGACCGGTCTGATCGGCGAGGTCGGCGCGAACGTGCTCCGAGCGTCGTTGACCCAACTCGGCCGCTGGCAGACGTCGGTGCCGTCGCTGGCCAACGTGACGATGGCCGTCAACGTGTCGGTCCGCCAGTTGATCGACGCCCGCTTCAACGACGTTGTGCGCGAGGCACTGGCCGAGAGCGGTGTGCGGGCCGATTCGTTGTGGCTGGAGATCACCGAGACCGCACTGATGAGCGACGTCAAGGCGGCCACGATCGCACTGCGCAACCTGCGCAGCCTCGGTCTGCACCTGTCCGTCGACGACTTCGGCACCGGCTACTCGTCACTGACCTACCTCAAACGCTTCCCGGTCGAGGCGATCAAGGTGGATCGCACGTTCGTCAAGGGTCTCGGCATCGACGCCGAGGACACCACGATCGTGGAGGCCGTCGTCAACCTCGGCAAGTCGCTCGGGCTGGCGGTCGTGGCCGAAGGCGTGGAGACTCCGCTGCAGCTGTCGAGGCTGCGCGAGATGGGCTGCGATCGGGCGCAGGGCTACCTGTTCGGCCGGCCGCGCCCGGCGGCGCTGATCGAAGCGGAGCGGGCCAGCCTGTAGATCGGGTCAGACGCCGTGCTTCTTGGCGCGGATGACCAGCACCGCCGGGGCGAGCGCGTTGCGGGCATTGGTCGGTGCGAGTTCGTGCATCATGTCGACACGGAAGTTCGTGCGCTGCAAGGCCATCATGATGTCGCTGATCGTGCGTGAGCCGCCGCTGCCGTAGGCCTGCTGCACCACCTGCTGCCCGCCGGCGGAGGCGAGCATCGCCGCGATCGGATGTGGGCCCGCCATCACGAACGACGCCTCCGGCTTGAGCACGCGGTGGATCTGTCGCAGCAATCGGGAGAGGTCGTCGACGTCGCCGAGCGTGTGCGACGCGACGACGAGATCGAACGACGCGCTCGTCGCGACACCGAGATCGGCGATCTCGGTCTGATGGCACTGGATCGTGACCTCTGCCTCCTGGGCCTGGCGGCGCAGTTGGGCGATGCGGTCCGCCGACGGGTCGACGGCGATGACACGTGCGCCGGCGAGCGCCAGCGCGAGCGCGTTGCTGGGTGTGCTGATGCCCAACTCCATGACCCGCTTGCCGGTCACGTCACCGCAGAGTCGCAACTCCGCGTCGTCAGCCACCGATGATCCGTACCGTACGACTGCTGCCACGGCATCCAGTGTTACCCCTCCGCCGACGCCGTGCGCGGATGAGCTTCGGGCGCGAGTGGATAGCCTTGGGCGCAATGTCGTTCTCGGTCAACACGTTGCGCGGTGGGGCCCCCAATGGCGGGCGCGCAGTCGTGGATCACCGTCTCGAGCGACTGTCGTTGATCAACGAGGTGCGACGCGGTCGCTTGCGACGCGAGCAGGTGTGTGACGCCCACCCGGAGCTGATCCGAGCGGCCAAGAACATGGGCGCACAGAGCAGCGTCACCTGTCCGATCTGCGAAGAGGTCAAGCTCGTTCTCGTCACCTACGTGTTCGGCGCGAGGCTGCCGTCGCACGGCCGCTGTGTGTCCACCAAGGAGGAGCTGGCCAAGTACAACACGCGCGACGACGAGCTGGATGCGTACGTGGTCGAGGCGTGTGTGAACTGCCGGTGGCATCACCTGCTCCGTGTGCTGCCCGTCGGTGGCCGCGGTGCGCAGCGCGTCAGAACGGACTGAGGCCCAGCCGGTTGCGCACGCCCACCATCTCGCCGACGTGCGCGTGGCGGTGACCGATGCACTCCCATTGGACAAACCAGGCAACGGTCTTGCCCGTCCACATCGCGTGCAGCCACGAGAGTGGACCATCGGCGGCGATGCCGGCCTTGTGCTCGAGTCGCCAGCTGGATTCGGGGATCGAGTCGAGCGCCATGATGCTGATCGTGTCGATCCACGCCTGCGCACCGGCCTCGACTGCGGCCACGTAGGCGCGCAGCTCGTCGAGACGCAGCGCGTCCGTGACCGTATCGTCTTCGGCCTCACTCAAGCCGGCCGACGCGTCGAAGCGCTCGAGCCCGATCGCCTCGCGGTGCTCGACCAGAACCGGCTGATGGTTGCGGATCGCGGTGTTGAGGGCAAGGTCGTGGTGGTACGTCATGTGGAACAGCAGCCACGCGATCGACGATCCGCCGTCGCTGTGTGACTTCCAGTGGCGTGGGGTGACGTGCTTGACGATCGCGCTCTCGAAACGAGTGGCGACGCTGGCGTGGTCGGTGTCGATCCAAGTCTTGAGGTCCACGGCGCAAACTCTGACACACGATGCGCGGCCGTGCCCACGACGGTGCGCGGCCCGGGCGATCGCTGCGCGCTAGGCCGCGCCGGGAGGGATCGCCCAGAGCAGGTGGTCGAGCGTTGCCAGGAAGTGGTCGCAGTCCGTCGTGCTGAACACGATCGGCGGCTTGATCTTCAACACGTTGTGATGAGGACCCTCGGTGCTCAGCAGGATGCCCAGGTTCTTCATCGCCTCGACCGTCAAGCGCAGTTCGGCGGCGGCGGGCTCGAGCGTGACGCGATCGCGCACCATCTCCACGCCGATGAACAGTCCGTGGCCTCGTACGTCGCCGATGATCGAGTGGTGCTCGGCGATCCGGCGCAGGCCGGCCATCATCCGATCGCCGACGACGGCCGCGTTGTGCAGCAGCCGTTCCTCGCGGATCACATCGAGCACGGCGAGTCCGATCGCTGCCGACACCGGGTTGCCGCCGAACGTGGAGAAGTACTCCATCCCGTTGGCGAACGCGTCGGCGATCTCCGGCGTCGTCACGACCGCGGCCATCGGATGCCCGTTGCCGATCGGCTTGCCGAGCGTGACGATGTCGGGAACCACGCCCTGTGTCTCGAACGCCCACATGTGCGAGCCGACCCGACCAAAGCCGATCTGCACCTCGTCGGCGATGCAGACCCCGCCCGCCGCGCGGACGTGCTCGTAGGCGCTGGCCAGGTAGCCGTCGGGCAATGTGAGCATGCCGCCGGTGCCGAGAATCGCCTCGCTGAAGAACGCGGCCGGGGCCCGCTTGCGAAGCGTGATGTCGTTGATGCGGTCCTGCACGCTCGCCGCGTAGGCAGGCCCGGCGTCCGGCGCGCCGTAGCGCACGTGACCGCGGTACAGATCGGGCATCTCCGCGACCCAGACGTGGTCGGGCTTGCCGGTACCACCCGGACCGGCGAACTTGTACGGGCTGACGTCGACAATGGACGTCAGGTTGCCGTGGTACACGTGGTCGACGGTGATGACGTCGCGGTTGTGCGTGTACGTGCGCGCCAGACGGAGCGCGAGATCGTTGGCCTCGCTGCCGGAGTTGACCATGAACACGACACTGAGCCCGTCCGGCATCGTGTCGGTCAACCGGCGCGAGTACTCGACCACGTTGTCGTGCAGGTATCGCGAGTTGGTGTTCAGCCGCGCCATCTGGCGTTGCCCGGCGGCGACGACGCGGGGATGGCAGTGGCCGACGTGGCACACGTTGTTGACCATGTCGAGGAAGCGCCGGCCCTCGTCATCGATCAGGGTCGCGCCCTCGCCGGCCACGATCTTGAGCGGGTCCTCGTAGGCCAGGCTCAACGAGCGGCCGAGTACGTGCTGGCGCTCGCGACGGAGCCAGTCGGCATCCCGTTCGACCACCGAGCTGACGTCGGCTGCCAGACCGAGCACGAGGTTGGGATTCACGAAGACGCTGCGCCAGACGTCCCACTGGCTGCGCGCAACGACGCCGATGATCTGCTCGACGTTCCATCCACACAGGTCGGTCATCACCTGGAAGTGCAGGTGCGCCGGCCAGTTGCCGTTCTCGTCGCGCGTGCCGAGGCGCCCGACGCGTTGCCCCGCAGCAACCCGCTGACCCGGCGACAGCGTCGTCAGGCTCGCCGGCGAGAGGTGCCCGTAGACGGTCCAAAACGGAGTGCCCGCTCCGGTGGCGTGTTCGAGCACGACCATGCCGCCGAAGCCGAGCGGCACGGCGTCGTTGCCGATGGCCGTCACGTTGCCGGCCAGGGGCGCGAGCACCGCCTCGCCAGCGGGAGCGAACAGGTCGATGCCGACGTGGATCGTGCGGCGCTCGCCGGGGTCTGACGTCTCGAACTCGGGCGCGTCGTAGATCGAGCGGTCCTCGCCGTAGCGGCCGATCGGGACGATCGCGGCGAGTGCCTCGTCGCTGTACAGCGCATCCAGGCTGAGGTCGCCCGATCGCGGTGTCAGATCCATCACCGTGAGGTGCTTTGCGGACAGGTCGCGATCGAGCACGTTGTGGAACTCGTGCCCGTTGCGCTCGAGCCAGAGCTCGACGTCGCGGCGAGTGGGCACCGCTTCGAATCGGCACGCGGCACGGAAGCGCATCGTCGCGACGCGGCGGTTCTCGGCCAGCAGCCGCTGCAGGCGGTCCCACACGTCGACCTGGCTGATCAACAGGTAGGTGTTGTCCGGTTGCTCGTTGATCTGCTTGGCCGCCATGCTGATGCTGACCGCGTAGCGGGTGAGGATGAGATCGAAGAGCAGCTCGACCTCGGTCTCGGTCAGTGCGCTGATGTCGTGGTATGCGGACACGAGCGGCACGACGGCGCCGACCGGATCGTGCGTGCCGATCATTGCGTAGGCACACGCAATGGCGACCTCGTTGATCCGCCACGTCTCGACCGTGTCGCCGAAGTCGATCAGACCACACACCACGCCGTCGTCACTGAGGAGCACGTTGTAGTCGTTGGCATCGTTGTGCACGACCTGGCGTGGCTGGTGGCGCATGCGTGGCTCGACCTGCGCGGTGAATCGTCGCAACACGGCATCCACGGCACGTCGCTTGTCGGGATCGGTGATCAGCGCCGCGTTGAGCGCGTGCTTGTCGGCGTAGGCGAGGTCCCACAGATGATGGCGCTTCGCCGCCGGATGATGGAAGTCGGCGAGCGCAAGATCGAGTTGGGCAAGCAGTCGGCCGAGGGAGGCGACAGCGCGGTGCCGGCCACGCGCGGACGTCCACTCCGCCCGGGCCCACACCGCGCCGTCGAGCCAGCTGGTGAGGCGCAGCACCCGTCGCGCGCCATCGTCATCGGTCACCTCGGGCAGCGGTTCGCCACCGCGCGCGAGGATCAACCGTTGCACGCCATCGTGCTGTTCGAGATGCTGCAGGACTGCGGCCTGCAGCTCGGTGGATCCGCGTTCGGCACCGTCGGCGTGCACCCGCAGCACGAAGCGCCGACCGTCGGCGGCGGTGACCGCGAAGTTGCGGTCGATCTCGCCGGGCAGCGGCTGGATGGTGCCGGTGATGCCGTAGTGCTCGTCGAGGGCGCGCTCCGCGAGCGCGACCAGCGGGTCGGACGCGACACCGTCGGGTGACTCGAGCGAATCCAAGGAAAGCAGTCTGCCATACGCTGAAATCAAGGGATGAGCGAGATGACGACGACGGATGAGCGGTTCCCCCACGTGTTCGAACCGCTGACCCTGCGGCATCGCACGTTGCGGGCCCGGATCAACTTCGGCGCGCACACGGCGAACATGGCCGAGCGCGGCCTGCCATCCGAGCGCCACGTGGGCTACTACCGCGAGCGGGCGCTCGGCGGGGCCGGGATGATCGTCGTCGAGCCGGTGCCGGTGCATCGGACGGCGGTCCTGACACGGGGCAACTTCCTTGCTGACGACGACGCCGTGGTTCCCGGGTTCCGTCGCATCGTCGACGCCTGCCGCGACGCCAGCGACGGTGAGGTCGTGATGGTGCACCAGCTGTACCACGTCGGCCAGCACGGCGACGCCGACAACTCGTTTTCGCCGAACTGGTCACCGTCGGGCCTGCCGTCGTACCACGACGCCGACGGCAGCCACATGATGAGCGAAGTCGAGATCCGCGAGTTGATCGATGCGTTCGTTCGAGCTGCGGCGCGTGCCCAACGGTGTGGCTTCGACGGCGTCGAGCTGTTCGCCGCGTACCACGCCGTCATCGACCAGTTCTGGACGCCGTGGTCCAACCGGCGCACCGACCGCTGGGGTGGCTCACTGGAGAATCGTGTCCGCTTCTCGGCCACGCTGCTGACGGAGATCCGCGCCGCGGTCGGGGTCGACTTCATCGTCGGGCTCGCGGTGAACCTCGACCCAGGCTCGGCCCCGTCGCTGTCCGTGGAGGCGTTGCAAGAGGTGGTTGCGTGGCACGACGAGCGGTCGTTGATGGACTACGTCACGTGTGGCACCGGCAGCTACTTCGATCCAGCGCCGCTCATCCCACCATCGCTGTACCCGCAACGACTCGGCGAGCCGTTTGCCGCAGCGCTCAAAGCGGTCACGTCCCACGCGCTGGTGCAAGCCGAGAGCCACATCCGCACACCGGCTGCGGCTGACGAGGTGATCGCCGCCGGACATGCCGACATGGTCTCCATCGTGCGCGGCCAGATCGCCGACCCGCATCTCGTCGCCAAGGCCCGGCGCGGCCGTGCCGGCGAGGTGCGGCCGTGCATCTCGTGCAACCAGCTCTGCTGGGGCCGGCGCTCACGCGACTACTGGATCTCGTGCCTGATCAATCCCTCGGCCGGCCGCGAGTTCCAATGGGGCGGCCACCGCTTCGAGCCCGCCGCCGCGCCGCGCCGGATCGCGGTCATCGGCGGGGGACCGGCCGGGTTGGAGTTGGCTCGCGTCGTCGCAGAACGCGGACATGCGGTCACGCTGTTCGAGGCGGCCGATCTGCTCGGCGGGCAGTGGCGCTTGGCCGGACTGCAGCCGAGCCGGGGACAGATCCTGGACCACCTCGACTGGTACTGGCGTGAGCTCGATCGGCTCCGTGTCGTCGTGCGCCTCGGCACAGCGCTCGACGCCGCAGCCATCGCGACGCTCCACGTCGACGATGTCGTGCTCGCGACCGGCGCGCGGCCGGCCCGGGCCGGGTTCCAGCGGGCAGCGGCGATGGTCGACCGGCTGCCGGGTATCGATGCGCCGAACGTCGCCGCGGTGCACGACGTCCTCAGCGGCGACGCTGTTCCGGCCGGCCGGGTCGTGCTGCTCGACGACCTCGGCGACTGGCGCGGCATCGGCACGGCGATGTTCCTGCAGGAGCGGGGCTGCGCCGTCACTGTGGTGACGTCGGCTCCGGTCATCGCCAGCGGGCTGTTCCACAGCGCGGCGGACACGCCCGCGCGCAAGCGATTCGCGACGGAAGGCGGCGAGATGCGCCCGTTCACCGTGGTCGACGAATGGACGTCCGCTGGTGCGCGCTGTCACTCGACACTGACCGGGCAGGTCGAGACGATCGGCGCAGACTGGTTGGTCGTCGCCGAGACGGCGATCGTCCAGGATCAGATCATGCGGTCACTCGACGGATCCCAACTGCCCTTCAGGGTGCACGCGATCGGCGACTGCGTCGCGCCGCGGCGAGCGAGCCTGGCGATCCACGAGGGTCGCGAACTCGGCCTGCGTTTGTGAGCGTCGCTCATGATGCCGCGAGCCCGCGCAGGCGCACCGACAGGCAGGTGACACATCCCTCGAGCTTGATGAACTCGCTGATGTCGATCGTGACGGGTGTGTAGCCGAGGTCGGACAGCAGCGCTGCGGTCTGCGGACAGTCGTCGGACATCAACAGGCGGTCGCCGCCGAGCAGCACGACATGCGAACCGGACTCCTCTGGCACGGGCAGGAAGCGCGGCCAGAACGACGGGTCGTCCACCGCCGGCGGGTAGCCGATCACGGTGCCGTCGGGCAGCGCCGTGACAGCGGTCTTGAGGTGCAGCACCTTCGTCAGCGGGACAGCGATCACGTTCGCGCCGATGGGGCCGAGGATCGCGCGCAGCTGGCGGATGCCCTCACCGTTGGTGCGCCCGCCGCGGCCGACGTACACGGTGTCGCCGACCTTCAACACGTCGCCGCCGTCCAGCGTGCCCGGTGGACGGATGCGGTTGATCGAATAGCCGAGTGACTCGACGACCCGCTCGACGGCGGCCGTCTCCGGCTTGCGCTCGTCCGCACCGGGGCGGGCGATGACGGCGACGTTGCGGTACACGACCGTCGTGTCCTCGATGAACGCAGAGTCCGGGCACTCGGACGCCGGCGGCACCTCGATCGTCGACCAGCCGGCGTCGTGGAGGGCAGCCACATAGCCGTCCCACTGCCGTACCGCCAGCGTTGCATCGACCGGGGTGCGTTCGATGTGGGTGATCAAACCGTCGGCCAGACGCAGGCTCGGCCGGCGCACCAACGCCTGTTGCGATGTCATGGCAGCGAGAGTAGCGAAGCCGCTCTCCGTGGGAATCCTTCCGCTGTCCGAGGCGGTGGATCAGACGGCGAAGTAGGCTGTCGCCCGCCCCGCGGCACCCCGCCGAGCGCGTCATCGAAGGGACCCGAGTCATGAGTGAGCGAATCATCGGAGCGGGGCGCGGCAACGCAAGTTTCACTCACCAAAACGCATGTGTCGTCGCCGTCGAGGCCGTCGAAGCCCCAGAGGTGATCACGTCCGAATGGATCGACGAACAGCTCTCCGATACCTACACCCGCAACGGTCTGCGGCCCGGGCTGCTGGCTGAGCTGGCGGGCATCAAGGAGCGTCGCTGGTGGCCCGAGAACGTTACGTTCGACGAGGCTGCGTCGATGGCGGGCCACGCCGCGATCGAGGCTGCGGGCATCGATCGTTCCGAGATCGGGATGATGATCTCGACGTCGGTGTCAAAGCACCACCTCGAACCCTCGGTCGCGTGCGCGGTGCACAGCCATCTCGGGCTGCCGACTTCGTGCGGCAACTTCGACCTCGCCAATGCTTGCCTCGGCTTCGTCAACGCAATGCACCTCGCGTCCACAGCGATCGACGCCGGCCAGATCAAGTACGCCCTGATCGTCGACGGTGAGGGAAGCCGCCACACCCAGCTGACCACGATCAAGCGGCTGCAGCAGCCGAACGCGTCGGTGCTCAACGTGTTCGACGAGTTCGCGTCGCTCACACTCGGTTCCGGCGCGGCGGCGATGGTGCTCGGCCACCTCGACGACAACCCCGAGGGTCACCGTGTCGTGGGTGGCGTGATCCGCGCCGCTACACAGCATCACAAGCTCTGCGTCGGCGACCTCGAGCAGATGACCACCGACACCCATGCGCTGCTGGAGGCCGGGCTCGAGCTCGGCATGACGTGCTGGGAGGACGCCAAGGCGACCTTCGACTGGCACCTCGGAATGGACCGCTACATCATCCACCAGGTGAGTTCGGTGCACACCAAGTTGATGTGCGAGCGGCTCGGCATCGATCCGGCCAAGGTGCCGCTGACGTATCCGCACTACGGCAACGTCGGCCCGGCCGCAATCCCCATCACGCTGGCCGGTGTGGCCGACGACATCGCCCGCGGCGAGCGCATCCTGTGCATGGGCATCGGGTCCGGGCTCAACACGAGCTTCACCGAACTCGTGTGGTGAGACCCACTGTCCGCCCAGACCAGCTCCGCCGGTGGGGTGTGGATCCGGCCTGGTCGCGGACGGTGTCCGTTCCCGAATCCGGGTCCGCGGGCGGCGTGGTCAACACGTGGCACGTGCTGGACAGCGGAGATCCGCGGCGCCGATCGGCACCGGCAACGGTCGTCTGCGTGCACGGCAACCCGACGTGGGCCTACCTGTGGCGCAGCTTCCACCATCGCCTCGGTGAGCGCTACCGGGTCGTCGCCGTCGATCAACTCGGGATGGGTCTGTCCGATCGCACCGGTTTGCGCCGGTTCGCGACCCGTGTCGACGACCTCGGCGACATCATCGCCGCGCTCGAGATCGACGGTCCGGTCGTGCTCGCTGCGCACGACTGGGGTGGTCCGATCTCTCTCGGATGGGCGTTGCGCAACCGAGATCGTGTCGCTGGAGCAATCCTGTGCAACACCGGCGTGGCCGTGCCTGCCGGGCGCCGCGCGCCGGCGCTGATCCGCCTCGCCGCGTCGGGACCGGTCACCGACTTCGTCGGACACCGCACGCGCATCTTCGTCGACGGCACGCTCGCGCTCAGCGGCAACCGGGTCTCGGCGCTGGCTCGCGAGGGCTTCCGGGCACCGTACCGCCGCGCTGCGGATCGACAGGCGATCGCCGATTTCGTCGATGACGTGCCATTCATCGACTCGCACCCCTCGTCAGCGGCCGTTGCCGCAGTGGCCGACGGCATCCGTGACTTGACCGTGCCCGTGCTCTTGGCCCATGGCGGACGCGACCCGGTGTTCGACGACAGCTTCGCCGCCGACCTGGCGGAACGCATGCCCCACGCGGACCGGCATCGCTTCGGCCGCGCCGGCCACCTCGTGGTCGAGGAGATGGACGTCGCCGGACTCGCCGACACCTGGCTCTCCGACCGCGTCGCCAAGCAGCGCCCCGCCGCGCGGCACACGACGGTCGACACTCCGGTCGCCCCGATGGCGGTGACGACCCGACCGATCTGGTCCGCGCTCGTGGCTCGGGCCGGCGACAGCAGCCCCGGCTTCGTGGATAACGCAACCGGTGAGTCGACGTCGTTCGCCGAGCTGCATCGACGTGTGATGGGCTCGGCCGCCGGCCTGGCGCAGTTGGGCGTCCGCCCCGGTGACCGCATCGCCGTGCTCATCCCGCCGGGCACGGATTTGCTCACTGCAGTCTTCGGCTGCTGGCGCGCCGGCGCCGTGACTGTTATCGCCGACCGCGGGCTCGGCCTGCGCGGCCTCGGCGCGGCCGTGCGCGCGGCGCGGGTCGACTGGGTGATCGGCCCACCGGCGGCGCTGGCTGCCTCGCGGGCGTTGCGTTGGGCCATGGGCGCGCGCCGCATCCCGGTCGAGTCGCTGACCGAGATGCACTCGTCGACAGCGCCGCTTCCGCCGGAACCGCAACCCGACGCGCTCGCCGCCGTGCTGTACACGTCGGGTGCCACCGGGCCGGCAAAGGGCGTGCGCTACCGCCACGCACAGATGTGTGCGCAGCGCGACGCGGTGCGCGACACGTACTCGATCGGGCCGGACGACCGGCTCGTCGCGGCGTTCGCGCCGTTCGCGCTGTACGGGCCGGCACTCGGCATCACGTCCACGATCCCGGATGTGGACGTCACCAAACCGGGCACCCTCAGCGCGGATGCGCTCGCGACCGCCGTCGAATCGGTTGCCGCCACGATCGTGTTCGCCGCCCCCGCCGCGCTCGCCAATGTCATTTGTACGGCCGGCTCTCCCGGCCGGCCGGAGTCGCGTTTCGGGGGCGTGCGTCTCGTGCTGTCTGCGGGCGCGCCAGTGCCAATCGCGACGTTGCGGGCCACAGCGCAGCTGATCCCGTCGGCCGAGTTGCACACGCCCTACGGGATGACCGAGTGCCTGCCTGTCGCCGACGTCAGCCTGACCGAGATCGATGCAGCGCGGGCAGGACGCGGGTCGTGCGCCGGTGTGTGCGTCGGGCCACCGGTGTCGGGTGCCGATGTGATGATCGCCCCGCTCGGCTTCGACGCCGGAAGGCTGGTGACTGCGCTCGGCATCGACATGATGGGCGAGATCCTCGTGCGCACACCGTGGGTCTCTGATGGTTATGACCGCCTGTGGCGCACGCAACGCGACGCCCGCCCGCGCGACGCGAACGGCATCGAATGGCATCGAACGGGCGATGTCGGCCATGTCGACGGCAACGGCCGATTGTGGGTGGAAGGCCGCAGCGTGCACGTCGTGCACACCGCCAACGGTCCGGTCACGCCCGTCCCGGTCGAGATCGCGGTCGAAGGTGTGGCCGAGGTCCAGCGAGCGGCCGCGGTCGCGGTCGGTCCGGTCGGATGCCAGCAGCTCGTGGTCTTCGTCGAGCGCGGTGGCCGTGGTGTCGCCCTCGCCTCCGATGCGTTGAGCCGGGCCGTTCGTGCCGCCGTCGACGTTCCGGTCGCAGCCGTGTTGACGGCGTCACGCCTGCCTGTCGACATCCGTCACAACACCAAGATCGATCGCACCCTGCTCGCCCGATGCGCGAGCGCGTTCCTGGCCGGTGGGCGAGGACGGCTGTCGTCGTGAAGGTCTTGGTCACCGGTGGTACGAGTCTGCTCGCCCGCCGAACCGCCGAATCGCTCGTGGCGCGCGGTGACGACGTCGTCCTGCTACAGCGTCACGAGGCACCGATCGATGTGATGCAGGTGCTCGCCGACGTGCGTGATTCTGCTGCTGTGACACGCGCCGCAGCCGGTTGCGACGCGATCATCCATGCGGCGGCGAAGGTGGGTGTCGTCGGCGCGTGGGACGACTACCGCACGATCAACGTCGACGGAACGCGCGCTGTGCTGCACGCCGCACGCCGTCATCGTCTGTCACGGGTGGTGCACGTGTCGACTCCCTCGGTCGCCCACGTCGGCCGAGCGATCGTCGGCGAGGGTGCCGCACCGGCCGCGACGGGCCGTACGGGAGCGTTCTACGCCGAGTCGAAGGCACTCGGCGAGCGGATCGCGCTCGCGGCGAGCGGTGCGGACCTCGCCGTCGTGGCGATCCGCCCACACCTCGTCTGGGGTCCGGAGGACACGCAACTCGTCGGCCGCATCGTCGCTCGCGCTCGTGCCGGACGGCTGGCCCTCGTCGGCAGCGGTGCCGCGCTGATCGACACGACGTACATCGACAACGCGGCGGCCGCACTCGTCGCCGCACTCGACTCGGCCGTGCCCGGGGCGACCTGCGCGGGCCGCGCCTACGTGATCGCGAACGGCGAGCCGCGCCCGATCCGTGAGCTCGTCCTCGGCATCTGCCACGCGGCCGGCGTCGACGTGCATCCGCGGCAGGTACCGCGCCGCATCGCGCTTGCGGCCGGATCGGCGTGTGAGCGGGTGTGGCCGTGGCGCAACCGTCTTCGTCACGCCGACGACGAGCCGCCGCTGACCCGCTTCCTGGCCGAGCAGCTCGGGACTGCGCATTGGTTCGACCCACGTCCGGCTCGAGACGATCTCGGCTGGACCGCGCAGATCGACATCGAGACCGGGCTGGCGCGACTCGCCGCATGGTTCGCGTCCGGCCAACATTCACAAGGCTGACCGAGCACATCGGCGTGAAGCGATGGCAGGCTGACCGGCGTGAACGATCGTGACCTGCTCGTCATCGGTGGTGGCCCGGCGGGCGCCGCCACCGCGATCCGTGCTGCTCGCGCCGGTGTCCGCGTCACCGTCTTCGAAAAGGGCCCGCACGGCCGCGACAAGGTGTGCGGCGACGGGCTGACCCCGCGTGCAGTGGCGGCGATGCACGATCTGGATCTGGACGTCAGCCGCGCCCACCGCATCGATGGGTTGCGGATGATCGCCGGATCCACGACACGCGAGCTCGCGTGGCCGGAGACGGATCGCTTCCCCGCCCACGGCGCGGTGTGGCCGCGCCGCCAGTTCGACGCGTTCCTGATCGACGCCGCGATCGAGGCCGGAGCCGATGTCCGCTTCGACGCCGATGCTCTGCCGGTGATGGACGGGGATCGTGTCGTCGGTGTCCGCGCCAACGGCGAGTGTCTGCGGGCACCGCTGACCGTGCTGGCGGCAGGCGCGCAGGGGGCCGCGGCCAAGATGCTCGGCGCCGAGCGCGACCCCGACGAGCCATTCGGGTTGGCCATCCGTGCCTACGCGGAAACACCCCGCCATGCCGAGCGGCACCTCGAAGCCTGCCTGTCGTTGCGCGACGAACACGGCACCCCTGTACCCGGCTACGGCTGGATGTTCCCGGCCGGCGACGGCACGGTCAACATCGGTGTCGGCGCGCTCAGCACGATGCAGGGCTTCAAGAAGCTCAACCTCAACACGCTGCTCGACCAGTACGCGGCGATCGTCCGCGACGACTGGTCGCTCGGCCCGTACGTGGACAAGCCGCGTGCGTGGCGGTTGCCGATGAGCGGTGTGCGCCGACATGGTCCGGGTTGGCTCGCCGTCGGCGACGCGGCCGGGTTCATCAACCCGATGAACGGCGAGGGCATCGACTACGGACTCGAGAGCGGTTCCCTTGCCGCCGACCTGTTCGTCGCCAACCCGGCGACGGCCCCCGACGTCTACGACCGCCTCGTCGGCGAGCGTTTCGATGCGTTCCTGCGCACCGGTCGCCGGTTCAGCTTCATCATCGGCCACCCACTGTTGCTGCGCACTGGACTGCGTATCGCGGTCGGCACGCAGACTGCGGCGAACATCACACTGTCCGTCATGGGCAACCTGATCGACGGCCAGACGCCGGGCGCCGCCGGCGCGGTGATGCGCGTCGCCGACAACGTGCTGCGGGTTGCCGATCCGCTGCTGCGTCGCACTCGGGCCCCGGCCTGATCCGGTCACGCAGAGCGAACTCCTCAAGAATCGTCACGGAGCGAGACAGTTGCAACGCATAGCGTCTATCCTGGCCCATATGACTTCGACCGAGTACGAGCGGCTGACACCGCTCCACCATCCGGCGCAGCGCTCCGGAGGCAGGGTCGACGGCCGCAACATGCGTCGCGATCGGAACAAGGATGCGGTGATCGACGCCTACCTCGATCTGATCACCGAGGGGGCCGCACGCCCGAGCGTGGCCGAGGTCGCCGATCGTTCCGGTGTGTCGCACCGATCGGTGTTCCGTTACTTCTCCGACACCGACGAGCTGGCCCGAGCCTCCATCGAACGCCAGGTGGAGCGCATCGCTCACCTGCTCGACTCCAGCGTGGACCTCACGATGCCGCTGGCGGAGCGGATCGAGGTCGTGCTCCAACGGCGGCTGACACTGTTCGAGACCATCACCCCGATCGGTCGGCTCGTCCGGCTGCTCGCTCGCGAGCAAGGAGTCATGCGACAGGAGCTGAGCAACAACCGCCTGCTCTTGCGCGAGCAGTTGCGCCGCATGTTCGATCCCGAATTGTCGGCGATGCCGGCCGACCAGGCCGCGAACACGCTCGCCGTGGTCGACGTGCTCTGCTCGTTCGATGCCAACGAGTTGTTCCGCGACGACCAGGGTCTGTCGCACGACGAAGCCGCCGCGGCGCTGCGCCACGCTCTCGTCACTCTGTTCGCGTAGTCACCAACGGCTGTCAGTCGCCCGAGCCTTCGCGCACGGCGAGGTACCGACGGTTGACGTCGGTGATCAGCGCGTCCTTCTCCGACAGCACCCCATGATCGAAGCGGCGCGAGCTGACGCCGCGTTGCACCATCTCGCACACTGTGTAGTCCTGGCTGCCGACGAGTTCGTTGAAGTCGACGACGACCGCTGGATCGAATCCCGGTGCAGCGATGGTGTCGGGTGCGAACAGATACTCGGTGACGACCGTCGTGTGCGTTGCTCGGCGCGGGTGCAGCGCGGTGGCCATGATGCAGGTACCGGTGACGTCGAGGAACATGTTCGGGAAGATGGCCTGCCCGAAGTAGTCCTCGCCGTCGGCAGGGCTCATCGTCGGCAGCAGCGGCAGGTGCGAGCGACCCATCGGGCTGAAGCCGTTCGAGCCGGGGAGCAACGCCACGCCGCCGTCGGTTCGGGTCGCGTCGACAACGGTGCCTGCGCGATACACCGGTACGACGTCGACGAGCTCGGGGTGCACGCGCGGACAGTGCAGGCACTCCATGTAGTTCTCGACGATGATCTTCCAGTTCGCCGCGACCTCGCGGACCGTTCGGCGGCCGACGCGCAGGTTGGCCATGTCGTGACGGGCGAAGTGCAGCGGCGAGTCAGCCGGATGAGCGGCGAACCACTCGACCAGTGACGGCGGCTTGTTGCCGAGATGGACGTAGACGAAGCCCTGCCACTCCTCGAGCGCAATGGACCACAGCGATAGGGCGGTCTTGTCGAGATCGTCGTCGTCGACGTTGGGAGTGGCGATCAGGCGGCCGTCCAGCGCGTACGTGAACGCGTGGTAGGGGCACATGATCGACCCCTTCGCGCCGGGGCCGCTCTCGGCGCACAATTGCGCGCCACGGTGACGACAGACGTTGGCGTGGGCGTACAACCGACCATCCAGGTTGCGAACGATCAGCACGCTCTCGCCGGCGATGTCGACCACGACGCGATCACCAATCGCGATCGGATCGGCGCGACAGGCGTAGTACCACGTGTTGTGGAAGATGCGCTCGCGCTCGAGCGCGAACACGTCGTCCGATGTGTAGTCGTTGCCGGTCAGGGTGGTCCGTTCGCTCATGAGGTTGTCTCTCCGTTGGTTGCGAAGCCGAGTTGCCCCGCCAGTGTGGTGCCTCTGATGCCGAGCACCTGTGATCCCTCGGCCGGCCTGGCCACGCCGGGCATGGCGTGGATGCCGCTGACAACTGCAGGTTCATCGTACGGTTCGAGACGTATGCTGATGAAATGTCTTCAACGCTGATCAACATCACCGAACGCGGACAGATCTCCGTTCCTTCGGACATTCGTCACCGGTGGAACGTCCGTCGAATGCTCCTGGTCGACGAGGGTGATCACGTGACCCTACGACCAGTACCCGACGATCCGATCGCTGCCGTCACGGGCAAATACGCCTGGACCGAGAAGACGAGCGACGAGTTGCGCGACGAGGACCGGGCCGTCGACGCCGAGCGTGACGCACTGTGACAGTGCTCGACGCTTCGTGCCTCATCGCCTTGATGCGCGGCGAAGTCGGGGCGAAGGACGTCCAGGATGTGCTCATGACGCACACGTCGATGAGCGTCGTCAACAGGGCCGAAGTCGTCGACAAACTGGCGCGGGGTGGAGGATCGCCAGCGGTCATCGCTGCCGACATCGACATGCTCTCCATCGAGCAGGTGGACGCGACGTCTGACATCGCCGATCTGGCCGCGCGAATTCGAGCCCGCCACTACCACCGCTCGACATCGCCGATCAGTCTCGCCGATTGCTTTGCCGTCGCGACGGCGCTTCAGACCGGTGTGGCGCTCGCCACATCGGACCGCGCCCTCGCGGTCGTCGTCAGCAGCGAAGGTGGTGCCCTGGTGCCCACACGCAGCTCGTCGGGCGATCGCCCGACGAGTTGATCCGGTTCAGGAGACGGTGGCCAGGAGGTGGTCGAGGGCGGCGACGATGTCCGCGTCGCGCGGCTCGGTGAGCCGGGACAGGGCAGCGCCGAGCGGCAGCCACTCCGTCCTGTCGACTTCGCGATTCGACTTGAAGCGTCCACTGACGCAGTGCATCGCCCAGTAGCGGACACGCTTGTGGCGGCCCTTGCGGTCGACGTAGTGCGTCGATGGCAGCTCTGGCCCGACCTCGCAGCGCAGACCGGTCTCCTCGCGCACCTCGCGGACGGCGGCGTCAACTGCGGTCTCACGGACGTGCAGCTTCCCCTTCGGCAACGACCAGTCGTCGTGACGCGGGCGGTGCACGAGCAGCACCTCGAGATCACGTGCCGCGCCGATCCTCCACACGACCCCACCGGCTGCCTCGATCACGTCTCCACCTTACGAAACCGGTCGCGCCAAGCCGCGTCAATCTCAGGCGGACAGGATGCGAACGGCGTCGGGTGGGCACCACAGCGGCACGTCGTCGCCGCGGTTACCTCTTGGGTAGTGACGATCGGGTCGTCGCCGGGTCGTCACGGGCGCGAGGGGTGGCGGTAGTGTCACATCGTCTGTCGATAGCTGAGAGGTCGATCATGCAGTCGTTACGAACCCCTGACGAGCGTTTTGCCGAATTGTCCGGCTACCCGTTCGCGCCGCATTACGTCGACGTCGCTGCCGGCGAGGGTGAGGGCACCCTGCGCGTCCACTACGTCGACGAGGGTCCCACCGATGCGGCACCCGTACTGCTCATGCACGGCGAGCCGTCGTGGTCGTACCTGTACCGCCACATGGTGCCGGTGCTCGTCGCTGCGGGCCATCGTGTGGTTGCACCGGACCTGATCGGCTTCGGCCGGAGCGACAAGCCGGTGGAGCAGCGCGAGTACACCTTTGCCCGTCACGTGGCGTGGATGCGTGAGGCGCTCTTCGACCACCTCGACCTGCGCGACATCACGTTCTTCGGGCAGGACTGGGGCGGACTCATCGGTCTGCGACTCGTTGCGGCCGCGCCCGATCGCTACGCCCGTGTCGTGATCGGCAACTCCGGCTTGCCCACCGGCGACTCGCGCCCGACAGACGCCTTTTTGGCGTGGCAGAAGTTCTCACGCGAGGCGAAGGCGTTCGAGGTCGGCCGCATCATCGATGGCGGCACCGCGACGGCGCTCCCCGCTGACGTCGTCGCTGCCTATGACGCGCCATTCCCCGACGACACCTACAAGGCCGGCGCACGCATCTTCCCGTCTCTCGTGCCCACCTCGCCCGACGATCCAGCATCCGCCGACAACCGGGCTGCGTGGGAGGTGCTCGAGCGTTTCGACCGGCCGTTCCTGTGCGCCTTCAGCGACAAGGACGCGATCACTCGCGGCGGCGAGGCCGTCTTCCACCGTCGCGTGCCCGGTACCCAGGGACAGCCGCACACGACCATCGAGGGTGGCGGCCACTTCCTGCAGGAGGACTGTGGACCCGCGCTCGCGCAGGTCATCGTCGACTTCATCGCGTCGTCCTGATGGCAACACTGCGGCGCGAGATCCGCATCGATCGGTCAGCCGCCGACGTGTGGCGCCTCGTCGGCCGTCCGGAGCTGTTGCACCTGTGGTTCCCGGGCATCGTCGCATCCGAAGTCGATGGCGACACGCGCATCATCACCACTGGCACGGGCATCCCGATCCCGGAACAGATCATCACCAACGATCCGCTGCAGCGCCGCTTCCAGTACCGCATCACGGCACCGCTGTTCACCCAGCACCTGGCCACCGTCGACGTGATCGACATCGGCGACGGTACGTGCATGGTCGTGTACGCGACCGACGCCGAGCCGGCGGTGATGGCACTCGTCATCGGCGGTGGCTCGAGCGGCGCGCTCGACGAACTGAAGCGCCAGATGGAGTCCGGCATCGGACCGGCGATCGATGCACTGGAGCGCGTCTGATGGGCCGCAAGATCCTGTTCGTCACCACCGACCAGCAGCGCTACGACACACTCGGTTGCAACGGCGGCACGCTGGCCCGCACACCGGTCATCGACTCGCTCGCGGCGAACGGCGTGCGCTTCGAGCGCGCCGTGCCGCAGTCCGTGGTGTGCATGCCGTCGCGTTCGACGATGCTGACCGGCCAGCACCCGAGCACCCACGGCGTGTGGATGAACGGTGTGCCGCTGCCCGTCGACGCGCCGTCAGTTGCGGCGGTCCTCCATGCGGGCGGGTACCGCACGGCGCTCGTCGGCAAGCCACACTTCGAACCGTTCCTCGACCCGTTCGCGAAGTTCGTGGAGAATCGCCTCGCCCGTGAGGGCAAGGAGACCGAGATCGATCAGCCATGGTTCGACGGGTCGCGCGGTGTGCATCGCGGCTTCGATCATCTCGAGTTCGCCACCCACGGCGCCGCCGGGCCGCTGCACTACGCGCGCTGGCTGAATGCCAATCATCCGGAAGCCGTCGGCATGTTCTATCCCGTGCTCGATCCGACGTTCGAGGTCAACGCCACTGGCGGCGGCGACACAGGCGCTCCGCAGGCACATGTCAACCGGATCCCGAAGGAGTGGTACCACACCAATTGGGTGGCCGATCGCACGATCTCGTGGCTCGATTCGCTGGCCGTGGACGACGACTGGTTCTGCTGGATGAGCTTCCCCGATCCGCACCACCCGTGGGACCCGCCCGCGTCAGAGGTCGGCCGCATCGACTGGCGCGATGTCGACCTGCCCGCCGGTTATCCGGCGGCCCCGGCCGAGCGCGAACGCATCCTCGACGCCAAGCCCCGCCACTGGCGGATGTGGTACGACGGTGTGCTCGTGTCCAACTACGAGGCACCGAAGCACTGGGTGCCGGCCACCCTGACATCCGACCAGATCCGTGAGGTGCACGCGCTGAACGCAGTGGAGTGCGAGCTCATCGACGAAGCGCTCGGTCGGGTCATGACCGCAATCGCTGCGCGCGGTTGGACCGACGATGTCGATGTCGTGTTCACCACGGATCACGGCGAGTTGCAGGGCGACTTCGGATTGCTGTTCAAGGGGCCGTATCACGTCGACGGCCTGATGCGACTGCCGCTGATCTGGCGTCCGGCCCCCTCCGCTGGCGTCATGCCGGCGGTGGTCACGAAGCCGGTCGGGCTCGTGGACCTGGCCCCGACGTTCTGCGCGATCGCCGGCGTGCCTGCCCAGGACTGGATGCAGGGCCATGCCCTGCCGGTCGACGATCACGATGCCGAGGCCCGCGGCTTCGAGCGGGTCCTGACCGAGTGGGACAGCGAGCTGTTCGGGGTCGCGGTGCACCTGCGCACCATCACGCGCGACGGGTGGGTGTGCACCGCATACCGCCCGGGCTACGTGCACGACGGCACCGAGGGCGAGCTCTACAACCTCGGCGACGACCCATTGCAGCGGGTGAACCGGTGGGACGATCCTGCGTGCGCCGCGATGCGCGGCGACCTCGTCGCCGACCTGTGGGACAGCCAGCCACCGGTGCGCGATCCGCGTCTGGCCCTGGTCGCGCCGGTCTGACACCCGCGGCGCAGCCGGCGCACCTAACCTCTGGCCCCGCATGGACGGTGAGCGCGACGAGATGAACCCGGCGCGCCGGCGGCGGGCTCTGCTGATGGCGATCCTGGCGTCGGTCGTTGCGGTCGGCGGCATCGCCATCGCTGATCGCGATGACGCCGGTGGGTCGACGGTGGGCACTGTGGGCACCGTGGGCACCGTCGCGACGGTCCCGCTGGAGTCGATCGCGCCGGACACTGTCGCGCCGGACACAGATGCGACCGCGGCGAGCGTCCCGGATTCGACTACGGCCACCGGGGTCCAGACGCCGCTCCCCAGCGTGTCGGCACAGGCCTACGCCGTGTACGACGTGTCGTCGCAGCAGTGGCTCGCCGGCCAGCGCGCCGACGAGCAGCGCGCCGTCGGCAGCGTGATGAAGCTGCTGACCGCCAAGGTCGTGCTCGACACGGGCGATCTCACCAAGGACGTCACGATCGGCAACCTGGACATGGGCGCGCTCGAATCGAACATCGGCCTCTACACCGGCGAGGTGCTGCCCCGCGACGTACTGTTCCGGGCGATGCTCATCGTCAGCGCGAACGACGCCGCGCGTGCGCTCGCGATCGACATCGCCGGCAGCACGCAGGCGTTCGTCGACCGAATGAACCAGGTTGCGCAGGCGCTCGGCCTGGCCAACACGATGGCCTCGAATCCTGTTGGCCTCGACGACGGCGGCGGGCACTCCAGCGCCCACGACCTGATCGTGCTCGCCACCGACTTGATGACCAACCAGACCTTTCGCGAGGCTGTCGCCAAGCCCTCGGCCACGCTGCACAAGCAGACCTTCGCGTCGACCAACCCGCTGCTCGGCACGTACCCGGGAGCAACCGGCGTGAAGACCGGGCACACCACCGACGCCGGTTACTGCCTGGTCGCATCGGCCACTCGCGAGGGCCGCACGGTGATGGTCGCGGTACTCGGCTCGACCTCGGTCACCAGCCGCGGCGACGATGCTGCGGCGCTGCTCGACTGGGCGTTCGCGAACGGTTGAGTGTCAGCCGAGCGCGTGCCGCGCGACGAGTTCGACCCAACGCTCCCACAACTGCGGTGGGTAGTCGTGGCCCATGCCTTCGATCAACTCGAAGCGCGCCCCGGGGATCAGCTCGGCCGTGCGCCGCCCGCCGTCAGCGCCGATCAAGGTGTCCTTGTCGCCATGCATGACCAGCGTCGGCGCGGTGATCGAGCGCAACTGCTCGACCCGCGACGGGGAGGCCCGCACCGCCATGAACTGTCGGGTCGTGCCGTCCGGGTCGAAGCACCGGTCGTATGCCAACTCGGCGTCGGCACGCCAGCGAGCCTCGTCGGCGAACTCCGGACTGCCCCACGCATGCAGGCCCTCGATCCAGCGCTGCACCGACGACTCCTTGTCGGTTGCCGGCGGTGCAGTGAGCAGTTCCAGCGAACGGCCCGTCGGGGCGCCGTACTCCGGCTCACCCGTGTTCGACATCACCGACGTCATCGTCAGCACCCGTTCCGGATGCTCGATCGCGACGGTCTGCACGATCATGCCGCCCATCGAGAGTCCCATGATGTGCGCCTGTGCGATGCCCTCCGCGTCGAGCACGGCAATCGCGTCAGCGGCCATGTCCGACAACGTGTACGCCGCGCCGGCGTCGTTGTTCGGCGCGTCGGTGAAGTGTGTCGACCGGCCCATGTCGCGGTTGTCGAAGCGGATCGCGTAGAAGCCGCGAGCGGCGAACATCGAGCACCACTCGTCTTTGTAGTTGATGCTCTGGCTGCCCAAGCCGTTGACCATCAGCAGCGCTGGGTTCGACGCGTCGCCGAACGTCTCGTAGTAGATCTCGGTCGTTCCGTTGTGCGCGAGAGGCATGGCTGCGACGGTAGAGGATTGACGATCCATGCTTCGAGGTTTACGGTCCTCCGATGGGATGGTCAGAGAAATTCGCCGAAGCCGACGCTCTCTACCGTGGGCTCGTCACGCCCCATCTCGCCGCAGGTGAGCCGCTCAACGGCGTGCTCCAGGCGACGCGGGCCAAGACGTTCGGTGGCTCGCTGTGGGTCATCGGGGTGACGCCGTATCGGCTGATCATGGTCGAGGTCACGCGCAAGCTGGAGCCGAAGGGTCCCGTCGTCGTGATCCAACCGCACGACATCGTCAAGTCGTCGGTCGACGGTTTCGGCGGCGGTCTGGCGCACTTCCTGAGCTCGGATCTCGGTGACATTCGCTTCGACACCGCGACCGAGAAGTACAAGTTCCTCGTGCTCGGTGGTGGCCTCGACACCAAGCTCGCCGGCGAGTACCAGGCCAGCGGCAAGCAGCAGTTCCTCGGCTTCCTGGCGGCGGCACGCGGAATCCGGTGACCGCCGAACACTACGGTGACCGGAACATGGACACGATCATCGAGCCGACCCGCGAGACCACGACATTCGAATGCCCGCGCTGTCACACGCACGCGACGGCGCGCTTCTACGGCCCCTGCGACACGTGCCGCAACCAGCTACGCGCGACCCTCGGCGGTCAAGCGCGGGTGATCGAACTGGAGGAGTACGTTCCGAAGATGAACGTCACTCCCAACGCTGTCGCGCTCAAGGACGACTGACCGGACCGCTCTCAGCGTCGTCCGTCACCGGTACCCCGGCACCGGGACGAAATGCGGACTCGCGCTGGTTGGCTCGCGCGGCCATCTGTTGCATGGTGGTGACCATCGCGGCCTGCGCGCCTTCGTGGGCCATGATCTTCTGCATCACAGCGGCACCGGCGCTGGCCATCAGCGTCGCCTTGTTCGCCTCAACGTACTCCGCTGACGCCTGCATCGGCCGCACCGTGCCCTGCAGCGCGGGCACGACGTAGCGGGCCACCATCTCCCACGACCGCAGCGTCGCTTCCTTGTTCGCCCAGTCGTTGGCGAAGCCGAGCACCACCCCGAACCCGCCGGTGATCTCCTGCATGTTGCGGATCGCGTCGATCAGGTCGTCGGGCGTGCCGATCACGGCGGCTCCGGCCCCGATCGCGCCGGTACCCGTGATCTCGTCGAGGAGTTCCCACTTGTCGTCGACGTGGTTCGCGCCGGGGCGGCCGAGCACTCGCACGTTGTACTCGTTGTGCCAACGCTGCAGCCCGTCGACGGCCTCGTTGCGAGCCTGCTCGCGCGTCTCGGCCAGGTGCCAGCTCATCAGCACTCGCCAGTTCTTGCGGTCCACCGTCTGGCCGTGCAGCCCGGCGGCCTCTTCAGCGAAGCCCCACTGCGTACCCAGCGCGGCAATGCCCGCAGTCGATGTCGACGCGATCGACAGCGCTCCGATGCCGTACTTGCCGGCGATTTGCATGCCGCTCGGCGAGATCGACGACGCCGTCACCATCGGCATGTCCTCCTGCAATGGCAGGATCTGCAGTGCCGCTTCACGCAGTGTGAACCACTCGCTGTCGTAGTCGAAGCGCTCCTCACCGCGCAGCAGACGGATGATCACACCCATCGCCTCGTCCTGGCGATCGCGCTGCACCAACGCGTCGATGTTCAGAGTCCGTGCGTCCGACGGCAGCGCTCCGGGACCGCTGCCGAACATCGCCCGGCCGCGTGTCATGTGGTCCAGCTGCACCATGCGCTGGGCGACGTTGAACGGGTGATGATACGGCAGCGACACGACACCGGTCCCAAGCCGGATCGTGTGGCTGCGCTGCCCCGCTGCGGCCAAGAACATCTCCGGCGATGCGATCATCTCCCACCCGGTGCTGTGGTGCTCACCCACCCAGAACTCGTCGAAGCCCCACCGGTCGAGGTGCTCGACGAAGTCCAGATCGCGCTGGAACTGCGTCGTCGGGCTCTCGCCGAGCGGATGGTGCGGAGCGAGAAACGAACCGAACTGGAGTCGAGGCATCGACGCAGCCTAGGAAATTGGGGTTTCTCCAGGCGCAGCGGGGCCGGTAGCGTGATGGCTCCCTCGGGGACGTAGCTCAGTTGGCAGAGCGCTACCTTTGCAAGGTAGATGTCGTGGGTTCGATTCCCATCGTCTCCACTTCAATGTGATCTCTCGTGTGCGTCGCGCGGCTGCGACGCTGATCGTTGATGAGCGACGCTCTGCATGGAGCATTGCTCCGGGTTCGCAGTTGGTCGTCAGATGTTCGTGCCCGACGTCCGTACTGCAACCAGACCAACCCGATGTTCGGTCGTACCCGCATCGGACGTTTGGACCTTGCCGCGCTCGATCGCGCTTGACCGACCTCTCGCCCGATCCCGACGGTCGGCGATCCTTGATCTATTCGCATGTTCCGTGTATTGCGTCGCGCGTGTGTTCGGTCTACTGTGGTCGTTGCGACCATCTTCCCCTGGTCGACTCAGCGAATCGACGGTCCGCCGTTCTCGCTCCTGCAAGTTCCGAGTCGAAGATCGTGGCCCCGGTGTGTCGGGTGTCGTATGGGAGGAGGTGCACATGTCTGCTGTTGCTGACCTCTTCGATGATGTCGTGGCGGGTCTCCGTGTCGTGGGCGGCACCGACGACGGTTCGGCCGAGGACGGGTCGGGCCTTGATGTCGACATGCACGAGTTCGCGTGCCTGTCGGGCCGTGAACGTGACCAGGCGTTGATGAGGGTGGAGCGCGAGTTCCGCAGGTTGGGCGCGCAGCGTGCGGCGATGGTCCGTCGGGTGGAGACGTCGAAGTCGTTTGCCGATGACGGTCATCTGTCCGTGCGCGGTTGGTTCGGGGCGGTGACGAATTCGACGACGGAATCTGCTTCTCGGGAGGTCCGTGTCGGCCGCATGCTCGCCGACATGCCACTGCTGGCGGCGGCATACGAGAGGGGTGACGTCGGATCGGATCAGTTGCGGATCTTGGCTCGTCTGCATGCGAATGCCCGTTGCCGATCGAAGATGGCCGACTCGGACGGATTGCTGACTGGTCACGCCATCCGGTTGCACATCGATGACTTCATCGTCGTCGCGCGACGATGGATGGCGTGGGCCGATCCCGACGGGCGCGACCCGGAGGCAGCGCATCGTGATCGCGATGCGAACATCCGTCCGGTTGGTGCGGGGTTCTCGCTGCGAGCGCGTGGCAGTGGTATCGACGGTGAGGTGATCGCTGAGGTGTTTGCCCAGTTCGTCGAGGCGGAACGACTCACCGACATCGCGGCCCGACAGGCCGAATTCGGTGACGACGCAGCGAATCATCCGTTGCCGCGCACTCCGGCGCAGCGGCGTGCGGACGCGTTCATGCAGATGGTCCTCAAGTCGGCGGAGGTGGTCAGTCCGACGAGTCGTGAGCCGTTGATCAATCTGTTCTGCACCCCGGAAGAACTCGCCGCGGCGATCCGCAACCACGCCGATCCCGACAGCCGTGTCCCGGACTGGCTCGCCCAATGCGACGCAGGTGTCGGCGACGTCGATGAGTACGTCGACCCTCACGAACCTGACGAACCGGGCCAGACCGGCGTTGATCTTCACAACCACGACGGCCAGAACCTGGGCAACGACGCCAGCCCGACACCGACGGACCCGACCGAGACCGGCGCTGTGGCCGGGACGCCAGCGGTGACGCCAGGGACGGCCGAGCGCGGCTTCGCCGATGGTGCCGATGGTGGCGATGGTGGCGATGCGGCGTGCGATCCTGACGGCGCTGACCGATACGACGCTGGCGAGCCCGGCGAGGCCGCTGTGTCCGCCGCGGGCTCGGACGCACGAAACCCGTGCGCGACCGAGTCGACGGCGGCGGCGGTGCCGCCGTTGAGTCGCGGAGGCGCCGAGTGTCGGTCGTCCGTGGACACTCCGTTGCCGTCGGCTGGGATGTGGCCGTACTTGAACGGTCGGGGACGGCTGTGCGAGACCGCCGGCGGCGCACCTGTCGATCACCACACGTTGCTGACCGCGGCGTTGATTGGTCAGATCCGTCGTGTGATCACCGACTCGACGGGGCGTGTCCTGGATCTCGGCCGCAGACAACGACTGTTCACCGGTGCGACACGCGAGGCGGTCCTGCTCGCCAGTGAGCGATGTTGCTGGCCGGGCTGTGGCATCCGTGGGCCAGGCGTGCAGGTCGATCACCTGACCGAGCACCACGCGGGTGGCCACACCAGCGTCTTCAACGGCGCGCCGATGTGTCCGCTGCACAACCGCATCAAGCACCGCCACCGTGTCAGCGTCCACCGCGACGCGACCGGCTGGCACTTCCACCGCCCCGACGCCACCGAAATCACACCCCGACCCGGATAACACCGCGTGTCCGGTCGCACGCTACGTGACGATCGGGTGACGGTGGCGGTGAAAGTTGCGTTGGCTGCCTGGACTCAGACATCGGACTCGGCCAGTGTGGTCGACATCTCTCGCCTGTCTTCCTCTTCCACTTCCTCGCGAACGGCCATCGTGGCCGGCGTGCTGGTCGTGACGGGCGCACTCATCCTCGCAATCGTGGTGCGTGCTGTCGGCGACAGCAGCGACCGCGCAGCTCCGGCAACCACGGAGGCAGCGGCTCCGTCGACGTCGGTGACCGACACCTCACCCGAATCGGCACCGGTCGCCCCGAGCTCGTCCCCTGCCGGGGCATCCGCAGCGATGTTCCGCGAGGACTTCGAAACGGCGGCAGGTTTGGACCGATTCGACTACCAGCTGCACACCTCCAGCAACGGCGACACCAACACGTTGATCTCGGCGTCGTTCATGGGCGAACACGACGAGGGCTGCCACGGCCCCGACACCCATCGCGTGGTGCAAGGAGGCGATGGATCGCCGACGTTCGTTGACGTCTCCGACAGCGACCTGATCTGGTGGTGTGCGCCCTCCGGCGACCCGTCGTCGGGTCACTTCATGACCGCGTTGGACACGACGGACATTGCGACCTTGTCTTTCTCACCACGCGAGAGGTTCACGGACGTGACGCGTGTCTGCTGGGACCAGAACATGAACAACCTCGGCGAAGGCAAGTGGCTCAACGTGTTCGTGGTACCGGCCAGCGATGTGGCCGCGCACGGCGGGAACCTGAACTACGCGGCTGCGACGGGCCTGTCGTTCGGCGGCAACGACTTGATGGTGCCGCCAGGCGGCTTCAACTTCACGTGGTTGCGTGGCTCCACGATGGCCTTCACGGGCTATGAGCAGACGATGGACTTCTGGAAGTCGGTCGAGCCTGGCGGAATGGACCCGAGTCCAGCACCTCGGTACAGGATCTGCCTGCACTCCGGTGGCGACATGGTCATCGACCGGCCGGACGGGACGACCGATCGGATGGCATTGGGCGCGACGTTCCCGACAGGTGACGTGAAGGTCATCTTCCAGGACGGCTCGTACAACCCCACCAAACACAATGGATCGGCGGATCACGTGACCTGGCACTGGGACAACATCGAGGTGGACGCCGCGTGACCGAGTCGGACACGACGGCCCGTTTGCATCATCAAGCGGTGCCGTAGTCGTGCCGATCAGATCGCATGTCGTTTCCCGGCGACGCCTCATCGCAGACCATCCAGCCGTACTCAGACCTGCCGACACCGGCCATGCCGCCCGAGTTCGGCGCGCCGATTCCGCTCGTCCACTTCGAGCCCACCGACGCGCCGCCCGCCCGCTCCCTGCCCGCCATGGTGCCGATCACGCGTCCCAGACGGAGCCACGTCGGGCGATGGGTCGCCGCGCTCCTGGTCCTCAATCTCGTCGCTGCCGGTGTGTATCGCACGTTCATCCGTGACGAGGCTTCGCCCGCTTCGGCCACCGGCGTCGTGCCCGTCACAGTGTCGCCGCTCGTCCCCAAACGCCAGCCCGCAGCAGTGACCGATGAGGGGACCGACACGGACGTGACCCTGTCGCCCGCCGTGAAGACGCTGGATCCCGAATTGGCTCCGCCACCCGAGCCCGCCGTTGCGTCCGAATCGTGGCCGATCCCCGCCACGCCTGGCATCGTGCCGAACTCTGCCACGCCGATCGGTGACGGGCAGGCCTACGCGGTTGCGAACGGTCGTTTCACGGTGACGCTGCCCGGCGAACCGCAGGCGGACTCGTTCGTCCGCAATGTGCTCGGTGTGGACCTGACCGCGAATGTCTGGGGCCTCCGCGACGTCGCCGGCGACTTCCTGCAGGTGATGTCGATGGACCTCGTCGGCGATTTCTCCGCAGAGTCGTTCCACGTCGCGTTCGAGTCGATGGTGCAGGACATGCTGACCGAGACCGAAGGCCGCGTCGTGTACGACGACGACGTCGCCGTGGCCGGCGGCGTCGGCCGGTTCTTCGCGATCGATTTCCCCGGCGGACGGATCTTCAGTCACACGGTGGCGTTCGGCGCGACCGTGGTGGCGATCACAGCGATCAGCCCGAGTCTCGAGCCACCGCAGGCGTTTCGCGAGATCGTCGCCAGCTTCGCCTTCAGCTGACTGACCCGCCTCAGCCCGCCTGCCTCGGGCGGCGGCCGGGACCGGGACGTCGTTCCGGGTCGGTGGAGGCGGCGCGCCACGCGTCGCTGATGCGACGAACCCGTTGGCGGCCGGCTTCGAGCACCGACTCGTTGTGCTGCACCCGGCACGCGAGGCATCGGACCGGATCCTGGTGGCCAGGCTCGCAGGTGTGCGTCTCGAAGTCGGGGGGCGGGGCGTGGTGTGACGGCATCGGAGGAACGATCAGTGCGGTGGTTGCTGAAATGGCACAGATGATGTACCCGCGCCCCCCGACGACGAGACCACGCTGCGTAACGCCCGTTCGGCGACGTCGCGCGGGACGTCGAACCATTCCGCCACATCGGTCCACTCGACGCAGCCGCCGTCATCGACGACGCGCTGAACCAGCGGCACCAACATGGCCTGCGGCACGAGCCGGCGCGTGGTCTCGGCGATGACGTACGCCTCTTCCTTGGCCACCAGCGCCGCGGGCGTGGAGTCGCTGAACAGGATGCTGCGTTCGTCGTGGACGAGTTCGTGGGCCAGCACAGCCCGGCGGTCGACGCGGCCGAGGCGGGCCTCGATCGTGATGCGCCGCCGCCCTCCGCCGAGATCTTCGATGCACCCGCGGTGACCGGTCAGCAGAGCCCAGGCAAGTTCGATGTGGGGTCGCCGCCGCAGTTCTCCCCACACCCTCCAGCCATCCATGGCCCACCACTGTGGCAAAGGGGCGCGCGACAGTTCAGTCGTTCGAGTGCTCGCCACTCTCCGGTGCGGGCTCCGGACTGCGCCGGGTCTCGCCGGGCGACGCCGGCAGCACGGCGCCCGCGCCCTCGGCGGCGCGCAGGCGCGAACGGGGATCGCGGAGGTCGTCGACGATGCGGCGAAGTTCGGCGACCTCGCTGTTCAAGCGCTGCACGTGCTCGCCGAGTTCGGCCACCGTCGCAGCCAGTCCGGTCGGTGCCGACTCGGCCAGGACCGGTTCCTCACCGCGCTCGAGTCGATCGATCGAGTCCTCGGTCCAGCCGAGGGCGACGCTCGCGTCGGCGCGCGTCGACGGTCGCGGGTTGACGGTGACGAAGTGATCCTTGGCGACGGTCCGGATGCCGCTCTCCATCTGTCGCCACTGACCCTCGGAGAACCCGGCGCGGGCGGCGGCCGCTCGACGGCTCAGACGCAATGCCTCACGGCGAGCTTCGATGTGGCGCCCGATCTGCTCTCGCCATTGCTCCGGTGACACCGGCCCATCATGGAGTGCGCAGTTGTGCGCAGTCAATCGAGGTCGGGCCGGATCGCTGAATCCGCATACGGCGTGCAAGAGAAGTCGATGTGAAACGCTTGACTTCGAATGCGTCACTACGCAACAGTACACACATGTCGATCATCAACCCCGATGACCTCGCCCGGGCGATGGAGCGAGCACCGATGACCGCGACACAGCTTGCCCGCGAAGTCGGCGTGTCGCTGACGTACATCTGCGACATCCGTTCCGGTCGGCGCACGCTGCAGCGCAACCCGGCCCTGCGGCGGCGCATCGCGCTGGCATTGGACGTTCCCCAGCACTGGATCGAACAACCCCGCGCCGAGGCGGACACGCTGTCCGTGTAGACCTGGCAGTCTGTGCCGATGCCGACAGGACCGTCGCTGCGCGACACCGATCCGCTGGGTTGGCTCGCTGCCTGCGAGGAGATCCGCCAGCTGGCCTCGCGCTACGCCGTCTCACTCGGCCACCGCGACCTCGGCGCGCTTGCCGAGCTGTTCGTCGAGGACGTGCAGGTCGGACGCGAACGGTTCGGACGCGAGGCGCTGGCCGCCAACTTTGCCGAGCAACTGGCCGACAACCACCGCACCATCTTGCAGGTCACCAACCACGTGATCGACGTGCGTGATGCCGACCATGCATCCGGCGTCGTCGGCACCCGCGCCGAGATCGAAGCCGGCGACGAGTGGGTGATCCAAGTGATCGAGTACCACGACACCTACGCCCGCCGCGATGGCCATTGGCTGTTCGTGCGCCGCCGCCATTATCTCTGGTACGGCGCCGACATGCTCCAGCGGCCGAACATGCTCCCAGACGCGAACTGGCCGCTGAGCCAGACCGGCAAGGGCGTCCTGCCCGAGATCATCCCGTCGTGGAAGGCGTGGATGGAACGCCGTTCGCCGCCGCCCGCTCACGGCTGACCGCGGCGAACGCAATCGCTGCAGCGTGCCCGACATTCAGTGAATCGACGCCGTCGCGCAGCGGGATTCGAATCCGCTCGGATCGCCGCAGCACCGAGTCGGACAACCCGGGTCCCTCCGCGCCGAGGACGACGGCTACCCGCTCGTCGGCGCGGCGCGTCAATCCGTGGATCGACGCGGCTGACGCCGCGGGAGTCAACGCAAGGAGGCGAAAGCCGGCTGCGGCGATCCGATCCAGATCGGCCGGCCACGTCTCGCAGCGCGCAATCGGCAGAAACAGCACCTCACCCATCGACACGCGCACCGTGCGGCGGTAGAAGGGGTCGTGGCACGCCGGATCCAGCACGAGTGCGTCGATGCCGAGACCACGCGCGGATCGCGCGATCGCGCCGAGGTTCTCGGAATCGTTCAGGCCCTCGAGCACGGCGATGGTGTGACTGGCGGCAAGCACGTCGCCCAGCGATGGCGGTGTCAGGCGCTGTGCGGATGCGACGGCACCGCGATGCAGATCGAACCCCGCCACCGCTGCGAGCACGTCGCGCTCGGCGACATAGATCGGGCACGCCACGGCCCGCAGGTCGTCGGCCATCCGCTCGTACCGTCGCGGCGTCAGCAGGATCGAACGCAGTGGATACGGCGACTGCAGCAGGCGCAGGATCACGTTGACGCCCTCGGCGACGAAGAACTCGTCACCCTCCAACCGGCGGCGGTGGTCCGGATCGCGGAGCCCGATGTAGTCCGCGATGCGCGCGTCTTCGGCGGCGGTGATCGCAATCGGTTCCATGCGTCCAGCAACGTATCGGGCCGGCCTCGGTGGCCGAGGACTCCGGCGGGGATGCCTGTGGTTAGATCACGTGATGCCCGTCAGCCGTCGCGACGCGATCGTCGTCGCCGTGATCTCCTGCCTGGCCGGGATCGCCGCAGCGTTCGCCCACGTGTCGCCGACGGGCAGCCGTGTGATGGACAGCGTCGTCACGTTCGTGTTCGTGGCAGCGGTGTCGTGGTCGGCGGCAACTGCGCCGTGGACGGTCGTCGCGATCGCGGCCGTGGTCGCCGTGGCGCTGACAGGCGCGTCGGGTTGGACCGTTGTGGCCGCCGCGGGTGCGGTTCTCGCAGTGGTCGTCGGTCTGCTGCGTGCTCCGTTGCCGACGCTGCGCACGACAGCAGCTGCGTCGGCGTCGCTCGCATCGCTCCACCTCGACGTGAACGCGTTCTTCGGGGCGTCCGCGACCGTGGCCGGTGCCATGGCGGTCATCGTCGTCGCGTTCGGCATCGGTCGGCGCGAGGATCAGGTGCGCAGGACGGCGCTGTGGGCAGCGCTCGGCACCTTCGTGTTCGTGGTGCTCTCCGTTGCTGGACTGGCGGTTGCCGGGTTGCAGGCGAAATCGTCGTTGCAGGCCGGCTACGACCACCTGCAGGACGGACTGGACCTGCTGCGCGACGGTGACACAGCCCTCGCAGCCGAGACGCTGGATCGTGCGGCGGCCGAGATGCGATCCGCAAGCGAGGACCTCGACGCGTTGTGGGCCAAGCCGGCTGCGCTCGTCCCTGTCGTCGCCCAGCACCGGCGTGCCGCGCTGGACGTGCTCACCGAGGCGAAGTCTGCGGCCACGACAGCGGCGGACGCGCTCGGCGCCGCGGACATCGATGCCATCCGACTCGCAGGCGGCACCGTCGACGTCGAGGCGCTGGCCGCGCTCGCAGCGCCGTTGGAATCGCTCGACAACGCGGTGGTCGACATGAGCGCGACGTTGCGTGGCGCGAGTTCACCATGGTTGATCGGTGCGGCGCAGCGTGGTCTGGCCGACGGCGCAGCGGAGGTCGACAAGTCGTTGGTCCAGGCGACCGCGACCGCCGCCGCGGCGGCACATGTGCCGGCGATGCTCGGTATCGACGAGCCGCGCCGCTATCTCGTCGTGTTCACCACGCCGGCCCGGGCGCGCGGTCTGTCGGGCACGATGACCAACTACGCCGAGCTCAGCATCACCGACGGCACGATTCGACAGACCGCATTCGGGCGGACGAGCGACCTCGTCGCGGCCACCGACGCGGGCGACGATCTCGTCCTGGACATCCCGGCCGAGTTGTTCGCGCGCTACGGACGATTCGGTGCGGGCTCGGCGACGGCGCCGGTCGCCGGACGCTTCTGGTACGCGGTCACGATGATCCCCGACGCGCCGACCGTCGCGTCGATCATGGCCCAGATGTACGCGGCCGGCGGCGGCACAGCACCCATAGACGGTGTGTTCTTCCTCGACCCGACCGGCCTCGCGTCGATGCTCGATGTCGCCGGACCGGTCACGGTGCCCGGCCTGGATCAGGAGATCAACGCGGCGTCGTTGCGCAAGTTCCTGCTCGTCGACCAGTACTCGTTGGACCCCTCGGTGCGCCAGGACGTGGTCGAAGCCGTCGCGGGGGTGTCATTGCAGCAGTTCCTGTCGGCCACGCTTCCTCCCGCGCGCGACTTCGCGTCGGCGCTCGGGCCGGCCGCGACGGAGGGTCACGTCGTCGCCTGGGCACTGCGTGCGGAAGAGCAGAGCGTGTTCCGGCTGGCCGGGATGTCCGGCTTCATGCCGTCACCAAACGAAGGTGACACCGACCGCGACGGCCTCGCCGTGGTGACCGACAACCTCGCCGGCAACGAGATCGACGGCTACCTGTCGCGCACTGTCGACTATGCGGCGACCTTCGACGACGAGTCCGGAGCGGTTGCCGGCGAGGTGACCGTCACCGTCCGCAACCACGCCCCGTCGAGCGGCGCTTCCGCCACGGTCATCGGCAACGGCATTGGGCTGCCCGACGGCACGAGCCGGACGAACCTGACCGTGTACAGCCCACTCGACGCGAGCGGTGTGACCGTCGACGGCGTGGCCACCGAGGCGCTTGCCGGTACCCAGGGTGGATGGTCGACGACCACGATCGCGCTGGACCTCGCACCCGGCGCGGAGCGAACCGTGAGGCTCGAACTGAGCGGCACCCTCGACACCGATCACTACCGGTTCGTGTGGCGGCCGCAGCCGCTCGTCACCCCCGATCACCTGACGCTCGATGTCGTCGCGTCGAACCCTGTTGCGTTCGACGGTGTGCTCGACCGCACGAGCGTCGTCGACGCCGACGGGATCGTGCCGCTGCGCTGAGCGAGATCTACCATCGCCAGGTGGATCATGTCGTGATCGTCGGTGCGTCTCTCGCCGGAGTCCGTGCGGCCGGGGGCCTGCGCGCCGAGGGCTTCGGTGGCACCGTCACGGTGGTCGGCGCCGAGGCCCATCATCCCTACGATCGCCCGCCGCTGTCGAAGAAGGTGCTGAGTGGCGAGTGGGACGTCGAGCGAATCGCGCTGACGCGCACCGAGGACTGGACGGCGTTGGAGCTCGACCTCCGCATGGGCGTTCCGGCGGCCGGACTGTCGTTGACCGATCGCGTGGTCGCTCTCGCCGACGGGTCGACGATCGCGTTCGACGGGCTCGTCATCGCCACTGGTGCGGCGACGCGCCGATTGCCCGGCCAACCCGATGACGCGTCGCTGTTCGAACTGCGCACGTTGGACGACTCTCTCGCGCTGCGTGCCCGCCTGGCCACCGGTGACCAGCGTGTTGCGATCATCGGTGCCGGGTTCATCGGCTTGGAGGTCGCCGCCACGGCGCGCACGCTCGGCAACGAGGTCGTCGTGCTCGAGGGCGCGCCAGCGCCACTCATCCGCGGTCTCGGTGCCGAGATGGGCGTCGCAGTGACGGCGATCCACGCCGACAACGACGTGCCGATCCACTGCGGCGTGAGCGTTGCCGGCATCGAGCGCGACGGCGCGTCGATCGCCATCCGCGTCTCGAACGGCGACGATGTCATCTGCGATCTCGCTGTCGTCGGCATCGGCGTCTCGCCCGCCACCGGGTGGCTGGTAGGGAGCGGGCTGGAGCTACGCGACGGGGTGGTGTGCGACGCGACGCTGAACGCCGGTGAGCCCGGCGTGTACGCCGCGGGCGACATCGCCCGCTGGCCGAACGCTCAGTTCGGCGGCGAGGAGATGCGCGTCGAGCATTGGACCAACGCGTCGGAGCAGGGCCTCGTCGTCGCTCGCAACCTGATGGCGGTCGCTCGCGATGACGAGCCGCAGCCGTACTCGGCCGTGCCGTTCTTCTGGAGCGACCAGTACGGAAAGCGCATCCAGTTCATCGGGCGCGCCGCCGGTGACGACGACGTCCGCATCGTGAAGGGCTCTGTCGAGGAGCGCTCGTTCCTCGCCGTCTATGGATCGCGCGGTGTCTTCCGTGGCGCGCTCGGACTGTCGATGCCGAAGCCGTTGATGCAGTGCCGCAAGCTGCTCCTCGAGAACCTCTCGTTCGAGGACGCCGCAACGGCTGCCGCAGCGCTGTGAGCTCCCGCTGAGCCGTGAACGCGGTGCCACCGAAGGGAATTAGCATCGTGCCATGACATCTCACCTGTCCGACGTCTGGTTCTCCGTCACCCCGCTGCAGGTCGCCAGCGGCAAGGGATGCTGGGTCACCACGACCGACGGCGTCGAGTACCTCGACTTCGCCGCCGGCATCGCGGTCAACTCCACCGGCCACGCCCATCCGAAGGTCGCGGCCGCGATCGCCGAGCAGGCGACACGGTTCATCCACGCGCAGGTCAACGTGTACCAGCACGATCTGCTCGAGCCGCTCGCCGCGAAGCTGGCCGAGATCACGCCCGACGGCATCGAGAAGTTCTTCTACGCCAACTCCGGCGCGGAGATCACCGAGGCATCGGTCAAGCTCGCCAAGCAGGCGACGCGCCGGCCGAACATCATCGTCTTCAGCGGCAGCTTCCACGGGCGCACGCACATGGCGATGGCGATGACCACGTCCAAGACCGGCTACCGCGCCGGCCACACACCGCTGCCCTCCGGCGTGTTCGTCGCACCATTCCCCGATCCGCTCGCGCCGGACCAGGACGCCGAGGTGGCGTGGGCGCTCAAGGGTCTCGATCATCTGCTGAAGTCGATGACCGCGCCGGACGAGACCGCGGCGATGATCCTCGAACCCGTGCTCGGCGAAGGCGGCTACATGCCTGCCCCACCCGCGTTCATCACCGGCATCGTGGAGCGCTGCCGCGCCCACGGCATCTTGTTCATCGCCGACGAGGTGCAGAGTGGCTTCGGCCGCACCGGCGAGATGTTCGCCGTCGACCATTTCGGCGTCCAACCCGACATCATCTGCATGGCCAAGGGCATTGCGTCCGGCTTCCCGTTCTCGGCGCTCGGCACCACTGAGGCGTTGGACGCGAAGTGGGCCAAGGGAAGCCATGGTGGCACGTACGGCGGCAATGCGATGGGCTGCGCCGCGGCGCTCGCGACGATCGAGATCATGAGCGACCCGGCGTTCCTGCAGAACGTGCGCGACCGCGGCCGGCAGCTGACCGACGGATTACGCGAGTTCCAGCGCCACGACGAAGGCATCCGCCAGGTGCGCGGTCTGGGCCTGATGGTCGGCATCGAGTTCGACGATGCCGCCCGCGTTGCGGCGATCCAGAAGCACTGCCTGGAGGAGGGCCGGATGATCTTGATGAACGCCGGTACATACTCCACGACGCTGCGCTGGATGCCACCGCTCGTCGTCGACGAGCACGAGATCGAGCTCGGCCTGGAAGCGTTCGCTGCAGCGCTGAAGGCCACCGCCTGATGCCTGCGCCGGACCCCGAGCGACTCGCGGTCTGGCGCAACTTCGTGATGGCCCACGCGTTGCTCGAGCGCGCGCTGACGACCGCGCTCGAAGACGAGCGCGAGCTGCCGCTGTCGTGGTTCGAGGTCCTCAACGCGCTGCAGGTGGCTGGCGGCAAGGTGCGCGTGATGGACCTCGCCGAGCATCTCGTGGCCAGTCCGTCGAGCCTGTCACGACAACTGACACGGATGGAGGACGACGGCTACGTACGGCGTGACCGTGGGCGTCCCGACGACCAGCGCGCCGTCGTGGTCGTGCTGACCCGCGACGGCCGTGACACATGGCGGCGGGCCAACACCACGTATCTCCGTGTGCTGCGCAAGCACTTCACCGGCAAGCTCGCCGACTCCGATGTGCCCTCGATGGGACGCGTCCTCGGCAAGGTGCTCGACACGCTCTGATTGGCCCCCGGGGACCCGCGCCGAACAGAATCAGCGCCATGTCCAATGCCGTGATCGTCGATGCCATTCGAACTCCACTCGGACGGAGGAACGGCAAGCTCAAGGATTGGCACCCCGTCGACCTCGCGGCGGAGACGTTGAAGGCTCTCGTCGAGCGCACCGGCATCGATCCGGGCCAGATCGACGACGTCGTGATGGGTTGCGTGATGCAGGTCGGTGAGCAGGCCGCCAACATCGCCCGCAACGCAGTGCTCGCCGCTGGCTTCCCGGACACCGTGCCAGGCACGACCATCGATCGACAGTGCGGCTCGTCGCAGCAGGCAGCCCACTTTGCTGCGCAGGGCGTGATGGCCGGTGCCTACGACATCGTGATCGCGTCCGGCGTCGAAGTGATGACCCGCGTGCCGATGGGCGCGTCGTTCATGGACGCCAAGTTCGGATTCCCGTTCGGCCCGTCGATGGCCGATCGCTACAAGGGCGAGGGCGGACTCGTGCCGCAGGGGATGTCCGCCGAGCTGATTGCCGACAAGTGGCACATCAGCCGCGACGACATGGACCAGTTCGGGGTTCGCAGCCAGCAGTACGCGGCGCAAGCCACCAAGGAGGGTCGCTTCGAACGCGAGATCCTGCCCGTCCACGACAGCGAGGGCCGGTTGATGACGGTCGACGAAGGCCTGCGCGACACGACACTCGAGTCGCTGAGCAAGCTCAAGCCGTCGTTCCGGTCGGTCGAGGACGGGGGACGCGTCACGGCGGGCAACTCGTCACAGATCACCGACGGCGCCTCGGCGGTGCTGATCATGAGCGAGGAGAGGGCGAACGCGCTCGGCCTGACCCCGAGGGCCCGGTTCGTCAACTTTGCGGTGTGCGGTGACGACCCGCGGCTCATGCTGACCGCGCCGATCCCGGCGACGCACAAGGTGCTCGAGCGAGCAGGTCTGACCATCGAGGACATGGACATCATCGAGATCAACGAAGCGTTTGCCTCCGTCGTGCTGGCGTGGGAGAAAGAGCATCACCCGGACATGGAGCGGGTGAACGTGAACGGCGGCGCCATCGCGCTCGGTCACCCGCTCGGTTGCTCGGGCACGCGGCTGATGACCACGTTGCTCAACGAGCTCGAGCGCAGCGGTGGCCGGTACGGCTTGCAGACGATGTGCGAAGGCGGCGGGCTGGCCAATGCGACGATCATCGAGCGGATCTAGGCGTTACCTGGGGACACCCGAAACAAGCCGGTAACTTTGACGCGTGCCAGCGCTCTCGACTGTGATTTGGGTGGCACTCGCCGTGGTTTTGTGCTCCGTCCTGTGGAAAACAGGAATCGGCATGTTGCGCAGCATGACCACTCCGCTGCCGCCACCTCCACCTGCGGGTGAGATGCGCAGGATCAACGTCAGGTACCGCTGCACCGTGTGTGGGCTGGAGTTGAGGATGACGTTGGCCCCCGACGAAGACCCGCCACCACCACGTCACTGCCTCGAGGACATGGATCTCGTCGCCCCGATCGAATGACACCAATTATCCACACTCTGTGGATAAATATGTGTGAAACCACACGGATGTAATTCCGGTCAATGCCACTTCGTGGCGGTGTACAGCCCGGCGAGCACGAACGCGAGTCCGGCGAACACCGGCCAGTTGCCGACCTCGTCGCTGAACAGGTAGCGGGCGAGAATGGTCAGCACGCCGAGGGCGAGGAAGACGCACATCACGATCGGCACCCACTTCGGGCTTTCCTTGACCGAGCGCGGCACGGGCGGGGTGTAGCGCGACGACGCGGACACGCTGCTGCTCGACGAGGACCGGCCAGCGGTGCTGCCGAGTGGTGCGGCCCCAGCCTTGGGAAGTGCACCCGCCTGGCCGGGCTTGGTGCCCTTGGGGGTTACTCGACCGCCGGTTCTGCGCTTAGGAGGTGCCACGAGGGTGCGAGCTTAGCGGTCGGGCGAACTCGTTCGACAGATGCGGCACACACACGGCAGGCTGTAGCGATGACACGGGTCCTCGTCCTCGACAGCTACGACAGCTTCGTCTACAACCTCGTCCAGTATCTCGGCGAGATCGGAGCCGACCCCGTCGTGTATCGCAACGACGCGCTGACCCTGGACGAAGCGCTCGCGCTGGCACCCGACGCTGTTCTGCTGTCACCGGGCCCGGGCCGGCCGGAGGATGCCGGCATCCTCTGCGCTGCCGTGCGCGCGTTCGGCGAGCGCGGTGTGCCGGTGCTCGGCGTGTGCCTCGGTCATCAGGGCATCGGTCATGCGTTCGGTGCCAGCGTCGTGCGCGCACCGCAGTTGATGCACGGCAAGACGAGCCTGATCCGCCACGAGGGCGCAGGCGTCTTCAGCGGCTTGCCTTCGCCACTCACGGCGACCCGCTACCACTCGCTCGTCATCGATCCAGCCACGATGCCGGACTGCCTCGAGGTCACCGCCCGCACGGACGACGGCATCGTGATGGGCGTGCGCCACCGCGAGCTCCCGATCCAGGGGGTGCAGTTCCACCCGGAGAGCATCCTCACCATCGGTGGTCACGATCTGCTCCGCAACTTCCTCGCGATGGGTGCCGCCGCCACAGCGTGACGGCCTGACGCTACGGCGAGGTGGTCGTGGTGGCCGCGGCCGTGGTGGTGGTGGCCGGCGCAGTGGTCGTCGTGGCCGGGATCGTTGTGGTGGTCGGCGGTGTCGTGGCCGGAACCGTCGTGGTCGGTGCGGGCAGGGCCTTGCCGATCACCAGCGAGACCTTCGAGCTGGAGTTGACCTGTTGGTTGAACTGCGGGCTCTGTTCCACCACACGTCCGTCGTTGGGATCGCCGAACGGCACGTCACGGTAGGTGACCGGATCGGCGATGAGCCCCTTCTCGGCCAGCAGGTCGCGGGCCTTCGTCTCGGTCAGCCCGCTCAGCAGCGGCACGGTGACCTGCTTCGGGCCGGTGCTGACGAACACGTTGATCGGGCTGCCCTTGTCGACCGTGCTGTCCGTGACCGGATCCGTGCGGATCACGAAGCCGGCGGCGACGGAATCATTGTTCTCGTCGACCATGGTGACGACGAATCCGGCCGTCTCGAGGATGGACTTGGCCGTGTCGGACGGGGCACCGACCACGTTCGGCACGTTGACCTTGCCCTTGCCCAACGACACCGTCAGCGTGACTGTCGTGCCCTGCTTCTGCGGGGTGTCACCGACGGGATCCTGGCTGATCACCGAACCGGCGGCGACGTTGTCGTCCTCGATCTCGTTGAGGATGTCGGCCACCACGAACCCCGCTGCTGTCAGCTGCTGCTTGGCGTCGATCACGCTGAGACCGGTCACGTCGGGGACCGGCACCATTGCCGCCGCC
>JANNZY010000058.1:0-5757 GCA_031410915.1 Actinomycetes bacterium
GAAGCCGGCCCGCCACTGCCTGGCCATTTCGAGCACCACGGCAGGTGGGTTCTGCAGATCGGCGTCCATGATGACAACGGCGTCGCCGAGCGCATGATCGATGCCTGCCGTGACGGCGATCTGATGGCCGAAGTTGCGCGAGAGTCGCACGACCCGACATCGCTGGTCACGCATGGCTCGCGCCTGCAGCATCGGCCAGCTCAGATCGGCACTCCCGTCGTCGACGAGGACGAACTCGCTCGGGCCATCGAGCTGCGCGGCCAATAGATCTAGCTCGTCGAACAATTGGTCGAGTGTGGCTTCTTCGTTGTACACCGGGATCACCAAGGAATACGTCACCATCTGTGGCGCCTGCTCTCGTCGTCTTTCACCGCAGGGCCCATCATCCGGTGATGCATTGATTGAATGTCAGGGAATTCGGAACTCCGCAGGAGACGGATTATGTGCCACAAACCTCACCGCGAAGCGCTGATCACACTCCCAGAACACCTTCCTGACCAAACATCACCGTCCGAGAGCGACGCGCCGCGCACGGTCGGTCTTTCTCCATTTTTCGGAGCGAAGCCCCATCTTCATGAAATGTGCATGTAACACGCCCATCACAAAGAAAAAGGTCGTTCGAAATGAGGGCCTCCATTTCATGCGCGGATCAGGTTTCACTCGATCGAATAGGGGGAATAGTGGGCCAATCGGGCTGCCGACGACGGTCGGGTCGTCCCTCGACGTTCGTGAGCGGCGCCTATTCCGGGTGCGGCACAGACACATGGTTGACGAGGGCCCGAAGTCCTCGCTGATGCTGAACAGAACTTGTCTGGTGCTGACGCCTCGTGAAGTGCGAGAACCTGGGGACTTGACCTTCATGAGTCGAAGCATCGGCCACGCCCGTTCACGAAACCTTCAGTTCCGCTTCAATCCGGGCAGCATCACTGCCGAAGATGGGCGACAACACACTCGGCGCATCAGTCAGCACTGTCAGTGCTGTATTCTTCGTCGCGACGTGGTGCGCCAGTTGCGACTGTGTCGCACGGGAGGGATCGCGATGACGGAGCATGCGACGAGAGACACGGCACACGGTGACGTGCGCCGGCACGTCGGCGAAGAACACGAGCCGGTGCGACGAGGCGCGAACACGCCCGTGGTCGGCGCGGTGGACGATCCTGCCGAGCACGAAGCCGTCCGTGTCGCGACGGAGGTCATGCGGACGCTCTCGATCGGTGGCGCTACCGAGAGCGACCCGCTGACGGTCGATTCGTGGCCGGGCCGCATTCGTCGGCGTGCTCGTCGCGACGTGCCCGAGGTTGGCCACGACGGTGGTCCCGTGAGCGCCGAGGTGGAATCGGAACTCAGAGGATCGGCCGGACGCGGCGAGCCACTGCAACCGTCCGTGCGGGCAGCGATGGAGCCGGCGTTCGGCCGCTCGTTCGAGGATGTGACCGTCCACCGCGAGAGTCGCATCGCTCGGCGTCTCGGCGCGGAGGCATTCACGCTGGGCAACGACGTCCACTTCGCGCCGGGCGTGTACAGCACGAACACGAGTGGTCTGCACACCATCGCCCACGAACTCGCGCACACCGTGCAGCAGTCAGGCACTGTCGGCAGACGTGTGCAGCGCAAGGCGTCGCAGATCGCCGATCACGCTCCCGTCGTCGAGTCGGTGTCGCGCGCCCTACGACTGATGCGTGACAGCCGATTCGGTTCCGCCGACCGCGAATGCAAGCGGATCCCGAGCATGGATCAGTTCGGGTCGCGCACCGCGTCGCACGCAACGATGAAGTTGAAGGGGTTGGAGGACGCCAAGGAGCGGGCCAAGGTGGTCGGCAAGCAGCTCGGCAAGAACGCGCTCGCGCCGACCGAAGTCGCGAAGCGTCTCTCCGCCTCGGCGAGCGACGTGTTCGACGCACTCACCCAAGCGCAGGCGCAGGTGGACGCGAAGTACTTAGGTGACGTTGCGCGGATCGGTGCCAAGGCCGTTGCCGCGCTGGCGGTCGGCCTCACTCCCCAGGTCCTCGCCGCCGAGCCACAGGTGCAGGACATCTTCGGTCAAGGCGGTGTCGGGCACGGCGACATGATCAGCGCCGGCAAGGCCCGGGTCAACGAGCTCATCGCCGGTGGTGAGTTCGACTCGAGTGGCTTCCACGGGACCAGCTCACCGATCCTCGCCGGTTTGAAGACGGGTGGCGGCGAGCTGTTGTCGATGGCGGAGCTGAGCAAGAAGAACATCGCCCAGACGACGGGTGAGGGCGACACGTTGAGCACCGCGGCGGGGCTGAAGGACACGATCTCGATCGGCATCGGCGAGGAAGGCCTCGGCACGAGCGCCACGTACGCCGCGCTGGGCATGAAGGTGACGCACTACAACGTCACGCTCTACACGTACAAGGAGCTGACCGATGAGATCGCCAAGCTCGACGTGCTCTCGAACGTTGCGAACATCAAGCCCAACAAGGTCGAGATGAACGATCTCGTCAACGCGTCGGCTGTGCTCGGTGTGCCGGCACCGGCACTCGTCGGCATGATCCAGCGGATCACGCCGGACTCGGCCAAGAGCCTGAAGAAGCGGCTCGAGGACGAGAAGGCGATCCGCGACAAGTTCAAGGTCGGTGACCCCCGCCGAGAAGGCGGAGCGACCAACGCGACGACATACCCGATCCTGTTCGAGTTCAGTGTCGACCCGACGGCCGGCGGTGTCACCGCGACCAAGGCCGGCGCGCTGCCGGGTGAGGGCTTCGTCAACTCTCGGATCCCGCTCGCCACCACGCTCCGCCGGGCATGGTGCCCAGCCGAGAACGTCGCCACGCTCACGTCGGCATTGAAGAAGCTGTTCCCGGCCACCAAATTCGAGGTGCTGCCGCTGGAAGCGTTGCAGGCCCTGCCGCGAGCCGCGGGACGTGGCGGCGAGGTGCTCTGGAGCACGTACGACAAGATGAAGGGCGAGGCCGCGAAGATGGAGACCGCACGCGATCTCCTCGCTGCTGTCGCGAACAAGTGAGCGCCGACACGACCTTGCCTCGGCTCGAGCGCATCGCCGAGATCGCTGCACGGGCCGATGTCGACGCGATCGGCGAGCTGCTCGGATATCTCGACGACGATCGTCTCGTGGTCATCGGCGGCGATGCCCCGAGCGTCGTCGAGTTGCGCATGGTGGCCCTCGAGGCGCTGCAGCACATCAGCCGGTACAACGACGTCGATGTCGACATCGGCCGGATCCGGATCGCCATGCCCGTGGCCGTCGCCGACCTACTCGATGACCCGCCGGCCGATCGTGCAACTGCGGCTCGCGCCGCGATCGCGGAATACGAGCGCCGGCGACAGAACGGCACGATCGTCTCTGAGGAGCACGTGTCCGACCCCGTGTCCCGGTCGACTCCACCCCAGGAGCGTGCCCGAGTGTTCACGACACCGCCTGCGCCGCCGCCGCCCTACCTGCGGATCGCGGCCCGCCAGGATCGGGAACGCACACTCGGCTACGTGCATCACCCCGCCGACGGGCCGTGGCGCTACGACTTCGCCCGAACGCAGGAAGGTGCGCGTGCCAAGCAGGATCTGATCATGCTCGTCGGTCGGCTCGGAGCAGACTCGCTGCCAAAGGTTCGTGTCGACGACGGCGGCGTAGCGCTCGTCGACCCCGGTGGCGCACTGCAACTGGACGGCACGATCGACGACGAATCGGCTGACCGCGTGACATATCTGCGCAGTCTCGCCGCCTTCGCCGACGCGCTGTTCACCACCGAGGTCGTCACTCCCCCGGGTGCGTCAGAAGCGGGGCCGCGAACAAGGGAATGACCGCTGGGATGAAGAGGACCACCGGTGACACCCCGACGGACGCCCCGACGAACGCACCGGTCACGTAGCTGGCGAGCACGGCACTCAGCACCGCAATCGTGACTCGACGTCGGTGACCGCCCGGGCGATCGGTGCGCCTCATTGCGAGCGCCACCTTCTCGCCCAAGCGGACCACCGCACCGGTGCCGTAGGTGGTCGAGACAGCAACCAATCCAACCCGCCGCAGCGCGACCGCCTGGATTCCCATCGCCATCGAGCAGGCGACGACCACAGCGAGATGGGTCGGCGACACAGACGGCGAGTCGCCGATGCCGGTTGCCGTGAGGACCGAAGCAACGACGAGGAGCAGACCCGACTCGGCGATCAACAGATCGGCCGCAGGACGCGACCGGTGGCGGCGCAGCGCGACGTCGACCCGCGTCATCGCGGCAGCGACACCGACGAAGAACCCAGCCAATGCCACGACGACCGCAAACACCGCGTGCCGGTCGCGATCTCCGACTGCGATCCCGACGTGGATGAGGTTCCCGCTCATGTTCGCGACGAAGACCGGAATGACGCGCAAGTAGACGAATGCGTCGACGAAGCCGGCGGTCGCCGCAAGGGTGATCGCGAGCGGCAGGCTCCCGCTGATGTGATGCGGGGTCTCGTGTGGCATCGGTCGACGGTGGCGGTGGGCTATCGACGCCAGAAGAGGAGGTGGGTGACTCCGCTGGAGCTCGGGACGGTGTCGAGGTGGAAGCGATCGAGGAGCTCTTCGTGAGACGTCCACAGGCGCTCGCCGCGCTCGAGATCGACCGGCGCGACGGCGATGTGCATCGTGTCGACGAGGTCGGCGTCGAGGAACTCACGGATCGTGGTGACGCCGCCGCCGAGACGCACGTCTTTGCCGTCGGCTGCCTCCTTGGCCTGGCGAAGTGCGTCGGCCGGCGTGGCATCGATGAAGTGGAACGTGGTGTCCGACAGCGTGAGCGACGCGCGCTCGTAGTGGGTGAGCACGAACACGGGCGTGTGGAACGGCGGCGTGTCGCCCCACCATCCCTCCCACTCGTGGTCCTCCCAGGGCCCGCGGTACGGGCTGAACTTGTTGCGACCCATGATCTCGGCACCGACGTTGCGTGTGAACTCGCGGGTGAAGTAGTCGTCCAGGCCGCGGCTTCCACCGGGCTCGGTGCGATTCGCCCAACTCGCCGTGGCACCCGCCCAGGCGAACAGCTCTTGCGGCGACGCGTGCCCGAACGGGCGTTCCAGGCTCTGGCCGACGCCGGTGCCGAAGCCGTCGCGTGACACGGTGATGCAATGCACTCGAAGGAGTTGGTTCACTTCGTTCCTTTCTCGATGGTCGCCCGCTCGCTGACCACTCGCTCAACGTAACCTGGGCGTGCCTCGCACCTTGTTCTCGAATGCTTCCTGGCCTTCGGAGTACGCGCTCTGGCTCATCCCCGCGGCCAGGATTGCCGGCGCGATGGCTTTCGCCTGGCTCGGCGACAAGTCCCTGGCCGCCCAGATCGCGCGCAGCGTTGCCTGCACGGCCAACGCCGGTTGGGACGCGATCGCCTGGGCCAGTTCGAGTGCGGCCGGCATGAGCGCCGCGGCTGGCGTGACCTCGCTGACCATCCCCATCCGCAGCGCGGTGGCAGCGGTGATCTTCTCGCCGGAACCGACCAGCGACATGCGGAGCAGATCACCGAACGGCATGCGGTCGATCATCTTCATCGGCTCGTACACAGCGGGCATGCCGAACGTGACATGCGGATCGAAGAACGTCGCGTGCTCGGCGGCCAGGATGATGTCGGCCTCGGCCAGCAGGTAGAACGCTCCCCCGCACGCTATCCCGTTGACCGCGGCGATGACCGGCTTCCACAAGCGACAGCTCTTGGGGCCGATATTGTCGCCGGGATCGTCGAACATCCACGGGCTCGACAACCACCCGGTCATGCGGTCACCGGTCGTGAACGCGACCCCTTGGTCCAT
>JANNZY010000059.1:0-43614 GCA_031410915.1 Actinomycetes bacterium
CTCGCTCAAGGTGATGGGTGACATCGCGGAATACTTCGTACATAACCGGGTGCGCAATTTCTACAGCGTGTCGATCAGCGGCTACCACATCGCCGAGGCGGGCGCCAACCCGATCAGCCAGCTCGCGTTCACGCTCTCCAACGGCTTCACGTTTGTGGAAGCGTATCTCGCGCGCGGCATGCACATTGACGACTTCGCGCCCAACCTGTCGTTCTTCTTCAGCAACGGCATGGACCCGGAGTACACCGTGCTCGGCCGGGTCGCCCGCCGCATCTGGGCCGTCGCAATGCGCGACAAGTACGGCGCGAACGATCGCTCGCAGAAGTTGAAGTACCACGTGCAGACGAGCGGTCGTTCACTGCACGCGCAGGAGATGTCGTTCAACGACATCCGCACCACGCTGCAGGCGCTGTGCGCGATCTACGACAACGCCAACAGCCTGCACACCAACGCCTACGACGAAGCGGTCACGACGCCAACCGCAGAATCCGTGCGCCGGGCGCTGGCGATCCAGCTCGTGATCAACCGCGAGTGGGGTCTGGCGATGAACGAGAACCCGCTGCAGGGCAGCTTCATCGTCGAGGAGCTGACCGAACTGGTCGAGGAGGCGGTGCTGACCGAGTTGGACCGCATCTCCGAGCGCGGTGGCGTGCTCGGCGCGATGGAGACCGGCTACCAGCGGGGCCGCATCCAGGACGAGTCGATGCTGTACGAGCACCGCAAGCACGACGGCACGCTGCCGATCATCGGCGTCAACACGTTCCTCGATCCGGCCGCGTCCGACATCGCGCCGACCGTCGAGCTGGCGCGCTCGAACGACGACGAGAAGAACGACCAGATCACACGCCTGCGCGACTTCCAGCAGCGCCACGCGGGCGAGTCGCCGCTGGCGTTGGATCGCCTGCGCCAGGCCGCGCTGGCCGGCGACAACATCTTCGCCGTGTTGATGGACGTCGTCCGCAGCTGCTCGTTGGGCGAGATCACCGACACGTTGTTCGAAGTCGGCGGCAAGTACCGCCGCAACGTCTGATCACTCCTGGCGCGCTGGATCGTGCCGCCGGGGACGGCACGATCCGCACCACGACCTCGCGGACATGTCGACCGCGCTAGATCTTGCCGCCGGGAGCGGCACGATCCGGACCACGACGCCGCCGACTTGTCGGCCGCGCTGGATCTTGCCGCCGGGAGCGGCACGATCGGCCCTGGTCGGCCGTGGCCGGCCGGCGCAGACGCCGCCTTCAGAACAGCAGGGGGGCGAGGGTGTCGAAGGTGGTGTTGTCGAAGGGGCTGATCTGGGCGCGGGAGATGCCTTGGTCGGCGAGCCAGGCGAGGCCTTCTGCGACGTGCTCGACGGTGCCGAAGAAGCGGCCGTAGAGGCTGCCCTCCAACGCGTCGCGCAGTTGCTGTGTTCGAACATCGGTGCCGACGTTGCAGAGCACGAACATGCCGATCTCGATGTCGGGACGAACGGCCCGCACCCTGGCCACCATCTCGGCCAGATGGGTGTCGGGGACGGCGGCGAGCGCGGCCACGTCCAGCGCGCCACCGCGGGTGGAGGCGCTCGATGCCTTGATCTCCACCCGGTCCAGCAACGGCGTCACTTCGCGCACGGTGCGCGGGCCGCCGACGGAACCGACGAGTCGGGGCGGCGTGTCGCTGAGCGGGCCGAGGCCGCGCAAGTCGACCTGGTAGTAGCGACCGTCGACTTGCGCCGCGCCCGTGTGGAGCAACGTGCGGACGATGGACATCGACTCGATGAACGCACCGGCCCGGTCGACGGCGGCCGGGTAGTTCAGGCCGGCGGCAACGATCTCCTCACGCAACCACCCGGCACCAAGGCCGAGTTCGAAGCGGCCGTGGCTGACGCTCTGCATCATCAGCGCGGCTTGGGCGACTTCGACGGGGCTGCGCAGCAGGTTGTTCACGAAGGCGGTGGTGACGGTGGCATGCGTCGTGGCGGCGGCGATCGCCGCGGCAGTCACCCAGACGTGCGGGAAGGCACGGTTCGCGCTGTAGAAGTGATCGGCGACGGACAGCACCTGCCAGCCCTGGGCCTCGCGCCGGCGAGCCCACTCGGCGACATCGGCGTCAGCATCCATCAGGTTGCTGACGTACTCCACCTCAGTCGCTGCTCTGCTGACGTTGGCGGTAGCTGGACAACGCGTTGCCGTTCTCGTCCTTGACGTCGAAGTCGCGGGCGACGTCCTCGATCCACTGGATCGTGCCACTGCGCTCGATCAGGTCCGGTGCGTGAGCGAGGGCGACGATGGTGCGCCCGACGCCGAGCGTGGTCTGCGCCTCGCTCAGATCCGTGCCGCGCTTGGCGGCCCACTCTTGGATGAACTCGGTGGCCACCGATCCGGGATACACCGAGCAGCAGGCGATGCCCTTCGGCTTCAACTCGATCGCCATGTCCGCGCTGAGCCGGTCCAGCCCGGCCTTGCCGGCCCCGTAGGACGAACTGAAGTGATAGCTCTGCCCGCCCGGTGACGACACGTTGATGATCGACCCGCCCTCACCGGCGGCGAACAGCAGCGGCGCCGCGTACCAGGACGCGACGTAGTGGGCGCGCAGGCCGATGCCGACCTGGTCGTCCCAGATGGATAGCGGATGATCCCAGAACCCGCCGCCCCACGCCGGCGGGTCGGGGATCTTGTAGACGTTGTTGACGAGCACGTCGATCGAGCCGCTCTCGTCACGGACACGATCGAACAGCGCGGCGATCTCGGCGTCCACGCCGTGATCGGTCTGCACCGGAATGCCGCGGCCACCTGCCGCGTCGACCAGTCGCGCCGTGGTGTCGATGGTCAGCTCGCCTTCGCCCGTGGACCGCCCGGTGATGTAGACGGTGTAGCCCTGCTCGCCGAACGCCACGGCGGTACCGCGACCGATGCCTCGCGATGACCCTGTCACCACTGCGACTTTGCTCATCGGCCCACGATTCCTTCGTGATGCAACCCACCGTCGGGTGCCGTGGGCCTCGGAGCGCTTCGCCCGTAGCTGGTGGTTCGCTCGCTTCGCTCGCTCACGAGGCGGCCACGAAGTCGATGTCGAGCGATGTGAGACCGCGGAGCATGAAGCTCGGGAAGTAGCGGTACTCGTTGGTGTCCGAGAGCGTGAACGACTGCAGCCGCTTGGTGATCTCCTGCAGGAAGACCTGACCCTCGAGCCGGGACAGGTTGGCCCCGAGGCAGAAGTGGATGCCCTTGCCGAATGCGAGATGCAGGCGCAGGTTCTCGCGGTCGGGATCGAACTCGTCCGGATCGCTGTACAGGTTCTCGTCGCGGTTCGCCGACGAGAACACGATCACGATCCGCGATCCGGCCTTCAGGTCGACCCCGCCGAGCGTGACGTCGCGCGTGACGACTCGCCACATGCCCTGCGTCGGCGTCGACATCCGCAGCGTCTCCTCGACGACCTTGTCGATCCGGCTCGGGTCGTCCTTGAGCATCTGCCACTGGTCGGGGTGCTCGCCGAGCAGGCGCATCATCTCGGTCAGCATCTTTGTGGTCGTCTCGTTGCCGGCCACGAGCAGCTGCTGGACGATGCTCAACATCTCCGGCATGTCCAGCGGGCGCTTGTCGGTGACCTCGGGGTCGTTGTCGTCGATGCGCGCGTTGAGCAGGTTCGTCAGCAGGTCGTCGCGGGGCTCGGTCCGACGCAGCTCGAGTTGCTCGGCGAAGTAGTGCTGGAACTCGTTGACGCCACGCTCGGCTTCGAGTCGGGCATCAACGGAGATGTTCGTGCCGATGCCGGCGATCGAATCATCCGACCAGCGCTTGAAGTCGGCCATCCGCTCGTCGGGCACGTTGAGCGCGAAGGCGATCACCTCCACCGGCAGCGGCACGCCGAAGTCCTCGACGAACTCGATGTGGCCGCGGTCGATCCACGAGTCGATCAACCTGACCGTGACACGGCGGATGACGGGCTCGAGCGCAGCGATCGACTGCGGATGGAACGCCTTGGCGACGAGCCGTCGATACCGGGTGTGATCGGGTTGGTCGGCCGTGAGCATCGTCGGCACGCGCGGGTAGCCCTCGGCGAGCACCGCCAGCATGCGCTCCCGGGCATCGCCCGGCAGCGGCATCGAGGTGTTGCCGAAGAGCGACGAATAGGTCTGCGGGTCGCGCAACACCTCCATCACGAGGTCGTGGCGGGTCACCAGGTGCACGCCGAACTGCTCGACGTGCAACACCGGGGCGTGCTCGCGCATCGCCGCGTAGTGCGGGAACGGGCACTGCAGCGTCGTCGGGTCGAACGGGTTGAAGGTGGACAGGGTGTCGGTCATGAAGTCCTCTCAGTTCCCGGCCAAGCGAGCAACGATCGGAGCCACGGACTCCATCGCTGTCGCGCCGAACGTGATGTAGCTGATGCCGTAGCGCTCGCGGCGCTCGACGAGCAGATCGCAGATCGCGTCCACCGATCCGACGAGCGCGTGGGGGTGTTGCGCCATTGCCTCCGGCGTCAGCGCGAACATGCCGGCCATCTTCTCGATGGTCGACGCGTCGTCGGTGACGGCGGTGAAGTAGGCGGCGATCTCCAGCTCGATGTCGTCGAAGCGGTCGCCGGCGCCGGCCTTGATCCACTCGATCTTTTGATCGGTCAGCTCGGCGGTGGACGAGCCGACGCCCGCCGCCCCGATCTTGCCCGACGAGTTGTCGAAGTTGAGGCTGACGATGTCGGCCTCGCGGCCGGCGATGCCGAGCACCCGCTTCGCCCCGCCGCCGATCATGATCGGCGGCGACGGCTTGCGGACCGGCTTCGGCAGCGCCTCGAAGCCAACGGCATGGACGTGTGTGCCATGGATGTCGAGTTGCCCGTCGGCGAAGCTGGCCCGCAGCAGCGCGATGACCTCTTCCATCCGGTCGATCCGCACGCCGGCGGTGTCGAACTGCATTCCGATCGCGTCGTACTCGACCTGCAGCCAGCCGGCGCCGAGGCCGATCTCGAGGCGTCCGCCGGAGAAGAAGTCGAGCGTGGCCAACTCCTTGGCCAGGATCACCGGGTTGCGGTAGTCGGTGCAGATGACTCGCGAACCGATGTTGAGCGTGGTGGTGGCTTCGGCGGCGACGGCCATCGCCGGGATCGCGGCCACGGTCTGCACCGGGTGCGACGCGGCTTGCAGCGCCGGGCCGGGACCGAGGATGTGGTCGGCGATGCTCAGCGTCGAGAAGCCGAGCTCCTCCACGCGCCGCGCTTGGTCGCGCCATTGCGCACCCGACTCGGGTGCATAGCTCTGGATGCCGAAACGAAAGGGTGTGTTGGTTGCCATGATCAGACCGGCACTTTCAGGATCGTGACGGTGCCGTTGTCGCCGTCGACTTCGATCTCGGCCCCGTCGGGGATGCGCAGCGTGGCGTCGGTGGCCGACACGACGCAGGGCAGACCGAGTTCGCGGCTGACGATGATTGCGTGGCTGATCTGGCCACCGACGTCGACGACCACCGCCCCGGCGGCCATGAACAGTGGTGTCCACGCCGGGTCGGTGAGGGGCGCGATGAGCACGTCGCCGGGCTCGAGGTCGCCCGGGTCGCTCGGGTCGGTGATCACCCGGGCCCGACCGGTGTAGGTGCCGGCACAGCCGGGCACGCCCTGGATCACATCGCCCTCGGCGGCATGCTTCACATCGCTTTCGCCCTTGCGCGCGTACTGGTCGAGTGGCGGCACGAGGCCGTCCTTGATGAAGTAAGGCGGTTCGAGATCGAAGAGTTGGGTCCACTCGGCGTGGCGGGTGGCCAGCGTGTCGCGAAATGACGCCGGGTCGGCGACGAAGGCGTCGAGCTCGCTGTCGAGCAGCATGAACACGTGGCTCGGCGTCGCGAGGTTGCCCGCCGCCGCGTGACGGTGGCCGAGCTCACGGAACGCCATCCGACCCTCGTGGACGGCGCGGATGATGTTCGTCTTCGTCCGCTCGCGGAACCCGAGCTGGCTGGACGCGGCAAGCGCAGCTTCGAATTGCCCGGCCAGTTCCTCGCCGAGCGCAGCGACCTTCGCGCGTACTTCGGCGGTGACCCGCTCGCGCTCGGCGGCGTGCTGGCGATTGCGGTTGCGCGGCGACTCGTGGTCGGACTGGAAGCGCACCCGGTCGATGGCGGCGAGGGCGATCTCGGGGCGGGTCTCCCACGTGTCGGCGCAGATCTCCCATTCGTTCGGACCGCGCGACCCGAACTCGACCACGAAGTCGTCGAAGGCCGTCAGGAATGCCGTCGCCTCGGCCGAGCCCGAGGCCCGTAACCGATCGAGCACACCGGGGACACCGGCGTCGAACACGGCGGTCAGCTCGGGCGAGTTGGCGATGGTGCGGGACAGTTCCCACATCGCGTAGCTCGGCTCGGCGGAGTCCACCTCGCCGATCCCAGACACCAGCTTCATCGGCACCGTCGGATCGCCGATCGCTTGCGCAACGGCGAACAGGATTCCCGGTGCGATACCACTGCTCGACGACGAGATCGTGTGACTCTCGAACAACTTGCGCAGCATCGGTTGCGTCGAGCGGGCGTGGGCGACGAGTTCGGCATCCGACATCGCACTCAGGTCGGGGCGGTCGCGGCGCAACTGGCGGGTGGCCGCCTTCTCGTCATCGATCTCTGGCCACGATGTCGTGCTGACCACCCAGCCCATGTGCTCGACGATCTTCGGCACCAGATCGGGTCGCTCGTCGAGCGGGTGCGGCGTGTACTTCGGCACGTCGGGGTGATCGCCGAAGAACGCCAGGTCGAGCTGCTCGACCGTGACGGCCGGGCTGCGCACGCCCTGCATGCGCACGTTCGAGAGGTTGATGTACATGTAGCCGGCGAAGAAGCCACACGCTTCAGGATGCACCGGGTCGAACTCGTCGGCGCTGAAGCTGCCGATGCGCACGTACCCGTCGGCCCACCCTTGGCAGATGCCCCGCTCCCACGAGAACGTCTGTCCCAGCGGACTCGCGGGCGTCGGCAGCACCTCACCGGCGTTCGACCTGGTGTAGTGCGGCCACCGGGCACTCGGCGTCCAGTCGGTCATCCAGCGTGTGGTCATTCGAGGCCCCCGTGTCTCTCCAACCGGTATTAACTAATCGACGGATTAGTTTAGGCACACCACTTCGGCCGATGCGAAAAGGACCGCACCGCGTAAGGTGGCGGGCCATGGGTCGTCTCGATGCGCTCGATCTGAGCGAACGTGTGTCCACGTCGGACTACAACAACCGCCTCGCCGACGCGCAGCGCCGGTTCCTGCAGTTGCGGCTGCATCTCGGTGGCCAGCTCGGCTCGGGCGAGGTCGGTCCGGCGTTGTTGCTGGTGTTCGAGGGACCCGATGCCGCCGGCAAGGGTGGGGCGATCCGCCAGCTCGTCACGCCGCTTGATCCGCGCCACTTCAGCGTGTTCAGCTTCTCCAAGCCGACGTGGGACGAGAAGCGCCACCACTTCCTCTGGCGCTTCTACCGCGACCTGCCCGGGCTGGGCGGGATGGCCGTCTTCGACCGCAGCTGGTACGGGCGGGTGCTGGTCGAGCGGATCGAGAAGTTCGCGACCGACGAGCAGTGGGGCCGGGCCTACGAGGAGATCGTGCAGTTCGAGAGCACCCTCGTGCGCGAGGGCATGATCCTCGGCAAGTTCTGGCTGCACATCAGCGACGAGGAGCAACTGCGCCGGTTCCGTCGCCGGCAGTCCGACCCGCTCAAGCGATGGAAGCTGACCGACGAGGACTGGCGCAACCGCGAGCGCAACCGCGATTACGACCTGGCCGCGGAGGACATGTTCGCCCGCACCGACCACGAGCTGGCACCGTGGCAGATCATCTCCGGCGAGCACAAGAAGTTCGCCCGGGTGCGCGTGCTGGAGGCGTTGAACCCGTTGATCGAGTCGGGCATGGAGCGCTTCGGCATGCCGGTGCCCACGGTTGACGAGGTCGACGAGCTGCCCGACGACGACAGCTGACGCATCGATGTACTCGATGCTCCGCACGAACCGGGACATCCGGTGGCTGTTCATCGCCCAGGTGATCTCCTACGCCGGCGACTGGTTCGCGTACGTCGCGTTCGTCGGGCTGGTGCAAGACTTCAGCGACTCCAAGCTGCTCGTGACAATGGTCTACGTCGCGCAGTCGCTGCCGGCCTTCGCGATGTCAGCCGTGGCCGGACCGGCGGCTGACCGCTTCGACCGGCGCAACATCATCCGAACCGTGTCGCTGATCCAGGCGATCGCAGCAATCGGCCTGCTGGTGGTCGACTCGAGCAGCACGCTGCTCCTCGGCTTCTTGTGCCTCTGCGCGATCTCTGCACTCGGCTCGTTCGTTGGACCCGCCGCACAGGCCGGCATCCCCAACCTGGCCCGTGACGCCGACGAGTTGAAGCAGGCGAGCTTGCTGTTCGGATCGCTGTGGGGCGCGATGCTCGCCGTCGGGGCCGCGCTCGGCGGGCTGGTCGCCACCGTCTTCGGCCGTGACGCGGCGTTCATCGCCAACGCGGTCTCGTTCGTGCTGGCTGCCGGGTGCGTCACGATGATCCGCAAGCCGATGCAGGTCGCCCGCGCCAGCGAGGCAAGGTCGCGGATGCGCCCGATCGCCGACATGCGCGAGGCGTTCGTGTACGCCCGCACCGACAGCACGCTGCTCGCGCTGTTGGCGTCGAAGGCCACGTTCGGACTCGGTGCCGGCATCGTCGGGCTGCTCGCGGTACTGGCCACCGAGAACCTGCACGGCGGCGATGGTGCGACCGGGCTGTTGCTCGGCGCGCGCGGTGTGGGCGTCGCCGCTGGACCGTTGATCGCGGCCAAGCTGGTCGGTCCGTCGCTGTCACGGGTGTTGTTGCTGAGCGGTTGTGCCGGACTCGCGTTCGGCGTCTGCTACCTCGGACTCAGCGTCGCTCCGGTGCTGGCGGTCGCCGTCCCCCTCGCGTTGATCGCGCACCTCGGCGGTGGCGCGCAGTGGACGTTGTCCACCTACGGCCTGCAGCGACGAGCACCGGACCACATCCTCGGCCGCATCCTGGCCGGTGACTTCGGCATGGTCACACTGATCATCACCGTGTCCAACCTGGCTGCGGGCACGCTCGCCGATGCCGTTGGTGCCCGCTGGGCGATCGCCGTGTTCGCCGTGCTCAGCCTGCTCGCCGGAGCCACATACCTCCTGCTGACCTCCGGCCTGCGAGCCGCGGAGAACCAGCTTCAGTCGAGTGCGGCCTCGCCGAGGTAGCTGGATTCGAGCAGGTCGCGGTTGCGGCGCAGTTCGTCGGCACTGCCCTGCATCACCAACTCGCCGTGGTTCAAGACGTAGGCGCGGTCGGCCACTTCGAGCGCCATGTGCACGTGCTGCTCGACGACGAGCACACCGCAGCCGGTTTCGTCGGCGATGCGACGCACGATCGGCAGCAGGCGTTCGACGATGATCGGCGCGAGGCCGAGGCTCATCTCGTCGACGAGCAGGCACTTCGGCTTGGAGACCAGCGCCCGGGCCATCGCGAGCATCTGCTGCTCGCCGCCGGACAGGAGTCCGGCCGCCCGCTTGGTCAGGTTCTTCAGCGCTGGGAACAGGTCCAGCGCGCGCTCGAACGAACCGGCCCGCTCGGCGCGGTTGCCGGTGATGCCGAGACGGATGTTCTCCTGCACGGTGAGGTCGAAGAACAGCGAGCGGTCCTCCGCCACGTGGGCCAGGCCGAGCTGCGCGACCTTGTATGGCGCCATGCCATCGATGTTCTTGCCCATCACGCGAACGGTTCCATGAATGGCCTTGAGCAGACCCGAGATGGTCAGCAGCGTGGTGGTCTTGCCCGCGCCGTTGGGGCCGAGCAGCGCAACGACCTCGCCGGGGTTGACGGTGAGGTCGAGGTTGCGCACGACGGCGATGCTGTCGTAGCCGGCGTGCAAGCCGCTGATCTCGACGAGTGGTGTGACATCACTCATGCGTTGCCTCCCGGGCTGCAGCGAGGCCAGTGCCCTCGCGGGCTTGGGCCTCGCCGGCGGACTGACCGAGGTAGGCGGTGATGACCGCCGGATCCTTGCGGATCTCGTTCGGTGTGCCCTGGGCGATGATCTGGCCGAAGTCGAGGACGTAGATGTAGTCGCACACGTTGAGCACCAGGCCCATGTCGTGGTCGATCAAGAAGATGGTCGTACCGGTGGTGAGGAACGAGCGCAGGTGGGCACCGAGCAACTGGCTCTCCGCAGTGTCGAGTCCGGCTGCCGGCTCGTCGAGCAGCAGCAGTTTCGGACGTGCCGCCAGGGCTCGGGCGACGCCGACGAGCTTGCGTTGGCCGTGAGACAGGTCGCTCGGCAGCGTGTCGGCAATCCCCTCCAGGCCGAGTGCGCTCAGCGCGGCGTCGACCGAGCTCGCGTGGTCACCCTTGCGCACCCGCAGGAGGTCGAGCACGAACGCGTACCACTTCGGCTTCTCGGCAGCGACGAGCAGGTTGTCGCGCACGGTCAGGTCCTCGAACAGCTCCAGCGACTGGAACGTCCGCGAGAGGCCGAGGTGGGCACGGCGGTCCGGCGCGACACCGGTGAGCTCGGTGCCGTCGAACGTGATGGTGCCCGACGAGACCGACGTGAATCCGGTGATCGCATCGATGAACGTGGTCTTGCCGGCCCCGTTCGGGCCGATCAGGCCGACGAGCTTGCCGGGTTCGACGACGAGGTCGATGTCGAGGTTGGCGGCCAGACCGCCGTAGCGAACCGTCAGGGAACGAGTTTCGAGCAGTCCCATCACGCGCCTGCCATTTCCAGCCGGGAGCCACCCTCGCGAAGCTTCTTCTTCTGCGACACGCTGTGCTTGACGCTCAGCACGATCCCGCGAACGACGAGGGCCAGCAGTCCACCCAGGATCGGCATCCACACCTTGCTGTACGAGTCGACGCGGAGCGGCCAGAGCACGAAGCCGACGATCGCGCCGACGACGAACGTCGGTCCGGCGCGTCTGGCGAGTGAGGCCCATTCCCTGCCTCTCGCATTGCGCAACCACGTGCCGACGTGGCGCAACTCCATCTGCAGCTGCGGGGCGATTCCGTTGGCGTTGGCGATCGCGGTGAACACGAGCGCGGCACCACCGAGCACGGTCACGTAGCGGTCGATGTTGGTGCCCTTGAGGAAGTAGTTGCTGGCAACGGTCATCAGACCGGCCGGAGCCAGGATGCCGCCGACGATCGCGCCGTTGATCGACGTGATGCCACCGAGGTATGCGAACGCCAGGTAAGCCAGGCTGGCCTGGTAGACGAAGTTCGCCGACGACACGTCGTTCTGCTTGAACCCGAGCATCACGCCGCCGATTCCGGCGATGCCGGCACCGATGCCGAACGCGAGCAGCTTGGTGCGTGACACGTTGATGCCGGCTGCGGCGGCCGCACGCTCGTTGGCGCGCACGGCCAGGAAGCGACGTCCCGTTCCGTTGCGTCGAAGGTTGGCCACGGCAAGACAACACAGCACCAGCACGACGAAGACGAAGATCGCGAACTCCGGTCTGTCGTTGAGTCCGCGGTCGCCGAGCGAGCGGAGGTCGATGCCGAACAGGCTCGCCGGTTTGACGTTTGCCGGCGCGCCGGCACTGAGATCGGTTGCCTTCTGGTTGTCGAAGTACAGGGTCTGCAGCGAGATGGCTGCGGCGATGGTCACGACCGCGAGCTGCACGCCGCGGATGCGCACCGCGGGCAGGCCAACGAGCACACCGACGACCACTGCGGCGATCACGCCGAGCAGTGCGGCGATCGGCCAGGGCAGGCCGGGACCGCTGACGGGGAACGGGTTGCTGATCGTGGTCGAGCCGTTGGCCATCATCCGCGCCATGAAGAACGCAGCGATGCCGGCCAACGACATCTGCGCCAGCGAGATCTGTCCGACATAGCCGGTGACCACCACCATCGACAGCATCAAGATCGCGGCGATCAGCGAGGTGGAGAGCGCAAAGGCGAAGACGGTGCGCGGACCACTGTTCTGCAGAGCGAACGCGAGCGCGACGACCACGATGCTCCACACCACGACGTGTTGCGGGATGCGAACCGGTTTCGGCGACAGCGGCAGTCGCTTCTCCTCCAGCGCGCCGCGCTGGGGCAACGACTTACCGCGCAGGAACAGGACGAGGACGATGACCGCGAGCGGCACGATCTCGCGTGCGCCGGAGCGCAAGATGTCGGGGAACCAGCTCTTGCCCGACCACAGGCCGAGCAGCGACTGCACTGCGCCGAGAGCGAGCCCGCCCCAGCAGGCGACCATGATCGAGCGCAGCCCACCGATCAGCGCTGCACCGAGCGCACCGACGACGAGTTGGCTCAGACCGATCGGGGTCAGTGAACCCTGGATCGGGCCGACCACGATCGCGGCGACGGTCGCGACCACCGAAGCGATGACCCAGTTGAGTGCGGCGAGCCACTGCGGCGAGTAGCCGAGCAGGACCGCACCCTTCTCGTTGCCGGCCGCAGCCCGCGTGGCGAGGCCGAAGCGGGTGTACTTGAACACTGCCCAGAGGACGAGCGCGATCGCGACGGCGATTCCGACGGCCCAGATCGCGCCCTCGGGATAGCCCTTGCCGAGGCCGAGGAAGTTCTTCAGGGCCTTGTTCGGCACGATGCTTTGCGGCTGGCGACCGGAGCCACCGAAGTTCAGCTGGGCCACCCCCTGCAGGTACAGCATCACACCCACCGACGCGACGACCTTGCCGAGCGCGGGCGCGTTGCGCAGCGGCCGGAAGACCAAGAAGTGGGCGATGAGCCCGATCAAGACCGCCATCAGCACGGACAACACGAATGCCACCGGGGTGGACACCGTGCCGTCGCCGAGGCTGATCGACACCGGGATGTTCAGCGTGTGCGTCGGTAGGAAGTCGACCCACGGCAGGCGCACCATGCCATTGCGGCGCGCCTCGTCGAAGGTGAACACGCCGTACATCGCGAACGCGCCATGAGCGAAGTTGATGACACCGGACCCGCGGTACACGATCACGAGCCCGCTGCCGAGCATTGCGTAGAGAGCGCCGAGGCCGAGGCCGATCAGCAGGAAGAAGATCACGTCTTGCAAGGAACCACTTGCCTCTCACTCGGCGACGGAACAAACAACAGCGTGCGTCCGGGGGCAAGGAAGCCCCCGAACGCTCGACTGTGAGGTCAGGTCACGGCCCGGGCTTGAGCTCGGTACCGGCAACCAGGTCGATGCCAGAGAACTTCTCGCGGACGGGCTCGAGTGCCTCGCCGTTCCACTGGGTGGCCGTCACTTCGGCGTTGCACACGGCGATGTACGGCGTGGGCGCCGTCGAGCAGGACAGCGGGGTCGAGCCGAACAGGTGCTGCCCGGCCGTCGTTGCATAGGCCTCGCTGATCGCATCTGGCGTCAGCTCGTTACCGGACACGACGATCTGGCTGGAGAGCTCCCACAGCGACATCAGGCCGGTCCAACCCTGCGTCGCGAAACCCTTGTTCAGCTGATCGTCAGCCAGGCCGTACTCGCTCGGCTTGCTCTGGTAGATCTCGGCCTCGAACTTGTCACGTGGGTTGTCGATGGTGGCCGGATCGTTGAGCACCGCACCGGACGCACCGACGAAGTACACGCCCTTGGCGAGGTCACCGGCGGCACGCATCGCGTCGAAGTCGAGGCACGAGCCCGACAGCACCAGCGGAATGGAATCCGGGGTCCAGCCGAGGCGGCCGAGGCCGTCGACGAAGTTCCAGCAGTCAGCACCCTGGGCAGAGAACATGATCGCGTCCGGCTTGAAGTCGAGCACCTCGGTGACCTGCGGGGTCACGTCCGGGGTGGCCGGCTTGATGGACACGCCGATGTGCTCGAGATCGGGAATGCTGCCCGCCTTCTTCGACGAACTGTCGACCTTGCCCTGCAGCACGTCCAGCGGCTTGTTCTCGAGGTCGTAGTAGCAGACCACGCCAGGAGGCGTGTCGGCCCACGGCACGGCCACTCGCTTGGCGGCCAGATCGTTGGTCACGAACTCGACGAGGCCGGTGTGGACGCCGAGGCACCCACCACCGCCACCGATGGAGTACACACCCGGCGACGTGAAGTCACCGACGGTGATCGGGGTGATGACCACCACCGGCACCTTCGCAGCGGCGTAGATCGGGAACTGGTTGCCGAAGAAGTTGATGCTCGAGAAGACCATGAAGGGCTCGTCGGTCAACAACTCGTTCGCGCATCGCTGCGAGTCGTCCGGCGACACCACCGACTTGCAGACCTTCAGATCGATCGGTCGACCGGGGATCCCGTTCTGGATGTCGGCGCCGAGGCCGCCGAGCTCGTTGTTGATGTAGTCGACCGCAGCCTGGGCTGCGAGCGAGAACTCGGGGAAGCTGCCGTTGGGGTCGCCCTCCAGGTTCTGGAACCCGATCACGATCGGGTCGCCTTCGGCCTTGAGCGGCGTGTCACGAGCGCACGTCAAGTCAGAGACGAAACGGCCCGCACCGGTTCCTTCGTCACCGTCGGTCGACGAGTCGATCGCAGGACAGCCGGCCGTACCGCCACCGGAAGTGTCCGGCGCTGCTGTCGTGTCGCCGCCGGCAGCCGTTGTTTCCGGCGCTGCCGTCGTGTCACCGCCGGCAGCCGTCGTCTCCGGCGCCGCGGTGTCGGGCGCCGCGGTCGAACCGGGTGCCGCGGTGGACGCGGTCGTCGAATCTGCGTTGTTGTCGTCGCTTCCACACGCCGCAGCGATCAATGCGAACGCACTGACCGCAATCACGGCACGCCGAAGACGCGAACTGTTTCGGACCCTCATGAATCCCCCTCTTTCCCCCTCAGGAACGCTGGCTGGCACCAGCGGACTGCAGTCTGGCAGGAATAGAACTGATCGGTCAATTATTTCCTTCGGTTCCTTCTCGATAGTCGCCGAACGCACGGTCGCGCTCGCTCAGCGCGGCGGTCACCCCCTTCGTCGCGAACGACTGCATGTACTCCATCGACGAGGTCTGATGGAACCCCATCGCCTGGATCTCGGCGGTCGCGCGGATGCCCGTGCGGATGCCCATCGCTTCCATCGCGCGATGCGCGGCACGCTTGTTGAGCGCGAGCAGGTCGCCGGGGATCTTGGCGACGCGCTCGGCCATCGCCAGCACCTCGTCGTCCAGCGCCTCGAGCGGGAAGGCACGGTTGGCGAAACCGTTCGTGACCGCCTCGGTACCCGACATCGAGTCACCGGTGAGCAACGCCTCCATCCCCCGCCGCAGCCCCATCAGCCACGTCTGCCACTGCATGTCCGGTGGCGACATCAGTCGCACCGGCGGGTAGCCGATCGCCGCGTCCTCGGCCACGTAGACGAGGTCGCACGCAGTGGCCAACTCGGTGCCGCCGGCCAGGCAGTAGCCGTGCACCTGCGCGATGATCGGCGTGGCCATGTCCCACATCTCGAACCAGTTGTTGACGACGTGACGCGACCACCAGCCGTCGGCCTTGGCGATCGCCCGCTCGACGTCTCGGTTCGGTGACCCGAGGTCGTAGCCGGCCGAGAAGCACGGTCCCCCACCGCGGATCACCATCACGGACACGTCTCGATCACGATCGCCGGCGCGCAGGGCGTCGAACAGCGCGCCGCGCAACGCATCGTTCAGGGCGTTGCGCTTCTCCGGCCGGTTCAGCGTCAGGCGGCGCACCTTCGGTCGCGGGTCGTCGATCAACAGCACTTCATCCGACATGGCGGACCCCTCTCTTCTCCACGATCGCTGCGGCATTCTCGTCGGCGCGCAGCTGGCAGGCGAGCCGGTCGGTGTGGTCCTCGGGCCCGTCGCGCCAGCGCACGTTGCGCAACCCGGCGAGCTCGACCGGCGAGTACGGCAACAGGCCGGTGCCGTCGACGACGCGGACCGCGCAGCGGTTGCACTGCGCGTTGCCCTTGCAGATCGTCGGCCAGTAGTAACCGCCGCGATGGGCAGCTGCCATCAACGTCTCGCCGGGCTCCAATTCGAACTCGACGCCGAGTGGTTCGACCCGGACGCGGGCTGTCACCGGGCGTGCTCCCAGAACGGCGCGCGCAGCGCCCGCTTGTTCAGCTTGCCCATCGAGTTGCGACCGAGGTCGTCGACGAAGTCGACCGTGCGCGGGCACTTGTAGCTCGACAGCTTCTCGCGGCAGTACGCGATCAGCTCGGCCGCAGTCGGCGGGTTGGCCGGATCGGTGGGGATCACCAACGCCTTCAACTCCTCGCCCATGTCGTTGTTGGGCACGCCGACGCAACCGACGTCGGCCACACCGGGATGATCGATCAACACGTTCTCCGCCTCGGCCGGGTAGATGTTCACACCGCCCGACACCACCATGTCGCTGAAGCGGTCGGTGATGAACACGTAGCCGTCCTGGTCGACGTAACCGATCTCACCGAGCGTGAAGACGCCGGGCGCGATGTGCGCCGCCGCGGTCTTGGCCGGATCGTTCGGGTACACGATGCCGCGACCGGTCGTGTCGCGGAAGAACAACCGGCCTTCCACGTTCGGGGCCACCTCGTTCTCGTCGTCGTCGACCACCAGCACTTCGAACGGCGGGATCGCCCGCCCGACCGAACCGGGGTGCAGCAGCCACTCTTCACTCGTGATCGAACACGTCGTGCCGACCTCGGTCGCGCCATAGGCGTCGATGAAGATCGGACCCCACCACTCGATCATCGCCCGCTTCACGTCAACCGGGCACTTGGCCCCGGTGTGCGCGACCATCCTCATCGACGACACGTCGTACTTCGCCTTGACCTCGTCGGGCAGGGCGAGCATGCGAACGAAATGGGTCGGTACCATGACTGCGCTCTCCGTGCGGTACTCCTCGATCGTCGCCAGCGTCTTCTCGGCATCGAAGCGGTCGAGGATCACCGACGCCTTGCCGGCGACCAGCAGTCGCATGCCCGACAGCGGACCGGTGTGGTACATCGGCCCGACGACGAGGTGCGTGCCGAACTCGGCGTAGCGGTTCAGCTTCAGCGCGGCGATGTGCTCCACCATCGTTGCCCCGCCGGCGAACATCGACGGCGGCAGCTCGGTGCCCTTCGGCAACCCGGTCGTGCCCGACGTGTACAGCATGTTCGGGCGCGGGACCACGTCGAGCGGCGGGTCACCGGGTTCGCCACCAGCCACCCATTCGTCCCAGTCGACGACGCCGTCGATCGGATCGCAGCGCCAGGCGACGACGAGCGGGGCGTTGGTGGCCAGCGCGCGCTCGATGGTCTCTGGGCCGGCGAACACGATGCGGCTGTCCGAGTCCTCGACGATGTAGCGGGCCTCGCTCGCGTTGAGATGGAAGTTGACCGGCACGGTTGACGCGCTGCCGAGCAGCCCACCGAGATGCGCCAGCGCAGTCTCGTTCGCGTTCTCGGCGAACACCGCGATGCGGCGCTGCGGGCCGAGGTCGGTTGCCAGCAGGCGATTGGCGACGCGGTCCAGGGTGTCGCCGACGATGGCCCAGCCGAGCGCAGCGCGCGAATCGCGCAGGGCGATCTCGTCGGGATGGGACTCGGCCAGCTCGCGGGCGAACTCAGGCATCGGTGCCTGCCGTGCTCGGGGCCGGGGTCGGGGCCGCGTTCAGGAACGGTGCGGACAGGTCGGGCGGACCCATGTAGTGCGGCGCGAGGACGCGGTTGGTGAACAGGAAGCCCCTGCCATCGCGCACGTAGCTGTCGGCGTAGTGGGCGCGCAGGATCGCGTTCTCGCCTGTCGCCCGCCGGAACGTCTCGGTGATGTACCAGCGCCCGACGGCGGTGTCAGTGTCGCCGGTCTCGTGCCAGGCATCGCCGTTCTCGACGGTCTGGACCACGGCGTGCATGCCGGCCATGGCCTTCGTCCACAGGTCGACGATCGCGGTGTGGCCCACAACCCGCCGGCCCCGACCGAGATCCCACTCGGCGTCGGGTGCCCAACAACTGCCCCACTGTTCGGCGTCGCGGTGCACCACGGCATCCGCGTAGCGATGGACGAGACGTTGGATGGCGACGAAGTCATCCGTGTTGACCGGCTCATAATTGACCACGTGATTGGTTTATCATGCCGTCGCAATGGCGATCGATTTCTTGGACCCTGACACCAACGACTGCCCCTACCACGCTTACACCGAGCTGCGCGACGACGCGCCGGTCTGGCGCGATCCGCGCACCGGCATGTTCGTGATCTCCCGATTCGAAGACGTCCGCCAGGTCCTGTTGGACACCGAACGCTTCCCCAGCGCCCGGGCGCGGGGCCGCATCGATCCACGCTTCGCGCGGATCAAGGCGATGTACGAGGAACACGGTTGGCTGCCCGGCGCGACGCTGGCCGCTCGCGACGATCCCGAGCATCGCCAGATGCGCAACCTGTTCAACCACGCCTTCCGGCCGGCGAAGATCAAAGAGTTGGATCCGTTCATCCAGGATCTGTCGCACCGGTTGTTCGACGCGTTCATCCCGGCCGGGCAGTGCGACTGGGTGCGGTCGTTCTCGGTGCCGCTGCCGCTGATCGTCATCGGCCGCCAGATGGGTGCGCCGGAAGCGGACATCTGGCAGATCAAGGCCTGGACCGATGCCTGGGTGCAGCGTCTCGGCATGATGCAGACCGAGGACGAGATGGTCTGGTCGACCGAGCAAGAGATCGCCGCGCAGCACTACTTCCAGCCGATCTTCGAACGCCTGCGCGCCGAGCCCGACGACTCGCTGCTCTCCGATCTCGTCAACACCGTGATTCCCGAGTGGGGGCGCACGCTGACCGACGAGGAGCTGCACGCCGAGATGATGGCCGACACGTTCGTCGGCGGTTCCGAGACCACGACCAACGCGCTGTCCGAAGGCGTGCGGCTACTGGTCGAGAACCCGCAGGCGTGGGAGCAGGTCAAGGGCGACCCGGCCACCTACATCCCGCGCTTGATCGAGGAGGTGCTGCGCCTGGAGAGCCCGGTGCAGGGTCTGTTCCGCTCGGCCGGTGAGGACATCGAGTTGCACGGGGTGACGATCCCGAAGGGCTCGGTGATCAACGTGCGCTTCGGATCAGCGAACCGCGACGAGCGCCAGTTCGAGTGTCCCTCCGTCGTCGATCTGGATCGCGAGAACCTGCGCTCGCACATCGCCTTCGGCTTCGGCACCCACCACTGCCTCGGCGCGCCACTGGCCCGTCGTGAGTTGACGATCGGCTTCGAGACGCTGGTCGAGCGCATCGACGAGATGTGGTTCGTCGACGGTGCCAACGACTTCCGCCATCAACCCAACTTCGTCCTCCGCGCCCTCAGGCAACTCAACATCGCCTTCCGGCCGGCTACTTGAGGCTGTTGAGGGACGCGGCGCTGTCGTGGTAGTCGACTTCGCGGGAGACCTTGCCGTTGGTGATGCGGAGCCAGGTCATGCCTTCACTGCGCCACTTCCTGCCGACGTTTGTCGCGCCGAACTTGGGGGCGACGGCTTCGGTGACGGTGGCGCTCATCACCCAGCTCAGCGCGACGCCGTCGTCACTCGTCCAGAACTGCTCGGGAGCGAGGACGAGATCGGGCCAGATCTTCACGCCGTTGGCGAAGAACGCGCGGATCGCCGGCCAGCCCTTGTGCTCGCCGCCGACGATGTCGTAGAGCACCGCGTCGTCGTGCATGTATTGCGCCGGCGCGTCGGCGTCGCCGCTGCTCCACGCGGCGAACAGATCGGTCGCGAGTTGCACCTTGGGATCGGTCATCGGTTGTCTCCTTCGTCGTGGACGATGGCGACGAGGCGGCGCAGGAACATCTGGTGCAGCGCGGTGCCGATGATCGCCATGTTCGGCGCGCGGTTGCGGCCGTCTTCGAACACCGCGAGACAGGTGCGGTTCGCGCACGCGCCCTTGAACAGGTTGAACGCCTCCCAGTACCGCCACTCGGCATCGCTGAGCTGCACGCCGGCACGTTCCTTGAACAAGCGCAGCCATTCGTCGCGAGGCATCGTGCGCGAGCCGCGCATCGTGAGGCAGAACGCCCAGTCCTCGGCCGGGTCGCCGGCGTGGGCGAACTCCCAGTCGGTCACCGCGACCACCGCGCCACCGGCGTGGACGAAGTTGCCCGGCCCGGCGTCGCCGTGCACGACCGCGAGTCGTTGCAGTGGCGGGGCGTGCAACAACAGCCACGCGGACGCCTCCTCCAACAACGGGATCGGCTTGTCCGCCGCACCGCGATAGATGTCGCGCCAGCGCTCGACCTGCGCGGCGGTGGCCCGCGACGGATCGTCGACTTGGATGTCGAACTCGATGCCGCTCGGGTCCAACTGGTGCAGGCGGGTCAACGCGTCGACGAACGCGGCAGCGGTCTCGCCATCGAGTGCCCGCTCGTCGGCGGCCTCGGCTCCCTCGAGGAACTCCATCACGAAGAACGGCCGCCCGATGGCAGTGCCCGACAGATCGTCACCGACGATCGCTGCAACGGGAAAGCCGCGCTCGGCCAGGGCGCGCATGACACGGCACTCCTCGGCGCTGTCCGTGCCGAACACGCCGCCCTGCTCGACGCGGGCGACGAGGCGGGTGCCGTCCGGAGCGGTGACGCGGTACATCGCCCGCGAGTGGCCGACCCCGATGCGATCGACGGACGACCCGGCGAAGCGCTGGCCGACGTTGGCCGCAATCCAGTCGACGAGTGCGTCACGCATTGCGCAGCTTGCCCCGGAACGCGTCGATCAACGGCGTGGTCGTGGCCATTTCGTCGTCGAGGTGACGCACGAGCAACGGCCGTAGCGCGGCCTGCACCGCGCGTGCCTCGCTGTCGTCGCGACCGAGGGCGGCACCGAGCGCAGCAGCGGCCACGGCGTACGGCTCGCCCGGCCACAGCGGGGCGACCAGTTCGTTGGCGGTCAACGTCTCCAGCGCGTCGACCAACTCGCGGCGGCGCGCAGCCGTCGGGTCGTCGCCTCGCGCCGCGGCGTACTCGGCCAGGCCGATCAACTGCACCCTCGTGATCGCGGCGATGTCCTCGCTGCGCAACACGGTCGCCGTCGCGGCGAGGATCGCGGCATCGCTGACCCGGTCGGTCATGACAACGTCTCCATCACGACAACAGCTCCACGGCGCGGGCCTCGGCGTCGAGATCCCAGCTCGCCCGCCACACGGGATCGGCCAACGAGTGATCGAGGCTGGCCCAGCCCTGCGCGGTGAACCACTCGTACGTCTGGCGATGGCCGCTGACGAAGTCGTAGACCGGCTCGAAGCCGAGCAGGCGGCGGGCCTTGTCGATGCTGAGCACTGCGTGATGGCGTGTGCCGAAGAGGTGGCCGAAGACACCGGCGGGCATGTCCGCCAGACGGTCGTCGGGGATCATCACCACGTTCGGCTCGACGCCGACGATCGCAGCGAGTGTGTCGACGTAGCGGCGTGTCGTGATGCCCTCGTTCGTGACGTTGAAGACCTCACCCAGCGCGGTCTCGACGCCGATCATGTCGATCATCAATTGGCACAGGTCGTCGACGTGGCCGTAGGACCCGGTGACCAGACCACCGTGGGGCAACAGGATCGGGCGCTGCTGCACGAGACGCACGAACATCGGCGTCTCCATGTCGTAGATGTTGTTCAGCGGCCCGTAGATCGCCGCCGGCCGCACGATGCTCACCGGCAGGCCACGCTCTCGGTGGCGGGACAGCATCGCCGCTTCGGCCAGCGCCTTGAAGCCGCCGTAGCTGCCCGGCCCGCTGCCGTCGGCAGCCATGTCCTCGGTCCACGGGAAGATGCCCGACTGGGTCTGGTCGTAGGCCATGATCGAGCTGACGTAGACGTAGTGGCCGACCGTGCCGTCGACCAGGTCCAGCAGCGCGTCGATGTCGCTCCCACCGGCGGCCATCACGAACCCGGACACGTCGTACAGCGCGTCCCACGTCGTGCCGTCCAGCGCGGCGCGCATCGAAACCGGGTCGGTGCGGTCAGCGGTCAGGCGCTGCACGGACTCGGGCAGATCGGTCGCGGTGCGGCCGCGGTTGAGCACGGTCACGTCGTGGCCGCCGGCGACGAGCAGTTCCACGAGACGGCGGCCGACGAAGACCGAGCCGCCGAGCACCAACGCCTTCACGAGAACACCCCCGCATATGGCCCGAGCACGACACACTCGAGATGACCATCACCGGTGTCGGTCCGGTCGTCGAGGTTCGTGCAGCGCCCCCACGCCTCGGCGTAGTGGGCTCTGTTCAGCGCCATGCCCTTCGGTTCGTCGATGCTGGTGACGCGATCGATTGTCCACACCTCGCCTTCGTCGCACAGATCACCGCGGTACGCGCCGCGGCCGAGTCCGTCGTCGAACCCGGCGTGGTAGCCGCCGCCCTGCAGGTACACGGGGTAGGAGATCGGCTCGATCAGGTAGCGCTCGACGCCGCCGTCGGGACGGGTCAACGCGATCGTCGATTCCTGCAGGCGGCGCACCGGCGAACCGTCGACGGTGACGAACGTCGCGTCGTGTTCGATCGCGGTGTACTCGAACGGCTCGCGCTCGTCGCCGTAGGGGTACATGCACTGCGACTCCATCTTCGAGTACGGCAGGCCCTTGCCGGGCGAGTGGAACTGCCAGAAGACGGAGCGGTCACGCATGCGGAACACGCACCACTGGCGCAGACCGGGCAATGGCAGCGGCTTGGGAGGCGGCGCAATGGCCACCGATCGCGGGCCGCCGGTGTTGTTGCCGAGACCCCACGAGTGGTCGCGCACGCCGGTCCAGTCGTCGACCTCGACGCGCTCGCCGGCCACCTCGAACCAGCCGTGCACGGCAGTGGCCTGGGTGTAGTTCGAGCGGTCGCTCTGCAGCCGGCCGTTGAGGACGACTTGCACGTGGGCCTCGTTGTACGGCGGGCACTGGCCGTCGAACGTCAGGTCGAACGCCTGGCCGTGGCTGTTCGGCTCGCAGCGGATGCGCATCGTGCGCAGTCCCTCGACGATCTCGACCGACATCGGCCCGACGACGAGGTCGTCGATCGCCGGACGAAGCCGGCGCGACCAGCGCATGTTGTGCTGCTGGCCCGTGGCCGCGACCGAGACGCACGTGAACGCGTCGAGCACGTCGTTGTTGGCGTACAGGCGGAAGCCCATGAACCAGGCGTAGCGGCCCTCGGGATCGCCCATCGTGAAGTAGTAGCCATCGCTCCAGTGCGGCGAGCCGTCGCCGACCATGTCGAAGGTGGCTCCGATCTGGTGGCGTGGATGCTCGTCGAACGTCGTCAAGCGGCGGTTCACGTAGCGCACCGTACTCCGTGTGGGGTAAAACTAACCACTTGGATACTTACCTGCTCGACCGTCTCAAATCAGAGATGCGATACGAATTCGGCCGGACCGCGCCGCCAGAGGGCTTCCCGGCTTTCCACGACATCCCCGTCGGACGCCACACCAGCGACGAGTTCTGGCAGCTCGAGCTCGAGCATCTCTGGCCGCGTTCGTGGGTGATGGCCGGCCGCGCCGAGGACGTCCCGAACCCAGGCGACTACTTCTTGTTCGACGACCTGCGCGTGCCCATCATCGTCATCCGTGGCAAGGACGCAGTGCTACGCGCGTTCTACAACACCTGCCAGCACCGCGGCGCGCCGGTGGTGCGCGATCAGTGCGGAACCGCCCGCACGCTGCGCTGCCAGTACCACTCGTGGACCTACGACATCTCGACCGGGCAGCTCGTGAGCGTGCCCGACGAGCGCGACTTCGTCGACCTCGACAAGACGACGCGGTGCCTGCCGACCGTACGCTGCGAGGTGTGGGACAACTGGATCTTCGTCAACCAGGACGCCGACGCGATGCCTCTGCTGGAGTGGCTGTCACCGATCCCGGATCAGCTCGCCGAGTTGCAGGGGCCGTCGCTCCGCACCGTCGCCAAACGGAGCGAGGTGGTGACCTGCAACTGGAAGATCACGGCCGAGGCGTTCTTGGAGGTGTACCACTTCCGCCACATCCACAGCCGCAACGGCGACACGCAACTCGACAACCGCGGCGCAACGATGGGTCTGCTGCCTCACGGCTCGTCGCGCATGGTCACGCCATTCTCGAAGTCGGCCTGTGCTGGTGCGGGGATGAGCGATTGGGACGACTGGAAGCACAACGTCACGCCCGACTTCGTCGACATCGAGCCGGTCAACGACATGATCCGCTGCACGAGCTCGGCGTACTCGATGTTCCCGAACCTGATCACGCCGATCGCCGCCTACGGCTTCCCGTTCATCACGTTCTGGCCGATCGACAAGCGCACGACGCGCATCGACTGGACGCACTACGCGCCGATCGACTTCGACCCGGCTGATGGGCTGCCGCCGCACTGGCAGCGGCGGATGGACACGTTCGACCTGATCATGTCGGAGGATTTCGCCAACCTCGCCCCGATGCAGCGCTCATTGGAGTCTCCAGCGATGCGGGGCGTCCCGATCAACTACCAGGAACGACGGATCTGGCACTTCCACGAGCAGCTCGACCGGATGATCGGCATCGACCGCATCCCGCCCGAGCTGCGTGTCACGCAGTTGCTGGACCGTTACGTGGAGCGGTGAAGCACCTCGGAGTTGCCCTCGCGCCACATCGGGACGAGCTCGCGGAACTGGATCCGCCAACCGTCCGGCGTGCGCACCATGCGATCCTCGTAGCGGCCGCCGATGATGAAGTTCGGCCCGCCGTTGGCCGCGTCGCTGCGGATGTGTTGAGCCTGCAGGTAACAGCGGCACGTGGCCGAGTTGCCGTCCGGCGCGATCGTGACCTGATGGTTCGACACCATGTGCTGGCTGTCGTCCAGCGGATCGAGCGCCGCCTTGATGCGCGCCTTGATCGCTTCGACGCCGGTCAGCAACGGCGCGGCCAGCACGGCGGTCACGTCGTTGCTGAACACGTCGTCCAGCGCGTCCCAGTCGTGGGTGTCGATCGCCCAGCAGTAGGCAATCGTGAGGTCGATGATCGCGGTGCGGTCAGCCAGGTCCATCGGCCGAACTTACCGGGGGCGACGTGACCAGATCGCCGTTGGAGCGACCCGTGCAGATCGCGTACGCGGTCAGCGACGTCACCGCAGCCGCCCAACGCTTCGCCGCGTCCACCGGCGCGGGTCCGTTCTTCGTCGTGCCACACATTGCGGTGACCGCCTCACGAGTGCACGGCGTCGACGCGCTGTTCGATCACTCGTCGGCGTACGGGCAGTGGGGTGACGTGATGGTCGAGCTCGTCGCCGAGCACTCGCCGCCGATCGTCGTGCCCGACAGCGGCGTGCACCACGTCGCGTTCATGGTGCCGTCGCTGGCCGATGCCACGTCGTGGTGTGTCGCGCAGGGTTGGGCCGAAGCGCTGTGGGCGCACACCAGTGGCGGGCAGGAGTTCGTGTTCCACGACGCGCGTCCTGCACTCGGCCACCTCGTCGAGCTCTACGAGCCGTCGGACAGATTGCTCGGCTTCTACCGAATGGTCGCCGATGCGTCAACCGGCTGGGACGGCTCGTCGCCGGTGCGCAGCTTCGGCTGACGACATCGCCGGTCAGCGCAGCGGGAGCCACCAGTCGGCGACCTGCGCGGCAAAGCGCTTCGTGTACGCGACGGTCAAGTCGTCGGCGTCCGCTGCCGCGTCCTGCATCTCGGTCGGCGGCAGGTCGCTGGCACTCTGCACGGGATCGACGAACTCGATCCGGATCGACTCCATCACCTTACCGAGCTGCGGTCCGAACGTCTCGTGATGGTCGCTCGTCTGGTGGGCGATGAAGGTCTGGAAGTCGTCGCAGGCAACGATCGCGTAGTACTGGCGCGGCTCGGCCTTGCGCCAGTACTCGTAGCGGCGTAGACCCGGCTCGACGCGATGCGAGATCTCGTACAACTCGGTGGCGAGCGCCTCGAACGTGGCCTCGCCGCCTTCGACGACGGTGATGTGAGCGATGAGCGTGGACATCGACGAGCCGATCAGGCGAGCGGTCCGCCGGCGAACCAGCGCTCGAACATCGGGCGGATCGCACTCGACACGAACTCAACGATGATGCCGGTCGGGGGTACGACATAGGTGAACGCGCCGTAGCCCTCGTCCGGGCCGCGCTGGCCGAGCGCGACCGCCCAGCCAAGGTCCACCATCCGCTGCGTGTCGGCCGCGACGTCGTCGGACCACACCCCCATGTGGTGCAGGCCGGGTTGCTCGCGCCCGTCCCAGATCGAGCCGGGCTCGCCCTCCAGCAACTCGATGTGCTGTGGGCCGTCTCCGGCCGAGTAGGTGAAGCGCAGCGCGACCGTGGACGCACCGACACCGGGTAGCCACACCTGCTGCTCGCGCTGTTGCGGCTCGCACCACGTGACACCGAGCGAGTCGCCGAGCTCGGCCATCGCCGCGTCGAGGTTCGGCACGCGGACACCGTGGTGGTACGCCTGGCTGTAGTCGAACATCAGATCCTCCTGTCGTGGCCCGCCCAGTAGGGCGCGCGCAATGGCTGCTTCTGGATCTTGCCGGTGCCGGTTCGGGGGATGGACCCGATGAAGTCCACCGAGCGCGGCGCCTTGTAACCGGCGAGCAACGTGCGGCAGTGCGCGATGAGTTCGGCCGCGAGCTCATCGCTGGCCACGAACGGATCGGCGACCTGCACGACCGCTTTGACGCTCTCGCCGAACTCCTCGTCGGGCACACCGATCACGGCAACGTCTTCGACCGCGGCGTGCGCCGCGAGCGCACCCTCGATCTCGGCCGGGTAGATGTTGACGCCGCCGCTGATGATCATGTCGATCTTGCGATCCGACAGCCACAGGTAGCCGTCGGCATCGATGTAGCCGATGTCGCCGGTGGTAAACACACCCGGCTCGCGATGTGCGGCGGCAGTCTTGGCCTCGTCGTTGTGGTACGTGAACGCGGTACCCATCTTGTTGCGGAAGTACAGCGTGCCCTCCGCGCCGGGCGCGACGGGCTCGTCGTCGGCGCCGACGACGATGACGTCGACGGTGTCGAGCGGCTTGCCGACGCTGCCCCCCTTGGCCAGCCACGACTCTGCGTCGATCGTCGAGATGATCGAGCCCTCGGTGGATCCGTAGTACTCGCTGACCTTCGGACCGAACCAGTCGATCAGAGCTCGCTTGACGACGGGTGGGCACGGGGCTGCGCCGTGCCAGACGACGGACAGCGACGAACCGTCGAAGCGCTCGCGTACATCGGCGGGAACGTCGAGCAGACGCTTCATCTGCGTCGGCACGAGATGCGTGTTGGTGACGCGGTGACGGTCGATCAACTCCAACGCCTCGGCCGAGTCGTAGCGGTGCTGCATCACGACCGACGACCCGGCCACCATCGGCAGGAACGAGAACGCCCACTGCGCCGAGTGATAGACCGGTCCGCACAGCAGCGTGCGTCCCGGTACGGGCAGCATCGCCGAGAAGCCGGATGCGATCAACGTGAGGATGTCCGGTGTCAACTCGGTCATGCTGGCCAGCGAGCCGCGCACCCCCTTGGGTCGTCCGGTCGTGCCCGACGTGTAGAACATCGGCCCGCCGAGACGAGCGTCGGCCGGCGATGCGGCCGACCCGCTGGCGACGAGTGGCTCGTAGTCCTGGTCCAGCGTGACGACCAAGCGAACCGACTCGGACCGCGGGTCGGACAATGCGATCGTGACCTGCTCGGCGTAGCGCGGGTCGACGAACACGGCGACCGGCCGCGAGTCGTCGAACACGTACGCCAACTCGTCGGCCACCCAATGCCAGTTGACGGGCACGTAGGTCCAACCGCCGTGCGAACACGCGAGCGCGATCTCGAACCACTCGCGCCGGTTGCCGGCGATGATCGCCACCGTGTCACCGGCGTGCAACCCGCGGTCACGGAGTGCATGGACGAGCCGATTGACGCGTTCGTCGAGCTCGGCCCAACTCGTGGTGCCGAACTCGTCGATCAACGCAGCCTCGTCGCCTTGCGTCTCGGCCAGCTTCTCGGTCAGCGTCGCCATGTCAGGCCTTGCGGCCGATCGGATACCACTCGACGTCGAAGTGATGCTGGCCGGCGACGCGCAGTGTGCGCTCGGCGATCAGCCATCGCTCCCCGCGACGCACGAGGCGATCGTGGTAGCGGGCCCACAGCGTCGCGTCCGGCTGATCGTCGGGATAGCGGTGCCACGCGTACAGATATGTGATCGAGGTCGCGGTGTCACCGTCGTCGGCGAACGTGACCTCGATGTTGGACACGTGATGGCTGGTCGCTGCGAAGCGCGGCAACCCCGTCGCGAGCCGCTGCTCGAGCGTCGCTGCGCCGTGCGTGGGCTCACCGAGGCCGGGACCGTAGTCGACGACACAGTCCTCGGTGAACAGCGCGGCCACCGCAGGTGCGTCGACGAGGTCGACGTTGCGGCAGTACGCGTGGATCACATCGACGATGGCCTGCCGATCGAGCAAGCGTTGGAGCCCACCCACGATCAGCGCGACAAGATGGTGACGCCGGAGATGCCGGGCGCGCCGTAGACGTGGGTGTACGCCGTCTTCGGCTCGTTCGGCACCTGACGCTCGCCGGCGTCGCCGCGCAGCTGCAGCACGTTCTCGTAGACTTGACGCAGACCGGACGCGCCGATCGGCTCGCCGTTGGCCAGGCAGCCCCCGTCGGTGTTGACCGGGAATCGGCCACCGATCTCGGTTTCGCCGTTCTGGATCATCGACTCCTGCTCGCCGTGCTCGCAGAACCCGTTCTCGGCCATGTGCATCACCTCGGCACCGGACTCCGTGTCCTGCAACTGGGCCAGGTCGATGTCGTCGGGTCCCATGCCGGCCATCTCGAACGCAGCCTTGGACGCATCGACCGTGGGGCCCGCGTTGTGCTGCAGGGCGATCGAGGGCGCGAGCACCTCGAAGCTGCCGAAACGGCGCGAACGCACGACGGTGGCCTTGAGGTAGATCGGGCGGTCGGTGTAGTCCTTGGCCGTGTCGGCGCGAGCCAGGATCAGCGCGACGCCGCCTTCGCCGGGCGAGCAGAACATGTACTGCGTCAGCGGGTACGACAGCATCGCGGAGTCGAGCACCTCTTGCTCGGACAGCGGCTTACGTCGCCACGCCATCGGGTTCAGAGCACCGTTGCGGAACGCCTTCTCGCTGACCTTGGCGAGCGTGCTCTGGGTGATGCCGTACTCATGCATGTAGCGGTTGATCTTCATGCCGAAGAACTGCGTGGTGAGCGCGAGCCCACTCGCGCCGTACCAATCGCCGAGACCGGCACCACGGGTGTTGACGCGAAACGCACCGCGCTCGTGCTTGTCGAACCCGATCGCGATGCCGAGGTCGAAGACACCCGACTTGATCGTGTTGAACGCGCTGAACAACGCCGAGCCACCCGTTGCGCAACCGTTGGCCACGTTGATGAACTGCAGCCCGGTCAGGCCGAGGTGCGACACCATCGTGTCGGCAGCGCCCGCAGCGAGCGAGCCTCCGAACGCGAACTGCATGTCGTCCCACTTGAGTCCACAGTCGGCAAGTGCGCGACGCACTGCGATCACTCCCTGGTCCATGCCGGTCAAGTCGTCGTGACGACCGAACTCGTGCATGCCGATACCGACGATCGCGACATCGTCGCTCATGATTGGCCTCCTGAGACTGGCTGGAATGCGAACGTGACGACTTCGTTGCCGTTGTCGTCTGTGGCGAGCGGGACGATGACGAGTTCCATTTCCATCCCGATCGAGAGCTTGGCCGGATCGGCCTCGGTGAGCCTGGCCTCGACCTTGACCTCACCGGGCAATTCGACGTAGCCGACGCCGAACGCCTCGAACTCGCCCGGCGCCGTGCGACCGGCGTAGGGCGGCGCCTTGGGCGGGAAGCCCTGGACGGTCCAGGTCCACAGCGTGCCGCGACGCGCCAGTTCCACCGTCTCGGTCTCCTCGCCGGTGCACTTCGGGCATCCCGACTGGGTCGGGAACATGTGGTTGCCGCAGTTCGTGCAGCGGCTCCCGATGAGGTGTGGTTCGTCGGCTGGCCAGGTGAAGATGCCTGGACTGACGGGTACCTGCGTTGGCATTGAGCTTCCCCTCGCGATTGATCGTCTGGCTCGTTCGGAAGAACTTACCAGACGATCAATTAATCGCGAGAAGTCGGAGGTCCGGCCTGGTCAGCCACCCATTGTGGTGGTGGATTCTCCGGCCACGGTGTCGGGCGTGACGACCGATTTAGGCGTCACGGAAGCTGGCACGACCGGGACGGTGGTGTCGTTGCTGTCGTCGTCGCTGCCGCACGAAGCGGCCGCCACGGTGAGCAGCGCTGTCGAGCCGGCCAGAACTGCGGCGCGCTTGAAGGAACGCATTGGATTCTCCCTTGGGGTTCACGCCGCCCGCTGGGCGAACTCGTACCAGGACGCCACGCCCCGGGATACCTCAATCAGTTGTGACGGATGCCAGCGGCGATCGCAGCGATGTGCGCGTCCGGGTTGGCCCACCCCGTTGCACTGCACACCTCCAGCGACATCGGGACGCGACAGCCGGTGCCACGCACTGCGGCGATGAAGCCGTCGATGTCGAACTCGCCCTGGCCCGGCGGCCGGCGGTTGGCGAGACAGTCGGTGTAGTAGTCGGGGTTCTCCGGCCGCAGCGTGCCGTCGTTCATCTGGATGCCGGTGATCATCTCGCCGGGCAGCGCGGCGATGCCCGCCAGGTCGCGTGCGCCGCGCTCGTGGTGCCAGATGTCGACACAGATTCCGCCGTTGGGCCGCCCCGCGTCCTCGACGATCTGGCGCGCATCGTGCACCGAGACGATGTCGGTGAACGGCAGGAACTCCAGGCCGACGACCAGTCCGTGATCGCCGGCGCGGTCGCACAGCGATCCGAACGCTTGCGCCGCGGCAGCCTTGTCGTCGCCGGCCGGCCCGATCACCTGGAGGTAGCGGCACTCGAACTCGTCGGCCATGCGCCACGCGACCGCTTCCATCTCGGGCTTGCCGAGACCGGGGATCACCTCGATCTCGGCCAGGCAGACGCCGTGCTCGGCGAGCAGGTCGCGCAGCCCGTGCGGCGCGAACCCTTCGCGCTCGAGTTGCTCGTAGTGACCGATGTAGAGACCGATCGCGGCGAAGCCGTTCGTCGCCGCCAGGCGCACGCGGTCCTCGATCGGATGCGTGCGGCTGAGACTGAAATGACTGAGGACCAACTCGTCCGGGCCGAGATCCCGAGGTCTAGTTTGCATCACGCGCTCAGCATGACACAGGAGGAGCAGCACATGGCAGGTCGTCTAGAAGGCAAGGTCGCGGTCGTCACCGGCGGCGCGAGTGGCATCGGCGCGGCAACCGTGCGCCGCTTCGTGGAGGAGGGCGCGTCCGTCGTGATCGCCGATCTGCAACGCGAGCTCGGTGAATCGCTGGCCGCAGAGCTCGGTGCGTCGACACGATTCATCGCCACCGATGTGACGCAGGAGGCAGATGTCGAAGCGATGGTGAACCTCGCAGTCAGCGAGTTCGGACGCCTCGACGTGATGTTCAACAACGCGGGCATCGTCGGCGCGATCGGCAACATCGCCGACACGCCCGTCGACAACTGGGACCGCACGGTCGCAGTGTTGTTGCGCGGCGTGTTCCTGGGCACCAAGCACGCGGCACGCGTGATGAAGCCGCAGGGGTCGGGGACGATCATCTCGACGTCGAGCACTGCGGGCATCCTCGGTGGCCTCGGCCCGCACTGCTACACAGCGTGCAAGCACGCCGTGATCGGCCTCACCAAGTCGGTGGCGTCCGAGCTCGGGTCCAGCGGCATCCGCGTCAACGCGATCTCGCCGGGCAGCACGGTCAGCCCGATGACGGCCGGCGTCATCACTGGCGACGCCGGCGCCCTGGAGGCAGCGACGACGTCGATCGCCGCCGGTTCGCACCTCGGTATCGCCGGCATGCCGATCGACATCGCCAACGCGGCGCTGTACCTGGCGTGCGACGAGAGCCGCTACGTGACCGGCCACACCCTCGTCGTCGACGCCGGCCAGACCACCAACGGTGGCAGCGCTCGCTTCCACAACCAGCCCGCCGCCCTCCTGCGCGAAGCCGGCGTCCGCGAGTAGCTGTGTCGGTCTGCGCCTCGGCTTGTGAGCCGCAGTCGCTCAACCCGACGGAGGCCCTGATCGGCAGCGAGAAACGCAGCCGAATGCGGGATCATGCCCCGATGACGATCACCATTGCGTTGCCTTCGGGGTCGGCAACTCGCCAGCGATCCTCCAAGTCGTCACAAGCCTCGTCAGCTCAGGCCCAACAAGCCCATGATGTTTCCGCCCATGATCTTCGCCACGTCGCCGGCAGGAAGGCTGCTCAACTGCTTCGCATACTCCGTAGGAGTAGCCAAGCCCTCAGAGTGCGGGAAGTCGGATCCGAACAGAACCTTGTCGATCCCAATCGCAGCCACGGTCTCCAACGCGTTCTCCTCCGGGAACGGAGCCACCCAGATGTTCCGCTTGAAGATCTCCGACGGTCTGGCCTCGAGGTGGCCGCCCACCCACAGACCGGGAAGGCCGAACGCAGCCGCGTGGTTGAGGGCCCTGAGGACGTACGGGACCCAGGCCGCGCCGAACTCCAGCACCGCGATCTTCAGATCCGGGAAACGGCCGAACACATTGTGGAGAATCAGGCCGGCCAAGGAATCCATGATCGGCCGGTCGCCGAAGCTCTGGAAGTGCTTGAACGCGGAGTCATCGTGCTCAGGCTCTGTGTCGCTCCACCAAGGCGCGATTCGGCCCTCGTAGTCGGAGCGTGACGCGTGGAACGCGACGAATATTCCGGCCTCCTGCACCCGTGCCCAAAACGGATCGAAGTAGGGGTCGCCCGGCGAGCGGCGGCCTTGGGGCCCGGCGCGGAGATGCACGGCTCGCGCACCCCGGCTCAGGGCCCAGTCGAGTTCCCGGAGCGCACTCTCAAGATCGAGCAGGGACATCATCGGCACTCCGAAGATCCGGTTGCGGTACGCGAATCCCCAGTCCTCCTCGAGCCAGCGGTTGAAGGCGCGCATGTTGGCCCAGGTGATCTCGGGACTGTCCGCGACGCTGTGCTCCCACAGGACTCCGAGACTGGGAAACATCAGTGCCCCGGCCAAACCTTGGGCATCGAGCATCTCCATTCGGAGGTCTCGGTCGATGTATTCGCCGTGAGTGTCCTCCAGTCGAGCGAACACCACGCCGCCGACGCCAACCCCGACCTTGGACGACTCGATTTCGTTCGCGGCGATCATCCGCAAGTTCTCCCGCAATGACCCAGGGAGCGGAGCTTTATCGAACAGCTTCCAAGAGAGCCGTGGCCGGTCGTGATGGCGATCACCGAGGAGCAAGTACTCCACCCCGAACTCGTCGCAGACGGGCCGCAAAGCGACGTCGCGATATCGAGCTTCGATGTGGCGAGTGAACACGTCACGCGGCTCGTAGTAGTGGTTGTCGGCGTCAAAGGCAAGCGAGTCGCTTGCCTCAACTGCAAGATCTGCCACGGTGTCCCCTCTTGATCAGCACAGCACGATGCGGGCGGCGGTGCGTTCACTTCCATGACCAGCACCGGCCAGTGCCAACAGTCTGACAACATTTGCGTCCATTGTCAAGACGGTACGTTCCGTTTCGTCAACGGAGCACGTCGTCAAAGCTCGCGACCAACTCGGCGAGGAGAGTCCGCACGTGATCGATGTCGGGTGGTAAGCGCATCCACGTTCTGAAGTCGGTCACTCCGGCCGCGACGAACTCAGGCACTCGCTCGACCATGCGGCGAATGTCGATCGCTCCTCGACCGTCCTTGATCGTGGGGAGATTCGTGGTGACCTGGATCGACGACATGTCACCTCCGAAGGAGTTGACCAGCTCCGCCATCGATGCGATCGCCGGAAGCGGATCCCGCGCAGCGTCTCCCCACGGGATCCAACCCGCACCGAATCGAGCCAGTCGCCGTGCCACCCGCGGATGCACTGTTCCGCTGATCCATAGTGGAACGCCGCCGGGTTGAATCGGCTTCGGCATCATGTACAGGCCGTCCAGCTGGCGGTCCGCGACTGTGATGGACGCGCGCCGCTGTGTCCAGAGTGCGCCGCACGTCTCCAATGTCTGGTCGAGCAGCGCTCCCCGAGAGTCGAAGTCAAGCCCTGCGGCTGCGTACTCGTCACGTTGCCAGCCAACGCCGACTCCGAGGTCGAGCCGGCCACCAGACAGGACGTCGAGCGTTGCGCTCGTCTTTGCCAGAACGACTGGGCGACGAAGCGCGGCCAACAGCACGCCTGTCGCAAGCCGGACCCGAACTGTGGTGGCGGCAACCGCAGCCAGGACCGTCAGCGGCTCCAACCAACCACCGTCCGATCCTGTCACGAAGGAGCGGTCCTTATCGCCGCCGAGCCGAGGGTCGGCGTATTCGTTCAAGCGTTCTCCGAGCACGATGTGGTCGCCGACGACGACCCGCCCGATGCCTGTCTCGTCGGCAGCACGAGCGATCTGGAGCACACGGCTCCAGTCTTCGGGGCACGGATCGGCGAAGGTCGGCAACGGCAAAGAGATGTGAGGCGAACGCGTGATGATGAACTCCCTCCAGCGACAGCGACGGCACTTCAGGGCACCGGCAGCGCGCTGTCTCCGATCTCGTACAGGCCGAATGGCAGTTGCTCACCGACCTCCCATGAGCCTTCGAACTGCGATCGCTCGCCTGCCCGACGAGTTCGGACCATGACGCTGCGGCCCAGCTTCATCTGCCTCGCCTCCCAACTCCTGAGGCGTTCGTCGACGTCAACCGCATCGCAGGTCTTGATCGCGTTGGCCAGCTGCCACGCGTCGTCGGCTGCCTTGGCCGTGCCAACGGCGACGTGTGGTCGAGCGGCGAAGGCAGCGTCTCCCATGATGCAGATCCGGCCGAAGACCATGCGTGGGATTGCGACATCGACGACGGCTTGGATGAACGGATCCGACGAATGCAGGACGGCGTCGGCGAGGGGCGGAGGCAGCAGGGACACGGCGTCAGCCCGCAACATGTCGACGAACTTGTCCTGCACGCTGCCGGGCGGAACGGTCAGATCTCTCACCGCTCCCTCCTTGTCGGTGAACAGCTCCTGCAGATCGCGCCCCGGCGCGACGTTGCGATACCACAACCAGTTCGCCACAGGCTCGGCCGACGGGTCGTCGTCAGAGGGTGGTATCGGGTAGGTGAGCATGTGGCTGCGGTCGAGTACTGCGTACGTGATCGCGCCAGCGATGCGCTCGGCTGACTGCACCGGCAGGTCGCCGGGCCTGGTCGTGCCTCGCCAGGCGATGTATCCGGCGTAGTCGATCGTCACCTCGGGCAGCAGCAAGCGGCGTGCCGTCGAGCGAATGCCATCGGCGCAGACGAGGAGATCGCACGAGTGCGTCGTTCCGTCCACCTCCTCGACGACGACGCTCTCCGCGGTCTGGTGGAACCCAACGACCTCCGAGCCGAGGCGATAGTGCTCCTCGCCGAAGCACGCCAGCAGGTCGCGATACAGCGAGTAATAGGACGCGAAGCGGAGCTCCAGCGGCTGCTCATGAGCGACGAATCCATTCGAGTCGAGATAACGGAGGGTGCGCACTCCGATGCCGATTCCGTGGGCCGAGGTGCCGGCGCGCTCGACCAGGTAGCGGATCGTCGTCGGATGGATGACGATGCCCGCGCCACGGCCTTCGAGCGACACCGGCGACCTCTCGAGGACCTTCACGTCGCAGCCGATGTCGCGCAGGACGAGCGCAGCCGTGAGGCCGCCGAGCGAACCGCCCATGACGATCACCCTCATCGGGCACATCTCGTTCTCAGTGTTGAGCAGCTCACGAGCGAGTGTCTCCCTTTGTCAATAACAGCGTTCCCGCGAGGACTCCACCCCCGAGGCCAACGGCGACGACCTCGACATCGCGCACTTGGCGCTCGCCTGCCTCTCCCCACAGCTGACGGAGTGCTTCCGCCACAAAGCCGAAGCCGTGCAGCCGTCCACCGGAGAGCTGACCGCCGGCAGTGTTGAGCGGCAACTCCCCGTCGAGACCGATCCGCTTCCCTCCTTCGACGAAGGAGCCCGCCCCGCCGCGCGGGCAGAACCCGAACGCTTCGAGCCACAGCAGCGTGAAGATGCTGAAGCCGTCATACAACTGGGCGAGGTCGACATCGGCCGGTTTGAGAGCAGTCTGGGCCCACATGTGGGCTGCAGCGTCGTGGGCTGCCATCGTGGTCAGGTCGGGCCAGTGCTCCCAGAAAGGTCGGTGACGCATCGCTGTCCCCATTGCTTCGATCTCGGCCCAGTGGCGAAGATCCGCTGCGGTGTCAGGAGCGGAGACGACGACGGCGGTGGCGCCGTCCACGGCGATGTCACAATCGAACAACGACAACGGGGATGAGATCACCCGGCTGGCGAGATAGTCGTCCATCGTGAGCGGCCCGCGAAGGATCGCCAGAGGGTTCCGTTGGGCGTGCTCGCGTGCGGACAGCGCAACCCACCCCAGTTGTTCCTTGGTCACCCCGTACTCGTGCATGTAGCGCTGCGCGTACAGACCGGCGAAGTTGGTCGGCGACATCGCACCCGCCGTGAGCAGCCAGGTCAGAATGCCGTCCGTGGCGATCGGGTGGTCGATCGGGCCGCGTCGACCGGAACCCTGCGCGCTGGCCTCGGTCATTGTGCGGTACACGACAGCGTGCTTGCAGAGTCCGTGGTGCACGGCGAGCGCAGCTTCGATGATCGGAGCGGCCTGTGCAGCGCCCTGGGGCGTGGCCAGATGCCAGTTGAGCTCGAGGCCCAGTCCGTCCTGCACGTCGTACAGATCCGGTCCGATGTAGCCGGGATTCAGACCGACTGCGTCGCCGGGAAACGTTGCCAAGCCGTCGATGGCGTCGATGCTCAAGCCGGCATCGGCGACGGCGGCCTCGATGGCGTCGATCGTGAGCTGGTAGCCGGACCTGGGAAGACGCCGGCCAACGGCCGACTGACCGACGCCGGAGATGAGCGACTTGCTGGGACTCATGTGCTCGCCCACTTCACCAACGTCGGCCGGGGCAGCCCGCCGGCGCTGCGGTCGAATGTCAACCCGTACAGGTCACCGACGTTCGGCTCGGGATCGATCTCGTTCAACCGCCCGACGAGGCGCACGTCGGAGAAGTTCGGAAACGACAGGACACCGATGCCGTAATCCGGCTCGCCCTGCGACCCCCACGGATTCCGGTTGATCGTAAAGGTGTAGAGCACGCCCGGAGGCTTCAACTGCACCCAAGCGGTCGCTCGACCTCGACAGCGACGGCAGACGCCGCGAGGTGGGAAGATGTGAAGACCACAGTCCTGGCACTGCTCGACCATCAGTTCACCGCGATCGACCGCAGCCCAGAACGGTTCATTCTCAGCCGACACCGCTGGTGCATTGCCGCCCCTCATCGTGGCGCCCGATCTGCCGGCGCAGGCAGGGGTGCTCGCCGCTTCCCGCTGAGCACGATCCCGGCCGCTTCTCGATCCCAGGAACCGTCGTTGCTCTTGCTGCGCAGCTTGTGCTTTTCGACCTTGCCGGTCGGCGTGCGTGGCAGGTCGTCGACGAGTTCGACGTAACGCGGCACTGCGAAGTAGGGCATCCGATCGATGCAGAACGAGATGAACTCTTGGACCTGGAAGTCGACGCCGTTCTGGGTCACGACGAACACCTTCACCTCATCCTCACCGAGCTCACTGCTGACACCGACCACGGCTGCTTCGATCACGTCCGGGTGCGACGAGATCGCCAGCTCGACTTCGAACGACGAGATGTTCTCGCCACGGCGGCGCAGGTAGTCCTTCTTGCGATCCACGAAGTAGAAGTACCCGTCGTCATCGAATCGACCGATGTCACCGGTGTGAAACCAGCAGTTTCCCATTCGCTCCAAGGTGGCGCCTGGATTGTTGAAGTAGTTCTCGAAGATCGAGTGCGGTCGTTTCGGCCGGATCACGACTTCACCTGCTGTGCCGGCCGGAACTTCATTGTCATCGTCATCGAAGATGCGCACGTCGAAGTACCGATGGTCGACCTTGCCGGCCGATCCGGGGCGCAACGGCACGTCTGGCCCGGTGTGGACGACCGGCGCAGCTTCGCTCAGCCCGTATGCGCTCTCGAACTTGCACTTCCAGCGGTCCTGCATCTGTACCTGCAGGTCCGCTGGAACGGGGATCCCGACCACCGTATCGACCCCTTCCAGGTCTGACGGCGGTTGGCTCCACAGCAACATCGGAACCGAGCCCAGCATCAGCGTCGCATTGCAGTTCTCCTCGCGAATTCGGCGCCAGAAGTTGGATCCACTGAAGCGCTCGTCCTGGACGCAGCGAACACCGCGGTACATCGCACCGAGCAACCCAATGCCCTTCGCCCCGAGGTGATAGAGGGGCCCCGTGGAATAGAAAGCGTCGTCTGGCCCCCTGTACCACAGCGAAGACTCCAGCTCCGCGAAGAGGCAGAGGTAGTTGTTGCTGAGCAGTGCCCCCTTGGACGGTCCCGTGGTGCCCGAGGTGTAGACGATTGCGCATGGATCGCTCCAGGCCGGGTAGCGCATGTCGAGATCGCCACTGGAGTGATCGCGCAATGCCCCAATGGGCAACGTTGCCACCGAACCCACCGACTCCGCCGACGCGTCGTCGGTCACGACGACGGCCTTGAGTGACGGAAGCAATGGCACGACACTCATCAGCTTGTCCAACAGCGAACGCTCCACCACCACCACGCTCGCTCCGCAGTCGGCAAGCTGGTGTCGAAGGAACTCTCCCCGGTAGGCGGTGTTGATCATCACCTCGATCGCACCGATGCGAGCCGCCGCGAACTCGACATACACGTGATGCACCGAGTTCTCGGCGAAGACCGCGATCACGTCTCCGCGATCGACCCCGAGATCGCGCAGTCCACGGGCGTACGAGTGCGATCCCTCGACGATCTGCTGATACGTGAGATGCTCGCCCAGCATTGTGATCGCGACCTTGTCCGGAAAGTGTTCGGCCTTTTCGCGCAGCATTCCGGCGAGGGTGCACGGCAGGCTGGCGGACCAAGCGCCGGTGGTATCCATGTTGTGAGCTCCGTTCGGAAGGTTGTGTGCCACCTTCCGCCCGGTTCCTCACGTCGTGAGAATCCTGGGCAGCTCGAGGTCGAGCAGGAGGCGGGTTATCTGGTCTGCGAAGTGGTTGTCGACGGGGCGATCACTCATCAGCACTCGGTAGAAGATCGCTCCCGCCCACATGTCCATGATCAGGTCAACGTCGAGGTCCTCCGGCAACAGGCCTGCCTCGATCGCGCGGTCGATGGGCCGGCGAGCAACGGCGCGGCGTGGCTCGAGAAACTGGGCGAAGAAGGTCTTGCGAAGATCGGGATCGTGTGTGATGTCGGCTGCCAGGCTGGGCACGACGAAACCCGCCAGACCACCGGAGTAGTTGCGCACCGTTGACTGCACGGTCTCTCGAAGGTCGTCTCGAATTGAATCCGTGCGCGGCCCTGCGCTTGGCGACAGATGCCACGCGAGTGCCTCGCCTACCAGCGCCCCCTTCGACTTCCACCAACGGTAGAGAGTGCCCTTTCCGACACCCGCTTCGGCAGCGATGTTCTCCATCGTCAGCGATGGATAGCTGTCGAGGCCGAGGAGTCGAATTGTGGCCTCCAGAATGCGCTCGTGCGACTTCGAGTTCCTCCTGCGTCTTGCGCCATCGTTGCCGACGGGCGGCGTACGACTCGAATGACCACCTTCGGCTCCGTCGGTTGCATGCACCTGGTTCATCCGAGCCTCCTCCTCGTCGCGGACGTGTCGAAGTCAGCGACCGCAGAAACGTCTCCGGACATTACCCGTCGTCGGTGTTACCTGAAGAGGCGTTCGTTGACTGGGAGGCCATTCGCTTCACAGTGCTTGAGGTACAGGTTGATTGCGTAGAAAATGTCCTGCGTCTCGATGATGTTGTCGGCCTCGTCGAAGTACTCGACGGTACCCGTCATCATGAAGTAGGCCTCCATCCCGGCCGGGTCATCGCAGTACAGCGTATGGATAGCGCCCGGACTTTCGTGGATGTACGAACCCGCGCGTGCGACCCAGTCATACTCGCGATAGCCCCAGCTGCCCGCGAGCGTGATGCCATTGACGGGCGAGCGGTGCTTGTGTCGGCCGAGTTCAGCCGGACCGTCCGTCTTCAGGATCAGACCCCATTGACCCTGGCGTACGTCGAACATCGTGTAACGGATGTAGATGCCCTCGACGTACACCATCCACGGCGACTCGCTGTCATCGCCGGAAATGTGCAGATCTGGTCGCGAATAGGTATCCGTGATCCTGTTGACCTGCTGGGCGATCGTCTCTGCTTCGACCTCCGGACTAATCACAGTCATGATGTATTACCCCCTGATTGGTGTTGGTTTCAATGATGACGACATTCGATGATCTTGTCAAGACGGAACGTACCGTTTCGTAAATTTATTCGGGCCGATCAGGAGTGGTCACCGACCGCGTAGTGGTGCGTGAGCGCATCGTGGCCGAAGTCGCCTGCCGGATCGCGCCACACGGTGTGGACGTGATTCGCGCCGCGCTGGGTGTTGTCGTACTCTGCGAGGAGGCGCGGGCCTTGCACCCGGTAGTAGTGGCCTTCACCTGGCGCGATGCCTCCGGCCCAAGCGAACGAGAGCGCACTGAGATCCTCGTCAGTGGCGTACTTCGCCGATTCAAGCATGGCGAGGTCGTCGGGGATTCGGTTCACGTACACGTCGAGCAGGGCGCGCAGGAGCTCGCGTTGGCCTGCGTCCAGTCCCGCCGCCGAGATCCCCTTGTAGTGCAGAGCGCTCAGACGAACCGCCTCGAGGTGCGCGGGAGTCAGCCCGGCGGTCTGTTCGGCAGCGAGTTGCATCTCGTCAACCCGGTCTCCGAGTTGCCCTGTGAACGGCGCTCGCCAGACGTCGGCGAGCGATTTCGGTAGGTCGCCATCAGCCAAACCAAACGTCACCCTGTTCGCACTCACCAGGTCGACCGGAGCGACTGCGGTGATGATCGCAATCGCTCGCTGCTCGTCGTCGAGCGAGTGCACCAGTTCGCGCCCGAGATCTTCCGCTGCGCCAAGTGGTCGGAGTAGGTGAGGCCCGAGGAGCGGGGACGTTGCCGGGTCGGCACCGAGGAAGTTGGGGGTCGACCCCACGACCTCGCCGTCCACGATCGTGTGGTTGATCGAGATGTGGTGTCCACCGAAGCGCCATGCCCAGGGTCGACCGTCGGTCGGGCTCCCGAAGATGCGCACGAAATACAGGCCAGGATCGCGCCCGCGCTCGCGTCCCCACGACGAGGTCCAACCCTCCAGTTCGTCGAGGACGTTCTCAAGCCCCATCACGGTCGACGCCGTCACGTAGCCGGCGCGTGACAGACCAGTTGCAAGGAGGCGGTGAGTGAGGCGGTGCTGTGATGGGCTCATCGCCGAGACTGCGAGGCCGCCGTGATCGGTGGGCGTGTAGAACCACATCGTTCGCTCGTGGTGGTCGTCGATCGGCCACGCGGCAACCGATAGCTGCCGTTCGTCGAGCGAGTCGAGGAGGCGCTGCGCTGCGTCGGCCATGCGCCCAGCAGCTTGATGACGCGCCCCCATCATTCGTACAGGAGCGTTCGGCCGGTCATGAATCGGTCCGCAGGCGCGATGATGGACGGACGCGTGGCGCGCGAGGTTGCCGTCGGTAACGCGCGAAGTGATGTGCGACGCGCTGCTGGACCGGTCCTTGCGCACCGACTGCAATCGCGAGCACTGCGGCCTCCATCAGCATCTGAGTCGACGTCGGGATGCCGAGCGACAGCACCAATTGGGACAGCTGACTGAGGAACAGCGCTCCAAGAGCTGTGCCGAACACGTTACCCCTGCCTCCCCCGAAGGCCGTGCCACCGACGACCACAGCTGCGATGGAGGGAAGCAGGTACCGATTCCCAGAAGTGACGTTCGGGGTGCTCACGTATCCCGCGAGCAGAATGCCGGCAGCGCCATAGCACCAGGCCGCCGCCACGTAGCTCGACACCTTGAGTCGTGTTGCCGGGATGCCGGACGCGATCGCCGCACGTTCACTTGCGCCGACCGCCTGCAGCTGTCGGCCCCACACGGTGCGAGTCGTCAACACACTCGCGATCACGACGAGCACGGCGCCGACCAGCAACGAGTTCGAGATTCCGGCGGTCTTGGAGAGGCAGAAGTCGGCAAGCGAGCGGGGCGCACGCACCGGGGTGCCTCCGGAGTAAGTCAGCGCTGCCCCAGAGAGCACCACGCTCATCGCAAAGGTGGTGACGAGCGGGGTGACGTTCAGAACGGACACGATGAAGCCGTTCAGCAACCCGATCAGCGTCGTCACGCCCAACACCGCAGCGATTCCGATCAACACGCTGCCGTGATCGGAAGCGACCTTGCTGCCGACAAGCGCAGCGAGCGTCATCGTCCCGGCAACCGAGAGATCGATGCCTCGTGCCATCACGACCAGGGTCTGTCCGATCGCGGCCAGGGCGAGGATGCCCGCGAAGGGCAACATCGAATTGAGGGATGAGCCGCTGACGCTTGCGGGCTCGAGCAGTGCACTGAGGATGAACACAGAAACCGTGCACCACAGGACTGCGGGAAGACTGAGCGCGATGCGCCAGCGTGGCCGGGCGCGTTGATCCACCGGCTCGGCGAGAAGCGACGAATCAGCCACGTTGTCCTCGCACTGTCGAGTAGAGGCTGGCTGCACAGAGGGTGAGGCCGCCCAGCAGGTACTGCTGCCACTCGAGGCTCCAGCCGACGAATTGGACGACTGTGTTGATCTGGATGATCGTGGCCGCACCGAGCACAGCGCCGACGAACGATCCACGACCCCCGAAGATGCTCGCACCGCCGAGCACCACAGCGGCCACGCTGGACAAGGTGTAGCTGTTGCCGATCGTGGCGTTGCCGGTGTTCGACTGGGCCATCAACATAAAGGCTGCCAGCGTGGCGAACAGTGCGGAGCCGCAATACGCCATGAGCAGGAACTTGCGGGTGCTGACCCCCACCTTTCGGGCCACCTGGCCATCAGAACCCGTTGCGCGAACGCGAACGCCCACCGAGGTGCGGTACAGGAAGAGCTCGAACGCGATGGCCACGATCGCCACCGCGATCACGGCGCCCGGCACGATGCCCCATCGCGAGCGCACGATGTCGGTGAAATCACGTGAGATCGCGCCGCCTGAGGTTGGTCTCAAGATGAGCGACACGCCCTGCAATGCGCTGAACGTGACGAGAGTGGCGATCAGCGCGTTGATCTCGAGGAGCTCCGTCAAAGCCCAGTTCAGCAATCCGACGGCCAGTCCGACGACGACCATCACAGCCACCGTGGCGGCCATACCCACCCCCGAGACCCCCGGCCCCAACATGAACGAGGCGATGACCACCTGCAGACCTGCGAGCGGTCCGATCGACAGGTCGATCGCGCCGGTGATCATCACGAGCTGCTGTCCGAGCGCAAACAGCGCCAGTGTGCCGACCAGCGGTAGCAGGAGCGTGAAGTTCCGCGAGGTGACGTAGAACGGGCTCGCATCGGCGGCGACCCACGCCAGCGCGATCAAGGCTGGAACAAGTGCGAGCGCCGGGGCTCTGTCGCTGTGCGTAACTCGCTCGAGCGTCCTCACCTTCCGCTCGACCCGCTGAGGTCTCGATTCTTCTCCGTGCGCAGTCGTCGATGTCATCGCGGCCTGCGTGATCGCTCGCTCGGTGATGTCGGTGCCGATCAACTCAGTGACAGGACGGCCGCGCGAGAAGATGACCACCCGATCGCACAGGCCGGCGAGCTCGGCGGCGTCGGCGGACACGACGATGACGCCGGTGCCCCGTTCTGCCGCCGATCGCAGAAGACCGTACAGCTCTGTTCGCGCCCCGATGTCGACTCCCTGCGTCGGCTCGTCCGCGAGGAAGACCTTTG
>JANNZY010000060.1:0-17958 GCA_031410915.1 Actinomycetes bacterium
CGCAGCCGATGCACTTCTCCATGCCGTCTTCGTACCGGTTGAGCACGTGACGACCGTGGAGGCGCTCGGGCTTGGGAGCCTTCTCGTCCTGGTCGTGGGGATCGGCTTCGCGACCTTTGGCCACATTCTTCTTGGCCACGCGCCCACCGGAGTAGTTCTTGGTGAGCCGCTTGCCACCAAACAAGCGGTGCTGCTTGATGGTGACGACAAATCCATCGAGGTAACCCATCAGAACATCGCCCCCTCTCGGTCTCGGTTCTTCGCACTGACCCGCGTCGCGGCCATCAGCAATCCGGCGCAGAGGCCCAGCACGGCGATCGAGATGCCGCTGACCCACCACTTGTTCCAGTCATTGTCGCTTGCGACGCGCTGTGCGGCCAAGAGCAGGAACCAGCCGAGCGATGCGGGGATCAGGATCTTCCACCCGAGGTTCATCAACTGGTCGTAGCGCAGGCGGGGCAACGTGGCCCGAAACCACACGTAGACGTACAGGAACACCAGCACCTTGAGGACGAACCAGACCGTGCCGTTCAAGAAGCCGAGATGCAGGTCGCCGTTGAAGCTGAAGTTGTCGGTCTGCCAGCGCAGCGGCTGGGGGCCGCCGAAGAACAGCGTCACGATGACGCCGCTCATCGTGACCGTGTTCATGAACTCGGCCAGGAAGAACAGCGCGAAGCGCAGCGACGAGTACTCGGTGTTGAAGCCGCCGACGAGCTCCTGTTCGGCTTCGACGAGGTCGAACGGCGGCCTGTTGAGCTCGGCCGTGGCCGCGATCATGAAGATCACGAACGGCACGACGCCCGTCGCGATCAGGCTCCACTTGCTGATGCTGTCCTGTGCGGCGACGATGCCGCGTGTGCTGAGCGTGCCCGACACCAGCAGCACTGCGCCGATGCTGAGCCCGAGCGCAGCCTCGTACGACACCATCTGGGCCGAGGCCCGCACCGAGCCGAGCAGTGGGTACTTCGATCCCGACGACCACCCGGCGAGCATGATGCCATAGACCGCGATGCTGCTGAGTGCGAGCAGGAGCAGCACGCCGATCGGTGGATCGGCCAACTGCGCGATGGTGTCACGTTTGAAGATGCGAATGACGCCGCCGTTGCCGTGCGTGAAGTCGCCGCCGAGTGGGATGACCGACCAGACCAAGAACGCGGGCACGAAGGCCAGGAACGGTGCCAGGCGGAAAACGACGCGATCGGCGCGCTCGGGCAGCAGGTCCTCCTTGAAGAACAACTTGATGCCGTCGGCCAGCGTCTGCAGCAACCCGAACGGACCGGCCTTGTTCGGCCCGATGCGGTTCTGCATGCCGGCGATGACCTTGCGCTCGAACCAGACCATGAACATCGTGACCACGAGGCCGACCACGAAGATGATCAGGACCTTGAGGATGACGATCAGGATCGCGGCACCGTCGAGGTCGAAGATCAGCGGATCGAGACCAAGCATCAGAGCGTCTCGATCCGGATGTCGGTGACGGACGCGTCAGCGTCGATCAGGTCGCCAATGCGGGCTTGGTTCGTGGCCGACGACGGCTGGTTGAACGGAACCCATGCCGTGCCGCGCTGCACCCTGGTGTCGGCCGCCAGCGGCAGCACGATGGTGGCCTTGGCGCTGGTCACCTTGACGTCGTCGCCGACGGACGCGCCGATGCGGCTGACGTCGAGCGGGTTGACGTGCACGGCGATGCCGGGTGCGAGCGTGGCGAGGGCGGGCGAGTGGGCGGTCATGGTGGCCGAGTCGTAGAGCGTGCGACTCACGATGAGACGGTAGTCGTACGCGTTGCGGTCACCGAGGGTCACTGCCGGCGGGTTGGTCGCGTCGATGTGGGGGGCGAGCGCGACGACGCCATCGGGGTGCTCGCTGAGATGCGCCACGGTGAGTTGCTCGTAGCCGTCGACGTGCTCGGCGATCGCGCTCGTGACGTCGGCATCGGTGCTGAAGCCGAGGTCGGTGCCGAGCCGCGCGGCGATCTCGGTGGCGACCATCCAGTCCGGCCGCGACGTGCCGACAGGGGTTACCTTCTGCGCGACGCGAGTGACGCGACCCTCCAGGTTCGTGGTCGTGCCATCTTTCTCCGCGTAGCCGGCTGCGGGCAGCACGACATGGGCCAGCTTGGACGACTCGCTCATGAACGTGTCGATGGAGATGATGCGCCGCGCCCCGGCGAGCGCGCGGCGGGCGAGGTCGGCATCGGGCACGTCGCTGAGTGGATCAGCCCCGAGCAAGATCAGGCACTCGATCTTGCCGTTTGCCGCGGCGTTGAGGATGCCCTTGCTGTCGAGGCCGCCCGCGCCTGGCCGCAGCCCGACCTGGGTCGCGCCGACGACGTTGCCGCGGCGCAGCGCGGGCAGCACCTTCGCGTTCGGCAGAGCAGCCAGCAGCGCGTTCAGTGCGGCAATGGTCGGTGCGGACGACTCGGCCAGGTTGGCCCGACCGACGACCACGACCACGTCGCCGCGTCCGATCTGCGCCATTGCGGCGTCATCGGCCAGCAGTGCCGCGACGGCGTCGGCCTGCGTACCTGGTTCGTAGAACGATGTACGCCACGCATGGCGGGTGAGACCCGACTCCTTCGCCGTGAGCTCGATGATGCGGCTGCGCTTGGCCTGCACGGCGTCGCGCAGACGCAGGTACAGCACGGGCAGCTCGTCTTTGAGGTCAGGCGCGAGCAAGATGATGGTCGCTGCCGACGCGGCTTCATCGATGGTTGCCCGATTCAGCGCGAGCACACCGACGGGCAGACCGTCGACGAGTTGCGCCGACACGTTCGGCGTACCGATCACGTCGTGGGCCAGGCGGGCCCAGGCGAACGCGTCCTCGTTGGTGCCGCGTGCACCGCCGAGCAACGCGATCGACTCCGGGCCTCCGGCCGCGAGCGCGTCCGTGATCAGCTGCGCCGTGGTTGCCAGCGCGGCGTTCCACGAACCGGTCGCGTGGCCGGTGGCGGTCAGGATCTGCGGCGCAGCCAGGCGCTGCTCGCTGTTGACCGACTGGAAGTTGAAGCGACCACGGTCGCACAACCAGCCCCAGTTGACCGGGTCCGAATCCACGCCCTGGTAGCGGACGATCTCGTCGCGGCTGGACTGCACGGCCACGCGACAGCCGACCGAGCAGGTCGTGCACGTGCTCTCCGCCTCGGCCAGGTCCCACGGGCGGGCCTTGAAGCGGTACGGCGACGCAGTCAGTGCACCGACAGGACAGATCTGTACCGTGTTGCCACTGAAGTAGCTGGCGAAGGGCTCGTCCGGGAACGTGTTGATCTGGGTCAGGTTGCCGCGGTGGGTGAAGTGGATCAGCGCGTCGCCGGCCACTTCGTCGGCGAAGCGGGTGCAGCGATCGCAGAGCACGCAACGCTCACGGTCGAGGAAGACGAGGTCGCTGATCGGGATCGGCTTCTCGTAGTGGCGCTTCTCCTCCACGTACCGGCTCTCGCCCGGCCCGTGGGTGAACGCCTGGTCCTGCAGCGGGCACTCGCCGCCCTTGTCGCACACCGGACAGTCCAGCGGGTGCTGGGCCAGCAACAGCTCGAGCACCCCTTCCTGGGCCGCCTTCGAGGTCGGAGAGTCGGTGAACACCTTCATGTCCGGCGCGACCGGGAACATGCACGACGGAATCAACTGTGGGCCACGTCCGGTGTCGACCTCGACGAGGCACATCCGGCACATGCCGACCGACGACATCCGCTCGTGGTAGCAGAAGCGCGGGATGAACTCGCCGTTGTCCTCGGCAGCCTTGATGATCAGATCTCCCTTGCGGGCAGTGACCGCCTGGCCGTTGATGAACAGGCCGACGGCGTTCGGGTCGACGATCGGCTCCTCAATCGTCATTGCCCGACTCCTGCGGTGACCGGGATGGTGCGGCGGCGCACGACCCTGGCTTCGAACTCGTCACGGAAGAGCGTCAGCGCGGAGTGCACAGGCGCGTACGCCGACGGGCCGACGAAGCAGATCGTGGTCATCTTGTACGGGAACGGCACGGCCGCCAAACCGAGCTTCTCGCTCGACGCATGGGGGAACGCACCCGGGCAGATCGTCTCGCCGACCTCGAACAGCTGGTCGAGGTCGCGGTCGGTGCCGTGGCCGGCGACGACACGTTCGAGCACTCGCATCAACCACGTACCACCCTCGCGACACGGGGCGCACTTGCCGCACGACTCGTGGGCGTAGAAGCGGGTCAGCGTGAGCGCGGCCGCCGGGATGTCGGTGGTGTGGTCCATCACCATGATCGCTCCCGAACCGAGCATCGATCCGGCAGCACCGACGAGGCGGCCCTCGAATGGCAGATCGAGCTGTTCGGGGGTGAACCACGGGGCGGATCCGCCGCCGGGCACGAACGCTTTGAGCTCGTTGCCGTTGCGGATGCCGTTGCAGAAGTCTTCGCCGTAGATCAGGTCGCGGAACGTGGTCGTGCCGTTGACGATCTCGAACACGCCGGGACGGTTGACGTGGCCCGACACCGCGACCATGCGGGTACCGGGCGAGGTCTCGGTGCCGACCTTGACGTACTCGGCCATGCCGTTGCACAGCAGCCACGGCAGGTTGGCGAGCGTCTCCACGTTGTTGACGATGGTCGGCTTGCCGTAGAGACCGATGGCTGCGGGGAAATACGGCGGTTTGAGCCGGGGCATGCCGCGGTTGCCTTCCAGGCTCTCGATCAGCGCTGTCTCTTCGCCGACCACGTACGCACCGGCACCCCAGTGCAGGACGATGTCGACGGAGAACGACGACCCGAGGATGTTCTTGCCGATGTAGCCGGCCGCGTACGCCTCGTTCAACGCCAGCGCGACACGTTCCTGGGCCAGCGCCATCTCGCCACGGATGTAGAGGAAGCACTGCGACAGTCCGGCCGCGTAGCACGCGATGAGACACCCCTCGATCAGCTGGTGCGGATCGCGCTCCATCAACAGACGGTCCTTGTACGTACCCGGCTCGCTCTCGTCGCCGTTGACGACGAGGTAACGCGGGTACACGTTCGGTGGCATCAGCCCCCACTTCGTGCCGGCGGGGAAACCAGCACCGCCGCGGCCGAGCACGGTGGCACCGCGCACTTCGTCGTGCACCTCCGTCGGCGTCTTGGCCAGGGCTGCTTGCAAGCCCTTGTACCCGTCGGTCGTCAGGTAGCGCTCGAGCGAGTACGAGTCCTCGTACTTGAAGCGCGACGTCACGATCTCGGGTCGATCGCCCGAGTAAAAGCCGGGCGTGAACGGGTACGTGGTGGCGGTCACGTCGTGCTCTCCATCCAGACGGGCGCGCCGTCGACCTCGTCGGGGGCCACTGCGCCGACACCGAGCTCGGCGGGGATGCGTTGGCGAAAGCGGGCGACGGTGCCGTGCGGCGGGATCTCGGCGTCGAGACGCCCGGCGCGCAGGTCCTCGACGAGATCGTCGAAGATCTCGGGCGTGACCCGGAACCGGTAGCGGTAGTTGACCTGCAGGGTCGGCGCTTCGGTGCAGGCGGCCTGGCACTCGGCGTGCTCGAGCGTGAACATGCCATCGGCGGTGGTGCTGCCGGCCTTGATGCCCAACGAGTGCTCGGCGTGATGCATCAAGTCCTCGGCACCGAGGAGCGCGCACGACATCGTCTGGCAGATGTTGATCAGGTACTTGCCGACCGGCTCGAACTTGAACATCTCGTAGAACGTCGCGGTGCCGAGCACTTCAGCAGCCGTTGCGCCGACCAGTTCGCCGATGTGACGCATCGCCTCGTCGGTGACGTGACCGTCTTGCTGTTGGGCCAGGTGCAGCAACGGGATCGTGGCCGAGCGGGCGCGTGGATACCGGGCGATGATCTCGTGGGCAATCCTGATGTTGTCTTCGGTGAGACGACTCACTACCGATCTACCTCTCCGAGCACGGGATCGACGCTGGAGATGATGGCCACGGCATCGGCCACGAGGCAATTCCGCATCATGTGCGGCAGGCACTGCAGGTTGACGAACGAGGGCCCGCGGATGTGCATCCGGTATGGCTTGGCCGATCCGTCGCTGGCGATGTAGCAACCGATCTCGCCACGCGGGCTCTCGATCGCGACGTACACCTCGCCCTCGGGCACCTTGAAGCCCTCGGTGAAGATCTTGAAGTGGTGGATCAGCGCTTCCATCGACTCGTCGATGCGCGCCCGCGGCGGCGGCGTGATCTTCTTGTTCTGGATGCGGTAGTCGCCCGACGGCATCTTGTCCAGGATCTGGCGGACGATCTTCATCGACTCGCGGATCTCGTTGAGACGGATCGCGTAGCGGTCGAACGAGTCGCCGTAGGTGCCGACGATGACGTCGAAGTCGACCTGTTCGTAGAACAGGTACGGCATGTCGCGGCGCAGGTCCCATGGCATGCCGGTGCTGCGCAGGATCGGGCCGGTGGCACCGAGCGCAAGAGCCTCCTGCGCGGTGATGACACCGACACCCTGCAGGCGGTCGCGCCAGATCGGCTGGCCGGTCATCAGCGTGTCGTACTCGCCGAGTCGTTCGGGCAGCAGATCGAGGATGCGCAGCACGTCGTCGCGCCAGCCCGCGGGCAGGTCGGCGGCCAAGCCACCGGGGCGGATGAAGTTGTGGTTCATCCGCAGGCCAGTGACCTTTTGGAAGAAGCGCAACACCTCCTCGCGCTCGCGCCAGCCGTAGAGCATCATACTGACCGCACCGAGGTCCATGCCGTTCGTAGCGCAGAACAGCAGGTGGCTGCTCATCCGGTTCAACTCGCTGAGCAGCATCCGCATCCACGAAGCGCGCTCGGGGATGTCACCGTCGATGTCGAGCAACTTCTCGACGGCCATCGAGAACACGAGCTCGTTGTTGAGCGGGCTGACGTAGTCCATGCGGGTGACGTTCGTGCCGCCCTGCATGTACGTCAGCGTCTCGCCGGTCTTCTCCATGCCCGTGTGCAGGTAACCGATGATCGGCTTGCAGCGCAGCACGGTCTCACCCTTGAGCTCCAGCATCAGCCGCAGCACGCCGTGCGTGCTCGGGTGCTGGGGACCCATGTTGATGATCATCGTCTGGTCTTCGCTGGCGTCGGCCTGCACCGACCCGAGGTTGGCCGCCTCGGCCTCGCTCATCCGCAACACGGAGCCGACCTCGCGCATGAGTTCCTTCGCGGTCAGCTCACTGCGCGAACGGAGTTCCTGCCCACCCTCGCTGGTCTGGCGAATCAGCTCGTCGGCCTCGCTGATGGTCACTGGTGCACCGTCCAATCGTGTGGACGCACCATCGCGTCGCGGGTGCACCCGTGACCGCTTCGCCCGTTGCTGGTGATTCGCTCGCTCCGCTCGCTCATGATTGACCTCCCAGCACCGACGGCGCGGCCGCGGTGCGGTAGTCGTTGCTGAACTGGATCGGGATCGCACCGGTCTCGTAGTCCTTGCGCAGCGGATGGCCGTCCCAGTCCTCGGGCATCAGGATGCGAGTCAGGTCGGGGTGGTCGGTGAAGACGATGCCGAACATGTCGAACGCCTCGCGCTCCATGGCCTCGGTGCCCGGGTGGAGATCGAACAGCGACGGACACGTCGCGTCGGCGTCGGGCACCTGCACACGCACTCGCAGACGCCGACGGTGCTCGACATCGAGCAGGTTCACGACGACCTCAAACCGCTGCGGCGCGACACCCCCAGGCAGCGTGCGGCCGGGGTGAGTCAAGTAGTCGACGCCACAGAGGTCCGAAACCTGCACGTAGCCGTCGTCGGCCAGCTTCTTGATCAGCGCCACGTAGCCCTCGCGCGGCACGTGGACCACAGTCTGGCCGCGGCTGTCGCTGAGCGGATGGCCGTGCAGTTCGGTCGGCTCAGCGGGCAGGTCCGTGGATTCGATGGCGGCTTCGTCGGCCGCCGGCATGGTCGGTGTGTTGCTCACGGGTCACTTCGTTCCGAGAAGGACAGGCACGGGCTCGGTCGCCGCGGCGATCTCGGTGATGTGCACGTTGGCACCGGCACCGGTCGCGGCACGACGCTTCATGAGCTCGCCGTCTTCGATCAGCTGATGCAGCGTCTCGATCGCGTGGATCAGCGTCTCGGGCGTCGGCGGGCAACCGGGGGCATACACGTCGACGGGCACGATCTGGTCGACGCCCTGCACGATCGCGTAGTTGTTGAACATGCCGCCGCTGGAGGCGCACACGCCCATGCTGATCACCCACTTCGGTTCCATCATCTGGTCGTAGACCTGGCGCAGCACGGGAGCCATCTTCTGGCTGACGCGTCCGGCGACCACCATGATGTCGGCCTGACGCGGGCTGGCCCGCCATACCTCCATACCGAAGCGGCTGAGGTCGTAGTGCGGCGCTCCGGAGCCCATCATCTCGATCGCGCAGCAGGCGAGGCCGAACGTGGCTCCCCAGCTGCTGCGACTGCGCGCCCACTTGATCAAGTCTTCGAGCTTGCCGGTGAGCTGGGTGTGCGGAATGCCACCGAGCCCATCGTCCTTGACGTCCTGGACGATTCCCATGTCAGGCTGCCGTTCGCTTCGGTGTCGGATCGTCGAGGCGACCCTCGGTGCCAACACGACGGATCGTGCTGGTCAACGTGCGCTCGGCAGAGATCGCGCTGTCCAGCTTGCGGTACTGCTGCACCGGACCCCAGTCCAGCGCGCCACGAGCGACAACGTAGACGAACGCGGCGAAGAACACCACAGTGAATGCGATCATCTCCCAGAACGCGAACGATCCCAGGGCAGCCCTGCTGACGGCGTAGGGATAGATGAAGATGATCTCGATGTCGAACATGATGAACAGCATCGCGACGATGTAGAAGCTGACCGGGAAACGCTCCGGAGGCTCACGGCTGGGCACGATGCCGCACTCGTAGGGCGCTTCTTTGGCGGCCGAAGGTCGGCGCGGCGCCAGCAACCTGGACGCCACGAAGCTCAGCGCGCCGAAGAGGATGGCGAGGATCGTCAAGCAGATGACGGGCAGGTACTGACCCATGCGCTACTCCTTTGCCGGGACTGCGAGACCGCCAGAACGGTTGATGTTGAGCCGGCGATCGCGGGTGTGCAGCAGGTAGCAGCACGCCAGGAAGACGATGGTCGAGCCGATCGTGATCAGCGCTGCGGGCACGCGCTTGTTGCCGAGATCGCGGATCATGTACACGTACCGATGCGGCTGGCTGACGTCGATCTCGGCCCGGGCCGGCGCACGACCAGGCTCCTCGCGCTGCTCCAGCAGCGGAGCCACTTCGACCACGATCCAATGCGGTTTGTGCAAGAACGCGATGAAGTCGATCGACTCGCCGATCTTGGGGTAGCGCTCGCCACCCTTGTCGAACACGTTGACCACCTGGTAGGTACCGGCCGTCAGCGTGCCGTCTTCTTCGATGATCACGCCACCCGCGGCAGCGGACTGGCCGAAGCTGGCGTCGGACTCTCCGAGGCGCTCCCAGCCGTTGTCGATCAGCAACGTGTCGACGGACTCGGCCTGATCCACGTAGGACTTGTCGGTGGCCGGCACCTGCGCGTCGTCGTGGAGGATGCCGGCGTCCTTCACGGCTTGCGCGGTCTGCAGGATCGTCTCTCCCGCCACGGGCTTCCAAGTCGGCTCGTCGCCTTTCAGGCCGATGCCGAACGCCCACCACATCATGCCCATCAGCATCATCCAGCCGGCCAGGCCAGCCAAGGAGAACAAGAAGCCGAGGCGCGAACCGATGTTGGTGGCGATGATCAGGTACACCGAACCGCACAGCACCGACACCGAGATGATGATGATGACGATGCCGCGGAGCTGTGGCTCCCAGTTGATGGCCAGCAGTGAGTGCATCAGAGTCCCCGCACGTATTCGACGATCAGCTTGATCTGCTCGTCGGTGAGCAGCGCCCCGAATGCTGGCATACGACCCGAGCCCTGGCTCTGGATGCCGTACTTCTTGCCCAGTTCGGAACCGGCCTTGATGAACGCGATCTGGTCGCTCTCCAACGGGAAGTGCTCATTGACCGAGCCCGCGGTGAGGTTGGGGCCCATTGCACCGATCGCCGATTCTCCCGGGCTGCCGTAGCTCCAACCCTGGGTGTGGCAGCGCGCGCACGAATACGCACCGCTGGCGAGATCGAGGTTGAACAGCGCCTCGCCGAGGCTGGCGTACGTGCCGTTGTCGACTTGTTGCTGGGCCGCCTTCTGGATGCCGTCTTGTACGTCGGTCGGCAGCGTTCCCGTGGCGCACGTCAGCGGATCGGACTCGCTGGCCGCACAACCGACTCGCGGGATCTGGATCGATTTGATGTAGGAGATCAGCGTGTCGATCTGCTGCGCGTTCATCGGGCCACCGCCTTCAAGGCCCCACGCCGACATCGGCGAGAACGGTCGCCCGTAGACAAGGATGAAGCGGATCTCGCTCTCGCTGAAGCGGTACAGCGCGGTGTTCAGTGCCGGAGCGAACCAGTTGACAGACTTGACCTCGCTGGTCTTCGGGTCGGTCACCGCATACGCGGCTTGACCGCCGGTGGCCTTCATGCCGCCGTGGCAGCCGGCACAGTTGAAGCCGCCCTCGGCGGTCGGTGCGAACAACTCCTTGCCCCATCCGATTGCGCGGCGATCGGAGTAGGCCAGCGCCCCGTCCTGACGGGCGGGTTCCAGGATCCAGTAGAGCGGCAGGCCGATCACGCTGACCACCAGGAACAGCAAGCCGACGAATTGCACGCGCTCGAGACGCTTGCCCTCCATCACCTCGTCGTCGTAGTACGGCTTGCGGTTGGCGGCGAGCTCGATCTCGGAGCCGATCTCGGGACGGGCCTGGGTGCGGCTGGCCACCGCATAGCAGATGAAGCCGATGAGCAGGATCGCCAGCAGGATGTAGGCGAGCGCGGTCGTGTTGGCAGCAAGCATGGTTGGTCAGTGTCCGCCCGTGATGCAGTGGGGACCCTCGGCCTCTTGACCGGTGGTGTTGGTGCCGATGGCGGGACCGGGGATGGCCGCGCCGCCGAGCGTGTCGATGGTGACGTCGCCGCCACCGCTCACCGAGACGATGAAGCGGTCCATGCCACGCGGTGCCGGGCCGGCCTTCTTCTCGCCGACGCGGTTGTACTGGCTGCCGTGGCACGGGCACTCGAACCATTGCGAGCTGGCGCAGTTGGGGACGCGGCACCCGAGGTGCGGGCACTTCTGGTAGAGCGCGGTGATGCCGGCTTCGAGGCCGGGCAGGACCAGCTTGAGGCCGCCGACGTAGGTCTGGCGAGCCTTCGGCAGCGCGTCCGGGGGGTAGGCGGTGATCCAGGTCCGGGCCTCGGGCAGGTAGTAGAAGCCTTGGTTGAGGCGGATGTTGAGCAGGATGTCGTCGATCTTGCCCGCACCGACCTTGCCGCCGAAGCCGCCACCCTTGCTGCTCGGCCACAGGAAGCCGACGAACGCCGCTGCGGCGAAGCCACCGAGTCCGAGGCCCATCAGGCTGACGTAGGCACGGTTGAAGAACATGCGGCGTGACACGCCGATGGCATCCGGGTCCGGCGCAACCCACGGCTGGACCGCGAGCCCGTCGGACTTGACCAGCGCCGTGGAGCGGCTCTCCACGGCAGCGCGCTCGACGGCCTTGCCGCTCGGCGCGACCGGGAGGTCGATCTCACTGTCCTTGTCGCGCTTGCGCGTCTCGCGCGACAGCGCCCCGGCACCACGGACGTCGGTACGACGCGCCGCAGTCAAGAATACGACCGCGCCGAGAACGACGACGACCGCAACAACGATTCCGATGACTGCACCTTGTGTCATGTCATCACCTCACAGCTCGAAGAAGATGCCATCACGCCACGGCAGCGTGAAGTTGAAACCGGGGCCACGGAAGAACGACCCGATGATGACGAGCACGGCCCAGAACATGAGGTGCACGGTCATCAACGAAGTCGCGAACTTGCGGTCCTCGGGCTTGTTGGACGGGTTCTTGTCGATGTACGGGGCCAGGATCATCACGATCAGGCCGACACCGGGAATGGTCACGCCGGCCACCATTGGGTGGAACATCGTCAGCAGTTCCTGCAGACCCAGGAAGTACCACGGGGCCTTCGACGGGTTCGGGGTGCGGTTGATGTTGGCGTACTGCAGCAGCGGCGCATTGACGAACACGCTGAAGACGAACGTGAACGCAAGGCAGGCCAGGGCAGCCACGAACTCGGCGGCCAGCAGGTGCGGCCAGGTGTGCACCTTGTCGACCGGGGCGGCCTTGACCTCTTGGATCGAGCCGCTCTTCACGACGGTCAGCAAGCGTTGGGTGTGGCCACCGGGACCGGCACCGATCGGCACGCCACCACCGGGGGCAGGTGTGGCAACGACGGCGGACACCTTTTCGGCAACGGCGAGCCCGCCACCACCACCGCCGGCGGGCGCGTCGGCACCGCCTTCGGTCTTGGCACGCGCGGCTTTGCTGCGCTCCAGGAGATGGGCGGGGATGCGCGAGTCAGCGGCGGCCGTGTCGCCACCCGAGGCGCCGGCGGCGGGCGCGGCCGGGGCGGCTTCTGCTTCGGCCTTCTCGCGGGCTGCCTGGGCACGCTTGAGAAGGTGCTCTGGAATCTCAGTCATCTGCCATCACCCCTTTCCTTGGAAGTACGGATCACAACGGGCCCGAGATGCCGCCGTCTTTACGGACCCGCCAGAAGTGGATGGCCATGAAGATGACGATGATGAACGGGAAGAACAAGACGTGGAGCACGTACCAGCGCAGCAGCGTCTCCGGTCCGATCTCGGCACCGCCGAGCAAGACGAATCTGACCTGCGAACCGAGCACGGGTGTGTACCCCATCATGTTGGTACCCACGGTGACCGCCCACAGCGCCAGCTGGTCCCACGGGAGCAGGTAGCCGGTGAAGGACAGCAGCAGCGTGAGCGTCAGCAAGATGATGCCGATGACCCAGTTGAACTCGCGAGGCGCCTTGTACGCGCCGTGGTAGAACACGCGGGCCATGTGCAGGAACACGCTCAGCACCATCAGGTGCGCGCCCCACCGGTGCATGTTGCGCACGAGTAACCCGAACGCCACCGAGGTCTGCAGGTTGTTGATGTCGTTCCAGGCTTGGGTGGCCTCGGGCCGGTAGAAGAACATCAAGAAGATGCCGGTCACGGTGAGCAGGATGAAGAGGAAGAAGCTCAGCCCGCCGAGGCACAGGGTGTAGCTGACCTTGACTGCGTGGCGCTTCACCTTCACCGGGTGCAGGTGGTACAGCACCGAGTTCATGATCACGTAGCTGCGGTTACGCGGGCTGTCGGTGTAGCCCTTGCGGAAGATGCTGCCCGGACGGAAGATGCTGCCCCACGCCTGGCTGCCCTGCACCTGCCCGTTGACCTTCGTGACGCGGTCTTTCAGCGTCGGGCGGGGCTTGTCGTCGATGATCTTGGCCATTGGTTCCGTGTCCTCCTACAGCCGCATTCCGTAGGCGTAGCCGTGGTTGTTCGTTCGAGTGTGGGTGTCGCCGGTGGACGGCGCGTTCCCCACCTTGCCGAGGATGATCACGCCCGTCGGGCAGCGGTCAACGCACAGCGCGCAGCGTGTGCAGACGTCGTCGTCGATGATGAACAAGACGTTGTCTGACGGATCGGCGCCGGGCAGCTCGGTGTTGACGGCTTCCTCGATCGCGTCCGGCCGCACCATGTGGATGCACTTCCACGGGCAGATGTCGACGCAGCCCTCGCACATGATGCACTCGGTCTGATCGATGTGGATGAACTGCTTGGGCTTCACCGCCTTGGTGAGGTAGTCGGCGTCGACCTCGACCAACTGGTAGTCGGTCGAGTACGGCATCATCGGCGGGTTCGCGTCGGTGCGGGCCATCCGTCAGCTCTTCTTCACCAGCGGTCGGCCGTAGGTGCTCGTCGCGACGGCAGTGCTCGTGGTCGTGTCGCCACGCTTCTGCCACCACATCCAGATGAAGATCTGCAAGGCGAAGAAGATGACGTGGATGACGACGACGATGATGTCGCGCAGTTCCTGGTACGAAACGGTGAACGGGAACCAGCCGCCGTACGCCTGCGGCTTGATGATGTCACCGACACCGAAGAGCAGCTTCTGCTTGCTCCAACCGAGGTTCTTGTCGGCGTGCTGGATCCAGCGGTCGGGCACGATGCCGTACGCGATGAACATGACGGCGAACGCGTAGACCGCAGCGAGCATGGATTCGCCCCAGCTGACGGGCGTGCCCTTCGGACGGCGCTTGCCGTACGGGATGACCAGCAGCGTCAGGCCGATGGCCACGAAAAACGAAACCAGGAAGGCTTGGTTGACGCCGGGCCACGTAGAGATGTCGATCGCGAGGAGCAACGTGCCGCTGCCTTTCCGGGAATGTGAAACGGTGCACGAACTGTAGTCGCGCCCACCCCTGGTCCTGCCAGTTCTCCCAGGCATCCGGGCACCAGAGGGAGGGGCTTGGGTACAGGTTTACCACGCGAGCCGCCCGCGACCTCATTGTTGTGCGCTAGTGCTTGCGGGCGTTTTTCACAGGTCTGGGAGTGCCCTCACATTTCATCTTTTCGCTTCTCTGCGATCTACAGTGGCCACCCGTGACCGAGATTCCCGAGCATCTGCTGAAGCGTTCGAAGGAGCGGCGTGCCGCGCTCGGTGGCGACGCAGGCGATGGCGCGGGCTCGGACTCCCCGGCGGCGCCTGCCGCAGCCGCGGTGGCCAAGGTCGAATCGGCCGCTCCCGCCGCCGCGCCGAAGGCCGCGGCCCCGGCCGCCCCCCCGCCACCGAAGCCCGATCCGGCCTACATCGCCGCGGCGAAGAGTCGCAAGAAGATCCCGTTCTGGGCGATGGCCACGCTGAGCCTGTTGCCGATCTGGGGCTTCATGTACCTCCAGGGCGTCAAGCCGGAAGCCAAGGTCGTCTCCGGTCCCCTCGGCGACGGTGCCGAAGTCTACAACAGCGCCGCGTGTGCAAGCTGTCACGGTGCCGCAGGCGGAGGCGGCGTTGGGCGGCAGCTGTCGAAGGGCGAGGTCCGACTCACCTTCCCGCACATCGAGGATCAACTCAACTTCGTGTACGACGGCACGAATGGATTCCGGGGCGCTGGTTTGACCGAATACGGAAACCCCGATCGGCCAGGCGGCGTGCGCGGAACTGGCAGCTTCGGGGTCATGCCCTCGCAGGGGGCCAAGAGCGGCGGTGGACTCACGGAATCAGAGATTCTTGCCGTCGTCTGCCACGAGCGGTTCACGATCGACGGAGTCGCGCCGACCGACCCCGCAGTCGTCGAGGAGTTCGAGTTGTGGTGCAGCGAAGAGTCGCCCATCGCAGCAGGCCTCGAGGATGGCTCGATCACCTTCGATGACGTCGCGACGAAGATCGAGGGCGTCATCCCCGTGGGCACCGAAGCCCGCCCGGGCACCGCCCCCACCGCAGGCTGACCCCCTCCAAACGCCCTCCCGATAGATTGCGGGCATGGAGGCGGGAGCGTCGGAGGTTCTCGTTGTCGGTGGTGGGCCGGCTGGGGCTGCTGCCGCGTACTGGTTGGCGCGTGAGGGACACAGCATCACGATCGTCGAGCGGCGCACGTTGCCGCGCGACAAGACGTGTGGCGACGCGCTGACGCCGCGGGCGGTGCATCAGCTGAGCGAGATGGGGCTGACGGCGGCGCTGGCCGGCCGGCACCGCACCGAGGGCGTACGGCTCACCGCCGGCGACCGCGACGTCGCGCTGGCGTGGCCGGAGCACTCCGTCTATCCGCGCCACGGCTACGTCGTGCGGCGCAGCGACCTGGACGAGGTGGTCGTGCGCAACGCCGTCGACGCGGGAGCGACGCTGCTGGAGGGCCACGATGCGTTGCGGCCGCTCGTGTCACGCGGCTTCGTCCGCGGCGCTGTCGTGCTCGGCCCAGACGGCGCGCAGCGCGAGGTGATGGCCAAGTACGTCGTCGTCGCCGACGGCGCGAACAGTCGCTTCGGTCGCGCGCTCGGCACGTTCCGGTCCCGGGGCTGGCCGTACGGCACCGCGATCCGCTCGTACTGGGCGACGCCCCGCCACGCCGAGCCGTTCATCGAGTCCTCGCTCGCGCTGCGCGACCGCAACGGTCGGGCCATCCCCGGCTACGGCTGGGTGTTCCCCGCCGGCGACGGCACGGCGAACATCGGCGTCGGTCTGCTCAGCACGTTCCGCGAGTTCAAGACCGTGAACACCACGCATCTGCTCGAGGCCTATGCCACCGACATCGCCGAGCGCTGGCAGATCGATCCCACCGCGCCGCTGCAGAAGCCGGTGTCCGGACGGATCCCGATGGGTGGCTCGGTCGAGCCGAAGTCGGGTCCGACGTACCTCGTCGTCGGCGACGCCGCCGGCGCGGTGAATCCACTCAACGGCGCGGGAATCGATTACGCCTACGAGACCGGTCGCATCGCCGCCGAGGTGCTCCGCGACGCGCTTGCAACCAACGACGCGACGGTGCTGCAGCAATACGCGAAGCGGCTCGACACCGAGTACGGCCAGTACTTCAAGGTTGGTCGGCTGTTCGCCCGCGTCATCGGCCGCCCGACCGTCATGCGCGAGCTGACCCGCGTGGGCATGCACAACCGCACGTTGCTGGAGTGGGTGCTGCGGATCATGTCCAACGAGCTGCGCCCCGACGAGTCCGGCCCCGCCGAACTCGCCTACGCCACCGCCTGCGCCATCGCTTGGATGGCCCCCAACGCCTGACCGATCCTTCGTAACACGCCGGCAGCCAGCGCCAGAGCAGGTTGGTCAGGATGGCAAAGGGGGAGTCGCGGGACCCCAGATTGCGCAGATCGGGAGGGCCGCGATGCGGTCATCGATCTGGAACGGCAGTGGTCCGGTGTGGAGCACGGCACCGAAGGCCAAGCGCTCGCCGAGTCGATCGCGCAGCCATCGAAGGTGTCGGGCGGGGGCGGGCAGATGTTCGAGGACGAGCAACGACTGCAGCGCGTCGTTGTAGGCCATCGCTCGCTGTGAGTTGGACGTGGTGTCTCAAGGGGGCGTCAAAGTGACCCCGCACCGCCGCGACTCTGCTACAGGCCGCCGATACACTCACATTTCAATATCCCTCCGTCTCTGAAAGGGCGGGCATGTTCGAACGTTTCACTGATCGGGCCCGGCGGGTCGTCGTTCTTGCGCAAGAGGAAGCCCGGCTGCTCAACCACAGCTACATCGGCACCGAGCACATCCTGCTCGGGCTGATCCACGAGGGTGAGGGCGTCGCCGCGAAGGCGATGGAATCACTGGGCATCTCGCTCGAGGCAGTACGCAGTCAGGTCGAGGAGATCATCGGCCAGGGCGGCTCGTCGCCGTCCGGTCACATCCCCTTCACCCCCCGCGCCAAAAAGGTGCTCGAGCTGTCGCTCCGCGAGGCGCTGCAGCTCGGCCACAACTACATCGGTACCGAGCACATCCTGCTCGGTCTCATCCGCGAGGGTGAGGGTGTCGCCGCGCAGGTGCTCGTCAAGCTCGGCGCCGACCTCAGCCGTGTCCGTCAGCAGGTCATCCAGCTGCTGTCGGGCTACCAGGGTGGCCAGGGCAAGCCCGGCGAGCCGCAAGCCGCCGCCGCTGGTTCCAGCGCGGCTGCCGAGAAGGACACCGGCGACAAGGGCAACAGCCAGATCCTCGACCAGTTCGGTCGCAACCTGACCCAGCTCGCTCGCGAGAAGAAGCTCGACCCGGTCATCGGCCGCTCGCGCGAGCTCGAGCGCGTCATGCAGATCCTCAGCCGCCGCACCAAGAACAACCCGGTGCTCATCGGCGAGCCCGGTGTCGGCAAGACCGCCATCGTCGAAGGCTTGGCCCAGAAGATCGTCAGCAACGACATCCCGGACACGCTGCGCAACAAGCAGCTGTACACGTTGGACCTCGGCGCACTCGTGGCCGGCAGCCGTTACCGCGGCGATTTCGAGGAGCGTCTGAAGAAGGTGCTCAAAGAGATCAAGACCCGCGGCGACATCGTGCTGTTCATCGACGAGATCCACACCCTCGTCGGTGCCGGCGCGGCCGAAGGCGCCATCGACGCCGGCAACATGCTCAAGCCGGCGCTGGCGCGCGGCGAACTGCACTGCATCGGCGCGACC
>JANNZY010000061.1:0-6177 GCA_031410915.1 Actinomycetes bacterium
CCGTGGGCCTTTTCTGCCCCCAACTGGGCCACCCCCCGCGCGCCGCCCCCCGGTTTTTTGGGACCGGGGGTCCCGACACCCGCGCGGGGGACTGTGGGGTCAGGCGGCGACAGCGTTGTCGATCTTGCCGAACGTGTCGGGAACCGGATAGCTGCCGAGCACGAAGTTGAGGATTGCGAGGTGCTGACGGTCGATGATCTGGATCGAACCGGCGAGCGTGATCGCGTCCTTATTGGTGATCAGCGGGATGGCGCTCTGGTACGTGGCCGCAGCGATGTCCTCCAACGTGGCCGCCAGCTTCGCCGCGCCACCGACGTCGGTGACCTTGGCGAACTCGGCGTCGACGGTCGGCTTGAGCGTCGCGTTCGGCTCGGTCACTTCCGGTGCGCCGGCGTCAGACAGCACCTTGTTCCACGCATCGAGATGGGCCTGGTGCTGGCTCAGCGCCTTGGTCACGAACTCGGCAACGGCGGGCGGCACATCGCCGAGCGCACCGGAGCCCGCTGCGTCGAGGGCGGCCTGGTACGTACCAACGGCGAGCACCTCGAGGCCGGCGGCCAACGTCGCGATCTTGCCGTCGGTGGCAGCGCCATCGTCGGCAGCCATCGTCGTGTCGGGCGCCATCGTCGTGTCGCCGCCCGCTGCTGTTGTGGCTGGCGCGTCGGTGGCGGCCGGAGCCGTCGTGGTGCCGGTGGTGTCCACCGGGGCCACTGACGACGAGCTGGTCTTGTCGTCGGAACCACACGCTGCGGCGACGAGCGCAGCACCGATGAATCCCGCGCCAGCGAGCAGTCGGCGACGGGTGAAGGGTCCGGCGGCGAGGCCGGCGATCGGGCCTTGGGCCTTGATTTCTTCGAACGAGTCCTTCATCACAGTGCTCCTTCTTCGGGCGGGCTCGCCATGTCGGTGCCTTCGAAATCATCAGGGAACGCAACGCTGCCGGCGGCTGCCGGGAGGGCCGCGACATCGGTCGGGATCATGATCAGGGCCTCGCCACCACCGTCGAGCAAGGCGCCGACGGCACGCAGGACGGCGAGGTGCTGACATTCGACAGCCATCACGCTGGCGAACAGCGCCTTGGCGGTCGAGTCTTCGAGCAAAGCCAAGTTGGCGAGGTAGGTCTCTGTCGCGACCTGCTCCAGAACCGCGGCGAAGTTGACCACGTCGATCGGGGCAAGCAGCTTCGGCTTGGTCGCTTCGACCACCGGAGCGTACTTCGGGTTCGGGTTCTCCTGGATCGCTCCACCGAGGGCCTTGGTCTGTGCCTGGAACGCGGCACGGTGCTCGTCGTGCTGCTTCATCGTCATCTCGGCGAACGCCTTCACGGTGGCGTTGCCGTCGGCGATGAATGGCAATGTCAGAGCTGCGCCGTACGTGGCGACGGCGAGGACTTCCAACGACGATGCGGTCTGCAGCGCCTGGACGTCCAGCGCGGCGTCGGCTGCAGCGGGTCGGGAGAGCAGCGAGTGCACGGCGAGGGCGAGTCCGCCGGCACCGACAGCGAGTGGGACACGCGAGCGAATGCGTGACCGCGATTCGTCGAGCGCCCGCATCTGTGCGGGGGAGATGATTGCATCGGAACCGCGTTGGGCTGCGAAGTCACGAAGGTCGGGGACCACCGAGTTCGACTGCCTCATCGCATCCGAGTGCTGATCCTGCGACTCTTCGATCAGCTGATGGAGCTGCGTGTCGTCGATGAGCATCTGACGTCCTTTCCAGGTGGTCCGAGGAGGACCAACGCAAGAGGTTCGTCACCGCAGGCGCTCGTGGATGACGTTTATTTCGAGAGACCGTTGGGCACAGGGCGCGACTGTCTCCACGCCGTGACCCGTCGCTCGCTCCACGCGATGACCACATCGGCTGCCCGCCACACGAGCGGCAGCAAGACGCCAGTGATCGCGATGACGATGGCCATCATGATCAGCACACCTCGCGGTGGGTCCTTCAGATCGAAGTAGTTGCGCAGCGGGTCGACGATGAGCGTGAGTGCCAGGAAGGCCGTCATCGCCGAGATCATGGCGAGCTTCCAGGCCGCCCAGGGCCGAGCCACGCGGGCCAAGACCAAGATCGCGCTCGAGGCCAGGACGATGGTCGCTGTCGTCTTCTCCTGCTCCGGGCTCAGGTTGGGATGCGTCGTGTGTGTTGCGACGAGGTAGGCCACGAACGTCGACACCGACGCGAGCAGTCCACCGGGGATGGCGATGCGCAGAACCCGGCCGAGGAAGCCGGTGCGCACCGGGCGATCGTTGGGCGCGAGGGCCAGGAAGAACGCGGGTACGCCGATGGTGAACGTGCCGACAAGCGTGAGGTGGCGGGGGAGGAACGGGTAGGCGTTGCCGCTGATGATGGTGCCGATCGCGAAGAACAGTGCGTACGCCGTCTTGACCAGGAACAGGCTCGCGACGCGCTCGATGTTGTTGATCACGCGCCGGCCCTCGGACAGCACCATCGGCAACGACGAGAACGTGCTGTCCAGCAGAACGAGTTGGGCCACGGCACGCGTGGCCTCCGAGCCACTGGCCATCGCGATGCCGCAGTCCGAGTCCTTCAGCGCGAGCACGTCGTTGACGCCGTCGCCGGTCATCGCGACGACGTGTCCACGCGACTGCAGCGCCTTCACCATCGCCCGCTTCTGGTGCGGCGTGACGCGGCCGAACACGGTCGAGCCCTCCAGGATGTCGGCGAGCTCGTCCTGGTCGTCGGGCAGCTCGCGAGCGTCCAGCAGACGGTCGGCACCGTCCAGGCCGACGCGCCGCCCGACGGCACCGACGGTGCGCGGGTTGTCGCCGGAAATGACCTTCAGCGTCACGCCCTGCGCGGCGAAGAAGCTGAGCGTCTCCTCTGCGTCCGGACGGATCTGGTCCTCCAGAAGCACCAGCGCGACGGGTCGCAGGTCGCTGGGGAGCGTCTCGCCGGACAGCGGTTGCGGGCAGGTTGCCAGCAACAGCACACGTTTGCCGTCATCGGCAGCAGTCTCGACGGACTGCGAGATCGCGTCGTACCCACCACCGTGCAGCACCATCTCCGGCGCGCCGAAGATCCATGTGCCGTTCTGTCCGAACGACGACGCGCTCCACTTGCGCGCCGAGGAGAACGCAACGGAGCCCGATTCGGTCCACCCAGGCTTGGTCGCGTACGCGGTCTGCAGCGCCTTCTGCGTCGCGTTTGGATTGGGGTCGGACCACGCCAGCGCAGCGAGCGCTGTCTCGACGGACTCGCGATCCATCTCCGCGGTCGCGAGGATGTCGAGGTCGGCCAGATCCATGGCGCCGGACGTGATGGTGCCTGTCTTGTCGATGCAGATGACGTCGACGCGTGCGAGCACCTCGATCGCGGGCAACTCCTGCACGAGTGTGCGGCGGCGGGCCAGGCGCACGACACCGACCGTGAACGCCACGCTGGTCAGCAGGATGAGTCCCTCCGGGACCATCGCGACGACGCCGCCAACTGCCGAGACCAGGCCCTCGGTGACGCTCGCGTCATCGCGGTTGAGTTGGCTGATGAACAACCCGATGCCGGTCGGCACCAGCACGTAGGTGACCAGAGTGACGATGCGGTTGATGGCCGTGCGCAACTCGCTGTGCACGAGCGAGAAGCGGCGGGCTTCCTCGGCCAGCTTGGCTGCGTAGGCGTCGGCACCGACCTTGTCGACCTGGGCCCGTCCGTTGCCGGCGACGACGAAGCTGCCCGACAGCAGTTCGTCGCCGACCTGCTTCACGATGGCATCGGCCTCGCCGGTCAGCAACGACTCGTCCACTTCCAAGCTCGCGCTCGTGAGCACGACCGAGTCGGCCACGATCTGCTGGCCGGGCAACAGGTCGAGGACGTCGTCGAGGACGAGGTCGTTGACCGCCAGTTCGACGACCGTGCCATCACGCACGGCGTGCACCTTCGGCGCATTGACGACGGTCAGCTGATCCAAGGTCTTCTTCGCCCGCAACTCCTGGATGATGCCGATTGCGGTGTTGGCGACGACGACGCCACCGAAGAGGCCGTCGCGGTACGCGCCGCAGATCATCACGATCGCGAACAGGCTGCCGATGAGCGCGTTGAAGCGAGTGAACAGGTTGGCCCGGATGATCTCCGAGATCGTGCGCGACGGGGCCGATGGCACGTTGTTGACCTCGCCCCGGGCGACGCGTTCGGCGACGGCGGCCGCGTTCAGCCCGGTGGCCGGGTCCGTTCCGGCTCGAGTGCGATCGGGGACAACACTGTTCTCGGTCACCCGGCGAGGCTACCGCCCGCGACTTCGGCGTTCCCGGCTCCCGGTAGCGTGACGCCCATGCGGTTCTTCGCCCGTCGGCACCGACACGACGAGACTGACGAACCCGTCGAGCTGACCGTTGAGCAGCGCCGCACGCTGCAGACTCGCTGGCCGATCTGGAAGCTGTTGAGCCCCGACGAGCAGGCGCGAATGGAAGCGTTGATCGTCCGCTTCATCGACGACAAACGGTGGGAAGCGGCCAACGGCTTCGCGATCACCGACCCGATCCAGGTCCTGGTCGCAGCGCAGGCGTGCCTGCTGATCCTGGAGCGCGACTACGACGACTTCCGTGGCGTGAAGTCGATCCTGGTCCACAAATCCACCGTGGTGCTGCGTGGCCAGCGGTCCACCGGCACGGCCGGCCTGGTGTCCAGCGACCCGTATCGCATCGACGGCCAAGCTCAGCTCGGCGGGCCGATCATGCTGTCGTGGGACGCCGCCTCGTACGACGCCCGTCATCCGATCCGCGGTCAGAACGTGATCTTCCACGAGTTCGCGCACAAGCTGGACATGCTCGACGGAATCATCGATGGCACGCCGCCGATCCGCGACGACGCGGCCCGAGCCCGCTGGGTCGAGGTGTGCACGCGCGAGTTCAAGCGTCTCCGGCGCAGCGGCGACCCGAGCGGCGTCGTGCGCGACTACGCGTCCACGAACCCTGGCGAGTTCTTCGCCGTCGTCACCGAGGTCTTCTTCTCCCGACCGCTCGAACTGCGCGCCGCCAAACCCGACCTGTACGAGGTCCTCGCCGGCTTCTACCGTCAGGACCCCGCGCTTCGTCACCCCCAACCCGAGGCCCCCGCCGTCGCCGGTTGACCCCCTCCCGTTGGTTTCGCGCAGCGGTGGGGGCCTCACAGCGGCCCCGCGGGCAGCGCGGAAGTTGGGGGAAGCGCGGGCTACTGGGCGGGGCCCATGTGTCGGTCGCCGTCGACGACGAGGTCGAGCGCGACCTTGGCGGCGATGATCGCGCCGATGACGACCACGGCGGTGGCGATGCCGAGCGCGTTGCCGGCGAGACCAGTTGCCAGGACGAGCGCGGCGGCCACGTAGCCGGCCGCGGCGGAGATGCCCTCGTTGTCGTGGGCGATGCTGCGCAGCGCGGCGAGAAGGAGAAGTGTCGTTGCGACCGGGATCGAGACCGCCAGCGTCGTGGCGATGCCGGAGAGGGCGAAGTGGGACGTCTCGTGGTTCTCCGCCGCCGACAGCGCCTCGGCCGCGACGGCGATACCGGCGCCGATCCCGGCGATCGAGGCGAACAGCCCGTAGTGGGTGTAGCCCCACACGAAAGCGACGTTGGACTGCGTCTCCAGCAACTCCTCGGCGCGCAGCCGGAAGTACGTCCACCAGATGCCGAACACGATGAGCAGCCCGCCGATCGCGAGCGCGATCAATCGTGCGGACGCGCCGTGTTCGGTGTTCGACGACTCGATCGCGACGAACGCGGACAGGATGCACTCGCCGAGCACGATGATGGTGAACAGCCCGTAGCGCTCGGCGATGTGCGACGGGTGCCATGTCGTCGGGCTGCCGGCGTGCTCTGCCCACAGCGGGCTCGCCAGTTCGAACGCGACGAGCACGAAGAACAGCGTGAAGCCCCACGAATCGGGCAGCAGAGCGATGCGCAACACCCAGCCGACCTGGGTCATCACGATCGCGAACGCGAATCGGCGCGCCGTGCGTCGCCGCATCGAGTCGCCCGCCGCGGCGCGCAACCACTGCGCGACCATCGAAATGCGCATGATCACGTAGCCAACCGTGATGACCGCAAAGTCACCGGTGAACGCGTCGCTGATGCCGGCGGCGAGCACCAGCACGCCGACGATCTGCAGGAACGTCAGCAGTCGGTAGGGGATGTCGTCGGTGTCGTATGCAGATGCGAACCAACTGAAGTTCATCCACGCCCACCAGATCGC
>JANNZY010000062.1:0-17792 GCA_031410915.1 Actinomycetes bacterium
GGTCGCGCCCGTCGCGATCACGGCGAGCGCGAGCGTACGCCCGATCGCGAGCGATCGGCGCGACAGCACGCCCGTCGCGGGCGCTCCATCCACGCCGTGCTGTGACCGATCCATCTCCCGCCCTGCGTTCGTACTGCTGTCCTGATGCCCGCCGCGTCCCACACCGTGCACGAGGAATATCGACACCGACGGTGGCGACTTGAGCCGATCTTGTGGATCGCAGCGGGGCTGCATCTGCCGGTCGATCGCGTTGACCAACCAGTAGCGTGTGGCCCTTGTGGGTACCGACAAACGTGAACGTCAGAAGGCGAATCGGCAGCAAAAGCTGGAAGAGATGGCGCGCGACGCACGCAAGCGCACGACCAAGCGGCGCGGCCTGCAGATCGGCCTCGGCATCCCGGCGCTGATCCTCGTCGTGTTCTTCGCCGTCCGCATCTTCGGCGACGAGGACACCACGACGAACGGTTCACTCACCGACGCGTCGTCCACCACAGCCATCAGCGATCTGGAGAGCACCACCACAGCATTCACCCCACCGGCCGGCATCACCGCCACCGCAGCGGTGGATTGTCCCGCCACCGACGGCTCGTCCGAGCGTTACGCGCAGTTCGCCGAGGCGCCGCAGACCTGCATCGATCCGGCCAAGACGTACACCGTCGTCGTCGACACCAGCAAGGGCAGCTACACAGCGGTGCTGGACGCGGCGAAGGCACCCGTGGCCGTCAACAGCTTCGTGTTCCTGGCCCGGTACCACTTCTTCGACGGCACCATCTGCCACCGCATCATCCCCAACTTCGTCATCCAATGCGGCGACCCGACGGCCACCGGGTCCGGTGGCCCCGGCTACTCGTTCGAGGACGAGCTGCCTGCAGCCGGCGAGTACAAGGTCGGCTCGCTGGCGATGGCCAACTCCGGGGCGAACACCAACGGCTCGCAGTTCTTCGTCATCTCCGGCGACGACGGCGTGAAGTTGCCACCGCAGTACACGTTGTTCGGTCAGGTCACCGACGGGCTCGACACCGTCACTGCGCTCGACGCCGTCGGCACGGCCGGGGCCGGTACGCCGTCGGAGACCGTCACCATCAACAGCGTCACCGTCACCGAGAGCTGAAGCGCGCGGCGCAGGCGTCAGGCCGGCGCGGCGTGCACCTCGGCCTTGCCGACCAGCTCACGGTTCGCACCTGACTGCAACACGGCAGACCCGGTCGGCAGCACGCCGACCGCAAAGCCCTTGGCCAGCTTCAGCGTGCGGTGCAGCCGCTCCGGTGACCATGTCTCGGACTCGGTCAGCAGCGCCAGCCCGCTCACCAGGCCGAGGCCGAGTGTGAACGCACCGCCACGCGGGTCCGTCATCGGATCGCACAGGCACGCAGCGCTGGCACCCGTGGCCGCCACGACCCCACCGTTGGACAACACGGTGCGCAGCGCATCGAACAACGCCGTCTCTTTCAGAACCGAACGCAGATGCAGCGGCGAATCACCGGCCAGATAGACCATCCGCGCCCCAGCGACGGCGTTGGCGTGGGCGGGTTCGTTGGCGTCGGCGCGACGCAGCACCATCAGACCAGTGATCGACACTCCCAGCCGCTGCCCCCACAGCACGGCGGTGCCGATCTGGCGCGACGGGTGCTCGAACGCGTCGGCGGTCGGGAGCACCACGACCTCGGCGGCCGACGCCGTGTCGATCAGCCGGCGGTCGAGCTCGTCATTGGCGACGAAGGGACCTCCGCCGAGCAGTGCAATCGTTCCGGTCATGGACCAGCACTGTACGCGAGGCCGCGTCAGGCGGCGGGTTCGATCATCTTCTCGCGCAGCGCGTCGATCTCGTCGTCGGTGATGCCGAGCGAGCGCACGAACTGCAGCACCGAACCGTGCTCGGTGGCGAGATGATCGAGGAACGCCTGCATGACAGCGGGCGGCGACGCGAAGTAGAACGCCGGCGGCATCGACACCTTGCTCGGGTCCGGCGGTGGGTTGTCCTGTGCGGCCTTGCGCCACGACTCGAGCATCAACTGCATGCCCTCTTCCGTCTTGGCGTAGTCGGCCGCGATGTAGTCGTCGGGCACACCGAGCGTGGCCAGCAACAGGGCGGCGAGGATACCGGTGCGGTCCTTGCCGGCCGCGCAGTGGAACACGAGCGTGGAGTCCGTCGAAGCGATGACCCGCAGACCGGTGGCCAGGTTGGTCGAGCCGACGCGGATCATGTCGCGGTAGGCCCACATCAAGAAGTCGTGGGCGTTGTCGAAGTCGGGAATGGAACCGGCAACCCAGGTGCGATCCAGGACCGGCAAGTGATGAAACCGCACTGCGTGCTGATCGAGCGGGAACCGCCCGCGCTCGCTCAGTTCGACGTCGGTGCGCAGGTCGATGACGGCGCCGAGGCCACGGTCGCGCAGGACCTCAACGTCGCTGTTGGTCAGCCGCTGGAGACCGTCGGCGCGATACACCAGGCCCCAACGTGTGGTTCCACCGAGCGCCGGGTAGCCGCCGAGATCGCGGAAGTTGTGCACACCGTCGAGCGTCACCTTGCGACGTGGATCGGCCAGCACCTCGCGCAGATCCGCTGGATCGGTCTCATGGGTGGTGCCTGCCTGGATGATCATTGCCGACGACGGTACCGGCGCAAGATGAACGGCACGTGACGGGAACGAGAACGAGACCCGAATGGGCCGAGCCCTCGGTCACACGATCGGGACACGCGCCGACCCATGGAACTTCCGTCTTGTCGTGGTTACCGCGCGGTAAGTACGATCTCCGCATGGCGACGATCAGGACCGTGGGCATCCTCGGATCAGGCATCATGGGCTCCGGCCTGGCGGAAGTGGCAGCTCGCGCGGGTTACACGGCGATCGTGCGCTCGCGACATCAGGCGACCGCCGACGACATGGTCGCCGGCTTGGTCAAGAGCCTGGCCAAGCAGGTCGAGCGGGGCAAGCTGGACGAGGTCGAACGCGACGCGATTCTCGCCCGGGTGTCGGCCACCGACGATCTCGGCGCGCTCGCCAGTTGCGATCTCGTCATCGAGAGCGTGGTCGAGGACATGGCGATCAAGAAGCAGCTGTTCGCCGACCTCGACCAGATGGTGCAACCCGACGCGATCCTGGCCACGAACACGAGCACGTTGCCCGTGGTCGAACTGGCGATGGTCACCAAACGCCCCGACAAGGTCTGCGGCGTCCACTTCTTCAACCCCGCGCCGGCGATGAAGCTGGTCGAGATCGTGCGCCCACTCACCGCCTCGGACGAGACCATCGCCGCCGCGTTCGACTTCGCCGTGTCGTGCGGCAAGGAGGCCGTCGAAGTCAAGGACCAGGCCGGCTTCATCGTCAACGCCTTGCTGTTCCCGTATCTCAACAATGCCGTCCGCCTGGCCGAGCAGGGCACGGCTGCCATCGCCGACATCGACACCGCGATGAAGGGTGGCTGCAACTTCCCGATGGGCCCGTTCGCGCTGCTCGACCTGGTCGGCCTGGACACCTCGCTGGCGATCCTCGACGCGCTGTACACCGAATTCCGCGATCCGAACTACTCGGCCGTGCCGACGTTGCGCCGGATGGTGGCGGCCGGCCGCCTCGGGCGCAAGTCCGGACGCGGCTTCTTCGATTACGCCCCCTGAACCCTGCGGCTGCACGCCGCTTTGATCTGCACCCATGGCCGTCGGGCATGCTTGCAGGAGTGAGCGCCTTCGATGCCCCTGCGATCGAACCGCCGCGAACCCGGTGGCGGTTGCCGCCCGCCCATCTCGCCGATCCGCAGGGCCTGGTCGGCGTCGGGGCCGATCTGGAGCCGGGCACGTTGCTCGCCGCCTATCGCACCGGCCTGTTCCCGATGCCGATGGGCAAGCGTGACATCGGGTGGTGGTCGCCCAATCCGCGGGGTGTGTTGCCGCTCGACGCGCTGAAGGTGTCGTCGTCGCTGAAGCAGAGCTGCCGTCGCTACACGACCCGGGTCAACACCTGTTTCACCGAGGTCATGTCGCGCTGTGGCGACCCAGCGCGGCCCAACGGCTGGATTAACCGTGACTTCGTCGACGCCTACACCCGCCTCCACCGGTTGGGGTGGGCGCACAGCGTGGAGACCTACGACTCGCAGGGCCAGCTCGTCGGCGGGTTGTACGGCGTCAAGATCGGACGGTTCTTCGCCGGCGAGAGCATGTTCGCCGTTGCCCGGGACGCGTCGAAAGTGGCGCTCGTCGAGCTGGTGCGCCGACTCGTCGACGACGGCGCGACGCTGCTTGACGTGCAATGGACGACGCCGCACCTCGTCTCGCTCGGCGCGATCGACATCCTCCGCGACCAGTATCTGCGGCGTCTGGACGAAGCGCTCGAGGGCTGAGACCTCCCGGTGGCCCCGGCAGTCATTTTCTGGTCGTATCGGTGTCGGTACCTTCCGCCGTTACCGACACCGATACGTCCCAGCAGGTCGGATGTCCGCCCAACCAGCCCGAGCGATGTGTTGTCCCGTGTGCGCATCGCTACGAGAGAGGTATCGGGTTACCCCCACGGACACTTGAGTCGTTCTTGAGCAGATCCTGGCGAAATCTTTCCGATTGCTCACATGCGGCTGACAACGCGGGGCGTCGTGAGAGCACGGTCGCAGCGCCACGAGCGCCCGGCGTTACGGTCCGGCGGATGAGCTCCGCACCTGAGCGCAATCCCCATGCGGGCACTGCCTTCGATGACGATGCGGCCGCGATCGCCGCCGCACTGCACGATGTCAGCGTGCCCGCGTTGCTGTGCTCGCTGGTGCACATGACGGGCGATCCCGCATGGGTCCGCGGCGAGCTGCGGCCGTTGATAGCGTTCATCAACGAGCACCAAGGCGGGATGACCGACGAGATGCGTGCTGCGGCCATCCGTCTGGCGTTGCCGGCGATCATCGCCTACCGCGACGGTGGCTGCGTGCCGGTCGTGCCGGCACCGTCGGTGATCATCGAGATGATGGCCTTCCTCGGTTGGGGTCCGGTGGATGCCGACGCCGTGCCGATGTTCGTCGAGGATCTGCATCTCGACGGACGCGACAGCCGGGCGATCACGTGGGGTGACGAGATCGACGACGCCGTCAAGGTCGATGCTCACGTCGTCGTCATCGGCTGTGGCGAGTCCGGCATCCTGGCGGGGATCCGGTTGGCCCAGGCCGGTCTGCCGTTCACGATCGTCGAGAAGAGCACCGGGCCGGGCGGCACGTGGTGGGACAACCGTTACCCGGGTGCGCGGGTGGACATCGGAAGTCACTTCTACTGCTACTCGTTCGAGCCGTCGGATCACTGGAGCGAGTACTTCGTGCGCCAGCCAGAGCTGCGCGACTACTTCGCCCGAGTGCTGGACGCACACGATCTCCGCCGCCGCTGCCGGTTCGGCACCGAGGTCGTGGCTGCCACGTTCGACGAGCTCGCGGGGCGGTGGCAGGTGGAGATGCGCACACTTGATGGGACGACCGAGACGATCGACGCCCGGTTCGTGATCAGCGGCGTCGGTGCGCTGAACCTGCCGAGCCTGCCCGACATCGCAGGCATGGACACCTTCGCCGGCCCGTCGTTCCATGCTGCGCGCTGGGACGCCGACGTCGACTGGCGGGGCAGGCGCTTCGCATTGATCGGGGCCGGTGCAAGCGGGTTCCAGATCGCGCCGACCATCGCCGACGACGTCGCGCGGCTGACCGTGTTCCAACGCACGGCGCAGTGGATGTTCCCGAACGCGAGCTATCACCGCGTGGTGCCGGCCGGCGACGCGTGGGCGATGCGCCACCTGCCGTTCTACGGGCGCTGGTTCCGATTCCTGATGTTCTACCCGGCAGCCGGCTTGAGCATGGAGAGGTCCCGAATCGATCCCGACTACCACGACCCCGAGGGCAAGGCGATCAGCGCGACGAGCGCGATCACCCGCGAGATGTTCGGTGCCTGGATCACGTCGCAACTCGACGACCGCCCTGATCTGGTCGAGAAGTGCTTGCCTCCGTACCCGCCATCGGCGAAGCGGATGCTGCAGGACAACGGGTCGTGGTTGTCGTGCCTGAAGAAGCCGAACGTCGAGCTCGTCCGCACCGGCATCGACCGAATCGTCGCCGACGGTGTGGTCACCGTCGACGGAACGCATCACCCCGCCGACATCATCTGCTACGCGACCGGCTTTCGGCACAACGAGTTCCTCGCGCCGATCACGTTCCGCGGACGTGGCGGCGCGGATCTGCGCACGCAGTGGGGTGACGAGCCGACCGCGTATCTCGGCATCACCGTGGCGAACTTCCCCAACCTGTTCTGCCTCTACGGGCCGGGCACGAACCTGGCCCACGGTGCGAGCCTGATCTTCCAGTCCGAGTGCCAGGTCACGTACGTGCTCGACGCGATCCGGGAGACCTTGCAGCGCGGCGCACACACGATGGAGGTGGGCGCCGACGTGCACGACGACTACTCACAGCGCTACCAGAACGAGATCGCACAGATGGTCTGGTCGCACTGGTCGGTCGAGCACAGCCACTTCAAGAACCCCGCAGGCAAGATCTTCACGCTCTCGCCGTGGCCGATTCCGACGTACTGGCGTTGGACACGGGCCGTCGATCCCCGCGACTACACATTCGGTTGAGCGTGGTGTTGCCTCGCGTCGGTCGACATGTCCGACGATCCGTCTGGCGATTCGGCGGACCCGTCGACAACACTGGTGCGGTGATGGACAACGACACCGATGGTGACCAGGCGGTGCGACGCGACGATCCGTGGCTGATGCGGACCTATTCGGGACACTCGACCGCGAAGGCGTCGAACGAGCTGTACCGCACGAACCTGGCCAAGGGCCAGACCGGGCTGTCGATCGCGTTCGATCTACCGACGCAGACCGGCTACGACCCCGACCATGAACTGGCGCGTGGCGAGGTCGGCAAGGTCGGCGTGCCGGTCGCCCACCTCGGTCACATGCGCACCCTGCTCGACGAGATCCCGACCGGCAAGATGAACACGTCGATGACGATCAACGCCACTGCGGCGTGGCTGCTGTCGCTGTACGTCGCCAACGCCGACGAGCACGGCGTGCCGTCCGAGGCGCTGCGCGGCACGACACAGAACGACATCGTCAAGGAGTACCTCAGCCGCGGCACATACATCTTCCCGCCGGAGGCGTCACGCCGGCTGATCGTGGACATGGTCGCGTGGTGCGCGCACCATGCTCCGAAGTGGAACCCGATGAACGTGTGCTCGTACCACCTACAAGAGGCTGGCGCGACCCCGGTGCAAGAGATCGCCTACGCGCTCGCGACCGCGATCGGCGTGCTCGACGCAGTGCGCGACAGCGGCCAGGTCGAGCCCGAGCAGTTCGGGCAGGTGTTCGGATCCATCTCGTTCTTCGTCAACGCCGGCATCCGCTTCGTCGAGGAGATCTGCAAGCTGCGCGCGTTCACCGAGCTGTGGGACCGCATCGGTCTCGAGCGCTATGGCGTGGCCGACGACAAGGCGCGACGCTTCCGCTACGGCGTGCAGGTCAACTCGCTCGGCCTGACCGAGGCCCAGCCGGAGAACAACGTGCAGCGCATCGTGCTCGAGATGTTGGCCGTCACGCTGTCCAAGCGGGCGCGGGCGCGCAGTGTGCAGCTGCCGGCCTGGAATGAAGCATTGGGCCTGCCGCGCCCGTGGGATCAGCAGTGGTCGTTGCGAATGCAACAAGTGCTTGCGTTCGAGTCCGACCTGCTGGAGTACGGCGACATCTTCGATGGCTCCACCGTGATCGAGTCGCGTACGGCGGCGTTACGTGATGCCGCGTGGGACGAGCTGCAGGACGTTCTGTCGCTCGGGGGTGCATTCGAGGCCGTCGACGAGTTGAAGGGCCGCCTCGTGCGATCGATGTCGGAGCGGACGCGCCGCATCGAATCCGGCGAGCAGATCGTGGTCGGCGTCAACCGCTTCCAGGAGACGACGCCCAGTCCGCTCGGCGGCGAGGGCAACATCTTGATCGTCGATCCGGCCGTGGAGCAGGAGACGATCGACGACGTCAAGCACTGGCGCGACGAGCGCGACGATGCCGCGGTCGCCGAGGCGCTGCACGACCTGCGCGTCGCCGCCGAGACTGGCACGAACATCATGACCCCGTCGATCCAGCTCGCGCGCGCCGGCGGCACGACCGGCGAGTGGGCTGCGGAACTGCGATCGGTGTTCGGCGAGTACCGCGCCCCCACCGGTGTCAGCGCGGCAGTCGGTCGACGTCTCGACGAGCTCGCGGGCGTGGTCCAGTACGTGCGCTCGATTCCGGGTGGGCCGCCGAAGTTCCTGGTCGCCAAACCCGGGCTGGACGGCCACTCCAACGGTGCCGAGCAGATCGCAGTCGCGGCGCGCGACGCCGGCATGGAGGTCATCTACAGCGGTATCCGCCTGACGCCCGAACAGATCGCAGCATCGGCTCGCGACGAGGACCCCGATGTGATCGGACTCTCGATCCTGAGCGGATCACACCTCGCGCTGGTGCCTGATGTGTTGCGCTGCCTGCACGAGCTGGGCGTGGAGATCCCCGTCGTCGTCGGCGGCATCATCCCCGAGCAAGACCGCGCGCGCCTGACATCACTCGGCGTCGCCCGGATCTACACCCCCAAGGACTACGAACTCGCCGTCATCATGCGAGACATCGCCGAACTCGCCGCGGCGGGGCGGTCAGGCGTTGGCGGGGATGGCTGAATCGACCCAGCGTTCCAGCTCGGGGCCGGTCTCGAAGCTGGTGATCAGCGCATAGCGGGGTGCGACACCAGGGTGGACCACGACGTGCCAGAGGCGCTGCGAATCGACCACGAAGCGCGAGCCGCGATGCAGCGGGACACGGACTTCTGTGGCCGGATCGGGCAGGCCGTCGGGCCCGTTGTCCATCAGCAGCATGTAGCTGCACGGGTTGTCGGTGAGCTCCAGCCAGGTGCGAACGACCCAACCCTCGTCATCGGGGTTGAAGCGGTTGTTGTCGTCGCGATGGATGTTGCGGAACGCAGTCTGGTGGTCCTGCGGCTCGAGTTTGATGACGCGAACGCGACCGAAGTTGGCACCGATGCCGTCGACGTAGCGACGCAACGTGGGCGAGATGTCGGCATTGGACGTCCACAACGCGTGCTTGTCGGTCTTGCCCTTGTCCCAGAAGCCACGGCAGTCCAGCTGACCGTCGGCCGACGCGAGCGGCGCGAAGTTGGTGTCGCCCCCGCTCTTCCAATCCATGTACTCGAGCGACCCGTACTCGTCAGCGGGCACCGTGAACTCGGCGTCGGTGAGCTGCACCCAGCCGTGTGCGGCCAGCGCGGCGAGGCGCCGATGCGGCGTGCACAGCGGGATCTTCACGGACCAGTGCTCCTGGTTCGGCCAGAACGACGACATGCGAGGAAGTCTACGGAGCGATGGTGGTGCTACCCGGGTCAATGGTCACGACCGGAACCGTGGAGGTCGTGGTCTCGCCGGGCTGGGGGATCTTCAGCTTCTGCCCGGCCTGGATGTCGTCGGGGTTGGTGATGCCGTTGTACGCAGCGAGTTCGGCGAACGTGAGACCGAACTTCTCGGCGATGCCGAACAGCGAATCGCCCTTTTGGATGACGTAGCTGTCCGGGATGGTCGTGGTGGTCGGCGGCATCGTGGTCGTGGTCGTGGTCGTCTGGATTGGCGGCAACGTGTCCGCGGCATTCCCGTCGTCGGACCCACATGCCGCCACGACACTGACCGTCGCGAGTGCGAGCACCGCTGCAACCCGCGTGGAGTAGCTCATTGCTCGCATCGTACGCGTAGATTCGTCGCGATGGACTCCACCCCGGATACCGACGTGGATCCAGATCTGGCGCTGGGCGAATACCCCGGAGCTCGAGCGCCGGATCGCGAGTACATGGTGTCCGTCGGGGGCGTCGGGCTGGCGGTCCACGAGTGGGGGCGCGCTGACGCCGACCCGTTGTTCGTGGTCCACGGTGGGTTCGACTTCGCTCGAACGTTCGACGTCTTCGCGCCGATGCTGGCCGACGCCGGGTGGCGCGTGATCGGCTGGGACCAGCGCGGTCACGGCGACAGCGCGCACACCGAGCTGTACTCGTGGGACGGCGACCTGCGCGACGCGATGGTTGTGATGGACTCGATCACGAACCGTCCGGCGCCAGTGGTCGCGCACTCCAAGGGCGGCTCGCTGATGGTGCAACTCGCCGATGCGCAGCCGTTCCGCTTCAGCCATCTCGTCAACATCGACGGCATCCCGTACAAGCGCCGCATCCCCGATGTCGCCGCCCATGAGCGGACCCGGATGATGGCGAGCGAGGTCGAGAGCTGGCTCGATGTGCGTCGCCGGGCGGCGATGGCGTCACGCAAGCCGGACACGCTGGAAGGCTTGGCCCGCCGGCGAGCACGGATGAATCCGCGCCTGACGCATGAGTGGCTGTGCCATCTCGTCACGGTCGGCGGTCGTCACGACCCCGACGGCTGGCGGTGGAAGATCGACCCGGGCATGCGCTTCGGCGGCTTCGGCCCGTGGCGGCCGGAGTGGACCATCACCCGCCTCCCGGGACTGTCGATGCCGTTCCTCGGCCTGCTCGCTCGCGAGTTGGAGGAGATGGGGTGGGGCACGCTGCCCGAGCAGATCGCGCCGTACATCCCCGACGGCTCGCGCTGCGAGATCATCGACTGCGGCCACTTCATCCACATCGAACAACCCGAGCTGGTGCGCGACATGGTGCTCGACTTCATCGGATCCCACTGATGGCGGCAATCACCACGCTGCAGCACGGCCGGATCGCGCTCGCGCTGCATCACCTGCGCGACGGAAACGGTCGCGCGCTGCTCCTGCTGCACGGCCTCGGTGAGCAGTCGCCGGCGACGGTGCCGTCGTGGGCCGCTGATTGGAGGGGCCCGGTCACCGCGCTGGACTTCACCGGGCACGGCGCGTCGACGATCCCGCACGGCGGTGGCTACAGCGCGGAGACGTTGCTGGCCGATGCCGATGCCGCGCTCGCCCACCTTCATGAGGTCACCGTCGTCGGTCGAGGCCTCGGCGCCTACATCGCGCTGCAGCTCGCCGGGGCGAGGGCCGCCAGCGTGCACGGCACGGTGCTGGCCGATGGTCCCGGACTGGCCGGCGGTGCCGTGCAGCCGACGTCGTCGAGCTTCGTCGTGCTCGAGCCACGAGCGACGCCACCCGACCCGTACGCGCTGTTCGAATTGTCCCGCGACCTACGCCCGCCCGACTATGCGACGATCTTTGTGCGCATGGCGGTCGAACACAGCGGTCTCGACGACCCGATCACCGTCGCCGCGGTGGTGCGACCGCCCTGGCTCGCCGCCGTTGCCGACGAGGTGGGCGTCGCGCAGTCGCCGATCCGCGACGCCCTCGCCAGCTACGCCGCCCTCTCGCAGTAACCGCTCGCCCCGGCGCAGCAGGTCGCCCCGGCGCAGCAGGTCGCCCCCCAGTTCCGCGCAGTACTTGGGGCCGCACCGCGGCCCCCAAGGCAGCGCGAAACATGAGGAGGGTGGCGGTTTGGCGGTGACGGTCTGGCGGTGGCGGTTTGGCGGTGGGGCGGGGTTATTGGCCCAACTCGGCGACGACGGTTTCGATTTGCAACCGGGCGTTGCCGATGCGCTCGCGGCAGAGCCGGATCAGCTCGGCGGCACGGTGCACCTGGTCGGCGAGACGGTCGACGTCGACGTTGTCGCGCTCCAGCTCGCTCATGATGCTCTCCAGTTCAGCCAGCGCCTCGGCGTAGCCGAGCTTGTCCGTGGTCACTGGACCACCTTCCGGTCTTGAGCTCTCGCTTCGCTCGCTCATTGCTCCGTTCCCTCCTCGGGTCGAGTCTCGTCCACCCGGCTCGACGCGCTGCCCGACGCGAACGTCGTGACGATCACGTCACCGGGCGACACATCGGCGCTGCTGCGCACGACGTGGCCGTCCGGGCCGCGCGTGATGCTCCAGCCGCGTGCCAGCGCGTGCTTCGGGTCGAGGCTGCGCACTCGAGCCTCCAGCTGGGCGAGTGTCTGGGTCTGCTGGTGCAGGTGCTGAGCAGGCCGCACGCCGAGGCGCGATCCTGTGGTCTGCAACGCCACCTCGGCGCGGTCGAGCAAGCGGCCGGACGCGAGCGCCACTCGGTGTGACCGGTCGACGAGTCGCTGATCGGCGCGCTCGACGGCGGCGACGGTGCGCTGCTCGATGCGCCGGGCGCGTTCGAGGAGTGCCGTCGACGACTGGTCGAGCTGGCGTCTGGCGACGGCGTCGATCGTGCCCCACGCAGCTTCGGCCCGTGCCGAGAACGTCTGCACCCGTTCGATCAACGCGACGGCACACGCGGTGGGCGTCTTGAAGGCGGTGTGGGCGACCTCGTCGGCCACGCTGCGGTCGATCTCGTGGCCGAGCCCGGTGAACACCGGCACCGGCGAGCCCGCGATGGCGCGCGCGATCGACTCGCTGTCGAACGTGGACAGCTCGGTCCGCGAGCCACCTCCGCGGATGACCACGATGACATCGACGTCGTTGCGCGAAGCGAGGTGGTTGATCGCACTCGTCACCATCTCCGCCGCGTACTCGCCCTGCACGCGCACGTCCACGACGCGCACCCCGAAGCCGTGCCCACTCTGCTGGAGCTGATGCATGAAGTCGTGCCATGCCGCGCTCTCACGGCTGGTGACCAGGCCGATGCGAATGGGTACCGCGGCAAGAATCCGGGTCCGGTTCGCGTCGTACACACCGTCGGCGACGAGACGGCGGATGATGTCGTCGCGCTCGATGGCCATCTCGCCGAGCGTGTAGCGCGGGTCGATCCCGTTCATCTTCAGGCTCAGCCGGCCATTGGCGGCGTAGAAGTCGAGGACGCCCCAGACCCGAACCTTCATCCCGTCCTGCAACTGCAGTCGGAACTTCTGCAGGATCGGCCGCAGCCGCATTCGTACGTTGGCGAAGAACGAGACGTCGAGCACGGCCTTGCGCTCGTCGCTGGACTCGACGAGTCGGAAGTAGGCGTGCTGGCCGCGTTCGCTGTAGCCCTGGATCTCGCCGCGGACCCACACGCCGTCGCCGAATTGGCGGCGCAACGCGCCGTTGACCGCGTCGGCGAGTTCACCGACCGTGAACGTCGGCTCACCCCCGTCGTCGAGGTCGAAGTCGAACGCAGCCTGGCTCACGTGACGAGTCTGCCAGCCCCCCGGCCCTGTGCCCCACGCTCGTGTCGTCGCCCGTGCGAGCGATCTGGTCGACCGTCGACCTGTTCGCTCACGCAGACACTTGAGACACCGACAGTTCGCCCGCCCCACGCCGCCCGCGCGAGCGATCTGGTCGACCGTCGACCTGTTCGCTCACCAAGACTGGGGCACGTCGCCCGCTCCCCAACCCGACCCCGGTTTGTGTGAGGGATCTGGTCGACCGTCGACCTGTTCGCTCACGCAAACGGGTGGATCAGCTGACGTTGACCTTGATCGTGTGCCAGCCGGTGGCACCGTCGGGAGCGACGGACGTGCGCTCCTCGGGTTGCGTCTCGCCGGTGCCATCGGTGGCCCGGACGCGCACGACGTGGTTGCCCGCCGGCGCATCCCATGGCAAGAACCACTGCACCCACGTGTCCTCGCTGAGCACCGGGCCGAGCGAGGCCTGCATCCACTCACCGTCGTCGACCTGCACCTCGACCATGGCGATGCCGCGATGCACCGCCCAGGCGACGCCGGCGATGTGGGTTCGGCCGGCGGCGATCTTGCGACCGGGACGATCGATGCGCGACTGCGTCTTGACCGGGGCCAAGGCCGACCAGCCACGGGGCACCCAGTAGCCCTCGTCCTGATCGAAGCGGGTCAGCTTGATCTCTTCCAGCCACTTGACCGCCGAAACGTAGCCGTAGATGCCGGGCACGATGATGCGTGCGGGGAAGCCGTTCTTGACCGGCAGCGTCTCGCCGTTCATGCCGAGCGCGATCATCGCATCGCGACCGTCCAACGTGCTGACGGGAAAGCCGGCCGTGAAGCCGTCGACGGAGATGCCCATCACCTGATCGGCGTCGGATTGGATGCCCGCCTCGGCGAGCAGGTCGTCGAGGCGGCAGCCGATCCAGCGGGCAGTGCCGATCAAGTCACCACCGACCTCGTTGGACACACATGAGATCGTGATGTCGCGCTCGATCAGTTCGCGCTGCATCAAGTCGTCGTAGGTGAAGCTGATTCGCTTGTCCACCTTGCCGCTGATGTAGAGCTTCCACGAGTCCAGCGAGACGGACGGAAACACCAGCGCCGTGTCGATGCGGTAGAAGTCCTTGATCGGCGTGACCAGTGGCGAGAGTCCGGAGTTCTCGGCCAGCGCGGCCGGGTCGGCGGGCAGAGCAGCCAACGGCTGCTTCGGAACGGGCGGACGCACGCCGGCGCGCTCCAGCTGCGCGTTGAAGCGGTCCTGCAGCGTCCGCCCGATCGAAGTCACCACCAGCGCCCCGAGGGCAATGCTGCCCGTGGTGGCGAGGAAGCGGCGGCGGTCGGGCGCAGCAACCATGGGCACTGCGGTGGAGCGTTTGCCGGCGGGCACAGGAACCTGCTTCGGACGGGTCATCCACCGTCCCCACAGCAGCACCGCTCCGGCGACGCCGGCGGCGAACAACGACGGCAGTACCCCGGCAAAGGTGGTGTTGCGGCCGAAGCCACCGCAGATCGCGCCGAACAGGCCGAACGCGCCGGCGAAGGTGAACGCGATGACGGCGCCGCGTGCGTGGCGGACGGCGGCGATACCGGCGCCGACGGCTGCGATCAGGATGATCACGAGGATCGTCCAGATCAGCACCGTCTTGTCGCTCGTACCGAAGTTGCGGATGGCGAAGTCCTTCATCCACTTCGGCACGTGATCGATGACGCGATCGCCGACACTGACCACGGGGGTGCGCAGATCACGTGAGAAGCCGGCCACGAGCTCGCCCACGGCAAGTCCGGCGCCGGCGGCGACGACGCCGACGACGGCGCCCCACCAGCGCGGCGGACGGTGGTCGTTGGCGCGGGATTCATCGTCGCGGCGCTTCAGCTCGGCCTTGGCGGCAACGATCTTCGCCGCGGTCGATCGGTCGGTTGGCGGCGCGCCCGCAGCGGTGGAGTTCTCGGTGTGACCCGTTTCAGGAACGTCCGTGGTGGACACGTCGCACCTCCTTGTCCAGAGAGCCAACCAGGTTTCTGGGCATTCAGGTCACCACGTCGATCGCGGCCGCGCCGAACGCGACGCTGAAACGTTCGCACCAGATGACCACCGACTTGTACGCAGTGAGGTCGATGTCGGATGGGATCGAGTAGTTCTGGTCGCCGATGTTGCCCTTCAGCTCGCCGAGATGCGTGCGGCCGGTGTACTTCCAGGCATCGGACGCCTGGTCCGGCGAGAGCACGACGCGCAGATCGGGACCGTTGCTCGTGTCGAGGTCTTCGAAGCGGACGACGACGGATCCGTCCGGCAATGCGACGACGAGCGCCGTACCCGACGTGCTGTGCTCACCGCTGAAGAACTCGGCACGGGACAGCACGACGGGCGCGCCCGTCGCAGCCGCCTGCGCCAGCGCTGCGGCAACGCTGTTGGCAGGAGCGACCGGAGCCGCGTCCGTCGTATCGAGCGGCGGCGCGGTCGCAACGCCGGAGTCCACCGTCGATGCGGTCGGCTCGGAGTTCGGTGTGACCGTGTTCGAAGCCGGCGGCGGTGCTGGCACGCCGGCGGCGACGGTCGTCGAGGTGGTCGAGGTGTTTTCGGCCACTGCCACTGCCACGGCATCAAGGCCGGGCAGGGTCTCGTGCACCTCGTCGTCGATGAACGCAGCCTGCGGTTCGAAGTAGACGAGGACGAACGTGATGCCGGCGACGCCGAGCGCGCCGACGATGGCGAGCAGGCGACGGCGACGGCTACGGCGTGGCCGGCCGGTCGAGGGCGCGAGGTCGTGGTCCGATGCGGCCATGACTGCTCAGTCTGCGCCAACTCGTCATTCGTTACGAGTCACTGGTCCGAAACGTTTGAGAAACTCGGGCGCTGGTGACCAGCAGCGTCAGGCACCGCGCTCGCGGTAGCCCTCCAGCTCGAGCACCTCGGCCGCGAACAACTCGCCCTCGACCGGCACACCACGCTCGATGCGCAACGTCTCCAGGTCCTTGAGTGGACGCTCGAGCGCCCGGCGACGGGTGGTGGCCAAGTCGTCGAACGAGCGTGCCACTGTGTCGAACTGGCGCTTCACCTTGTCGACCGACTCCGCATACTTGCCCCACTGCTGGGCGAACTTTCCGAGCAGCTGCATCATCTCCTGGCTGGTCTGCTCCATGACGAAGTTGTCGAACGCCTGGCGGATGACACCGAGGAACGCGAACAGTGTGAGCGGCGAGCAGATGACCACGTTCTGCCGCATCGCTTCGTCGATCAGCGCAGGATCGTTCTCGTGGATGAACGCACTCAACGTCTCGTTCGGGACGAACAGCAACACGTTGTCCACCGCAACTCGCGAGTCCGCCTTGGCGTAGTCGCGTCGGGCGAGCTCGCGTACGCGCATCCGCACGTCGCGCAGGAACGTGGCCCGGTGGGTGGACTGCTCGGCATCGGTGTCCGCGTCCAAGAAGCGCAGATACGCGGCCATCGGAAACTTGACGTCCATGAACAGCACCTGCCCCTTCGGCAGGAAGAACGTGAAGTCGGGGATGCCCTGGCCCTCGCCGGAGAGCGCGGTGCGCTTGCGATACTGCTTGTGCTCGATGAAACCCGCAGAGCGGATAATGTCCTCGGCCATCCGCTCGCCCCACTGTCCACGGCTGTTCGGGCTGGCCAGCGCCTCGCGCAAGCTCTGTGTGGTGGATGTGAGGTGTTGGGTGATCTCGGCATGGGCCCGCAACGACGAATCGACCTGACCGAAACGTTGCGACGTGGATTCGCTGAGCTGGCCGACGAGCGCAGCCAGGCGATCGAGATCGCCGCGGACCTCGTGCTGCATCTGACCCAAGCGCGACTCGATGATCTCCTTCTTTGCACCGAGATCGGCAGCCGCCGCCTCAGCCTGCGCGCCGAGCTGCTCGCGGCCCATCAGCGTGACTTGTCGCAGTGCGGCCTGAACGGCGGTGTCGCGTTCGTGCCCGGCCTGCACCTGCAACGTTGACAGCGCCGTGTGCAGCGCGCGCTGCATGGCGTCGGCCTGCGCGGCGAGCTGCAGCTCGGTCTGGGCGGCGAGCTGCGCTTCGACCACGGCCTGCACGCCGGCGAGAGGATCTGCTACCGGCTGCACCGTCGCGGGCTGGCGGCGCAGCAGCACAGCCGTGGCACCGACACCGGCCACGAGCGCCAGGACGGCGACGACCAACAGGACAACTGCGTTCATGGCAACCATCTTCGCGGAGGGGTGTTACAGCGTTCGGTGACCCCCGCTGACCTGGACCGTCGACTCCGTCCCCAGGGTCAGCGGTGCTCGTTCACCGGCGACTGGGTGAACTGCTCCTGGTGCGCGTACAGCCCGCCGAGGACCATCAACTCGTCGTGCGTGCCCTGCTCCACCACTCGTCCGGCATCGAGCACCACGATCCGGTCCGCCTCGCGGATCGTCGACAGCCGGTGCGCGATCACCAGCGCGGTGCGCCCCTGCAGGGCGTGCTCGAGGGCCGCCTGCACGAGCGCCTCGTTCTCGTTGTCGAGATGGCTCGTGGCCTCGTCGAGGATCATCAGCGCCGGGTCCTTCAGCAACATCCTCGCGATCGCGAGCCGCTGCTTCTCACCGCCACTCAAGCGGTAGCCGCGCTCGCCGACGACCGTGGCGTAACCGTCGGGCAGTGCCTGAATTGTCTCCAAGATGCGCGCCGCGCGGCACGCATCGTCCAACTCGGCCTGTGTCGCGTCCGGTTTGGCATACAG
>JANNZY010000063.1:0-8121 GCA_031410915.1 Actinomycetes bacterium
GCTGAGGAGGGCGGCTGTGTCGGGGCCCCAGAGTTGGTGGGTGAGGGTGTTGGCGATCTCGGCGTACTCCACGATGTGGGGCCAGTGTTCGAGGATCCAGTGTCGGCGGGCGTGTTGGTTGTCGAGGGCAGCCTTGAGTACCTCGGCGGTGTCGTCGAGCAGTTGTGGGTCGCCGCGGCGAAGGCGTGCGATGAGGGGTTGTTGATCGGCCGGGGCGGTTTCGAGGATCTGGTCGAGTTCGGTGCGTCGCGCGACGAGTTCGTGATGTGAGCGTCGGTGAGGCCAGAGGACGGTGGGTGGGTCGCGGTGGTCGAGAAAGGCTTTGATGTGGACCAGCCGGGTGTTGAGCGCTTCCCACGCCTCACTGGCTGCGTCGCCGAGGACGGGCAGCACGCCGGCGTCGTCTCGGGTGTGGTGGTGTCGGGTTCGCCAGGTTGCGATGTCGCGGACGGCGGTTGTCCAGGTTTGGGTGCCGATCGGGTCGGCGGGTTGGTAGCCGACGAGGGTGGTGAGCCATTGGGGTTGGTCGGCGATGAGGGTGTTCGTTGCTTGTTCGGTGACGCGTCGGATGGCCTGTTGGACGTGGCCGGCTTCGCCTGGGTCGATGCTGTTGTCGGCGAGGTAGTTGGTCCAGGTGGTCAGTGTGGCGTCGGCGGCTTGGGTGAGTTGAGCGAGGCGTATCGCCGCGGCGTCGGGCAGCGAGCGTGGGGTCGTGTGTTGGTCGAGGATCTCGACTTCCTGCCAGGCGAGTGAGCGTTCGGCGCACTTGCCGTCGGCGGACAGGAACCCGACGAGTACCTCGCCGGCGGTGTCGTCGAGTCCGATGATCGTGCCGATGTTGTGCCGGTCGAGTGCTTTGACGGTCTGTCCGATGGCGGCGTGGGTGGCCGTGCGCGACGCTGTGGCGATCGCATGACGGAGTTCGGTGGCGTCGACGCCGATGTGCTCGTTGGCGAGGCGTTCGATTCGACGGCAATGGGCGAGTCGAGCTTCGAGTTGGTCGAGCGGTCGCTGCGCGAGTGCGTCGACGGTGGTGATGTGCGGGTCGATGGTGTGGGCGAGGTGCTTTGCGCGGGATCGTTCGAAGGTGTCGACGAGTTCGTCGTCGATGGTCCCGGGTTCCTCGGTGGGCAGCGGGATGCCGTGTTGGTCGTGGCGTTCGAGTGGGTCCGCGGGCGAGGAGGTCGATCTGTTCGGCTTCTGGTCGTGTGATCACGAGCAGGTTGCTGTGCTGTCCGCGAGACATGTCGACGTACGCGGCTTCTCGATAGAGGCCGTCTAGGCCGACGGTGATCGCTTGTTCCCAGGTGCCGCCCTGGGCGCGTGTTGTGGTGAGGGCGTAGGCGTGGTCGACGCGTCCACCGCGGGCGAGGTACGTCTCATCAAGAGTGATGATCGAGTTGTGGTTGTCGAGGATGACGCAGAGCGCGCCGTCGCCGATCCCGGTGACGGTGCCGGTTTGGCCGTTGGCAACGGTGACTTGTTGGGCGTCCAGGGTGCGGGCCCGATCGCTGTTTCGGCGCAGCACGATCCGCTCCCCGAGGCGGTAGCCGCGGTGCCCGTAGTGTCCATCAAAATCCGCGGCGAGTTCGCCGTTGTCGACCAGTTGTCGGCGTGCGGCGTCGTTGAGGACGTCGACAAGCTCGTTGGTCCCGGCGAGCAGCACAACATGCCGTCCGTCGCCACAGGCCTGCTGCCACCGGTCGATCGCGATGTCGACCATCTGTTGACGGTCGTCAGCGACTGCCACTCGGTCGTGGTCGAGGTAGGCGCGCACGGCGATGGTGATGTTGCCGGCGCGCAGTTCGGCGAGGGCGTCTTGTTCCCAGGATGCATGTTGACGTCGGTTCACGGTCAGTTCGGCAACTGCCGTGCTGCGCTCGGATGCGGCGGAGAACCCGCCTCCGGCGTCGATCTCGGGGAGCTGGTGGTGATCGCCGACCAGTACCACTCGTCCCCCAGCCGAGCGGACCAGGTTGATGCTCCGCTCCAGGAGTCGAACGTCGGTCATTCCCGCTTCGTCGATCATCACCATGGTGGAGGGGGTGGGTTGCTCGTGGCCGCGTTCCCATGCAGCCAGCAGCGAGTGCAGGGTGCGTGACGGGATGTTCGCGCCGGTGTGCAGTTCGATCGCCGCCCGGGCAGATGGGGCGGCGCCGATCACCTGGTGGCCGGCGCGCTGGTAGGCGTCGCGGACGGTGTCGAGCGTGAAGGTCTTGCCGGTCCCCGCCGGCCCGACGAGCACCGCCAGCGGCCCGGTGGCGGCGCACAGCGTGCGCACTGCCGCGGCCTGATCGACGCCGATCGTGATCCGGTCGGCGATCGGGTGGATCGGTGAGCGAGCGCGCGAGGTGCGGGCTCGGGAATCGAGACTGCGGTCATGTCGCACACGGAGACGGGACGATCGACGAGCGGCCGAAGTGATCGGCCGGGTCGAGCTGCGTCGATGGTGCCCGACGGGTTCATGTCGCACACCGTGGCGGCGAATCTTCGACGAGCCCGGCGGAGTCGCGGATGGTCGCAGGCAGAGCTCGGCCGGCGGGTCGCGCCGCTGCTCGATGCGGTGTCGCTGACGCAAGCTCAGGTGTCGGCGCTCGAGCTTGGTCGGACGCACCTGACCATCGATGTTCTCGTCGTGTTCGCGATCACGCTGGGCGTCTCGCTGGTCGACCTCGTCAGCCCGACGGCAGAGGTGCCGGTTCCCGCGTGGGCGTTCGCGGCGTTCGCGACGCCGTCGCTGATTGCGGTGTCCGACGGTGAGTTGATCGCCGAGGTGAGCCGACGGCTCCGACTCTGAATGCGGTTGGTCGCACGTCGTGACGCGCGACGGATTCTCGAGGGGTGGGGTGGCTCTGCGTCGAGGACGCGCTGGGCGGGCTCGACTCTCTCGGGAGGTGGATGATGCGATCAGAAGCGGTGAGCTCGCTGCGGAACTGGGCCAAGGCTCGGCTCGGTGAACAGGAAGATCTGCTGCGCTCGGTAGAGCGGGCAATTGCGCGGTTGGCGGAGCTTGACGACGACCGCTCGCAAGTGATCGAGACGATCGGTGCCTGTGTTGTCCGTCTCGGTGAACTCGGTCTCGACGAGCAACAAGTTGCAGCGTTCGTCGGAGTCGAACTCGCCGCGCTGCGTGCCGGCCGCTCGAGGCCAGCCGGCACCGTCCCGACACGTCGCGCATCGGCTGCACAGGTGAACGGCGAGGTGCTGTCGTGACCGGAACGAGCCCCGTCGAGGAGTGGTTGGCCCGGAACCCGCGTCGTTCCAGTCCCGAGGTCGACTACGGGCAACGTTGGACGTCGACTCGTGAACCGGGCGTCGAGTGGCGGATCGCCTGGAACACCGGCACGGGCGAGATGTACGCGGCCCGCCGTGACGACGCCGATCTGCACGTGCTCGGCATCGCCCGCACCTTCGCCGAGGCCGAGACGGCACTACAGGGATGGGCGAGCCACGCCAACCAGCCCGGCGGGCTCGACTGGGCGATCGAACGGACTCGTGATCTCACCGGCGACGGCGAACTCTCGCTCCACCTCTCACGCCTCCGCTCCGACCTCACCCAGCTGGCCTTACATCCAGAACCTCTCGGTCGTGAAGGGCTGTCGGTCGAGCTCTGAGCGACCGTCGCGCGCGCCGGGAGGGGCACGCTTCGGTCGCTACCGTTGGACCATCGGCATCAAGCGTCCTCCGTCTCTCGTCACTACTGCATCCTGGTCATGACGGCTGTGTTGGTGTTCACCGATCAGTTCATCGCTGACATGCACCGTCGCTTCGCGCGAAGCCGGCAACGCACCGAGAGGACATCTACTTCGTCGCGACGTCGTCTGAGCGGAGCGGCCTTCGGCAGTGGATCGAGCAAGCCGTCGCTCGTGTTCCTGAACCCGGCAGAACGAAGTTGATCTCGCGACTTCGGGCCGACGAGCACTTCATCAACACGCTCAACGAGCTGGCGGTTGGCTCGATGCTGCAAAGCGTCGGAGGTGAGGTGTTGTACGAGCATGAGCTCGAGGGGATGACCCCCGATTGGTACGTGACCAGTGGCGACAACAACGCGCCGCTCGTGGTCGAGGTGTGGAACAAGAATCACGCGCAGGGAAGCGCGTCGCGTCGCCGGCTGTGGCTCGGGCTCCAGCGACGCGTCCGACAGATCCCTGCGGGGGTCGTGCTCAACGTGATCGCAGTTGGGCGCAAGGGCCCACCGTCCGCCGATGTCGCCAAGAAGGTGGGCAGCGAACTGCGCGGATGGCTTCTCAGTGGGGACGCGGGTGTTGGGAGTCAGCGAGAGTTCGATGGCTACCGTTTCCGAGTTGCCGCTCGAACGGCCACGAGCGATGGGCCTGCGGAGATGACGCTTCCCGGTGAGGGCGGCGCGTTCACGACGGTCGAAGCGCGCGAGGCGATCGCGACCAAGGTGCGGCGGTACGAGCAAGTTGTCGCCAGTAGAGGGGAGGCGTTCGTTGTCGTGGTCGGCCACGAGGTCGGCACTCCGATCAGCCGGGATGCCATGCGCGATCTCGTAGCCGGTCGTCAGGGTTTCGAGGTCGCCTTCGATCCGCTCCTCGACGGCGAGTTTCTCGACGTGACGTTGCCGATGAACGTGGTGGACGTCCCGATCTCGCTGTCGGCTGCCGTCAGCTCTGTTGGATGGGTGGAGGTCGTGCTCGCTGATAGCGCAGACGACTCGCCCGCGGTCAGCTTGGATCTGTGGCCCAACCCGGCGCGTCGTATCGACACGCCGTCGATTCCGGGTTCGACGCTGCACGCGTGACCTGTTCGCGCCGACGGGAAGCCCGCACCGAGCATCCAGGTGAGCGGGCCGAGCTCCGGGCGCTACCATGGTGGCTGGCTTCCCCGCTGTTGATGTGAACGACGCGTGAGGAGGCCTGTGATGGATTCGATGCCACGGTTGGTGGTGCTGCGTCTCGTGAATGGGGTGGTGCTCGATCATCCTTTCGCAGCCGAGGTGCGGTTCCCGTTGTGGGCGGCAACTCTGGATGTCGACGCGTCCGATCCGTTCGGTTGGCGGCGTTCGGCCCGTGGCCCGTGGCGCCGGGTGGGCGGGGGTGGGTTCCGCAGGTGCTGCATTTCGGTGATGTTGTCGAGTTCGGTTCGTATCACGATCCGGTGCAGCGTTGGTTCGGCTGGTACACGCACCATGCCGGGGACGGGATCATCGTCACGGGACCGTTCGCATCCCCGAGCGACGCTTCGTTGGATGCCGAGCCGACCCGCCGCGAGTTCGAGTGTCGGGCGATGCTCGACTATCAGCGATCTCGGCTGCAGGCCGCAACGCAGATCGGCTGACGGTCCAACTGGTTCACGGCACCTGGCCCGAAGGGCCGGTCACGTCTCTCGCTGGCGCGGTCTGTCGCCGCGATCCGGGCGAGGCGACAGCCGGCGGCGGATCAGTAGTCGCTCGGAAACAGGACCGTTGTGGTGGTGGGTGGTTGGTCGAGGTCGTCGGTGATGATCCAGACGGTCGGGTCGGGGTTGCCGCCGGCGAGGTGGGCGGGGACGGGGTAGGCGGAGATGATGCGTCCGTCGCTGTTGGTGATGGCGCGTGTGTTGGCGGCTTGGTCGTGTGGGTCGATGTCGCCCCAGTCGTCGGCGGTGTGTCTGTTGAGACACTCGACGAGCCAGGCGCACCGGTAATCGTGTCCGGCGGCCCAACCGTGCACGGCGGCTGAAGCGTTCACTCGGGCGTTGCAGAGGTCGATCATGGCGGCGGTCTCCTATGCGGCGTCGGCGGTGGCGGCCGCGGTTGTCACGCCGGCGAGTTGGTTGAGGTAGTCGAGGGCGGCTTGTGCGCGGGCGGCGACGGTGAGCAGCACGCGCGGGTGTTCGGTGAGGACTCGCACCCAGTGCGCCAGGTAGCTGGCGTGGTCGTGTCGTGTGGCGGGTGCGATCGCTGACTGTGCGCACCAGAACGCTGCGCCGAGTTCGGCGATGAGTTCTTCAATTGCGTAGGCGTCGTCTCCGAATCGGCCGGTGAGGTCGCGGGCGAGTCGACCGGGGTGGGCTGTCCAATGAACATGCTCATGACAGGTCGTGGAGTAGTAGAGCGCTGGTTGCTCGAACTGGCTGAGGTCGGGGACGTGGATGCGGTCGTCGGCCGGGATGTAGCAGGCGCGGTCGCCGCCGGTGATCACGTTTGCGCCGATCTTGGCGAAGTAGGTGTCGGCTGCGGCGATTCGCTCGGGGGTGTCGCGTGGCTGGTCGCGATCGGTCAGTGTCGAGTCGGCGCTATCGACTTGTTCGGCGGCGAACACGGCGAAGACTCGTGACACCAGTCGGCCGCGGGGTGCGGCCGATGTGTCGGCGTCGTCGGGTTCGTTGGTCGAGGCGTCGCGTTCGGTTGCGGGTTGGGCTGGCTTCCACAGCAGCACGTGCGTGGCACGTTCGCCGCGTCGTACTTGCGCGCCGTGTCGTTGCCACGCTCGATAGGTCGCCATGTGCCAGACGGCCAACCGTTCGCTGCGGCGGTGAGAGCGAGCACGACAGCGTTGAGCCCGCGGTACGGCCGGTCGTCGATGCTGCGCGGTTGCGCGTTGGTGGCGATCGTGTGCCACGGCATCTGCCAGGTGTCTGCGCCGTTCTCGATAGCGGCGATCAGGTCGTTGGTGACATGTTCGATGAGTTCGTCGGTGTTCATCCCGGCTCCTTGGGTCTGTCGGCCAGCGGCGGATCGCGGGCTCGCCCGTACGGGCGTTGAGGCCGACCGGGGAAAGGGCGGGTGTCAATGTGTGCCGCAGCGCCGGAGTTGTTCGCCCAGGATTGACACCCGCCCGCCGGTCGGCCGACCCACTGCACCCGCCCGCAGGGCGGTCACGTCAACGGCTGTCCGGCCGTCGCGAACCCGTGAGCGTCGACGCGGGTTCGAGACGGCCGGTCGATCAGACTGAGAGTTGAGCGATCGCGTGGGCGAGGCAGCGCGGGAGTCGGGCGGCGAGCAGTCCGGCGTCGATCGCTCGGGCGATCGCCGGGTCGTAGGGCACGCTGGTGACTGGCAGAGCGAGGGCGAGGCTCACGTCGCGTTCGGTCAGGCAGCGTTGATGCTCGGAGATCAACACGACGTGATCGGGGACGAACGGCACGCCGATCGCACGTCGCAACGCCAGGTAACACGGTCGCGTCACCAGCAGGCGCTGCGGGCTCAGTCGGTCGAATCGGTGCAACACGTCGTGATCGGTGCCGGTGTCCACGATCACTCGATGCCCTGCCGCGACCAGCTCACTGATCGCGCTGATCGCGTCAGTGTCGATCTGGTCGCCTCCAACGAAGGCGACACGTAGACGATCGCATGGTTCGACGGCATTGGCGATCGCGGTAGCGAACGTGCTGGCCGGTGCCTGGTCCGAGACACCCAGGATCGCGGCGGCGTCACCGCGAGTGTCGAGCAGCAGTGTCGGTTGGTTGCTTTGTGCGGCGAGAACGGCCAGCACCGCGGCGATGGTGGTGCATCCCTGTCCACCCTTCGGGCTGGCGCACACCGTGATGTGGCGGGCCGATGGGGCGGTCATGCCGCGTGCCCGTCGAAGCGGGCGACCTGATAGGGGCAGATCGCGGCGAGGTAGGCGGGCATCACTCGACGTGACGGGCGGCGAGCGCGGGGACGCGGGTGCGGACCTCGGTCCGGCCGCCGACAGTGCGGATCATCCCGAACCGCTCCAAGCGGGCGAGCGAGGCGCGCATCTGCGACGCGCCGACACCGAACGTGGCGGCAAGATCCTCGATCGACCAGACACGACCAGTGCCCGTCGTCAAGCATCGTGACAGCCGATGCAACGCCAAGGTTGAAGTCGGCCCCAGCAGAGGCGTGAGATAGATCAAGGCGTCATCCGTGTCGGTCTGCAACCCGTCTGCGGCAAGTGGGTCGTCCCACACAGCGAGCTGCAGGGTGGGGGTGTCGTTGGTCATGTCGGTCTCCGTTCAGGCGTTGTGCGGGTTGCCTGGTCGGATCGGGCGACTTCCCCAAGTTCCGATCCGACCAGGCTCGCCCGTACGGGCGTTGAGGCCGACCGGACAAAGGGCGGCTGTCAACGCACCGCGCAACCTCGGACCCGTGCTGAGGTATTGACAGCCGCCCGCCGGTCGGCCGACCCACCGCACCCGCCCGAAGGGCGG
>JANNZY010000064.1:0-11610 GCA_031410915.1 Actinomycetes bacterium
GTGGTTCACAATGAGCCCATGCGGCGAACGTGGACATGGACTCAGCAAGGACACGGGGTCGAGCACCCCGACCGCCACGCGCTGGAGCGTGCCGGCTGGCGCACGCTGCTCGACTACCGCGAGAACCATGTGCGTGATGATCGTGGCCGCCTCGTCGGCGTCGAGGCCCGCTGGACCGCCGAGGCCGAACGTTGCCGCGGCCGCGTGCGTGTCGCATCAGTCACCGCTCCGACGCAGGATGACGCCTGGGTTCAGCTGCGCTCGCTCGTCCGCAACTCCATCGGCGATTCGAACCGCCCCTGAGCCCCACCGTCAGCAGGATCCCAGGGCTGCGCTAACGCCGTACTGACGCAACACCGCAAGTGAGCCGCCGTCAGCAGGATCACAGGGCTGGGCTGACATCGTGCTGACGCAACACTGCAAGTGAGCCGCCGTCAGGAGGATCGCGGGGCTGGGCTGACATCGTGCTGAACGCAACACCGCGAGTCGGCCACCGTCAGCAGGATCACAGGGCTGTGGAGCGATTTCGCTGACGAGCGCTCGTGGCGGGACGCGGACGCAGTTCGGCGGCGAGCCACAGCACGCTGGCGATCAGCGCAACGGTCAGTAGCCTGGCTGATCGTGTCGACGCCAGCTTTCCAGACGAGTCCGGGGATGCGCGACATCCTGGCTCCCGACTCGGCGCGCTGGCGACGCTTCCAGGCGGTGTTCGCCGACGTCGTCGAAGCGGCCGGCTACGGCGAGATCATGCCGCCGCTGATGGAAGACCTCGGCGTCTTCCAGCGCCTCGGTGATGCCACCGACGTGGTCACCAAGGAGATGTACGACTTCGTCGACAAGGGCGAGCGCCACATCGCGCTGCGCCCGGAGCAGACCGCCAGTGTGTGTCGGGCCTTCGCCCAACACCGGCCGCTGACCCCATGGAAGGTGTACTACGCCGGCCCCAACTTCCGTTACGAGAAGCCCCAGCGTGGCCGCTATCGACAGTTCGACCAGGTCGGCATCGAGGTCCTCGGTGCCGACGACCCGTACCTCGATGTCGAAGTGATCGCGCTCGGCTGGGAGTTCTACCGCCGCCTCGGTCTGCGACAGGTCACGGTGCTGCTCAACTCGCTCGGCGAGCCCGAGGACCGTGCCCGCTACGTCGATGCGCTGCGGGCCTACTTCGTCGAGAACGGCGATGAGCTGACCGCGGAGAGCAGGATGACACTGGCGAAGAACCCGTTGCGGGTCTTGGACAGCAAGCGAGAGCCCGACCAGAAGCTGATCGCCGCGGCACCGCGCATCGCCGACTTCTACAGCCCCGATGCCGCCGCACATTTCGACGCCGTGCAAGTCGGGCTCACCGATCTCGCCGTCCCGTTCACGATCGACTCCAAGCTCGTCCGCGGACTGGACTACTACCGGCGCACGACGTTCGAATTCCAGGGCGGCACGCTGGACTCCGCCCAGAACGCGCTCGGTGGCGGCGGTCGCTATGACGGTCTCGTCGAGTCGCTCGGCGGCCCACCGACGCACGGCATCGGCTTCGCGCTCGGCCTGGACCGCACGTTGCTCGCCTGCGACGACGAGGGGGCTTTCGCTGCGCCAGACAACAGCGTCGACGTGTTCGTGGTCGATACCACGGGGGGCCGCGAGGCCTTGCGCATCACCAGCGAGTTGCGGGCCAGCAGCATCGCCGCGGATCGCGCCTATGAGAACCGCAGCATGAAGAGCCAGATGAAGGCCGCCGACCGCAGCGGTGCGCGTGTCGCCGTCATCGTCGGCTCCAACGAACTCGAAGCCGGCACCGTCGTCGTGCGCCCGTTGCGTGGCGAAGACGAGCAGCGCGCCGTGCCCCGCGACACCCTTGTCCAAGCAGTGACCGAGAGCCTGACGTCGGCGCTCAGAGAGAGAACACGATGACTGCGACCAGTATGCGAACCCACATGTCCGGCGAACTGCGCACGGCCGACATCGGCCAGACCGTCAGTGTCTGCGGATGGGTGGCCAGCCGTCGCGAGCACGGCAGCCAGCTCGCGTTCGTCGACGTGCGCGACCACACCGGCGTCGTGCAGTGCGTGGTCGACAACGACGTGGATGTGCGCAGCGAGTTCGTCGTGCGGGTCACCGGTGTCGTGCGCGCCCGCTTGGCGGGCACCGTCAACGCCAACCTGCCGACCGGCGAGATCGAGCTCGGCGAGTGCAACGTCGAGGTGCTGCGCACCGCCGAGGCACCGCCGTTCCCGATCGACTCTCGCGCCGACAAGGTGGAAGAGAGCACCCGCCTGCAGTTCCGCTACCTCGACATCCGTCGCGAGCGGATGCAGCGCAACCTCCGCATTCGGGCCAAGGTCAATTCGGCCATCCGCCGCGCGATGGAGGGCCAGGACTTCGTCGAGATCGAGACGCCGATGCTCGTGCCGTCCACGCCCGAGGGCGCACGTGAGTTCCTCGTACCGAGTCGCAAGGAGCCGGGCGCGTTCTACGCGTTGCCGCAGAGCCCGCAGTTGTTCAAGCAGTTGCTGATGGTGGCGGGTATCGACCGCTACTACCAGATCGCTCGCTGCCTGCGCGACGAAGACCTGCGCGCCGACCGCCAGTACGAGTTCATGCAACTCGACGCGGAAATGAGCTTCGTCAGCCAGGACGACGTGCTCGACGCGATCAGCGAGGCCGTGCGCTCCGCGGCGGAGGCCGTGACCGGCGAGCGCATCCCCGAGATCGAGCGGATGACATGGCGCGAGGCGATGAACCGTTTCGGTGTGGACAAGCCCGACCTGCGCTTCGCCATGGAGCTGACCGAGCTGACCGATGTGTTCGCGAGCACCGAGTTCAAGGCGTTCGCCGGCGCCGGGTGCATCAAGGGCATCAACGCTTCGGGCAAGGCCGACGAGATGGGCCGCAACAAGCTCGACGGGCTGACCGACAAAGCCAAGAAGATGGGTGCCAAAGGGCTCGTCTGGCTGAAGGTCACGGCCGAGGGCACGTTCGACTCACCCGTCGCGAAGTTCCTCAGCGAGTCCGAGCAGGCCGAACTGCACGGCCGCCTGGCCACCGCACCGGGCGACCTCGTGCTGATCGTGGCCGACCAGTGGGACGTCACGTGTGAGGTGCTCGGCTCGTTGCGCAACGACATCGGGCGCCCGCCGGTGTGGCAGGGCCCGTACCGCTACCTGTGGGTCACGGAGTTCCCACTGTTCGTCGGGCGCGACAAAGAGACCGGTCAGCCCAAGCCCGGCCACCACCCGTTCTGTCGCCCGCATCCCGACGACCTCGACAAGTTCGAGACCGACCCGATGTCGGTGCGTGCACTCGCGTACGACCTCGTCCTGAACGGCTGGGAGCTCGGCTCGGGTTCCATACGTATCCACGAGAGCGACCTGCAGCGGCGGGTGTTCAACGCGCTCGGCATCAGCGACGAGGAAGCCGACCGCAAGTTCGGTTTCTTCCTGCGCCCGTTCGAGTACGGCGCGCCGCCCCACGGCGGCTTCGCGTTCGGCATCGACCGCCTGGTCGCAGTGCTGGCCGGCGAAGAGAACATCCGCGAGGTCATCGCCTTCCCGAAGACGCAGAGCGGCTCGGACCCGATGACCAATGCGCCCACCGCGCCGAACCCGAAGCAACTCGCCGAACTCGGCATTCGCACCCTGCCACCCAAGGCCTGAGCGATCGATCACCGGGCGCCTCAGGCGTCGTAGCCGCCGGTGGCGTTGTGGGTCTCGGTCCCGGCGACCGGCGGGTTGAAGACGCACACGAGGTGGAGGTCGCCTTTCGTGGCGCGCACGATGTGGTCGTCGTGCTGGTCCAGCGCGTAGATGGTGCCGGGGCGGATCTGGTGCGTCTCACCGGTGGCCATGTCCACCACTTCACCCTCACCGCTGACGCAGTAGTTGGTCTCCAGGTGCTGCTCGAAGTGCAGCCGGCTCTCGCACCCCTGGTGAACGCGGGTCTCGTGCACCGAGTAGCCCATGCCGTCGGCCTTGACGATCATCCGCTTGCTGTCCCAGCCCGGGCCGGAGACATGACGGACGGAGTTGGCGACATCTTCGGAGCGCACGATGATCATGCCCAGAACCTACCGACCGCCTCGAGTCAGCGGGCGAGCAGTTGTTCGAATGTGACGGCGAGGTCGAGCACTCCGGCGTCGTCGCCCCGGCGGCCGGTGAGCATCAGTCCGATCGGACCCCGCTCGTCGCGGCGGCCGGGCAACGAAACGCTCGGCAGATCCAGGCGGTTGGCGATCTCGGTCAGGCGCAACACCTCGGTGTTCTTGGCCAGGTACGACTCCGTCGTCTGCACATCGGCCACACGCGGCGGCAGGATTGCCACGGTCGGCGTGAGCATCGCATCGAACCCGTGCATTGCCACGTCGTAGCGGCGGCGGCATTCGCGGATCACTCGCATCGCGGCCACGTAGTCGGCTGCCGGAACCGACGCGCCCATCATGATGCGGGGGCCGACGCGGGTGTCATAGCGGTCGATCTCGGTCGCGATGAGGTTGCGGTGCCAGTCGAACGCCTCGACCGCGATCGTCCATCCGGCGCGTGCGGCGAGGCACGCCTCGACCAGCATCGGCATGTCCAGTTCGACGATTTCCGCGCCGGCGGCGACGAGGGCGGAGAACCAGGCATCGAATCGCTCGAGCACCGCGGCGTCCGTGTCGCCGGCGTCGATCGCGTCGCGCGGAACCAGGAAGCGCCGTCCGTGCAGCGACGCGTTGTCGGCACCGGTTGCGCCACTGCGACCGACCAGTGCTGCGTCGATCCGGCGCAAATGCGTGACGCTGGCAGCGATGAAGCCTGGCGCGTCGAAGCTGACAGCGAGTGGTATCAGCCCGTCCGCGGAGTAACGACCCTGCGACGGCTTGAACCCGCTCTCGCCGCAGAACGCGGCCGGGATGCGGATCGAGCCACTCGTGTCCGAGCCGAGAGCGATGTCGGCGGCGCCGAGCGCAACCGCGACAGCCCCGCCGGACGTGGAGCCGCCGCTGACCCGATCCTCGCCCGGACACATCGGCGTCGTGGGCGTTCCGAACGTCGCATTGAGGCCGAGCGCCCCGTACGCGAACTCGGTCATGTTCGTCTGCGCGACCAGGATCGCCCCGGCAGAACGCACGGCCTGCACGAGCGGCGCGTCGGCCAGCGCCGGGGGAGCGTCGCGCAGCACAGCGGAACCGGCGTGAGTGGTCCAACTGGCGACGTCGAAGCAGGCCTTGACCGCCAGCACGTCGCCGGCCAGTGGCAGGGCGGGATCCACGACACCGGCTTCAGCGAGCGCGTCCTGGTCACGGCGCGCGACGTAGGCGACGGAGAGCGCATCGGCCACCTCGGCGCTGCGATCGAGGCGGGCCTGGACGTGTTCGAGGGGTGACTCCACGACCGGACTGTAGACGCGGCCCGCGCGGAGCCGCCGGTAGCCTCGGCCCGATGGCGAGCCCCCACTTCCGCGCCGGTGTCGTGATCGTCGTGCGCGGCCTCGATGACCGCATCCTCGCCTTCGAGCGCGTCGACGTGCCCGGTCAGTGGCAACTGCCCCAGGGCGGGTTGGAGCCCGGCGAGGAGCCACTCGCCGCGGCGTGGCGAGAGCTGCGTGAAGAGACCGGCCTCGGTCCCGACGAGGTGATGGCGATCGCCGAGTACCCAGGTTGGGTGGTGTACGAATACCCCGCTGAGCTGCAGGTCAAGAAGGGACGCCTCGGTCAGGCCCACCGCTGGTTCCTGTTCGATGCGACGCGTGGCGATGTCGCGCCGACCCCCGACGGCAGCGAGTTCACGGCCTGGCAGTGGGTCACTCGCGACTGGATGCTCGAGCATGCTGTCGACTTCCGCAAGCCGGGTTATCAGCTCGTGCTCGACGCGATCTGATGGCCGGTCCCAGATGAGCGCCCATGAGTGACGACCTGTTCAGCGCTGCCGCGGCAGACCGCCTCCGCCAGCAAGCACCACTCGCCGCGCGGCTGCGGCCACGAACGCTGGACGAAGTCGTCGGCCAGCAGCACCTCGTCGGGCCGGGTCGCCCGCTGCGCCGACTCGTCGAGCAGGACCGCTTGACGTCGGCCATCTTCTGGGGGCCGCCGGGCACGGGCAAGACCACGCTCGCGCTCGCCATTGCGGCCACGACGAAGCGTGCGTTCGAGCAATTGTCCGCTGTCACGGCGGGTGTCAAGGACGTGCGCGAGATCATCGAGCGGGCCCGCCAGCGCCTCGGCGAGCACGATCGTGGCACGATCCTGTTCCTCGACGAGATCCATCGTTTCTCCAAGTCGCAGCAAGACGCACTGCTCCCCGCCGTCGAGGACGGCACGCTCACGCTCATCGGGGCCACGACGGAGAACCCCTTCTTCGAGGTCAACCCACCGCTGCGCAGCCGCAGCACGCTGTTCCGGCTGGAGCCGCTCGGACGCGACGACATCGTGCAGCTGATCAGCCGCGGTCTGGCCGCCGAGGGCACCACAGCCACTGCCGATGCGATCGACCTGCTCGCCGACCGCGCCGGCGGTGACGGTCGCCAGGTGCTGACCGCGCTGGAGGTGGCGTGCGCGCTTTGCATCCCAGACGTGATGAACGTCGACCACGTCGAGGCCGCGCTCGGTACAAGCGCGCTGCGCTACGGCCGCGACGACCACTACGACGTGATCAGTGCGTTCATCAAGAGCATCCGCGGCGGCGACGTCGATGCCGGCCTGTACTGGTTGGCGCGGATGCTGGAGGCCGGCGAGGATGCTCGCTTCATCGCTCGCCGCCTGGTCATCCTGGCCAGCGAGGACGTCGGCATGGCCGACCCGCAGGCGCTCGTCGTCGCGGTCGCTGCCGCACAGGCGATCGAGCACGTCGGCCTGCCCGAGGGACAACTCAACCTGGCCCAGGCGGTCGTCCACCTGGCCACCGCGCCGAAGAGCAATCGCGCCGCGCTCGGCATCTGGAACGCACGCACGCTCGTCAAGGACGGCTTGATCGGCGAAGTGCCTGCTCACCTGCGCGACGCCCACTACCAGGGGGCCAAGACACTCGGCCACGGCACGAGCTACGTGTACCCTCATGACGATCCTCGCGGTTGGGTTCCGCAGCAGTACGCCCCGGACGAGTTGTCCGCGACCCGGCTGTACGAACCGACCGACCACGGCTTCGAAGCGGTGGTGGCCGAGCGGCTGCGGGGTCGACACGGACGGGACGAGTCGGACCAACCGCAAGGAGGTGAGAAGGCATGACTGCAGGGGAACTGGCCATCGTTCTCGGCACTGTGCTGTGCGCGATCGGCTTCGCAGCGTTGATCGTGGTGTTGATGCGCGTGCTCGACACGTTGCGTTCGCTGCGCTCCGAGGTCGAGTCATTGCGCAACGAGACCCGTCCGCTCCTTGCCGAGATGCAGGTCACCACGGATCAGGCCCGCGCGGCGATGGTGGCCGCCCGCGACGACCTCGATCGCTTCGATCGCGTGCTCGGCTCGGCCGAGGCGATCAGCGGAGCCGTGGCCGGCTCGGGCCGCGTGGCGCGCGCCGCGCTGTCGACGCCCGTCATCAAGGCGGCTGGCATCGCGACCGGCACCGGGCGAGCATGGAAGCGTCTCCGCCGTAGCGAGACCGCGAAGTCGAAAGGACGTCAGCGATGATGAAGCGAGTCACGTGGTTCGTGTCCGGAGCGATCGCCGGGGTGGCCGGCGCGAGCTACACGAAGAAGAAGGTGAAGGCAACAGCCTCGCAGTTGGCGCCCGCCCACCTCGCCAAGACCGCCGTTGCCCGAGTCAAGGACAAGGGTCATGACGTGATCGACGCGGTCCGCGACGGCCGTGACGCGATGAAGGAGAGGGAGGCCGAACTGCGCGCCCGCCTCGGCAGCGACGGCGATGACGGCAACGCCGACGAGCCGACGATCGAGGTCATCGCCACCGAGGCTGTGCCCGTCAAGCCGGGGCAGGTCATCGTGCTGCAGCAGACCCGCGACAACGAGATCAGCGGTCCGCGTCGCACGAGCCGTCGCGGCCGCCGCAGCGCATGATCGATGTCCCCGGCGAACTGCGCCGGCTACTGAGCGCCGACCGCGTGCGCACGTCCGGTGCCGAGCTCAGCCTGTACCGTCGCGACGCGTCCAACTTCGACGGCAACGCGTCGGTCGTCTGCTTCCCGATCACCGCCGCCGAGGTCCAAGCCGTCGTGCAGCTGTGTGTGCGCGCGGGCGTCGCGTATGTGGCCCGCGGCTCGGGCACGGGCCTCGCCGGTGGCGCGACGCCACTCGACGGAGCGGTCGTGATCTCGCTGTCGAAGATGAACCGCATCGTCTCCGTCGATCCGAACGCGCGCAGCGCGTGGGTCGAGCCCGGGGTGCTCAACCTCGATCTGTCCAAGGCGGTCATGCACCATGGTCTGCACTTCGCGCCGGACCCGAGCAGCCAGCAGAGCTGCACCATCGGCGGCAACGTGGCCAACAACTCCGGTGGACCGCATTGTCTGGCCGACGGTGTCACGTCGGCGCACATCCTCGGCCTGGAGGTCGTGCTGCCCACCGGCGAGTTGGCGACCATCGGTGGCGAGGAACCGGAGCCGGTCGGTCTGGACCTGCGCGGCGCATTCGTCGGCAGCGAGGGCATGTTCGGCATCGCGACCAAGATCTGCGTGCGCCTGACCCAGAACGCGCCGGCCGTGCGCACGATGCTGCTCGACTTCGATCGCGTCGAGGACGGTACGTCGACGGTCAGCGCGATCATCGCCGACGGCATGGTGCCCGCCGCGCTGGAGATGATGGACGCGCTCTGCACCCGCGCCGTCGAGGAGTACATCCACGCCGGCCTGCCGATGGACGCCGCCGCGATCCTGCTCGTCGAGGTCGCCGGCCTGCCCCACGGTCTCGAGGACGAAGTCGCCCGCATCGTCGCGATCGGGCGAGCACACGGCGCGCGCACAGTGCGCGTCGCACAAGACGAGGCCGAGCGGGCGCTGCTTTGGAAGGGCCGCAAGACGGCGTTCGGCGCGATCGCGCGCATCAAGCCGAACTACTACCTGCACGACACCGTGGTGCCGCGACGCAAGCTGACCGAGGTTCTCAACCAGGTCTACGAAATCGCCAAGCGGCACGATCTGCTCGTGATGAACGTGTTCCACGCCGGCGACGGCAACCTGCACCCGCTGCTCGTGTTCGACAAGCGCGAGCCGGGTGTGATGCCCCGGGTGCACGCCGCCGGTGAGGAGATCGTGCGCGTGTCGGTGGCGGCCGGGGGAGTGCTGAGCGGCGAGCACGGCATCGGCCTCGAGAAGCGCGACTACATGCCGCTGATGTTCGCGCCCGCGGATCTGGCTGCGCAGGCATCGCTGCGCGCTGCGTTCGACCCCTCTGGTCTCGCCAACCCGACCAAGGTGTTGCCCAGCCCGGCGTCGTGCGGCGACGTGCAGCAGGTTCCGGAGGGCGCGTGGATCTGACGGCCGCGCTCGCCGAGTTCGCCGCGTCGGTCGGTACCGACGGCTCGGTGACAGTAGCCGGCAGCTGCACTCGTGGCGGACCCGTCGCGGATGCCCGGGTCGTACACCCACCCGCAGGGATCGAGTGGATCGAGGCCGACGAGATGGTCGTGTCGTGTGGCGCGGGAACGACGGTGGCCGATCTGTCCGCCGCGCTCGCTGGTTTCGGCCAAGGTGTCGCGCTGCCGGCTGGCGGTACCGTCGGCGGCGCGCTGGCTGTCGGGCACAGCGACGTCCGCCGACTCGGGTACGGGCCGCTTCGCGATGTGCTGCTCGAGACGCACTACGTCTCCCACGCCGGCGGCGTCGTCAAGGCCGGTGGCCCGACGGTGAAGAACGTCTCGGGCTTCGACCTGTGCCGGCTGCTTGTCGGATCGCGGGGCACGCTCGGCTTCCTCGGCTCGGTCATCCTGCGCACCCGCCCGCTCCCGCCGGTGTCGCAGTGGCACGCGGCCGCCGTGGATCCGTTCGCCACGCTCGCCGCTTTGCACCGACCCGTGTCCGTGCTGTGGGACGGAACCACGACTTGGGCCCTGCTCGAAGGCCACGCGGCCGATGTCGCCGAGCAGGCCGCGCTGGCCGGGCTGTCGCCGACCGACGGCCCGCCCCGGCTGCCCGATGCTGAGCGCTGGTCGGTCGCGCCGAGCCGCGTCCGCGACCTCGCCGGTTCGATGGGGTTCGTGGCCGAGATCGGCGTCGGCGTGGTGCATCACGACGTGGCGCAACCCGAGCGCGACCTGGATCCAGCGGTCGTGGCGCTGCATGCACGGATCAAGCACGAGTTCGACCCCGCCGGCCGGCTCAACCCCGGGCTCGACGTGTTGCGGCCGAACCGTGTTCGAGCCTGAACCGCTCGTCCTCGACGCCTCGCACGACCTCGACGAGCTGCGCGCCGCAGCAGCCGCCGCCGCCGATCATTGGAGCCTGCCAGCACCGGAGCTGATGCGCGTCGGCCAGAACGCGGTCTTCACCGCGGGCGATCTCATCCTGCGCGTCAGCATCGCGACGGCGCCGATGGATGTCGCGATTCGCTTCGCGCAACGCCTGTCGGCCGAGGGCGTGCGCGCCGCCCGTCCGGCCCGCGATGACTGGGTTGCGTCCGGCCGGCTGTCAGTCACCGCGTGGGAGCGCATCGACGCCGACCCGGGTGCAATCGTGGACTGGGAGCGGGTCGGCGCGATGGTCGCCCGCGTCCACGCGATCGACCCGCGCACCGTCGATCACCCGCTGCCGTTCTGCGCCGACTTCCCGTGGTGGCGTTTTCACGACACGATCGCGATGGCAGCCACCGTCGACGAAGCTGCCGCCACCGGGATGCGCGCCGCGCTCGCCGAGCACCGATGGTGGATCGACGGCGGCCACACCGCCCGTCCGCTCGCGTTGCTGCACGGCGACGTGCACACCGGCAACGTGCTCGTCGATCCCGCCGGTCCGGTACTGATCGACTGGGACCTGCTCTGCGTCGGCCCACCGGAGTGGGATCATGCCGCGCTGTTCACCTGGGCCGATCGCTGGGGCGGCCAGCCCGGGCTGTACGAGGCATTCGCTGCCGGTGCCGCGGAACGGCTGGACGACCGACGGCTCCGTGCCATCGCCGAGCTGCGCCTGCTGGCGGCCACGCTGATGCGCCTCAAGCGGGCAGCGGTCGACCCGGCCGCAGCCGCGGAGGCGCAGCACCGCCTGGCCTACTGGCGCGGCGACCCGGACGCGCCGCAGTGGCAGGCGCAGTGAGCCGACCGCGATGAGTTCTGATCGGCCGGGGCGTCTGAGCCAGCATCAACCACAGCCTCACCGAGGAGCGAGTCATGCCGACCATCACCCCGAACCTCTGGTTCGACACCCAGGGCCACGACGCCGCCCAGTTCTACATCTCGGTGTTCCCGAACTCGAAGATCACCAACGTGACGCACTACAACGAGGCCGGCCCGGGTGAGCCGGGCACGGTGCTGACCGTCGACTTCGAACTCGACGGCCAGCCCTACACCGCGATCAACGGTGGGCCGCAGTTCACGTTCAGCGAGGCCGTGTCGTTGTTGATCAACTGCGCCGACCAGGCCGAGGTCGACTACTACTGGGACAAGCTCACCGACGGCGGCAGTGAGAGCCAGTGCGGCTGGCTCAAGGACCGCTACGGCGTGTCCTGGCAGGTCGTGCCGCAGGGCATGGACGAGATCTTCAGC
>JANNZY010000065.1:0-5132 GCA_031410915.1 Actinomycetes bacterium
GGTGGCCCTGGCCAAGGGCGTCCTGGTGCACGGACCGGACACGTCCGGTGACTTCGTCGTCGAGGCCGACCTGCCGTGGTGAGGATCCGGGTGCTGCTGGTCGACGACGACGCGTTGGTGCGTGCCGGTCTCCGGATGATCCTGTCGTCGTCGGAGGATCTGGAGGTGGTGGGCGAGGCCGCCGACGGGGCCGACGCCGTTGCGGCCGTGCGGGCGCACCGACCCGATGTCGTCCTGATGGACATCCGGATGCCCGGGATGGACGGCATCGCCGCCACGTCCGCCCTCCGCCGCCTTCCGACTCCGCCGCACGTGATCGTGCTCACCACATTCCAAGCCGACGAGCATGTCATCAGCGCGCTTCGCGCAGGCGCCGACGGATTCCTGCTAAAGGACACAGCGCCCACGGAGATCATCAACGCAGTCCGCCTCGTGGCTGCAGGAGAAGCGATGCTCTCACCGTCGGTCACCCGCACACTCCTCTCTCACCTCGGCAACGACGAAACGACAGATCGCCGTCGCCTCGCTGCCCAGCGCCTGACATCGCTCACCGACCGGGAGCGAGAGGTCGCGACCGCGGTGGGGTCCGGAGCATCCAACGCCGAGATTGCCGCATCCCTGTTCATGAGCGAGGCCACCGTCAAATCGCACGTCTCGCGTCTCCTCACCAAGCTCGCAGTCACGAACCGAGTCCAAATCGCGATCCTCGTGCACGACGCACAATCGTGACGTGACCACCATCTTCCTGAGCGCCTTCCAGGCTCTCGGCCCGAGCCGACTCCAGCGCGAGTGGACTCCGGGACATAGCGAAACCGGCCCCGGGAGGGTTCCGCTCGGAGTCTGCGATCGTGCGACGCGGGGCCCGCCAGTTATCGACGGGCACGGCGCCCGCGGTCGCGCATACCCGGCGATCGCTCGGTGCGCTTACCGTCCGATCACCACGACGCCGGCGGCAGCATCGTCAATGTGCGGGTATGCCGCACTTGCACCAAGCCCCTCGGACGAATCAGCGATGGAGGTCGGCGAAGGCTGCCGTGCGTCGAGCCGTATAGTTGGCGAGTGCACGCAGGCTTATGTTCTCCACCCGTGATCAACGCCGAGCGTGTTGTGCTCCGACCTCTCGCGTCAGACTGCTTCGACGCCTACGAGCGCTTTTACTGTGACTCGGCTGCGAGCGCCAACTATGGCGGTCCGCTCACGGCCGGTCAGGCGTTCAGTCGGTTGGCGTCGGACATCGGTTCTTGGGTTCTACAAGGATTTGGCGTCTGGGCCGTCGAGCAGCGCACGACTCAAGACGTCGTCGGTGTCTGCGGCTTCTGGCAGGGCATTGACTGGCCGCGAGAGCTCACATGGTGGTTGCTACCATCAGCTCGGGGCGCAGGGCTCGCAATCGATGCCTCCAGGGCAGCGGTTACGTTCGCCTATGACGTGTGTGGTTGGGAGTCGGTCGAGACGTACATGCACGACGACAACGAAGCCGCTCGGCGACTCGCCGAACGCCTTGGAGGCGTTGCTATCGGCCGCCCCGTCTTTCCTGATGGTGTCACCCGCAGCCTCTATCGCATCCCGCGGCCGTGACCACACGTCGCGGAACGGTGGGTTTTGCCGACCGTTCGCTCGGCTGGCTCTTAGCCAGTCGTCATCGCCGCGCTGCCTCACAGTCGCTGTCCGCCTGACGGGTTCGTGCGTTGGTGTCGGACATCGTCAGTTGATCGTCCTTGCCGCACGCCTTGGCAGCCCTGATCATCTGTTGGGGTCGCGGAAATCGGATGTGCTGCGTCGCCCCCGGCCAGGTTCAACAACGGCAACGGAAGACGATGTCTGACTGCACGAACGAGAGGAGACCGAGCTGTGAACATCGACGGATCCATCGCTCTCGTCACCGGCGCTAACCGGGGCCTGGGAGCGGCGTTCTGCCGCACCCTCCTCGACCGCGGGGCGACCAAGGTGTATGGCGGGACGCGCGATCTAGGCATGCTCGACTATGCCGACTTAGTCCCGGTTCAGCTCGACGTGACATCCGCAACGGACATCGCTGCCGCTCGAGAGCGCTGCGGCGACGTGACGCTGCTTGTGAACAACGCTGGCATCGCCACAGGCACTTCAGTGCTGTCCGACGATGCGCTCTTCGCCGCTCGCCGCGAGTTCGAAACGAATGTCCTCGGGCCGCTCGCATTGAGCCGCGCCTTCGCGCCGACACTCGCCGCGAACGGTGGCGGGACCATCGTCAACGTTTTGTCGATGGTGTCGTGGGTCAGCATTCCTGCGACAGCGACCTATTGCGCGTCCAAGGCTGCTGGATGGTCAATCACCAACTCGCTTCGCCAAGAGCCGAGCGCACAAAACACGCAAGTGGTTGGCGTGTTCGTGGGATACGTGGACACCGACATGACCATGGAGATCGACGCACCCAAATTGGATCCGGTTAGCGTTGCGAATCGGACTCTCGACGGGATCGAGTCGGGTTCCTACGAAGTGCTTGCTGATGAATTGAGTCGACACGTCCGCAGCGCTTTGTCGAGTGACCTCAGCGTGCTCTATCCACAACTGCCGATGATGGGCGAGCGTGGTGACATGCCATCCTCTGCATCGTGGTCGCCGTAGTCGTACTCGGGAGCGGAACGCCGAACCCGGATCCCGACCGAGCAGGATCAGCCGTGGCAATCACCGATCACGACGCGTGGGTGCTGATCGACTGTGGGCGAGGCGCAACGCTGCGAGCGATTGCCGCCGGGCTCGACCTCACCCAGCTCGTCGGTGTCTTCCTCACCCACCACCACTCGGACCACATCAGCGACCTCGCCACGTTGGCGATCGCGCGTTGGTCGGCCGGGGGCAAAGGGCCACTCGTTGTGCACGCTCCCGACGGCCGGCCGCACGATTCGCCGACACCTGTCTCGACGCGTTCGACGACGACTGCTTCTACCGGCAGGCGAACGCTGGAGCCGGTCCTCGACCGCGCATCAGGGTTCATCGCTTCGCGCCGACCAGCGACGTCAGCACCGTGCTGGACATCCAGGGATGGACGATCCGGACGACTCTCGTCGACCATCACCCGGTGGAACCCGCCACGGGGTACCGCATTGAACGGTCCGGCGTGGCCGTCATGGTCAGCGGTGACACATGCGTGTGTGATGGTGTGCGTGCGCTCGCACACGGCGCCCAAGTGGTGGTCCACGAAGCACTGCTGGCCGAGCGGGTCTCCTCTTCGCTTCTCACGTGGAATGCGAGCGCGGAGAGCGTGGGAGCGCTCGCCGCATTGGTTCGACCCTCCACTCTTGTTCTCACACACCTGATCCCCGCCCCCGTCAACGACGACGACGAGGCGGCATACCTGGCAGACGTGCGTCGCGGCGGCTTCAACGGTGAGACGATCGTGGCTCGCGACCTCATCCGCATACAGGTCGTTCCCTGATGATGACGTCGTCGTCAATCGATGTCAGGGATCGTCACGCCTTCGTCCTTTACGGGCGCCGTTGTCAGCACTGATCATGGATCAGAGTGCGGAGATTCTGAGTCGAACGAGGCCAGGCGTGGTCCAAGTTCGCGGAAGCAAACTCTTGTGATGTGCGCCGGCCGCCTGGCCGGCCTCAGCCGAAGTTGATGGAGAGGTTGATGCGAGTTCTGGTTCTGGGGGGCTATGGCGACACGGGGGCGCGGATTGTGTCGGTGCTGCGGGCTCGTGGCGCCGTCGTCCTGGTTGCCGGGCGTGATTCACGTCGGGCGGATCGCGTCATCGACCTGCGTTGTGTGAGCGACGCCGCGCTCGATCAGCACGTCGGCGACATCGATGTCGTCGTCAACGCCTCTGGCTTCGAGGACGCTGGACTGGTGGCCAGGATCGCAGGGCGCGGTGCCGCCGTCGTCGACATCACGGCGAGCACCAGCTACGTCGCTGCGCTCGAGCGGCTGGAGGTGGCCAGCCCGGTGCTCGTCAGCGTTGGGCTGGCGCCGGGGCTGACGAACTTGGTGGCAGCGGCGGTGCACGGAGTCGCACCTGGTCCGATCGACGTAGCAGTCTTCCTTGGTGCCGGTGAACGGCATGGCGGGGCAGCAATCGAGTGGGTCTATGGGTTGCTCGGCCGCGGTCTGTCGGACACAGCGACGGGTGAGTCCATCCGAAACTTCTCTCGACCGGTCGCGTTCGACCTGCCGGAGTCCGGGCGTCGGTGGCTGTACCGCGCGGACTTCTCGGACCAACATGTCCTCACGAGGGAGTTGGGCGATCCAGTTCAGACGTATTTGGGGCTCGACTCACGCCTGGCGACAGGCACATTGGCCGCCTTGACGTGGGTGCCTGGTGCCCGACGGCTGCCACGCGGTCTCCGATTCCCGGGCGGTGATCGTTGGGTCGTGTTGGCTCGAGGACCGGGCGGGACCCGATGGGTCGCCGGGTATCGACAGTCGCATGCGACTGCTGTTGTCGCGGCTGCGGCAGTTGATGTCGTCGGCGAGCTGAGTCCAGGGATACATCACCTGCATCGTGTCATGTCGCTGTCCGACCTTCCCTCAGATGCCGACTTCGACCTATCCGGCTCACTCGACTCGATGCGCAGCGCCCCCCAACCATCAACGAAAGGAACGAGACATGACTGAACGAGGTCACTTTCCACCCGAGATCGCTGCGCTCCCGGCGTTCGATGGTCCGTTCGATGCGTATCGGCTGGCGGCCGAGCTCTGTGAAGTGCTCTTCGCTTCGTACCCCGCCGGAACGAGCATCCCGCCGCACAGCCACGCCACAAGCAACGTTGGCGTGATCACGAAGGGATCGCTGATCCTTTCGATGAACAACACCGTTCAGTCGTTCGAAGTGGGTGAGTGGTATCAGGTGCCGGCCGGAGTCGAGCATGCCGCGCGATTCGACGTGGAGAGCGCCGAGATCGAGTTCTGGTTTCAGCCCGTAGCGCCAACACCGACTCCCACCTCAGGGTGAGAAGTGGCGTCGGTGTTGGCCGGGGGTGGTGTTCATTCGTCGTCTGAAGGCGCGGTGCATGGTCTCGGTGGTGCCAAACCCGCTCGTCGACGCAACCTGGTCGACAGCGAGCGTCGTGGTTTCGAGCAGCCTGCATGCGCACTCGATCCGCATGTTTTCGATGTGCGCCGCCGGGGTGACTCCTAGCTCCGACTTGAAC
>JANNZY010000066.1:0-19351 GCA_031410915.1 Actinomycetes bacterium
CGAGCACAGGAGCGACGTCACGTGGGCAAGCAGAATCGGCAGCGACGAGCTGCCAAGGCACAGCGCCGGGCGGCGCATCACAACGGTCGAGCAACCTCCCAACCCGGCGACGAACGTCGCCCTGAACAAGACGACACCGATCCGCCGCGACTTACCGAGAGCGAGGCGATCGCCATTCTCGTCAGTCAGGCGATGACCGGACCAGCGTGGAACTGGCACGTCGATCCCCGGATCACCGAGTCGCTCGCGCAGTACCCGCCGGCGCTGGTGTTGCGCGAGTTGGAGCGCGTCGCGTTGCAACTCATCGGGGTGGTGTGGTTGTGCGGCTGGCAGCCTGCCGAGCTCGTCCGAGAGATGGGCCGCGTCTCCGTGGCGAACGCGCCGTCGCTCGCGCTCCGAATCATCGCTGCCGAGTCGCTCTGCTGGAAGGCCGACGATCTCGACCCGCGCTGGATCGCGCAGCTGGAGGGGCTCGGTGTTCACCGCACCGGCACCACGACCGGCTGGTTGGCTCAGTTCGTCGCCGACCAAGGACTTGCCCATCCAGCAGCAATCGCCAATGTGCTCATGATCTTCCGTGCACTCGCGGGACAGCCCCGGTTGCCACACGTGCTCCCGCCACCGGGTTCGGCCGCAGCCCGCGACCATCGACGCCGCGTCGTCACCGATGCCGGCGCATCAGGCATGCTCGCCAAGGTTCGAGCGCTGCTGGCGAAAGCTGAGTCGACGACGTTCGACGCCGAGGCCGAGGCCTTCACGGCCAAGGCGCACGAGTTGATGGCCCGTCACGCGATCGACGAAGCGCTGATCTGGGAGCACAGCGATCGCGACGACGCTCCGATCACCGTCCGTCTCGCGGTCGACGAGCCGTACGCCAATGCAAAGTCGTTGCTCCTGCACTTCGTCGCCAAACACAACCGCTGCTCGGCGGTCTTCATGCAGCGCCACTCCATGTCCAGCATCATCGGGTTCGAAGGTGACGTGATGACGGTCGAGGTGCTGTACACGTCACTCCTCGTCCAGGCCGAGACAGCGCTTCGCGAACAAACGGGCACCGCTCCCGCCGGCAGCCGGGAACGCAGCCGTGGCTTTCGATCGTCGTTCCTGATGTCGTACGCGTACCGAATCGACGGCCGCCTGGCCGAGGTCAACAGTCGCGTCGAGCACGACGCCGTGGACGAGTTGGGCGGCCACCTCCTGCCGGTGTTGGTGGCACGCAGCAGTCGCGTCGAGGAAGCAGTGGCGTCGATCTTTCCGACGCTGCGGACGAGTGCAGTCCGCGGCGGTTCCGATGCAGCCGGATGGGCAGCCGGCACGCAGGCCGCGAATCGGGCTCGGCTGAACCGCGCCGACTTGAGTCGGTGAGGACGATCGATCACCTCAGGTTGGAGAAACCATCGGGAACCACACGTCGACCTCTCGCGGAATTGTCGCGCTTCAACCTTCGAACGACACGACTGCAATTCGCTCACCGGGGGAAAGCCACACCGAGTGCGAACAGCTGGTGAAGCGTGGCGCGCCGACTTGGGCGCGGGGTGGTGACACAATTGGAGCGGGTAGCGGGAATCGGACCCGCGTATCTTGCTTGGGAAGCAAGCGCTCTGCCACTGAGCTATACCCGCAGAGGACCGAGAGCCTAGTGGCGCAGCGTTGGCTTGCACACGTCGAGTCGTGGTCAGGGAGCCACGAACCCGTGCCGGTGGGCGACACGGGTGCGATGACCGCGTTGGCTACGGTCTGGCCGGCGACGTAGTTGACACTGGACACCTCGTCGCGCGGGCCGCATGGGTACACCGTCAGGAAGCCGGCGAGTGCAGGGTTCGACACAGTCAGGTTCAGCGACACCGATCCAGCGCCGACTGCGGGCGTAGCCGGGCAGGTCGGTGATCTGGACCTCGAGCACTCCGGTCATGAACACCGGGCCGGACAGAACGATGCCCAACCATACGAACCCACTGTTCAAGCATCTGTCAGCGTTGGTGCAGGAATCGTCAGGGACGAACGACGCAACCGGTTGCATCACGGCGAGAGCCAGGACCGGATCAGGTCCTGCAGCCGATCGATGTTGATGCCTTTCGCCGCGCTGACCCACAGCACGTCGCCGGGTTCGAGCATGCAACCCTCGGCGAGTTCTTTGCGGCGGGTCTGCTTCTTCGACGACTTGACCTTGTCGCTCTTGGTCGCGATCACCTGGTGCGGCACCGTGTTGTCGCGCAGCCAATCGAGCATCTGGATGTCCAGCTTGGTCGGGCCGATCTCGCCATCGACGAGCACGAGCACCATCTGCAGCTCGTCGCGCTCGAGCAGGTAGTGCTCGATCATCGGTCCCCACTCGGCGCGCACGCGCCCGGGCACCTTGGCGTAGCCGTAGCCGGGCAGGTCGACGACCGTCGATCCTGGTGACACCTCGAACAGGTTGATCAACTGCGTGCGTCCAGGCGTCTTGCTGACATGGGCGAGGCGGGTGCGGTTCGCGAACGCGTTGATCAACGACGACTTGCCGACGTTGGATCGACCGACCACGGCGATCTCGCGCTGCGACGGCGGCAGGTCGGACGCGCGCGCCGCGGACTGGATGAATCGGAGCGGGATCGGCGGCACGGCTACTTCGTCACGAGCGAGCCGAGCGCCCACACGGCCGCGACGAAACCGATCAACGCCATCAACAGGCTTCGACCGCGCGGGGCCACCGCGAGCTCGCCCTGCTTGGGTCGCGGCGGGGGCTTGACGAGGGCGAGCACGTTGCCGACGAGCAACGCACCGCCGAGCGCGAGGACGAGCCAGGCGAGCAGGTCGTCACCGAGCAGGTTCTCGGCGAGCACGGCAGCGATCAACACGCCCCCATCATGGCGACTCGAACCACGGATACCACGTCCGTCCGCCGTCACGGCGCTGCCCCCGACGTGCGAAACTCACGCCATGGGATTTCATCACGTCGCACTCGCCACCCGTGACACGGCGGCCACGCATGAGTTCTACACCAGTGTGATGGGCTTCAACCTCGTCAAGGTCGTGACCGCGCCGACGCCGGGCGAGCACGGCGGGTGGAGCAAGCACTTCTTCTACGACACCAATGGCGCGGGCGGCAGCAGCGACAACGGGATGATCGCGTTCTGGGAGATCCACGACACCGAGATCGGCGACACGTTTCCCGTCGACATCAACACCACTGCGGGACTGCCGTGGTGGGTGAACCACATCGCGTTCGACGCGCCGACCGTGGAGGACCTACATCGCCATCGCGATCGCTGGCGGTCGCACGGCCATCACGTGCTCGAGGTGGACCACGAGTTCTGCACGAGCATCTACATCCGTGACCCGAGCGCCAACATGGTCGAGTTCTGCCACACCAACCGGGCGTTCACGTCCGACGAGTTGGCCGACGCGCAACGCCTGCTGCACGACCCGTCGCCGGCGATGAACGGCCACGCAACAGCCACCGTGCACAAGCCGATCGCGGCGGCGCAACCGGTGCCCGCCGGCGTCTGAAGCCGGTCCAGATCAATCGGCTGGCGTGCCGCGCACGACCACCACTGGCACCGCGCTCTGCTCGAGCACGCTGTTCACCGTCGAGCCGAACAGCCCGGCCCGAACAGCGCCACGTCCTCGCGAGCCGACCACGACCAGGTCTCCATCGCGCACCGTCTCGAGCAGTGCCGATACGGGCGTGTCCTCCACGAGAACGTCGATGACGTCAGCCGCGCAGCGTTCGCGGGCCGCCTCCGTTGCCCGGTCGAGCAGGCATGCGGCATCGATCTTGGTGATGTCGTGACCCTGCGCCGAACCTGCGTCGACGGGCAGGTACGGGTACTCCCATGCGTGCAGTACGACGAGCTGCACCCCGTGCAGATCAGCCTCGTCAGCGGCCCAGCGCAGCGCGAGGTCCGACGATGGCGAACCGTCGACGGCGACGACGACGCGATCCGGACGCCCGCGACTGGCGGCCCCACGCACGACGACGACCGGGCACGGACTCTGCCGCACGACCTGGCGCGGCGTGCTCCCGAGCCAGAACGCAGATGCTCCCTCGTGGCTGCTCGCCCCGACGACCACGAGGTCCTCGGGTTCGACGTCATGGAGCAGAACACTCGTTGCCGGGCCGGCCGATGCGTCGGTGACGATCTCCAGACCGGGATGCTGCTCGGCGACGATCGCCCGCATCGCCGACACACTCTTCTCTGCGCCGTCGAGGAGCAGCGCGTAGACGTCGCCGGTCGGCCAATAGGCCGCATCGCCCATGACCGGGATCGCATAACACGTCACGATGCGCAACCGGCTGCCCCGTGCTGCCGCTTCGCCGGCCGCCCAGGCGACCGCTTCCGACGATGACGGGCTGCCGTCGTAGCCAACGGTGATCTGCTTGCTCATGCCCCCATCGTCGCCGTAACCCACCCCCACCACTAGGGCCATCGGTCCCAATCGCGGCGCGCCTCGGACCTCGTTTCCCTTGCGTACTGACAGGTTTGGTGGTCGAGTGAGCCTCATGAGCGACGCGCCCCTCCACATCCACCAGTGCCCGTTCTGCGAGGTCCGGTTCCTGAACGTCAACGAGGTCCGCGACCACGTTGTGACCGACCATCCCCGACACGCAGCATCCTTCGCTGGTATCACGCCACACGAAGTCCCGTAGCCGTCCGCCGACCACTGCGCCGGCCGGTCGTTCCACGGAATCCCTGATCCGACGGCTGACGCGACGCCGCGGGTTCGATTCACATCGAAATACTTGGCGGGGGTCGGTGGTTGACTGCATCATGCCCTTGCGCCCGAACGTGCCGCTGTCCATCCTCGATCTCGCGATCGTCGGCAAGGGCGAGTCGGTGCGTGAGGCGCTCGACGCGACCGTGGCGGTTGCGCAGCGGGCCGAGGCTCGCGGGTACCGGCGGATCTGGTACGCCGAACACCACAACATGGCGTCCATCGCCTCGTCCGCGACCAGCGTTCTGATCGCTCATGTTGCTTCGCAGACCAACACCATCCGCCTCGGCTCGGGTGGCATCATGCTGCCCAACCACGCGCCGCTGCCGATCGCCGAGCAGTTCGGCACGCTCGAGACGCTGCACCCGGGCCGGATCGACCTCGGTCTCGGCCGTGCCCCCGGCAGCGACCAGGCCACGATGCGTGCGATGCGCCGCGACCCGATGGCATCGGACACGTTCCCGCAGGACGTGATCGAGCTGCAGGGATACCTCAGCGGGCGCACACGCATCCCAGGCGTGCATGCGACACCGGGCAAGGGCACGAACGTACCGCTCTACATCCTCGGGTCGTCGCTGTTCGGTGCGAGCCTGGCCGCCGCGCTGGGCCTGCCCTACGCGTTCGCGTCGCACTTCTCCCCCGGCGCGCTGCAGGAAGCCGTGGCCACCTATCGCCGCGACTTCAAGCCGTCCGAGCAGTTGGCCGAGCCGTACGTGCTCGCCGGGGTGAACGTCATCGCCGGCGAGACCGACGCCGAGGCCGCCGAGATGCACCGTGCCGTCAGCCGCTTCCGCGTCGCCCGCTTCCTCGGCGGCGAACGCGAGTTCAGCGACGACGAAGCCGACCAGATCCTGGCTTCGCCGCAGGGTCGCCAGATCGTGCAGATGATGCACTACTCGGCCGTCGGTGCACCGGACACGATCAAGGAGTACCTCGATGACTTCGCCGTACACGCCGACGCCGACGAGCTGATGGTCGTTCACTCGGCACCGACGGTCCAACAACGCCTGCGCTCGGTCGACCTCGTCGCCGATGTCAGCAATCTCAGCCCGGTGTAGTCACATTGGCGGAGACGCCCGGGTCAGCAGGACGACGCCGGCGCTGTCCTGGGTGTCGTAGTAGTTGAAACCGGTGCCATTGGTGCGCCTGCCGCGCATCAGCTGTCCGAGACCGACCGCCTCGGCAGCGCGCTGCGCTGCGTCGGCATCCGGCACCTCGAAGCCGAGATGGAACACGCCCTCACCCTTGGTGTCGAGGAAGACGCGCTGCGGGCTCGGGGCGCTGTTCGGTTGGCACAGCTGCAGCTGCACGTCGGGGAGATTGCAGACGCGGTACTGCATCGCCAGGAAACCGTCTCGACTCGGCGTCTCGAGGTCGGTGTAGTCGGCGAGCGGCGGGTACACCTGCCACGGGCCGACGCCGATCGATTCGTAGTAGGCCTGTGTGCGATCGATGTCGTGGACGACGATGCAGACGTGGTGCAGGTGGCCGAAGATCTCGTTCATCGTTCAGTCCTCGACCGGGACGGTGTAGTTGAGGATCAGTCGGCCACCGTCGGGGTAGACCGTCTGCCCGCTCATGTACGACGCGTCGTCGCTGGCCAGGAACGCCACCACACCTGCGACCTCGTCTGGCGTGCCGTAACGCGCCATCGGCGTACGCGACAGCACCATGCGGCGTTCGGCGTCGTTGCTGATGAACGACCCGTCGACCATCGCGGTCATGATCGTGCCCGGCCCGACGCCACAGACGCGGATGCCGTACGGCGCGAGCGCGATCGACGACGTGCCGGTGAGCTGGTTCAGTCCGCCCTTGGAGATCGCGTACGTCGTCACCCGCGGGTTGGAGAGGCGGGAGTTGATCGACGACATGTTGATGATCACGCCACCACGGCCCTGGGCGATCATCTGCCGGCCGGCGGCCTGCACGCCGAGGAACGGACCCTTGAGGTTGACCGACAGCACGGCGTCGTAGTCGGCCTCGGTGATGTCGAGGAAGTCCTGCATCATCGCGATGCCGGCGTTGTTGACCATGATGTCGACACCGCCAAAGACAGCGACCGCCGCGGCGACGAGCGCGTCGACCTGGTCCTTGCGGGACACATCGGTCACCACCGAATGGACCCGATCCGGCGATGCGAACTCCGCCGCAGTGGCGGCCAGCGTGTCGACATCGATGTCGGCGAGCACGACGTTGGCGCCCTCGGCGAACAGCCGCGCTGCACATGCCTGGCCGATGCCTCGCGCCGCGCCGGTGACGACGGCGACCTTGTTCTCGAATCTCATGGGTTCCTCCGGGCGGGATGGAGTTGGGAGCGGTCCATCGGGCATCTTTGCCGACATCGGGCCGGAACCGGCAAAGATCGGACATCGTGCGCTCGGCAGCGGTAGAAGTGAACCCATGAACGTCGACGAGATCGAGATTTCGGTCCAAACGGACTGGCCGCGAGCGCTGCACGGTGTGCTGCGCGGGGCCGGTGTGGCGCACGTCAGCTACGTGCCCGATGCCGGCCACACCCGGCTGATCAACCTCTGCGCGGCGGACCCCAGCATCGTGACGAACGTGCTGACGACCGAGGAGGAGGGCATCGCGATCGCGACCGGTGCCTGGCTCGGCGGAACCCGGTCGGCAATCCTGATGCAGTCGTCCGGAGTGGGCAACTGCATCAACATGCTCTCACTGCCGGTGATCGCGCGGGTACCGCTGCTGATCCTGGTGACGATGCGCGGCGAGTGGGCCGAGTTCAATCCGTGGCAGAACCCGATGGGCCGTGCCACGCAGGCCAGCCTGGAGGCGATCGGCGTCACCGTGCTGCGCGCCGACAACGCCCGCGATCTGATCGACAACGTGGAGCAGGCCACCACGATGGCCTACGACGGCGATCAGCAGATCGCCGTGCTCATCGGTCAACGCCTCCTCGGACGGAAGCAGTGGTGAGCGCGATGAACATCCTCGACCGGCGCGAGGCCGTCGCCCGCCTGCTCGCCGACCGTGGCAATGCGCTGGTTGTCACCGGCCTCGGCTCGCCGACCTACGACGTGCACGCCGCGGGCGACCACGACGGCAACTACTACCTGTGGGGCGCGATGGGCGGCGCCGCGCTCGTCGGGTTCGGTGTGGCCCAGGCCCAGCCCGGCCGGCGGGTGCTGGTCGTCACCGGCGACGGCGAGCAACTGATGGCCCTCGGCGGACTCGCCACCATCGCTGCGGCCAGTCCCACCAACCTTGACATCGTCGTGCTCGACAACGAGCGCTATGGCGAGACCGGGATGCAGATCAGCCACACCGGCCTCGGCATCGACATCGCTGCGGTCGCAGCGGCACTCGGTTTCGCCGACAGCCGGGTCGTGACGAACGACGATCACCTCACGCAGCTGATCGCCGATCACGCCGCGCCCGCCACCGGGCCGCGCTTGGCCGTCGTGAAGATCCGCGCCGAGAACCTGCCGCGCAGCATGCCGCCACGCGATGCGGTGTTCATCAAGAACCGCTTCCGCGCCAATCTCGGCCTGACGCCGAACTGATCCGCAGCGCGTCGAAGCAGCGATGGTTCCGTCCCGCACCAACCGGATCGTCATCGTCGGCGGCGCGATCGTGGGCAGCTGCTGCGCGTGGGAACTCCGCCGCGCCGGCCACACCGGCCCGATCACGGTGATCGACAAGGACATGTCCTACGAGCGCTCGTCAACGGCGCTGTCGGCCGCCTCGATTCGCACGCAGTTCGGCACACCGACGTGCATCGCGATGAGCCTGCACGCAGTCGAGCTGTTCCGTGACCTCGCGAAGCATGTCGCCGACGAGGACTCGCACATCGGGTACGTCGAGGCGGGATACCTGATCCTCGGTACGTCGCAACAGTTCGACGAGCGCGCCGCGGCGGCCGCGATGCAACGCTCGCACGGTGCAGACGTCGCCGTCCTGACGCCGACCGACCTGGAGGCACGCTTTCCGCAGTTCGACTTCGACGGCGTCGGTGTCGGCACGTTCGGCCTGTCCGGCGAGGGCTGGTTCGACGCGTGGGGACTGCTCTCGGTCGTCAAGCGCGCCGCCCGCCGCGCCGGGGTCGAATACCGGGAAGCTCCGGTCACCGGATTCGAGATCGACGGCGACGCCGCGAAAGCTGTGTCTGCCGTGCGGCTGGCGACGGGCGAGACGCTCCCGTGCGACGTCTGCGTGCTCGCCGCCGGTGCGCTGTCGGGCCGGCTCGCCGCGCTCGCCGGGATCGACCTACCCATCGTGCCGAAGAAACGATCCGTGTTCAGCTTCCAGGCTCCCGTGTCGCGCGAGGGCTTCCCGATGCTGTTCGACACGTCGGGCATCTGGGTCCGGCCCGAGGGCGACGGGTTCATCGGCGGCATCCAGCCTGCGGCCGTGGACGACCACGATGCCGACGACGACTTCGAGCCGCACCGCGACCTGTTCGAGGACGTCTTCTGGCCGTTGCTCGTGCAACGCATCCCGGCGATGGATCAGCTGCGGATGCGGCGATCGTGGGCCGGCCACTACGAGGTCAACCTGCTCGACCACAACGCGGTCATCGGTCCCCATGACCAGATCGGCAACCTGCTCTTCGCCACCGGGTTCTCCGGGCATGGCGTGATGCACGCTCCCGCCGCGGGTCGAGGCATCGCCGAGTTGATCACGACCGGCGGATACGACACGATCGACCTGACACCACTCGGATGGCATCGAGTCCGCGACCAGCGGCCACTGGTCGAGACGATTGTGTATTGAGCTGGCGTGTACTGAGATGGCAGGCAGCGAAAGGACCCGACGATGCACACGATCGATCTGAACTCCGACCTCGGCGAGGGCTTCGGGCCGTGGGCGATGGGCGACGACGCGGCGATGCTGTCCGTCGTCAGCAGTGCCAACATCGCGTGCGGTGGACACGCCGGTGACCCGGAGACGATGTACGCGACGTGTCGCACCGCCGCCAAACACGGCGTCGTGATCGGCGCCCATCCGTCGTACGTGGATCGCGAGGGCTTCGGCCGGCGCATCATCCCGATGCATCCGGACGAGATCGGGCGCATGGTGGTCACCCAGATCGGCGCGCTGGCCGGCATCGCGCAGCTCGCCGGGACGGAGGTGCGCTACGTCAAGCCCCACGGAGCGCTCGGCAACCTGGCCGCGGCCGATGCAACCGTGGCCGCCGGCATCGTCGATGCAGTCCGCGCCGCGTTCCCGACGTTGGCGATCTTGGCCATCTCCGGGACGCAGCTCGAGCTCGTCGCCCGGGCGGCCGGGGTGGAGGTGTACTCGGAGATCTTCGCCGACCGCGCCTATCAGCCCGACGGGCTCCTCGTACCACGCAGCAAGCCCGGTGCCGTGATCCACGACGCCGAGCAAGCTGCCCAGCGCCTGATCGACTTCGTCGCCGACGGGCAGATGGCCGTGCTCGACGGCGACCCGATCTCGCTCGACGCGCATTCGATCTGCGTCCACGGCGACACCCCGGGCGCGGTGGAGATGGCCCGTCACATCCGGGCCGAACTCATTGCAGCCGGCCTCGAGCCGCGTCCATTCCTGGCCGCGACCACCAACGCCTAGGAGCTACACGGCCGCAGAGGTCGACGGTTCCGACTCGGCCGGCGCAGGTCGTCTCGCGCCACGCTGGTTGAGCAGCACGAAGCCGAGCAGGCCGACGAGCACGAGAGCCATGCCGATCACCTGCCATCCGACCAGCACCTCGTCCAGGATCAGGTACGACCACAGCGCGGCGAGCGCCGGTTGCGCGATCTGGGCGACGCCGATGGTGCCGATCGGGATGCTGGCCTGGGCGAGCACCATCAGCCCGTGGGCCACGACGCCAGTCATCACACTGACCAGCACGATGTACTTCCACCCGTGCACGGTGACCGAGAACATGTCTCCCCGGGCGAGGGCCAGCGGCAGCACGGCCAGCGTCGCCGACGGGGTCATTGCCGCCATGAACCCGGCGACGTCCATCTCGCCGCGCAGGCGTCGGGTGCACGTGATGTACCCGGCCCAGCAGACCAGCCCGATCACGCCGAACCCGCTCCCGAGGAGCGACGCGTCGCCCGTGCTCGGCGCGGCGAACAGAACGACGGCCACGCCACCGAACGCGAAGAGGGCGAAGTACAGCGCACGCGAGTTCAGCCGCTCGGCGAACAGCCGGGCCCCGATCGGGACGAGCAGGAACGGTGTCATCGAGCCGATGATCTCGGCATTGGCGACGGAGTTGTGCGTCGCACCGAGGTAGAAGAACGCGATGTCCAAGCCGAAGAACACACCTGGCAGCGCTGCCCGGCGGATGTTGCGCCACGACGGCCGACGACCCGATGCGAGCACGATCGCGTTCCACGCGCCGGTGGTCAGGACCATCCGCCAGAACGCGACCAGCTCGGCCGGCGTGTTTGCCCGCTTCACCAGTGTCGACGCGAACGAGAAGACCGTGATGGTGACCACGACGGCCATCGCTCCGATCGCTCGACTGCGAGGCGTCGAGTGATCGGCTGACGGCACACCGCAGATTACCGTCGCGATCGGACGGGTGCCGGCGACGTACCGCGACGAACCATGCCGGGGAGATCTCATGAACGACGACAGCCGCCTCCGGGACCGGACGGCGATCACCGAGCAGATGTACCGGTACGCAAGGGCGACGGACTGGTTGGAGACAGACGGGCACCGCGATGTGTTCGTCGCGGACTGCGTGTTCGCCTCGCCGCACAGTGGCGACATGCACGGTGTCGACGCCGTGGTCGACTGGATGAACCGTGTCCTCGACCAGTTCGAGGCGACGCAACACTTGATCGGGAACATTTCGATCACGTTCACCGGTGACAACATCGCTGAGGCGGTGAGCTACGTCCGGGCCTGGCATCGCTACCGCGATCACGAACGTCCGGACATGATCTTGTGGGGCGAGTACCACGACCGCTGGACCAACATCGAGGGCGTCTGGCGCATCGTCGAGCGTCGCGTGCTTGAAGCCGGCATCGAGCCGCGCCGCGACGGCGGTGCCCCAAATCCGAGAAGGACCAAGGGATGATTCGGTGTGTCGCCGTCGCGTAGATCCCGGCAGTCCCCGTCACACCAGCGCGACGAAACCCCCGAGACGGATCGAGGCGGATGTCTCGCGGATCGTGCCCGTCAGAAGGTCAGAACGCGGTCGGCACTCGCGATCAAATTGGCGACGTCGGGCGGCGCCGCCCACCTGCCGCCCAGATCGGCGAGGTCGTCGTCGGTCGCCCCACGGGCGACCGCGCAACCCTTTCAAACGTGGATCGGTACGCCGTTCGCCCGGGCCTTCGCGACCAAGTCGCGCAACGGCGGCACGCCGAAGCCTTCGACTGCCGCGCGCACGTCGGCCTTGACGATCTCGGCTGCGTCACCGGCGAGCACGATGCGGGCGGTCTGACCGACCTCGATCGAGCCGTTGACCATGAGGTGCCACGGGATCGAAGCCTTCGTCGCGTCGGCGGATCCGTTGGTCGACATGTAGAGGATCTCCACGCCGTCAACCTAGCGCAATCTCGGGACCCCTCCCTACAGTCAGACGCTGCGGGCCATGTTTTCGAAGCGGGTGTAGGTGCCGAGGTAGGCGAGGCGCTTCATGCCGATCGGGCCGGAGCGGTGCTTGGCGATGATGATCTCGGCCGAGCCCTTGTCCGGTGACTCACCGTTGTAGACCTCGTCGCGGTACAGGAACATCACGACGTCGGCATCTTGCTCGAGCGAGCCCGACTCGCGCAGGTCGGCCAGCATCGGGCGCTTGTCGGCGCGGCTCTCCAGGTTTCGACTCAGCTGGCTCAACGCCACGATCGGTGTGCTCAGCTCGCGAGCCAGGATCTTCAGGCCACGGCTGATCTCGCTGACCTCCAGCTGGCGGTTCTCGGTGTTGCTACCACTCATCAGCTGCAGGTAGTCGATCACGATCAGACCGAGTCCCTCGCGGGCCTTGAGCCGGCGGGCCTTGGCCCGGATCTCCATCACCGTGACTCGCGGGTTGTCGTCCAAATAGAGCGGTACCTCCAGGCGGCCGACGGCGCGACCGAGCTTGGTCCAGTCGGCCTCGTTCAGCCGTCCGTTGCGGAGCTTGGTGGAGTCCACCCGGGCCTCGCTGCTGAGGATTCTCTGGGTGAGCTCGGCGTGGCCCATCTCCAACGAGAAGAACAGCACCGGCACTCGCGCCGTCTGGGCAGCGTGCACCGCGAGGCCGAGCCCGAACGCGGTGTTGTGCACGAACACGTCACCGGCGACGAAGTTGTGGGTGCCGGGCACGTTGAAGTCGTAGACCTGATCGAGGACGGGCTCGCTGATCTCGACGATCCGATCCCACACGACGTCGGGCGACGCCCACCAGCGTAAGACATCACTGTCCAGCTCGTCGGCGAGGCACTGGATCGTGCTGCGCAGCGGCGGCTTGCGGTTGGCGTGCCAGTTGCGCAATCGCGTCTGTCCACTAAGGCGATTGATCTCGGCCCAGCTGCGCTCGCCCTTCTCCTTGGCGACGTCCTCCCAGACCTCGATCGGTAACTCGTCGAAGGACTCGTCCATCGGCACGACCTCGAACACGAGCGTTCCACCGCCACGCGTGTGCGCCCATCGCTCGGTCAGCTGCGGTCGTGCGCCAAGGCGCAACAAGAGATGCGTCACGTCGACGGCGAGCTGCTCGCACGACGTGACGTAGGTGTCGTTGACCACGCCGAGTGCGGTCACGAATTGCTCGACACCCCGCCGGTCGAGCAGGAAGGCGTCGGGGGGAACGCCTCCCAGGCACTCGGACCGGCCGGCCAAGCGATCGATCTCGGCGTCATCGAGGTCGAGCGAGCCGAACACCGGCAACGCTGCTGGCACGGCGATGTGGTCACCGACGACGATGTCGGCCAACGGCTTCCAGCCGCGCCCGGTGAGCAACGGATGGGCGGCCGTGACGCGCACCGCGCGCCCGCCTCGGGTGGTGACCGTGTGCACCGGCTTGCGCCCATCGTCGTAGAACTGGGCGACCTTGGTGGTCTCGACCCGGCCCGATTCGGCGAGCGTGAGACACGACACACTGTCACCGGCCACGCCACGCCGGTACCACTCCTGCGCGGTGCGCACCTCGCCACTCAGCGGATCCACCATCGGTGTGTCCCAGGCAACGCACTTGCCCATCGCGGGACGGGCCCCGACGATGTTGAGCGTGCTCGGCTGCAGACCCGACAGCAGATCGTCGAGGTCGTTGTAACCCGTCGCCAGTCCGGTGATGGTGTTGCCCCGCTCGAACGTCTCCTGCAGCTTGTCCATCGCCAGCGGCATCAGGTCACCGAGCGGCTGGACCGAGTCGGTGACGCGGTCCTCGGCGACCTCGAAGACCTTCGTCTCGGCCTCGTCCAGTGCCTTCTGCACGTCGTCGGGCTCGCTGTAGGCCAGCTCGGCGATCTCGCCGGCCACCCCGATCAGGCGGCGCAAGACTGCGGTGTCCTGCACGATCTTGGCGTAGCGCGACGCGTTGGAGATGGCCGGGGTTGCGTTCTGCAACTCCAGCAGCATCTCTGCGCCGCCGATCTCGTCGAGAAGGTTGGCGCGGCGCAGCTCGTCGGCCACCGTGACAGCGTCCACCGGGTTGCCCGTTGCGTTCAGGCCACGGATCGCGTCATAGACGTACTGGTGGGCGGGCTTGTAGAAGTCGTTGACCGACAGACCGAGTTCGGCCACTGTGCCGACAGCGTCGCGCGACAACAACAGCGCGCCGAGCAATGATTCCTCGGCGCTCAGGTTGTGCGGAGGTACACGTCCGTCGCTGCGACGGATGGGACGTGGACGCTCGCGCGCACTTTCGGCCAATGACATAACCCGTTCACCTTCCTCTACGCAGCCTGTGGATCGCTAGACCCCAAAGGCTGTGACATTGCTGTGGGCGGCCTGTGGGCGCGCCTGTGGACACTGGTTGCAGAGACAGCACTGCCCCGCCGTCGCGGTGACGCGACAGCGGGGCAGTGAGCCCGAATCGGTTGCTGCGGCGTGACTACGCCTTGACGACCTCGATCGTGAAGGGGAACTCCACGTCGCTGTGCAGTTTGGCAGTGACGCTGTACTCGCCGAGGGTCTTGATCGCATCGGGCATGATCAACTTGCGCCGATCGAGTTCAATGCTGGCCTGGGCCTGCACTGCCGCAGCGACATCCGACGCCGTGACCGAACCGTACAGGCGGTCGCCGGCACCGGTCTTGGCTGTGATGGTGATCACCTTGGCGACGAGCGCCTTGGCGATGTTCTGCGCGCTGTCGCGGTCGGCGGCATCGCGCAGGTCACGGGCACGACGCATCGCGCCGGCCTGGTTGATTGCACCATCGTTGGCCAGCATCGCCAATCCCTGCGGGAGCAGGTAGTTGCGGGCGTGACCATCGTTGACCTCGACGATGTCGCCGCGCTTGCCGAGCACCTTGTGGTCGGCACGAAGGATGACCTTCATCTCAGGCCTCCGTTCCGACGGTGTCGTCAGCACCCTCGACGGCGTCATCTGTCTCGGTGGCCTCGGTCGTCTCCTCGGCAGGCACCGCCGCATCGCGACGCGGGCCACGCTCGCCATCGCGTGGCGGGCGACCCGGCCGGGTGTTGGACACCCGCTTGGTGTAGGGCAGCAGTGCCATCTCGCGCGAGTTCTTGATCGCCTGGGCGACGTCGCGCTGCTGCTGCACCGTGTTGCCGGTGACCCGACGGTTGCGGATCTTGGACCGATCGCTCACGAAGCGGCTCAGCAGGTTCACGTCCTTGTAGTCGACGTAGTCGACCTTGTCGGTGACGAGAACACTGGTCTTCTTCTTGAACTTCTTCGGGTTGGTCTCTTTTGGCGCACGCGCCTTGTTCTTCTTGCTGGTCATCTCAGTTCAGAGCTTTCTTTGTCGATCTCAGAAGGGTTCTTCGTCGCCGTACACGGGATCGGGGGCTCGGTTGGAGCCGCCACCACTGTTGCCGCCACTGTTGCCAGCACTGTTGCCACCACCTTGGAAGCCACCGCCACCCGACGTATCCGAGCGGCTGGTCTTTTCGATCTGGGCAGTTGCCCAGCGCAAGCTCGGTCCGATCTCGTCGGCGATGATCTCGACAACACTGCGCTTCTCGCCCTGCTGGGTCTCGTACGAGCGCTGCTGCAGGCGACCGGTGACGATCACTCGGCTGCCCTTGGTCAGCGAAGCTGACGCGTTCTCGGCGAGCGTGCCCCAGGCGGTGACGTTGAAGAACGACGCCTCTTCGACCCACTCGTTGTTGCGTTGGAAGCGGTAGTTCACCGCGACGCCGATGGTCGCGACGCCGCGGCCGCCCTGCGTGAAGCGCAGTTCAGGATCGCGAGTCAGTGTGCCGGTGATGGTGACGGTGCTGTCTGCCATGGTGATTCCCCAATCGGTACGGCGGCCAGGTCAGGCCGCGGAGCCCACCATGCCGCGGCGTTCGGCCTCGGCATCGGGCAGGCGGAGGAGCTTGTGGCGGACGACATCGTCCGCGAGACGGAGCTGACGCTCGAAATCGTCGAGTGCCCCACCCGGTGCCAACAGGTTGAACACGGCGTAGTAGCCGTGCTGCTTCTTGTTGATCGGGTAGGCGTATTGACGCCGGCCCCACCAATCGGGCTTGCCGTGGACCGTGCCGCCAGCCTTGGTGACATTGTCGGTGACCGACTTGACCCAAGCCTGAGCGGCTGCCTCTTCGAGATCACCGTCGAGGATGATCATGAATTCGTACGCACGCATCGCGTGTGGAACCTCCCTTCGGACCCGAACGCTTCCTTCGCGTCGCGGGGCCCCGCAATGGGGCAGGGTGAATATGACCCGGGGAGTGTAGCGGCGAAAAGAATGCGGTCGTCATCCATGGGGACGATCGTGCCACAGGGGTGTCGCAGGGTTCCTCGGCACCATGTCGACAACTGGGTGTCCAGCCAGGCGTTCGCCAGTGAGCACGCCAAGGCCGCTCCGCCCGATGCCAAGCCGATGTCGTCGCATGCCGAACTGCTCTCGTTCGAGGTGGTCGATCTCACGTCGCTGTGAACGAACCGGGTGGCAAACGCCCGATGCCGCCGCGCTCGACCAGCATGTCGGTCATCGTTCGATCCGCGTGTCGTGAGCGCCAGATCAGCATCTGCTGGGCCTGGCGCAACACGACCGCAGGATCGGTGATCTGCGTGCGCGCAGTGGGGTCGGCGGCGAGGTCGAAATCCAGCCACGACCCGTCACCGAATTGCACGTACTGGGTCTCGCGGTCACGTCGCACGGTCAGGTGTCGGCGCTCGAGTCGTCGATCCCAGGGCCACTCGTGCGGCCCGCCGCCGGCGATGAACTGGTCACGCCAGTCGTACTCCCAATGCGCTGCGTCACGCCACCACGGCGGCTGCTCGTTGCGCAGGAACGGCGTGAGCGGCAATCCGTCGCACTGCGCCGGCACGGGTGCGCCGATCGCATCGCAGATCGTGGGAAACACGTCGATGTTCTCGGTGAATTGCTCGACGACTGAGCCGTGCGCGCTGCGCTGACGCGGATCGCGGACGATGCCGAGGATGTGGTAGCTCTGCTCGAAGAAGCCCAGCTTCTGCAGCAGGCCGTGATCACCGAGCTGCTCGCCGTGATCGGCGGTCACCACGATCACGGTGTCGTCCCACTGGTCGTTGGCCCGCAGCCAATCGATGACGCGACCGACTGCGGCATCGACCTCGGAGACCATGCCGTAGTACTGCGCGCGCAGTCGTCGGATCGTGGCATCGTCACGCGGTGCCGCAGCTTGTCCTCGCGCCATCGCGCCGGCGTGGAACGGGTGCGGATCGGCGACGGGCTGTATCGGCAGCGGCACGTCGGCCGGGTCGTACATCCTCGCGAACTCACCGGCTGCGGCATACGGCGGATGCGGTCGCAGATAGCTCAGGTGCGCGAACCACGGCTCGTCGTGACTGCGCTCGCCGAGCCATGTGATCGCCGCGTCACTCACGAACGAGGACACCGAGTGCTCGACCGGTCGCTCGCCTTCACTGCGCAGCATGTCGAGGGCGGTACCCACCTCGTAGTCGAGGGATGACAGCCATTGAAGCCACGGCACGTGGTCGTCGTCGAGCGACAGCACCGCGTCGAAGCCCGGCAACACACCGGTGTAGGTCTGCATCCGCGGGTCGTCGGGACCAGTGGCTTCACGCGGATCGATGCTCTGATCGGTGTAGCCGAACAGCACAGGCGCGTACCCCTCGCGCCGGGCCATCAGCGCGACGTTGTCGAAGCGCGCGTCCAGCGGCGTCCCGTTGGCAACGACGCGATTGTTCATCTGGTACGTGCCCGTGTAGAGACACGCCCGTCCTGGCCCGCACGGTGCCGCCTGGCTGTAGTGCCGGCTCAGCCGAACGCCAGCGGCGGCGAGCGCGTCCAGGTTCGGTGTTCGCACCACCGGATGCGACGCCGCCGACAAGCAGTCTCCGCGGAACTGATCCAGCGTGATCAACAAGACGTTCGACCGGGCAGTCATACCAACCCGCAAGGTAGTCCGTCGATGGCTCAGATCTGGCGGTCGACCGCTGACACGAGATCGGTATACTCACGGTATGGCTGACGTGACGACGATGAAGATCGCGACGAGTACCCGCGATCGAATTCGCTCGCTCGGCACGACCGGCGACTCGCTCGAGGACGTCGTGGTCGCGGCGCTCGACGCCTATGAGTCGCAGCAGTTCTGGACTGCAGCCGAGCGCGCGGCGACGACCGAAACATCTGAGCAGCGTGCCCGACGCGCTCAAGCCGAAGCAGAAGTCGACGCCTGGATGGACGCCTCGCGTTGACGCCTCCGGCAAGTGGTGAGGTCTGGCTCGCCGATCAGAACAGCGAGACGAGGCGCCTCGTCTTCATCGTTTCGAGCGCACGTTTCCATCGCTTGTCGGGCCGCGCCGTGGTCGCACCGGTCGTGGATCGGGCGCCGGACTCGCCATTCCCGTGGCACGTGCCGATGGGTGTGCGCAGCATCTCCGCTCATCAACTCGCAACGGTGACGGTCGATCGTCTGCTCAAGCGAGTCGCTCGCGCCGACGCCGAGGCTCTCCGGCGGGTACGCCACGCCGTACAACAGATCTGCATCGTCGGCTGATCAGCTCAGTTCGAGCGGAGCGTCCGACCGGGAGCGAACAGTCGGCGGTGTCGTTGATCCCCGCGGCCCCGTCGGGCGGCACGGTCGCCTTCGGTGGGACGCACGCTCACCGCTATCGGTACTGTCCGCGTCGTGCACGTCGATGTGATGACCTTCCCGCGGCCGCTCCGAGACATCGCTGCCGTCGCTCGCGACGTGGCCACGGCCGGCTTTTCCGGTGTGCTCTTCACCGAGGGCGGTCGCACCGCGTACCTGTCCGCGGCGGCCACCGCGATCGCCGCCCCCGAACTGCACGTGTCGACCGGTGTCGCCGTTGCGTTCCCGCGCAGCCCGATGGTGACGGCCCAGGTCGCATGGGAGCTGCAGGAGGCCACCGCGGGCAACTTCCGCCTCGGTCTCGGCACGCAGGTCAAGACGCACGTCGTACGGCGCTACTCCACCGCGTTCGAACACCCCGGGCCGCGCCTGCGCGACTACGTGCTCGCGGTGAAGGCGTCGTTCGCCGCATTCGCCGGCGCGCCACTCGATCACCACGGCGAGTTCTACGAGCTGACGTTCCTGACACCGCAGTGGTCGCCGGGACCGATCGCGT
>JANNZY010000067.1:0-9088 GCA_031410915.1 Actinomycetes bacterium
GCCGGTTTGCACGCCGCCGGTGGGGGCTGTGGGGGTGGTGCCGTCGGCGTTGTAGGCGAAGGTCATCGGGCCGGCGGTGAGGGGGGCGTGGGGTCGGGCCGGGTAGTTGCCGGACGGATAGGTGGTGGTCCCGGCTGGGCCGGTGGTCATGTTCCCGAACTCGTTGTATGTGTTGGTTTGGTCGTAGGTGCCGGGGCCTCCGATCGCGGCTCCGGTGGCGCACGTCGTGGATGTGATCGCGGGGTTCGTGTAGGCGTGGGTGAGCTCGTTGAAGTGGTTGTACGTGTAGCACTCGGTGTGGTCGTTGGCGGTGCCGTCAGGGTTGTGAGCGACCCCGGTGAGGTTGCCGGTCGCGTCGTAGGTGTGGGTGTCGTCTTGCCAGACCTTGGCCGGGGCGGCGCCGGGTTGGGTGGCGGTCATGCGGTTCAATCGCCCGGTGGCCTCGTCCCAGGTGTACGCGCGTTTGACCACGTAGCTGTTGAGCGAGTACTCGCGTGTCGCCGGTTGCCCGGTCGCGGTGTAGGTGCTCCTGTTCACGTACGCGGTCGCTCCGATCAGCTGGCTGGCCTGGCCGGTCGCGAGATAGCTGGCGGTGACCTTCTCGGTCGCGAGCGCCCCTTGAGCCGGGTAGGTGAGCTCGAGGGGCTGGTCGGCTTTGGTCCAGGTCAGCCCGAAGCTGTAGCTGCCGGCCAGCGCGGTGCCGGTGGTGACACCGGCGATGTTGGGGATCGTGTAGATGTAGCCCTTGGTCCGGTTTCGTGTGTCGTAGCCGTTGGTGTCGACGCGGATCTCGCCGCCTTGGTACCACGACGATGCGTAGTCCAACAGACCGGCCTCGCCCGACTTGTCATAGACGTACGACTCCAACGCCGTCCCGGTCCCGTCGCGGATGGCGGTGACCCGACCGAGCACGTCACGGTCGTAGACGATCTTGGCACCGGTGGCGTCGGTGACCGACGCGACCGCACCGTCGTCACGGTAGGTGTAGTCGACGCGCCCCTCGTCGGCGTCGTTGCTGACTGTGCGGCGACCGAGCCAGTCGTAGGCGTAGGTGCGGATGTTGTTGTTGTATTGAGCGACGTCGACGACGCGGCCGAACTGGTCGTACTGGTAGCTGGTGACTCGCAGCGGCGACGTGTCACCGCTGCTCTCGTACTTGGACTTCAACCTTCCGTTGGCGTCGTACCAGTCCATGCTGGCTTGCCCGTTCGCGCCCTGGGTCCCGATCGTCAGTCCGTAGTAGGAGGTGGTCGTCGCGAGGGATGATCCGCCGACGGTGACCGGGTTGGCGTAGCTGTACAGCGCGCTGCCGGTCACCCGCCCGAACGTGTCGTAGGTCGATCTGGTCTCGGACGCGATGATCCACGATCCGATCGGGCCCACGGTCTGCATGGCTGCGCCGGCCGCGGCGGAGTCGGAGTAGCTGTCGAACGACTTGATCGCGAGGCCGCGTCCGTTGAACTCGGTGGCGGCGATGACGCGTCCGCCCGTCGTCGACACGGTCTGTGTCTCACGGGTCCGGCCGAGACCGTCGATGTATGCGTACGTCGGGCGGGACACGGTCGCGGACACGTAGGTCGTGGACATGATCCGCGACACCCCGTTGGCCATGTTCCCGGCGCCGACGGGCCGCGAGTAGCTGTAGCCGAGCGTCGGGGTCGTGTCGCCCGGCAACGACACGGTCAACAACCGGCCAAGCGGATCGTAGGTCGATGTCGTCGTCTTGTCCGCCCCGTCGAATGCGGATGTGTTGTTGTTGTCCGTCGTTGACATCGTCAGGCCGCGCGAGCGATCCACAACGGTCGTGACGGAGTGCCCCGTCGCGTCGACGCGAACGCGGGCGAACCCGGCCGAGTCGTAGGCGGTCGTCGCGATGTCCGCCATCGCCGTCAACGGACCGTCCGACTTCGTTGCTCGACCAGCAGCGTCGAACACGTACGAGGTCTCCAGCCACGGCGCGGTCGCCGACGCCCGCGCCCGCGACAGGGTCTCGTCACCCGTCGCGCCGGTCTGTCCGAACGGGCGCGAGTCGTAGAAGCGTTCGGCGACGCCGGTCACGACAGCGGCGTCGCAGAACTGACGATCCCCAGACGTCGGCACGTTGCCGGTCGTCGTCGTCCGCGCGATCAGATCGAGAGTCCATGAGTCGATCGCAGCCTGTGACCGGACCCACTCGTTGGCGACGCAACTGTCGAAGACCCAGAGGTCGCCGTCGTTGTCCCAGCGCTTGATCGCGAAGCCGTAGTCGTCGAACACAGTTCGCGTCTCCGCGACACGGTAGACCGGGGCAGCGCTCGTGCCCTCGTAGAACATCCGGTGTTGGGTCTTGGTGACGTCGAGCCGGTACGCCTTGCCGTTGGCGTGAAGGGTGCCGGCGCCGGAGTACCACGTCAGCTGTTCGTCCTCGACCAACTCCAAGCCAGTCGAGGGATCTGTGCCGACCTTGTCGACGCGGTGCACGCGGCCGCGCAGGATGTTGTCGTCGTCGACTGGTGTGGGGTCGCCGGGGTATGTGATTTTGATGTCGGACACCGCGGTCGGCGAGACCCGGTTGTTGTCGAGGCCGCGGAAGTAGAAGGTGCGCGTGTTCGAGTACCCCGATGTTGTGTCGCCGACGGTCGCGACGACACTCGGATATCCGCGAGGTTCGCTGTAGGAACGTTGACTGGCGGGCGCGAACTGGTTGTCGTCGTAGCGGTACCCGGGCGTCCCCTCATAGGTGTACACGGTCGTGATCGGTTTCCCGCCAGCGACCAGATCGGCGACCGTGACGGATCGGACCAGCCAACGATTGAACGTCGCGAACCCGACCGACGACCCGAGCACCGTGTACAGCGGGTAGCAGTCCATCGTGTTCGCCTGCCAACTCCCCACCGGCGGCTGCGGAAACCCACACTCGTTCGGTTGGAAATAGACAACCGTGGTCCGCCCACCCAAGTCGTCGTCGATCTGGGTCACCCGGAAATAGATCTGATCGATGTTGTCGCCACGGTTGTCCAACTTCAGGTACGAGTCGAACCGGATGTCGGGCACCCGGACCGATGCCCCGTCCGGGCTGAACCCGGTACGGGCAATCGAACGCAACCACAGCTGCGGGCCCTGCCCGAAACGCACACAATCAGACGGTGACGGCCCGGGTTGACCCGGGACCGGGTTGGGTTGGGTGGTGCAATCAACATCAGGCCAATCAAAGGTTGGCACGATGTTGTCGACCACATGCCACACACCGGCGTCGTCGCGGAACTCGGTGTAAACACCAGCCAGCACCCATTTCGTCCAGAACGACGGCGCCAACTTCGAACACGCCCCCGTCGCGGCGCAGTCGAGATCGGTCGGGGTGTCAATGTAATGCGCCACGGTGTCGGTGATCCGCGCGTCGAACCACGCGCACGCGTCCTCGGCGAGCTGCGCGTAACAGCGCGGCGCGTAACCAAACGTGACCCGATCCCGATACCACACGCTGTCACCCAGGCGACCGCCATAGCGGATCTCGGCCAGCGAACCAGCCCGCGTGTACGCCTTCGTGACCCGCGTGGATCCGGACCGCGCCGAGTAGTAGCCGGTCTCAGTCGTGTACGACAACGCCGTCAGGTTCGAGTGGCGATCCGTGACCTGATCCAAGTTCCAGCGCCACGGCGACGAACAGTTCGTCACACCCAGGCACGGCTCGCCCGTCTGGGTGCCATACACCGGGACCGTCCACACCGAATTCGACGCGCTGCCGTCGGGAAGGCTGCGTTGCCCGAACCGGTACTCGGTCCCATCCGGCGTGTACACGTACCAGATCTCCCCACGAGTATCCGCCGCCGACACCGCGAACCCGATCTGACGAACGATCTTCCAACCCGGATCATCCTTCAACCGCCACTCCGACCACACCCCGTCATCGATATCGGTCTTCACCAACTCCGACGAATGACCGTTCAACACCAACGTCGCGTTGTCATCCCGCCAACACAAATCACTCCCCACCCCATCCTCACCCGGCCGGCCCGACACCGTTGGGGTGTTGCACGGCCAATAAGCGCGTTCGATGAACCCGCCCGCCTGCAACGACCAACCCAACCCGGCAATCCCACCCTGGGTGTTGTCACCCTGAGAGAACCCATCCAACGCCAGCGACGAATACCCCAACCCCACCGACGGCGCCGCCCCAAAACCAGACGGCGGCACCGGCACCGGATACGACCAATCAAAACCACCCATCCCACCACCAGCCGTCCACGACGACGCCGCCGTCAACGGCGTCGCCGTGAACGACCCCAACACCGACGAATACCCCGCCGACAACCCATACACCGTGTCCCCGCCCGTCCCCGGCGACACCCGCACAACCCGCCCCGCCCCCGGACCCGACGGAACCACCGACACAACCGCGACCTGCGGTGTGATCACCGCCGACAACACACCCAACTCGACATCATTCGACGACTCCACCACCTCCTCGCCCTGACACGCCACCAACTCCGGTGTCGTCAACGAACACCCCGGACGAGCCACCAACCGCAACCGATGCGCCCACTCCCCGCCATACACGTACCGGAACCCCGAATAATCCACATCCACCTGCACCGACACCGGCCCACCCGCCTCCACGGGCGCCGACAACGACGGGCCAGTGCCGTTCGCGACCAACGAGCCAGCGTCCGCGGTCACATCACCGACACGGAACCCAACCACATCGAAACCAGCAACATCCACCTCCCCAGGTGTCAACGACTCGACATCCACAACCCCCGCACCGGCGTCGGGCGACACCGACACCGTCCCATCACCCAACACCACTTCCGACCCATCCGCGTCGCCAACGGACACGTCGACACCTGTGCCCAACGAGACCCCCGCCGACGACACCGCCACCCCAGCCACACCCGCTACCGCGTCAACCACCACGGTTGCCTCGAAAGCCACCACCACCGGTGCCGACATCGCCTCCACACCATCCAACACAGTGACCGCAGACGCCGGCACCCGCTCCGACGCCGGGACCACAGCCGCAGCCGGCGCCACACCCACCGACGGCCTCCAACCCGGCGGCGGCAACGGCGGCAACGGCGGCAACGGCGGCAACGGCGGCAACGGCGCTGACAGCGACCCCGCCTGAGCCGCAGCCCCAGGAACCCCCACAGACGGCAACACCAACGGCCAACCATCCGCCACCAACAACACCGCCAACAACACTCCGGGCCCAGGCAAACAACGAGCACGAGCAACACGAGGCATAGGGAAACTCCAAACGGTCGACAAACAACGGGTTCGCTGTCGACCGATCCGTACGCCAGCGCCGACAACCTACGCAGTCGCCGGTGCCCGCGCTCGCGAAACGGATGCATTCGCACCTTCGGTGCCGCGGGTCAGTCAGACCGGAATCAGTGGCGGGCTGGGCAACTTCTGTGCGCAGCGTGGGGGCTGCAGGTGCCCAGAGTCGGACCGACGGCCGGAGCCTCTGACCACCGCTCGGACGGTCAGGTCGGGAACGCGTCGGGCAGGTCTGTTGCGTACAGCCAGTCGTCGAAGAAGGTTGTGTAGTCGTCGCCGGTCATCGACTCGACGAGCGCGATGAAGTCGGCCGAACTGTGCGATTCGCCGTAGCCGTCGCCGGCCCAGGCTCGCAGGATGGCGAAGAACATCGTGTCGCCGACCTGCGTTCGCAGCGCATGCAGGATCACCGCTCCCCCGTCGTAGACCTCGTACCCGAACAGTCCGCGCCGTCCCGGGTCACCGGTGGCGACCTCGCCGTCCTGGCGCTGGGCGAGGTTCGTGTCGGCGCTCTCCTGCACCGTCTCGAAACCCACGTGCTCGAGCCACATCCACTGCCCGTAGGTCGCGAAGCTCTCGTTGAGCCAGATGTCCGTCCACGCCGCCGGGCTGACCGCGTCGCCGAACCACTGATGCGTCAACTCGTGCGACAGCAGCAGTTGCTCGTAGTAGCCGAGCTCGCCACTCGTGAAGTCCTGCCGGCTGAACAACGACCGGGTCTGCTCCTCCATCGCGCCGCCGATGACGCCGTCGGTCATCGCCACGCCGTAGTTGGCGAACGGGAACGGGCCGAAGAAGTCGTCGAAGAAGTCGATCTGATCCGCAGTGACGTCGAGGAACGGTTGCATCAGCTCGCGGTCGCCGGACTGGATCGCGTGGATCAGCGCCAAACCGTCGGGCCCGTCGGCCTCGACGATGTCGTAGTGCCCGGTCAGGACCTGGATCACATAGGTCGTCATCGGTGAGTCGATGCTCCACACCCAGGTGTCCGATGATCCGTCGGTCTCGTGGTGCTGCAACATGCCGTTGGCAACGGCGGTGATGCCGCTGGGCACGTGCAGCGTGAACGTGTACGTGGCCTTGTCCAGCGGATGGTCGTTGCTCGGTAGCCACGACCGCGCCCCGTCAGGCTCGTTCAGAGTGAACGTGCCGTCGTCGGTGATGAACCACCCGGACGTGGCTCCCGGCGAGACCTGACTCCCGTCGGCCTCGGCCGAGTACTCGACGTCGACCACGAACGACTGCTTTGCGGCGATCGGCGTCGACGGTGTGATCTTCAACTCCGGATCGTCGACCTCGAAGCCGGCTGCCACACCGTCGACGAGCACGGAGCCGACGTCGAGGCCGACGGCATCGAGCGTGAAGTCGTCGAAGGTTGCAATCGCGTCGATGTCCAGCGTCACGGTCGCGTCGATGTGGGCTGCTGTCGGGTCGTACGTGAGGTCGATGGCGTAGTGCGTCACGTCGAGCAGCGGGCTGCCGAGGTCGGGGAAGAGCACGTCGCCGACACCGATCGGTCCGTCACCGTCGATCGGCAGGCCTGGCATCGTGGTCGGATCTGTGGAGTCGGTCGTGTCGCGTGCCGTGATCGGCGGCCCAGGCGCATCGGTGCCGGGCGGCGCAGTGCTCGGTGCTTCGGTGCTCGGGGTCCCCTCGCCTGTTGAACCGGGAGTCGCCGCGGGACGCGCGTTGGCCGCACCCAGGCGCACGCCGGGAGACGACGACCCACACCCGGCGGCCAGCACGACGAGCGCGACCAGGAGCGACGGCGCGGCTGCAGCACGGGACCTCGACCGCGAAGGCATCTTGGCAACGTAACCGCTCGAGCGCGCGCAGACAGGTCGTCAGCGATGGAGGTTGGGGTCGAGCACGTCGGCGACGAGGCGGACGGTGAACACCGAGTCCCCGGACAACACTGCGCTGCGCGCGAAGAGCCGACCGTGCTCCCAGTTCGACAGACCGAGCTCGGGCCGGTCCAGTGCGAACTGTCCGTCGACCCAGCGCGTGAACCCGTTGCCCACGAACGGCGCATCACACGACGCGTAGAACGATTCGTGTTCCGCGGCGTCGTCGCTGATCAACGACGCGGCCAATCGCGGGCTGTGCGAGTTGAACAGCGTGACCGCTTCGGCGACGGAGTCGACGAGCACCAACGACACCTCCGGCGCGTTGTCCCACTCCCACTCCGTGGCGAGGTCAGCCGGCGCGTTCGCGACGACGGTGACGCCTTCGAGGTTCGCACCGCTCGTCGCGTTTCCGACGACATGCAGCACAGCCGTCGCCGAGCGAGCGATCGCCGCGTCGCGCAGTGCCTCGACGAACGCGGGCACGAGATCGCCGGCGCGATCGCGCACGATGCAGCACACGTTCAGCGTGTTGCACACCTTGCGATCCAGCGAGTGTCGAACCGACGCGGCGAACCGGGCAGTGTTGGCGTGCGACGACGCGACGAGCCAGGCTCCGCCCGTGCCGTGCAGGCTGACCGGTACTCCTGCCTGGCGGGCCACTGCTCCCAGCTGGGCTACGGCCCCGCCCGAGCCACGCGCCACGGCGAGTGAGACGCGCGTGTCGCTGAACAGCGCCCACCCGGTGGCCCGCGACGGCGAGGCCAACAACGTCACAGCACCCTCGGGCAGGCCGGCGTCGGCCAGCGCGGGGCCAAGCGCGTGGTCCATGATCGCCAGCGCGGTGCCCAGCGCATCGCTGCCGATGCGCAGCACCGCCGTGTTGCCCGACCGCAGTACGCCCGTCGCGTCGGCGAAGACGTTCGGTCGGCCCTCGAACACGAACCCGACCACGCCGAGCGGGGCGCGACGCGCCGTCACCGTCCAACCGCCGTGGTCGGCGCGCTCGACCACACCGTCACGACTGGCCGGTGTGTCGCGCCAGATGTGCAAACCGGCGATCATGTCCTCGCGCATCTTGGCCGAGAGCACGAGTCGTGTGGTGGAGCGGCCCCGCGCCGCGGCCGACACGACGTCGGCGCGGTTGGCCATCGCAATGGCATCGAACGTCGAGTCGTCGGCGAGCCGGGCGGCGAACACGTCGTAGAAGGCGGTGATCTGGTCGTCGCGGACGTTCGCCAGTGCGGCGAACGCGCCGACTGCGGCACCCACGGCGTCGGTGACCAGCAACTGGTCGGCGGCCGGCACGTGCAACAACGCGCCGCTGTCCTGCACGACGACGAGACGGTCGCCTGCCGTGAACGCGGCCGCCAACTCGTCGTTCACGAAGGTGAGCCGATCGCCGCCGAACGGGATCGGCTGGCCGGGTTGCAGCCCCGCCAGCGGCACGGTCAACGGCTGGCTGGTGGCGGTCGTGGCAGTGGTGGCCGGTGTCGTCGCCGTCATCGCCCCGCAGGGTACCGGCACGGGTCATCGCGCGTATCGTGGGTTCGTGCCCGCACCCGAGCTGTACTTCCGCCAAATGCTGTCCGGACGTGACTTCGCCGTCGACGATCCGATCGCGCGCCAGATGGTCAACTTCGTCTACGCCATCGGCGATCGCGCCACCGGCGAGGCCGTGCTCGTCGATCCGGCGTACGCGGTCAACGATCTCGTCGATGCCGTGGAGGCCGACGACATGCGCGTCACGGGAGTCCTCGCAACTCACTACCACGCCGATCACGTCGGCGGATCGATGATGGGCTACACGATCGAAGGCGTGGCGGCGCTGCTCGAACGGTGCCAGTGCGCCGTGCACGTGCAGCACGACGAAGCGCCCTGGGTGCAGCGCACCACCGGTGTGTCGGCGACCGAGCTCGTGCAGCACGACGCCGGCGACATCGTCACCGTCGGCGGCATCGAGATCCGCCTGATCCACACGCCCG
>JANNZY010000068.1:0-11447 GCA_031410915.1 Actinomycetes bacterium
GCGGCGTTGATTGGTCAGATCCGTCGTGTGATCACCGACTCGACGGGGCGTGTGCTGGATCTCGGCCGCAGACAACGGCTGTTCACCGGTGCGACACGCGAAGCGGTCCTGCTCGCCAGTGAGCGATGTTGCTGGCCGGGCTGTGGCATCCGTGGGCCAGGCGTGCAGGTCGATCACCTGACCGAGCACCACACGGGTGGCCACACCAACGTCTTCAACGGCGCTCCGATGTGCCCGCTGCACAACCGCATCAAGCACCGCCACCGTGTCAGCGTCCACCGCGACGCGACCGGCTGGCACTTCCACCGCCCCGACGGCACCGAGATCACACCCCGACCCGGATAACACGTGTCGTCAGAGACGAAACCTGGACCGCGGCGTTACATTCACGTCGGCGCACGTGCGCGTGGGACGAGGAGGAATGGGATGGCGTTGGACGATGGTCGCCGCGTGGTGCTTCGGGTGGATTCGGGAGCCGATCATCCTGGCTCGTTCAGCCGCCGCTTGGCCGACGAGCTGGTCAAGCGTGTCGTCGGTCCCGACGATCTGTTGATCCAACACGCCGCCACCGAAGGACTTCCGGTCGTGACCGGCGCATGGGTGGCTGCGGCGTTTGCCGACGGCGACACAGCATCGCTGGCCGTGTCGAACACGTTGGTCGACGAGCTGTTGACTGCCGACGAGCTGATCCTGGTCGCCCCGATCTACAACTTCGGGATCCCGGCTGCGATGAAGGCATGGGTCGACCAGGTCGTGCGGGCCGGACGCACGTTCACGTTCACCGCGAACGGCCCGATCGGGTTGGTCACGGCGAAGCGGGCCTGGATCGTGACCGCGTCGGGCAGCACTGCGGTCGGCAGCGAGTACGACTTCAACACCCCGTACCTGCGTGCCGTGCTCGGATTCATCGGCATCACCGATGTCCGGGTCCTGGCCGCCGAGGCAGTACGGGTGCACGGCGAGGTCGCGATCGAGCGCGCCATCGCCGGCATCGAAGCCGCCGCTGCCCTCTAGCGCGCCGCGACGGCGTGCCAGGACGCGAAGCCGGGCAGGTCGTTGCTGAGACGGATGATCACGGTGCGGACGTCGTTCCATGTCGCGTCAGCCGTGCCCAGCTCTTGATCGAGGTGGTCGAGAGCTGCGGCGATCGCATTCGTGTCCGATGCGGCAGTGAGGCCGTCGAATGATGTGATCTCGGTGAAGCTGATCGGGGGAGCAGGGCTGATGTGCATCGTGAAATCAATGCGCTGCCGACCTTGTGGCGCACTTGCAGCTCACTTGCAGCAGTCGCTGGCTGGTCGGTCAGCCGAACTGCCATTCGACGGAGAACCCGTCGTCGGATGACTCGATCATGAACTTCCGGGCGCTCATCGAGTCGATGCGCAGGGTGAGCCACTGGTTTCGATCGACCGTGACCATCGGCTGCGGGTCCGGCAACGTGTGCTCACCCAGCACACGGTGCAGTTCCCCACGCACGATGACGCTCCACGCCTCTCCGCCCTCGAGGTCGATGTGGTCGACCTCCAGCGAGGCGAGGCCCCGATAACGGGCGACCAGGGTGTGCGGCGCTGTGCGAACCACGACGATGTGCTCGCCGTCGCGTTCGAGGATGCGATAGTTCACCGGAACAGCGATCGGGTAGCCGTGCTCGATCACGCACAGCCGGCCGATCGTTGCAGTACGCAGGAGCTGAAACGACTCCCACGCCGGCAATTCGTAGGCGGTTGCAGTCATGATCTCCACTCAAGCGATGACGGACGTGGCGCGCCAGAGCCATTGGTCATCATCGGCCGCGACCAGTACTCGGCGAGAATCGCCGATACGGTACATGAATGGTGCAACCTCCTGTCAAACGGGCGTCCGGACCCAACGATCACGGGCTGGACTGGGCACTGCACCACCGCTTCCTGCGTTCTGACGGCCGTGACGATCCGCTCGGCACATTGGCCCGCCCGTCGTGGCGCGGACGCGTGCACCTGCTCGGTCTGGTGGTCGCGCTGCCGGCCTTCGCGCTGCTCATCGTCCTGGCCGACGGAGCTCGCGCCACCGTTGGGGTGTCGGTCTATGCGGCCGGACTGTGCGCGATGCTGGCTGCGTCGACCACGTACCACCGCTGGGTCGACGACTTCTGGAAGCGGGCTGCGTGGCGGCGAGCCGACCACGCGATGATCTTCGCCGCGATCGCCGGATCGACCACACCGATCGTGCTGATCGTCATGCCGACCGGCCTCGGCATTGGTCTGTTGTCGGTGGTCTGGTCGGTGTCGGTGGTCGGGGCCGTGTTCAAGTTCGGCCGCTGGCGACGCGGCGACGTGATCGGCACGGCCCTGTATGCCGCCGTCAGCGGCCTGGCCGCGCTCGCGCTGCCCGCGCTGTGGTTGCGCGGCGGTGTTGCTCCGGCCGTGCTCTACCTGGTGTCGGGTCTGATCTACATCTTGGGCGCGCACGGGTTCGCCAAGTCCCGGCCGCAGTTGCGGCCTGCCGTGTTCTCCTACCATGAGGTCTGGCACGTGTTCACCGTCGCGGCCGCGATCGTGCACTTCGTGGCGGTCTGGTCGATCTCGACCTGACCGGTTGCCGACAGCGAGGAACATCAGGTGGGTCCACTGGCCGGAATCAGGGTGCTCGACATCTCCAGTGTGTTGATGGGCCCGTTCTCGACGCAGGTGCTCGGCGACTACGGGGCCGAGGTGATCGCAGTGGAGCCGTTCGAGGGCACGAACAGCCGCCGGATGGGCGGCGGCCCGCACCGCGAGCTGTCCGGCATCGCACTCAACCTGTTGCGCAACAAGCAGTCGGTGGCGATCGACCTGAAGCACCCCGAAGGCCGGGCGGCGTGCCTGCGCATCGCGGCGACGTGTGACGTGATGATCACGAACGTTCGCACGGCGTCGCTGCGCCGGCTGGCGCTCGGCTACGACGATGTGCGCGCGGTGCAGCCGGACATCATCTACTGCCAGGCAGTCGGCTTCCCGTCGGGAACTGACCGCGAGGACGACGCCGCGTTCGACGACGTGATCCAGGCCGCGACGGGCATCGCCGACGCGCACCGGCGCAGCTCCGGCACGCCCGCCTACGCGCCGACGGTGATGGCCGACAAGGTCTGCGCATTGACCATCGTCAACGCGGTGCTCGCCGCGCTGTTGCATCGCACCCGCGGCGGCGCCGGCCAGTTCATCGAGGTGCCGATGTCGGACGTGATGACGTCGTTCATGCTCGTCGAGCACGGCGCGAGCGCCATCGCGGCAGATGTGTCCCCCGCGCACGCCGGCTACGGGCGCGTGCTCGCGCCGACACGCCGGCCGTTCCGTACGGCCGACGGCTGGATCGCGATGCTGCCCTACTCGTCGCGCGAGTTCAACCGGCTGTTCGAGCACGGCGGCCACCCGGACCTGGTCGGCGACGAGCGCACCCGGGGCATGAACCACATCGAGCACGCCGGGATGCTGTACGGCATCGTCGCCGAGATCGTCGCCCACCAGACGACGGCGCACTGGCTGCAGTTCTGCCGCAGCAACGACATTGCTGCGTCGGCTCTCGCCAGCCTGGACGAGATGGTCGCAGCGCTCCCGATCGCGGAGCACTCAGTGGCGGGGCGGTATCGGGTCATCCCGTCGCCGGTGCGCTTCTCGGCCAGCGCCGCGGACGCCGACCGGCCGAATGACGCACCATGTGTCGGTCAGCAGACGACCGCCGTGCTCGAGTCGGTCGGGATGACGGTGGCCGACATCGAGCACCTGCACGACATCGGAGCCGTGGCCTCGCCCTGACGCTCACCGATCGTTCGTGGACCGCGAACGGCAGCCCGGCCCTCGACTTGCAACGATACGGTGCCGTAGCGTTTGTCAGGAGGACACATGAGCTCACGGAGCGTCACGGATTCCGAATTCACGGCAATCGACATCGATCCGGTGGTCTTCGAGCGGCGGTGGAAGATCCTCGCCGTGCTGTGCACGAGCCTGATCGTCGTCATCGTGGGCAACACTGCACTCAACGTCGCGCTCCCGACGCTGGCCCGCGAGTTGAACGCGTCGACGTCCGAGCAGCAGTGGATGGTGGATGCCTACGGTCTCGTGTTCGCCGGCTTGTTGCTGACCGCGGGCACGATCGGTGACCGATTCGGCCGCAAGGGTGCGCTGCAGTTCGGCCTCACCGTCTTTTTGGCCGGCTCGCTGTTCTCGGCGTTCATGGACAGCGCCGGCGCGATCATCGCCGGGCGTGCCGTGATGGGCTTCGGTGCTGCGTTCGTGATGCCCGCGACCCTCTCGATCCTGACCAACGTCTTCCCGCCGCACGAGCGCGGCAAGGCAATCGCGATCTGGGCCGGCATCTCCGGTGGCGGCGCAGCCATCGGTCCGGTCGCGAGTGGTTTCCTGCTCGAGCACTTCTCATGGGGCTCGGTCTTCCTCGTCAACGTACCCATCATCGCGATCGCGCTCGGTGCCGGTTATGTCCTGCTGCCCACGTCCAGCGACCCCAACCCCGATCGCCTCGACCCGGTCGGTGCGGTGCTGTCCATCGCCGGCCTGGGCGCGCTCGTCTACGCGATCATCGAGGCACCACACCGTGGCTGGGCGAGCTCGACGAGCCTGCTCTGGTTCGGCATCGCTTGCGTGCTCATCGTCGGGTTCCTCCTGTGGGAGATGCGCACGCCGCACCCGATGCTGGAACTCACGCTGTTCCGCGACCCGCGCTTCGGCGTCGCGGCGGGCGTGATCACGCTCGTGTTCTTCTCGATGTTCGGGTTCTTCTTCTTGATGACCCAGTACTTCCAGCTCGTGCTCGGCTACGGCACGTTCGAGGCCGGTGTGAAGCAACTGCCGTTCGCGATCGTGCTCGTCCTGTGTGCGCCGCAGTCGCCGAAGCTGGCGGCACGCTTCGGTGCCAACCGGGTCGTGGCCGTTGGCATGCTCGCGGTCACTGCCGGCATGATCGGCTTCTCGCTCATCGGCACGGGTACGGGTTACCCGACGGTGTTGGTCATCACGATGGTGATGGCGTCGGGCATGTCGATGATCATCCCGTCGATGACCGGCTCGATCATGTCGGCGGTGCCGCTCGGCAAGGCCGGCGTGGGTTCGGCGATGAACGACACGACGCGAGAGCTCGGCGGCGCACTCGGAGTCGCAGTGCTCGGCAGCCTGGTGGCTGGGCGCTACGCCACCAGGCTCGATCCCGTGCTGGCGTCCTTGGGCGGTCCGCTGCGCGACAAGGCCGAAGAGAGCCTGGCCGGTGCGCTGCAGGCAGCCGCCGCGACCGGAGGCAGCCCCGGCAACCAGATCGCCGGCGCAGCGCGCGAGGCCTATGTCTCGGGCATGCACCTCGCCGCCATCGTCGCTGCCTGCGTCAGCCTCATCGCCGCCACCATCGTCTACCGCCTCTTGCCCTCGGCCAACCCGCACACCGGCGTTGCCGCCACCGGCCGGACCCCCGCCCCCGCCACGAACTGAGCGCGACGTTCAGGGCATCGGGCGATTCGTCATCATCGGCTGAACGACCGCCAGTTGTCGAGGACGGCTCGGGCGCGGGCCGTGGGATCTGGGTGCGCGGCCATCAGGGTTCGGCTGCGCAGTTCGAACGACACCGGCACGTCGGGAACGGCGTCGAGGACGTCGGCGATGGGCAGCACGCCCTCGCCGAGCAGGAGCCGGCCGTGAAGCGCTTCGTCGACGAGGGCCGGGATCGTGTCCGGGCGTGCGGCCGGCGCGTCGGCGAGCTGCAAGTAGGGGAGCAGCGCGGGGTCGACTGCGGCGAGGTCGGCGGCGCTCGCGCCGGAGCGCGCGAGGTGCAGCGTGTCGACGAGGACGCCGCTGTTCGGCCGTGCGGCGGCGCGCACGACGTCCACGGCGGCGGCCAGCGTGGAGAGTGGGAAGATCGGCAGGAACTCCAGCGCCAGCGTGACACCACCCTCGGCGGCGCGATCGCACAGCTGCCCGAAGCGTTCGACGATGTAGGGCTCGATCGGGATGCGGCTCGTCACGAGCACGAATCGAGCTCCGATCGCGATCGCGGCGTCGACGAGCGCGTCACCGGGATCGCCGTCGGGTCCGAAGATGATCGGCTCGATGTCGAGCGCGATCGTGCCGGTGTCATCGAGACGCGAGCGCACCGCTGCGGTGGTTGCCACCGTCCACGTCGCCGGGTCGAACCAGATGCCGACGGCCGGCCAGCCGGCATCGTGGGCGACGGTGACGGCGTCGGCCGGGCCAACGTCGAGCATCGTGCCGGCGGCGAGTGAGACGAGGCGATCGGCGTTGGACATCACGTCACGCGACCGTACTGTTCGCGTTGCGCAGCCGGGGCAGGCCGAGGTGATCGCGCAGCGTGCCGCTGCCGTACTCTCGCTTGGCCACGCGGTCGCGCTGCAGGATCGGCACCACGTGATCGACGAACAGTTCCAGATCGAGCGGCAGGCGCAACGGTTGCAGCGTGAAGCCGTCTGCGGCATCTGCACACGACCACTCCGTGATCAGCGCGGCCAGGGTTTCGGGCGTGCCCGTGTGGTGCAGGCCGCCGGGCAGCGCGGAGAAGCGGTGCGCAGTCTGGCGGAAGGTCAGGCCGTCGTCGCGGGCGACCTTGGCCACGGCCGCGCCGAACGTCTTGCCGCCGGCGGCTTCGAACAGGTGGTACGGGAACGGCCCATCGGGGTCGACCTCGGCTGCTGCCACGCGAGGGATGCCGGCGATGTGCGTCAGGTTCTGTAGCCGGAACTCCTCGCTCGATGCCGCCTCCAGTTGCTCCCACGCGGCCGTGGCCTCGGCTTGCGTGCTGCCGAGCACGAACGACAGGCCGGGCAGTGTGCGGATGTCAGCCGCGCGACGGCCGTGACGTTCGGCTGTGGCACGCACGCGGGTGCGGAAGGCAGCGGCGGCGGCGATGCTGGATTGCGGGGTGAAGACCACGTCGGCGAAGCGGCCGGCGAGGTCGATGCCGTCGTCGCTGGACCCCGCTTGGGCCAGGATCGGGTAGCCCTGCGGTGAACGGGGGAACGGCAAGATGCCGGCCACTGAGTAGTGCTCGCCGGAGTGATGCGGAGGGTGGAGCTTGGTCGCATCTGCCCAGCGACCGGTGGCCGAATCGGCGAGCACAGCGTCGTCCTCCCAGCCATCCCACACCTTGAGCACCACCTCGACGAACTCCTGCGCCCTCCGGTATCGATCCGCGTGCGGTGGATGCGGCCGGTCGGCGAAGTTCGGTGCCGCAGCCGGGCTCCCGGTCGTGACGATGTTCCAGCCGGCGCGGCCACCGCTGAGGTGGTCGAGCGTCGCGAACCGGCGGGCGAGGTCCCATGGGCTGCTGTACGTGGTGGACGCCGTGGCCAGCAGGCCGAGGTGCGTCGTCGTCGGCACCAGCGCGGCCAGCAGATCGATCGGGTCGTAGCCGGATTGGGCCATGAAGTGCGTTCGGAACTCGGCGACACCGGGCGAGTCGGCAAAGAAGATCGAGTCGAGCACGCCGCGCTCGGCGATGCGCGCGACGTTGGTGAAGTGGTGGAGGTCGAGCGGCCCGCCCGGTCCACCGGCCCCACTCGAGCCGGACTGCGTGACCTTCCAAGCCGACTCGTGGTACCCGTGTCCGGCGACGAAGACGTTGAGATGCATTTGTCCATCCTGCCGGGCAACGCCAGAATGGCGAACAGACGGAAGGGAACGATCATGGGAATCACGTTGAAGCCAGGTGCACGTCTGTTCAGCGCGGTCTGCACGACCGAGATGATCACCGTCAAGGCCCCGGGCGGCGAGATCGACTTGACCATCGGCGGGGCAACACCCGTGCTGTCTGCGGCCGACCGCGACTCGTCCGGTTCCGTTGCCGACGGTCATGGCGGCGGCGCGGCGATGGGCAAGCGCTACGTCGACGAATCCGAGACGCTCGAGCTGCTGTGCACCAAACCGGGTGACGGAGTTCCGGCGATCGACGGAGTCGTGTTGGCGCTCAAGGGCGCGAAACCACTCCCGTCGAGCGACTGACCCCACCCAACGCGGGCCTCAGAACGGGCCGTGTGACGCGTCGAGCCCGGCCGACACGTCCTTGGCCTTGGACCCGACGCGCAGGATGCCCGTCACGAAGTCGCCGGTCAGCGCGCCGATGATGTCGCCGATCTTCTTGCGCATCGGTGCACCGGTCGCCCATGTCTCCAACGACATCTGCGTACCGTCGTCGTCGACGACACGATTGGGGAAGCGGGCGATGATCGCCTCGATGCTCGTGACGGGAAGCGGCAACTGCGCCGGCCCGCCGGATTCGAGTGCGGAGAGCTCTTGACGCTTGTTGTTGACGAGCGCGTTGATCGCGTCGCGAGACATCTGCGACGTGGCAGCCGTGTAGGTCGCACCCTCGCTGGAACGCATCATGTTGCTGTCGCCGTAGATCTTGAAGATCGCCGGGTTGTCCGGCGACGCCACGGACAGGCCGTTGACGCAGTACTTGTCGTGCAACGTGTTCGTGATCTTCTGCAACCACAAGTCGTTGAGGAATCCGCGGTACTCCGCGAAGCTCATCGAGTCGGGGTCGATGCCACTCGCCGTCATCTCCGCCCGCTTGCCTTGATCCCTCGTCCCGCCGTGTGCACCGACCGCCTTCGCCGCTTCGAGCGCGCTCTGCGGATCGCGGGCCTTCATCGTCTGATCGTCGAGCGAGTTCTGCGGCTCGGCCTGACCGCCGGCGCGTGCATCCAGCTTGGCCTTGGCATCGGAGGGCAAAGCGTATGCGTCCGTGTGTGCCGTGGCGGTCTGCATCTCCTGGATCTTGGCCGGCGACAGCTTGTCGGTGAGGCGGTGCTCGAGTGCGAGCGCCATCACGAAGCCCTTGTTGATCAGATGCCCACTGGCGAAGGAGTCCTGCAGGTAGTGCTCACCGAACGCGTTGAGGCCGATGGCACGGTTGGCCAGTGCCCCTAAGCCTGCGACGGTGGTCGCGCCGGCGATCAGGTTGCGGGCTTGGTTGTGGTGTTCACGCCAGCGCAGCCATGACTCCGGTGGGAAGTGGCAGGCGTTGCGACCGAGCGTGGCTGATGCGCCGGTTGCCTCGTCGAGACCGACCTCGGTCGCGGTGCCCTTCAGCATCGACTCCGTCGCCCACAGATCGCCGACGTCGTCGGCCGCCTTCGGGCCGATGCCGGCGATGCTGATCTTGTTGCCATCGAGACCGGTGAAGGCCTCCTTCTTGGTGTCGTAGGAGTACTTCTTGCCCTGCAACTGTGCCTCGAGGCCCTTCAGGTACATGTACGACTCGCGGCGGATCACCTGCAACGTCTTGAAGACGATCGAGCGATCGACACGAGCCATGTCGTCGAACGAGCCGAAGAAGTCGGGGATGGCATTCAGCTCGCCGACGGTGCAGACGATCTCGCCGTCACGGCAGGGCACTGTGACGAGCTGACCGCCCCAGAAGTGGTTGTAGGCCGTCTCGCCCTTGGGCACCGTCGCCGGGTCGGGGTTGTCCACGTCCGCGCCGCGCCAGTTGTCGAGACCGATCAACTGCTCCTGCACCGATTGCAGGCCCTCGTCGAGGTCCTGCTTGGGCGGCATCTTCATCGAGTTGAACAGGTTCATGAAGCCGCTGCTGGCCGCCACCGCGGCGTCTACTTTTCCCTTCGCATCGGCGATCGACTTGATCTGCGTGGGTGTCATGCTGCCGAGCATGTAGTGCTCCTTCGACGCATGCCGTTGGATGCAGCTGCCGAAATGACGGTGCACGCCGCTGTCCAGCGCGACGCCGGCACCGGTCTGTTGCACGACATGGGTCAGCTCGTGGGCCAGCAGCCATTGTCCGGAGCGGTCGTCGGGGTGGTATTCGCCGGGCGCGAAGTGGATGTCCGTCCCGGTCGTGAACGCGCTGGCGCCGAGCCGTGGCGCGAGGTCGCTGTCGGCGTGGACGCGCACGGAGGAGAAGTCGGAGCCGAACGCGGACTCCATCGGTGCCCGAACGGAGGCGTCGAGCTGCGCGCCGCGACCCGCCGAGCGGCGGATGCGCGTGGTCAACTCCGAACCCAGCTCGCCGCCCGCGATGCCGACTTCGGGCTCGTTGTGATGGTCGTGGTCGGCGTGGCGCACCGTGCGGCGGATGCGCGACGTCGATTCGTCGGCCTCAGGGGCGGACGCTTGATCCGGTTCGCGAGTCGACATCCGCCGCACGATCGCGGTGACTTCGGTGGCGATGCGGTCGGCCTCGCGCTCGAGCGGATCGGACACCGCGCCGACGCGCATCTTGGCCTGGACCACCGGGGTCGCCTGGCGACGAACGCGCATCGGTGCTGGCGCGGTCTCGCGTGGTCGCACCGTTTGGTCCGCTGCCTCGATCACCGCATCCCCCTCGCTCCGATCCTCGGGTGATGGAGAGTGATGATAGCGCCACTGACCGTGTCCGTCAGTGGTTCGCCGCCCGAAAGGCGGTGACGAACGCACCGAGTTGTTCGCGCGCCTCGGCCGGATCGCGTGGGATCGGGACGCCCGCCTGGAAATCCGTGACTCCGGCGGCCACCAACTGCGGGACGGCTGCCATGGTCTCGCCGATGTCGACGCGGCGGTCGGCGTCCACCACCCCCGCCAACCGTCCGACGACGCGAAGGTCGGCGTGGTCGAACCCCACCGCATCGAGCGCCGCGCGCATCCGCCCGATGCCGCCCACGACATCGGCCGCATCGGGTCCCCACGGGATCCAACCAGCGGCGAAGCGGGCGATGCGTCGCGCGACGCGAGCGTTGACGGTGCCGCTGATCCACAGTGGAACCCCACCTGGTTGCAGCGGCTTCGGCATCTGATGGATGCCGTCGAACTGCAACTCCGCGGATTCGTATGTCGCGCGCGGCTCGCGCCACAGCGTCTGGCAGACCTCGAGTGTGTGGTCCAGCAACCGGCCGCGTTCGGCGAAGTCGAGTCCGGCCGCGTCGTACTCCTCGCGCTGCCACCCGACGCCGACGCCGAGATCCAACCGACCGCCGGACAGCACGTCCAGCGTCGCCGCCGACTTGGCCAGCACGGCGGGCCGGCGCAGCGCGGCGAGCAGGATGTTCGTGCCGAGACGGATGGTGCTGGTGCGGCCGGCGATGACGGCGAGCGTCGTCAGCGGCTCCAGCCAGTGGCCGTCGGGTCCGGTGGGCTGCACCCCGTCAGCGGTGCCGCCGAGTTCGGGGCGGCCGTAGGCGTCGAGTTGCTCGCCGAACGCGACGTGGTCGGAGATGTTGATCCGGTCGAACCCGGCCGCTTCGACCAGCACCGCCTGATCGAGCATCCACGACCATCCGTTCGGGGCGTCCGAAGCAAAGTTGCGCAGGCCGATGGACAGGAATGGCTCGGTCATATCGGGCAACAACCTAGGCGAGGTGCCGGGTCAGCACGACGGTGGTGCCGAGGCGGCTGTGGTGCACGTCGACGGAGTCCATCACCGCGTTCATGATCGCGAAGCCTCGCCCGCGGCCGGCCTGCTGGCTCCGCGTGGAGTCGTCG
>JANNZY010000069.1:0-17506 GCA_031410915.1 Actinomycetes bacterium
CCTCCACGTGCGGTAGCCTATCTGCCGACAACTGAGGCGAAGTGGGGTGCATCCGTGCAACGAACCCCCACCCGGCCACCACCGCTGACGTCGTGTCATGACGTGCCAATGCGGTTCGTGCGCCCGGGTCATGGCACCGACACAGCGGCCCCCGTGCGAGGGAGTGGTTGTTCGTTCCTGACTTTGCGTCCGTACGCAAGTGACCATCGAACAGGGAGAACAGCCCATTGCACAGGAGTGATCAGCCATAGCACCGCCCCAGCAGAACGAGCCCCGTTACAACGAGCGCATCCGTGCGCGTGAGGTCCGCCTCATCGGCGCAGACGGCAGCCAAGTCGGCATCAAGCCGTTGCCCGAAGCGCTCTCCATGGCCCGGCAACTCGACCTCGACCTCGTCGAGGTCGCGCCACTCGCCAATCCGCCCGTGTGTCGGATCATGGACTACGGCAAGTTCCGTTACGAGGAGTCGCAAAAGGCCAAGGAGTCGCGCAAGAAGACGATCCACGTGTCGATCAAGGAAGTGAAGTTGCGTCCCAAGATCGGCAAGGGCGACCTCGACACCAAGGTCCGGCACATGCAGGAGTTCCTCTCCGAAGGCCACAAGGTCAAGGTGACGCTGCAGTTCCGTGGCCGCGAGATGGCTCACCCCGAACTCGGATCGCGACTGCTCGACTCGGTCATCGCCCAAGTCGACGGACTCGGCAAGGTGGAGACCCAGGCTCGGCTGGAAGGCCGCAACATGACGATGGTGCTCGCACCGGAGAAGCGTGCGGTCCCGAAGAAGGAGCGCACGCCATCGGCCGGCGCGACGGAAGCGGGCACCGAACCCGAAGCCGAATCCAACGCTCCGAGCGCCGAGATCGTTGCAGCCGACGCGCCGCCCTCGTCCATCGCCACTCCCGACACTGCCCCCGCACCCACGCCGGCTCCCGCCGCTGACATCTCACCTGTCGTCGAGGACACTCCGGACAGCTGACCACCTCGGTGGCGGCTGGCCCGCCCCGACAACGCACTGACCGTCCATCCCCGAGCAATCCGCACAAGGAACACCACCATGCCAAAGATGAAGACCAGCAAGACCGCTGCCAAGCGGTTCAAGAAGACCGGCTCGGGCAAGCTCCGACGCCTCCAGGCCAACCGCCAGCACCTGTTCGAGAAGAAGTCATCGACCCGCACCCGGCGTCTCGCCGGCGAAGTCGATGTCCACCCAGGTGACGCACGCAAGATCAAGCGCCTGCTGGCAGAGCGCTGAGAAGGAAAGGGACTGAATCATGGCAAGGGTCAAGCGCGCCGTCGGCGCACGCAAGCATCGCAAGGCAACACTCCAGAAGGCCAAGGGCTACTACGGCATGCGCAGCCGTTCCGCTCGCTTCGCGAACGAGCAGAACATGCGCTCCGGGCAGTACGCGTTCCGCGACCGCCGGGCCAAGAAGGGCGAGTTCCGTCGTCTGTGGATCCAGCGCATCAACGCCGGTTGCCGTCAGTTCGACCTCAGCTACAGCCGCTTCATCGCCGGCCTGAACGCGGCCGGGATCGAAGTCGACCGCAAGATCCTGGCTGATCTCGCTGTTCACGACATCGAGGCCTTCGGCAAGATCGTCGCTGCTGCCAAGGCAGCACTGGCCTGACCGATCCCCGCGAGTTCGCGCCCGGCTACCAGTACGGGTTCCAACATCCGAACGTGCAACGACTGCGGCGCCTCCTGGGGCGCCGCAGTGCGCGTCGCGACGAAGGTCGCTTCGTGGTCGAGGGCCCCCTCCTGATCGCCGAGGCCATCGCCGGCGGGTGGGACGTCGAGGCCCAGTTCGTCGCGCCCGGCGGTCAGCCCGTCCCCGGTTCGGACGCGACGATCCTGCTGCTCGCCGCGCACGTGATGGAGCGCGTCGCCTCCACCGAGTCGCCGCAGCCGGTCATGGCCGTCGTGCGGATGCGCGACCAGCGCGTAGCCGATCTCGCCGGTGCGTCGCTCGTCGTGGTCTGCGACCGCATCGCCGATCCAGGCAACCTCGGCACCATCATCCGGTCGGCAGAGGCCGCAGGCGCAGATGGCGTCGTGCTGATCACTGGATCGGTCGACCCGTACAACTCCAAGGTCGTGCGCGCGTCGGCAGGTGCGCTCTTCCACATCCCGGTCGTGACCGACGTGGCGCTGCCCGAGTTGCGCGAGTTCACCGACCTCGGCTTACCGCTCGTGGGCACGTCGTCGCACACCGGCACCCCGTACACGTCCGCCGATCTGGCCACACCGTTCGCGTTGGTGCTGGGCAGCGAGGCCCACGGCGTGGACGAGCAGATCCCGATCGACTCGTGGATCACCATCCCCCATGGCGGGCGAGCGGAGAGCCTCAACGTCGCGATGGCCGCCACCGTCGTCGTTTTCGAAGCTGCTCGCCAACGTCGTGCCGGATAGCATGCACGCCGTGACGTCGCAGCGATTTCGTGGCCCCCGGGTTCGGCTCGGGGGAGTGCCGCTCGCTCGCTGACGCGCTCTCGATAGCAGGCCACCCGGGGGACGCTTGTTCTGGTGTGTGTCTCGTGAAAGGTTCCCTCGATGATTGAAGAGATCCGTGCCGCGCACGAGGGTGCGCTGCAACGTGTGGCCGCGGCTGCGACCCTCGACGACCTGCGTGCTGTGGAAACCGATGTGCTCGGCAAGAAGGGTCCGCTGGCCACGTTGAAGACCCGCCTCGGCGCAGTGGACATCGACCAGCGCAAGACCGCGGGCCAAGCCATCAACGCGGCGATGGACGCGGTGCGCGGCGCGCTCGACGACCGACGCACGCTGCTGTCGACCAGTGCGGTCAGGGCGCGCATCGAGGCGGAGCGGCTCGACCTGACCGAGGTCGCGGCGCGGCGACGGCGTGGCCATCCGCACCTCGCGACGCAAGCATGGGAGCGGCTCGAGGACGTGTTCATCGGGCTCGGCTTTCAGATCGCCGAAGGGCCCGAGGTCGAGACCGACTTCTACAACTTCGAAGCCCTGAACATGCCGCGCAGCCATCCGGCGCGCAGCGGTTTCGACACGCTGTTCACCGACTACAAGCCCGACGGTTCGGTGCTGCTGCGCACGCACACGTCGCCGGTGCAGATCCGCGTGATGCAGACCATCGAGCCGCCGATCTACATGGTCATGCCCGGTCGCGTGTTCCGCCGCGACACCCCCGATGCCACGCACATGCCGGTCTTCCACCAGATCGAGGGGCTGGTCGTCGATCGCAACATCACCATGGCGCACCTGGCCGGCACCATCGACGCGTTCACGAAGGCGTTCTTCGGCGGCGACTTCAGCAGCCGGCTGCGCCCGAACTACTTCCCGTTCACCGAACCTTCGGCCGAGTTCGACATCCAGCGCCCCGATGGCACGTGGATCGAGCTCGGTGGTTGCGGGATGGTGCATCCCAACGTGCTGCGCGCCGGCGGGCTGGATCCCGAGGAGTGGAGCGGCTTCGCGTTCGGATTCGGCATCGACCGGATGGCTCGCGAACGCCACGGCGTCGACGACATCCGCGACATGTTCAGCAACGACATCCGCTTCATCGAGCAGTTCTGAACACGGGCGAGGCAACCACATGAAGATCGTTCTCTCTTGGCTCAACGACATCGCCGCTGTCGGTGACGACGCGGTCGCGCTCGCGGCCGACATGACGCAACTCGGCATGCAGGTCGAAGAGATCCTCCACATCGGCACCACGGTTCCCGGCGTCATCACCGCGCAGGTGCTGCGCACCGAGCGCCACCCCGACGCGGCCAAGGTGCATCGCGTCTGGGTCGACGCCGGCGACGGCAACGAGCGCCACGTCTGGTGCGGCGCGTTCAACATGGCCGCCGGCGACGTGATCCCGCTCGCCACGCCGGGAACGGCGATGCCCGACGGTCGCGTCATCGAGCCCCGCCCGATCCTGGGCATCGAATCGCAGGGCATGCTCTGCTCGGCACGCGAGCTCGGCCTCGGTGACGATCACGCGGGCATCTTGATCCTGCCCGCAGGCACGCCGCTCGGGCTGCCCTACGGCGACGCGCTCGGGCTGCAGCGCGAGGTCGTGTTCGACGTCGACCTGACCCGCAACCGGCCCGATTGCTGGGGCCATCGCGGCGTCGCCCGCGACCTCGGCGCGCATCTCGGCGTCGTGGTGGCCGACGACGACGTTACGGTCGCCGCCACGGGTCCGAGGCGCAGCGCGTCGGTCGAACTCGTCGACGGCGAGCGTTGCCCGCGGTTCACGACCATCGTGCTGTCCGGCGTCGAGGTCAAGCCGTCACCCGAACGGATCGCCCTCCGCCTCACCGCGGCCGGGATGCGCCCGATCAACAACGTCGTCGACGTCAGCAACTACGTGATGCTGGAGCTGAACCAGCCGAACCACGCCTACGACCTCGACACGCTCGGCGGCGGTGGTTTCCGCATCCGGCTCGCGGCCGAGGGCGAGCAGATGACCACGCTGGACGGCACGCAACGCACGCTGGCCGCCGACGACTTGCTGATCTGTGACGCGAACGACGTGCCGATCGGCATCGGTGGCGTGATGGGTGGACTGGACACCGAGATCACCGACGCCACCACGGTCGTCGCGTTGGAGATGGCGTTCTTCGAGCAAACCGCGATGACGCGCACGATGAACCGCCTCGGTCTGCGCTCGGAAGCCGCCGCGCGCTTCGAACGCGGCGTCGATCCGTACGGTATGCCGCGCGCCCAGGCCCGTTTCGTCGAGCTGCTGCGCGAGACGTGCCCGAACCTGGTCGCCCATGAGGGCGCGGTCGACGCCCGCGACGTCTCGATGCCCGAGCAGCACCGCCCGGTTCCGACCCGGGTCAGCCAGGTCAACCGCATCCTCGGGACGTCGCTCGACGCAGCCACCATTGCGTCGCTGATCGGCCCGATCGGCTACGAGGTCACTGCCGTGGCGGGCGACGTGATGACCGTCGTGCTGCCGTCGTGGAGGCCGGACAGCACCGCCGAGATCGACGTCGTCGAAGAGGTCGCCCGCCACTACGGCTATCCCAAGCTCGGCAAGGCGGTACCGAACTCGACGATGCACGGCCGGCTCAGCCCGCTGCAGCAACGTCGGCGGGCACTGCGTCAGGTGCTGCTCGGATACGGCCTGGACGAGGCGATCACCGACACGTTCCTCGGTCGCGGCGACATCGAGCGGGCCGGGTTGGCCGTCGACGCGATCGCGGTCACCAACCCGCTCGTCGCCGACGAGAACCTGCTCCGGCCCTCGATGCGGGCCGGCATGTTGAAGGCCGTCGCGTTCAACGAATCACATCGCGGGCACGGCATTGCGCTGTTCGAAATCGGCCACGTCTACCCGCCGGGCGATCGCAGCACCGAGCTGCCGCCGGAGTACGAGGGCCTCGCAGTCGCGCTCGCCGATCGCGACGCCACGGATGCAATGGCGCTCTGGCGCGAGCTCGTGGCCACGATGGGCTTCGGCGCGCGGGTGGACCAGTCCAGCGTGCCCGCCGGCCTGCACCCGACGCGCTCGGCCACGTTGTCGGTCGGCCGCGACGTGGTCGGTGCGGTCGGCGAGATCCATCCCGACGTGCTCGCTGCGTTCGACGTCACCGAGCGCGTGGCCTGGCTCGAGCTGGACCTGTCCCGGCTGCTGGCCAACGAACCGAAGATCGCGCAGTGGAAGGCCACCAGCCGCTACCCCTCCACCGACTTCGACCTCGCGCTGGTCGCGGCCGACACGGTCCCGGCCGAGCGCGTCGACAAGGCGATCCGCCAAGCCGCTGGCGCGCTGCTCGTCGACATCGCGCTGTTCGACGTCTACCGCGGACCCGGCGTCGCCGACGGCTCGCGCAGCCTGGCCTACCGCTTGCGGCTGCAGGCCCACGACCGCACGCTGACCGACGCCGAGGTCGGCGAGCTGCGCGCCAAGATCGTGGCCGCCGCCGCCAAGCAGGGTGCCGCGCTGCGCGCCTGACGACGTCGTCAGTTCCAGCTGAGGTCGTCGGGGGCATCGGCGAGCAACGAGGTGTGCCCGCCCTCGCGGCGCAGCACGTTGCGCCACAGCGCATGCGGGTTCGTCGAGAACAGGTCAGACGAGTCGCTGTGCACGACGATCCACGCTCCCTCTTCCAACTCGCTCTCCAACTGTCCCGGACCCCAGCCGGAGTAGCCGCGAAAGACGCGCAGGTTCTGCAGCCCCTCGGCCACTTCCTCGGGGAGTTGGGCCAGATCCACCGTGCCGAGCCCACTGTCCTCGTCGAGCGGGGCGAACGCGTCGGAATCCGGCTCGGCGGACATCGCCGCGACGGCGATCAGCGTGTTGGCCTGAACCGGCCCGCCGTCGAAGACGACCTGGGGATGGGACAGTTCGACCATCCAGGGATCCAGACCGGGGAGGTTCTCCTCGTCGGTCGGACGGTTGAGGATCACACCGAGCGCACCCTCGTCGGTGTGCTGGAGCATGTAGATGACCGTGCGATGGAACGTCGGCTCGTCGAGCAACGGCACGGCGACGAGCAGCGAACCCTTCGTGGATGGCGGAACACTGTCGAATCCCACGGGCTCAGTCTTGCACCGCATCGACCGCCTGGAAAGCGGCGACAGCGACGTCCGATGTGTCAGAAGATCGTTGCATGATCATGCAGTGATCTGTATGATCATGCGCCTATGGTTCGAGTCGGCATCATCGGCGCGAGCGGGTTCACCGGGGCCGAGCTGCTCCGCATCGCCGCTCAGCACCCGGAATACGAAGTCGTTGTCGCCACCGGCGACACACAGGCGGGTACCCGGGCCGCGTCGCTGTACCCGTCGCTCGCTGTGCGCTATCCGGACCTCGTGTTCAGCGAGTTCGATGCCGCCGTAACCGCCGGTCTCGACCTCGTGTTCCTCGGCTTGCCGCACGAGGCGTCGATGGCGCTGGCCCCGACACTCGTCGGCCGGGTCGGGTGTGTGGTCGACCTGTCTGCCGCATATCGCCTCAAGGACGCATCGCTGTACCCACAGTGGTACGGCTTCACCCACGACCAACCGGAGTTGCTGGCCGAAGCCGTCTACGGCCTGCCCGAGCTGTACCGCGCCGAGCTCAAGGGCGCTCGCCTGATCGCTACGCCCGGCTGCCATGTGACGGCTGCGTCGCTCGCGCTGGCCCCGCTCGTCGAGCAGGGGCTGGTGGATCCGGTCGGCATGATCGCCAACAACGCGACGGGTCTGTCCGGTGCCGGCCGGGCACTGAAGCACACCAGCATGTACACCACCGTCGACGAGAACTTCGAGGCGTACGGGCTGCTCGACCACCGCCACACGCCCGAGATCGAGCAGGTCGTCGGTGGCCAGGTGCTGTTCACGCCACACTATGCCCCGATGAGCCGTGGCATCCTGGCCACCTGTTACGCACGGCCGGCGGTTGGCGCCTCGCCGACGACCGAGTCGTTGCTCGCCGCGCTGCGCACGTTCTACGCCGGCGAGCCGTTCGTGGCCGTGCGCGAGGAGTCGCCGTCGACGAAGGCCACGCTCGGCTCGAACGCGGTGCACATCACCGCTCGCTACGACGCGCGCACCGGCTACGTGCTGGCCTTGTGCGCGATCGACAACCTCGCTAAGGGTGCCAGCGGCGGCGCAGTGCAGGCCGCGAACATCGCGCTCGGCCTGGACGAGGCCGCCGGGCTCGCCGCGGTGGGTGTCTACCCGTGACCGTTGGAGGAGACGGCGTGGACACGGCGTCCACGCCGCAGCTGAAAGCCGACGTCCTCGTCGAGGCGCTGCCGTACATCCGTCGCTTCGCGGGCAAGATCGTCGTGGTCAAGTACGGCGGCAACGCGCTCGCCGGTGCGACCGACAACGACGCGCTCGCGCTGTTCGCGCAGGACATCGTGTTGATGCACGCAGTGGGCATGCGCCCCGTGGTCGTGCACGGCGGTGGCCCGCAGATCAGCGAGCTGATGGCGCGCCTCGGCAAGGTCGCCGAGTTCCGCAACGGACTGCGCGTCACCGATGCCGAAACCGTCGAGATCGCCCGCATGGTGCTCGTCGGTCAAGTCAATCCACAGCTCGTGTCGGCCATCAACGTGCACGGTCCGCTCGCCGTCGGCGTCTCGGGCGCGGACGCAGGGCTCATCGTCGCCGCGGCCCGTGACGCCGACCTCGGCTTCGTCGGTGACGTCACCAACGTCAACCCCACCATCGTCAACCGGTTGCTGAACGAGGATCTGATCCCGGTCATCGCCACGATCGGCAGCGATGTGACCGGGCAGGCGTACAACATCAACGCCGACACCGTCGCCGGCCGAATCGCCGAGGCGCTCGACGCCGAGAAGCTCGTCTACCTGACCGACATCGAAGGCCTGCGCCGCGTCGTCGACGACCCGGCGAGCCTGATCCGCCAGACGTCGGCCGACGAGCTGGACGCGTTGATGGCCGACGGCACCATCAGCGGCGGCATGATCCCCAAAGTCGAGAGCTGCGTGCACGCGGTGCGCCACGGCGTGACACGTGCGCACATCCTCGACGGACGCATCCCGCACGTGCTGCTGCTCGAAGTCTTCACCGACGCCGGTATCGGCACGATGGTCAACAGGAAGGCCCCATGACGCATCCCGTGTTCACCGATGAACGGCCGAGCCCGTTCATCCCCGTCTTCGCCCCACCGGCGGTCGAGTTCGTGCGTGGCTCGGGCACCGAGCTGTGGGATGTCGACGGCAAGCGCTACCTCGACTTCCTCGGCGGCCTCGCGGTCATCGCACTCGGGCACGCCAACCCGACCGTGGCCGCGGCGATTGCCGAGCAGGCGAACACGTTGCTACACGTCTCCAACCTGTTCGCCAACCCGGTCGCGATCGAGGCCGCGGAGATGGTCAACGCACTGCTGCACGAGGCCACGGGCGTGGACGGGTTGACGTTCTTCTGCAACTCCGGTGCGGAGGCCAACGAGGCCGCGCTGAAGCTGGCGCGCAAGTTCGGCGGGCGTGGTCGCCACGTCGTTGTCTCCGCGTACGGCAGCTTCCACGGGCGCACGCTCGCCGCGCTCGCGGCGACCGGTCAGCCGACCAAGCACGAGCCGTTCTCCCCGATGCCAGACGGGTTCCGTCACGTCGTCTACGGCGACAGCGAGGCGCTGGAGGCCGCGATCGATCCGTCGGTCAGTGCCGTGATCGTCGAGACGGTGCAGGGCGAGGGCGGCGTCGTGCCGGCACCGAAGGGCTACATGGCCGACCTGCGCCGGCTGTGCGACGAGCGCGGCATGCTGCTGATGGTCGACGAGGTGCAGACCGGCTTCGGGCGCACCGGCGAGTGGTTCGGGTTCCAACACGACGGCATCGTGCCCGACGTGGTGACGATGGCGAAGGCGATGGGCAACGGCTTTCCCGTCGGCGCGATGTGGGCCCGCACCGAGATCGCTCGCGCCTTCCAGCCCGGCGACCACGGCAGCACCTACAGCGCCACGGCGATCGCGACAGCAGCAGTGCGTGCGGTCATCAACGAGATGCGCCGTCTCGACGCGCCGGCGATGGCTCGCGACAAGGGCGCGTACTTCGCGGCTCGCCTGGCCGACGTACCGGGCGTGGCGCATGTGCGCGGCCAAGGTCTGCTGCTCGCCACCGAGCTGGACGAGGGTCGCGATGCAAAGGCCGCCTACGCGGCGCTGCTCGACCGCGGCGTCGTCACGAACGCAGTAACCGCGACGGCGCTGCGCTTCGCGCCGCCGTTGACCGTCTCCACTGCCGAGATCGACGAAGTCGTCGCCGCACTCACCGATGTCCTCGCGGTGGCCTCCACTGCGGCTCCAGCATGAGCACGTCGTCGCGACACTTTCTCGACGTCACCGATCTCGACCGCGACGAGTTGTGTGCGGTCCTGGAGCTGGCGACGCGGCCCATCGCATCCGTTGGACGTCCGCTGGACGGCCTCGGTGCCGCGCTGATCTTCGAGAAGCCGTCCAATCGCACCCGCCAGAGCATGGAGATGGCGGTGTTCCAGCTCGGCGGTCACCCGGTGTACACGCGCGGCGACGAGGTCGGCTTCGACGGGCGCGAGCCGGTCGAAGACGTGACCCGCATCATGAACGGCTACCACGGTCTGCTCGCCGCGCGCGTCTTCGACCATCGCGTCTGCGCCCGGATGGCGGCGGTCAGTTCGACGCCGGTCGTCAACATGCTGAGTGACCGCAGCCACCCGCTGCAGGCGCTGGCCGACGTGCTGACGATGATGGAGGACGCCGGCTCGGTGGCAGACAGGACCATTGCCTACGTCGGCGACTACAACAACGTTGCACGGTCGCTGTGCGAAGCGGTGGTGATGCTTGGCGGACACGTGCAGCTCGGCTGCCCGGCCGGCTACGACGCGTCCGACGCCGAGTTGCATCGTCTGGGCGGGCTCGGCAGCGGGTCCGTCGTGCAGAACAGTGACCCGTTCGTGGCGGTCAAGGACGCGCAGGTCGTGCACACCGACACGTGGACGTCGATGGGGCAGGAGGCCGAGAAGGCCGCCCGCCGCGAGATCTTCGGTCACTACCAGGTCACCGAGGGGTTGATGGCCGCCGCCGCGCCGGACGCGACCTTCATGCACTGCCTGCCGGCGTACCGGGGCTTCGAAGTCGCGGCTGACGTCATCGACGGCCCACGGTCGCGAGTCGTCCGCCAGGGCCACAACCGCTTGCATGCCGCCCGTGGGCTGCTGGCATTCCTTGTCGGAGTCCGGCCATGACCACCAAGGTGCAACGTCAACAGACCATCGCCCGCCTGATCGGCAAGCATCCCGTGACCAGCCAGCCGCAACTGCTCGAACTGCTTGCGACCGAGGGCATCGGCGCGACCCAGGCAACCGTGTCGAGAGATCTGGAAGACCTCGGCGCGGTCAAGGTGCGCGTGCCCGGCGGCGACACGGTGTACGCGATCCCAGAGTTCGAACCGAACCGCATCGCCCCTGAGGACCAGTTGCGTCGAGTCATGGGAGAGTGGGTCGCCGAGGTCCGCCATGCCCACCACAACGTCGTGATCCGCACCCCACCGGGTTGCGCTCATGTCGTCGCCTCGGCGCTCGACCGCTCGGGCATCACCGGGGTGCTCGGCACGGTGGCCGGCGACGACACGTTGCTCGTCATCGCCGACGAGACGACGACCGGTGCCAAGCTGGCCGCCAAGCTGCGCGACCTCGCCGGTGTGGACCCGGTGCGGCCATGACGGCTGGAACGGACCCGGACTCGACCGGCGGCGAGCGGGTCGAGTCGAAGACGCTGTGGCACGGTCGATTCGAGGGTGGCCCGGCTGCTGAGCTGATGGCGTTCACGGAGAGCTTGTCGTTCGACCAGCGACTGTGGCCCGACGACATCGCGGGCTCGCGCGCCCACGTCCGCGGGCTCGTGCACGCCTCGCTCCTCTCCTCCGCGGAGGGCGACGCGATCGCGGCCGCGCTGGACCAGGTCGCAGCCGAGATGAGCTCGGCCACGTTCCACTACGCACCGAGCGACGAGGACATCCACACTGCGATCGAGCGGCGGGTCACCGAGATCGCCGGTCCTGCGGGAGGCAAGCTGCACACCGGCCGCAGCCGCAACGACCAGTCCGCCACGGGTGTCCGACTGTGGTTGAAGCGCGAGCTGCGCGTCGTGGCCGAACGCATCGTCGCACTGCAGGCTGTGCTGCTCGATCGTGCCGAAGAGGCCGGCCGCACGTACCTGCCGGGCTACACCCATCTGCAGCGGGCCCAGCCGGTGCTGCTCGCTCATCACCTCTTGGCCCACGGCTGGGCACTAGGCCGCGACCTCGACCGCATCCGCGCGACGATGACACGCATCGACATCTCGCCACTTGGTGCTGGTGCTCTTGCCGGCTCGTCGCTGCCGCTCGACCCGACGTACACCGCACGGGAACTGGGTTTCGCAGCGACGTTCGAGAACTCGTTGGATGCCGTCGGCTCGCGCGACCACATCGCCGAGGCGCTCTTCGACTTGACGATGATCGCGCTGAACCTGTCCCGCATCGGCGAGGAGTGGGTCCTGTGGACCTCGGAGGAGTTCGGCTTCGCCAAGCTCGACGACGGCTATGCGACCGGCTCGTCGATGCTGCCGCAGAAGAAGAACCCCGACATCGCCGAACTGGCTCGCGGCAAGGCGGGTCGCATCATCGGCGATCTCACCGGGCTGCTGGCGACGATGAAGGGCCTGCCGCTGAGCTACAACCGCGATCTGCAAGAGGACAAGGAGCCGTTGTTCGATGCGATGGACCAGGTGCGGTTGGGCCTCGGCGCGATCACCGGGATGATCGCGACCGCGACGTTCATGACCGACCGGATGCAGGCAGCGGCCGACAGCGAGACCGGCTCGGCCACCGATCTGGCCGAGTGGCTCGTCGGGCGCGGCGTGCCGTTCCGCGAGGCGCACGCCATCGTCGGCACACTCGTGCGAGCCGCACTCGCCGGCGAATCCTCGTTGCGCCAGCTCGTCGCTGACCATCCCCGGCTCGGACCGGACGCGGCAGCACTCGTCGCCCCCGGCGTGTCCGTCACCCGCCGGGTCACCGCCGGCGGTGCGGGACCCGTGCCCGTCGCTGCACAGATGCTGCGCTTCCGCGCCGCGCTGGCCGAGTGGTCCGGCTGGGTCGCAGGTTCGCCACGCTCCTAGGTTGAGTCGATGTCCTACGTGCACACCGTTCGGGTTCGCTACGGCGAGTGCGACATGCAGCGCGTCGTCTTCAACGCGCACTACATGGCCTATTGCGACGACGCCGTCGACACCTGGTTCCGGTCGGCGCTCGCCCCGGATGGCTCCGGCTTCGAGTCGCTCGGCTTCGATTTCATGCTCAAGACGGCAACGCTGACCTGGCATGCACCGCTCACCTTTGGTGAGACCGCCGAGCTGCGCTGCTCGGTTGCACGGTGGGGCAACGCCAGCTTCGACGTCGCGATCGAGGGTCGGGCAGGCGGCGACGATCGTTTCCACGCGACGATCACCTACGTGTCCACCGTTCCCGGCGAGAACCGCCCGACGCGCGTGCCCGATGTGGTCCGCGATCTGCTCGGCTGACGTGCGTGCGCTCTCGCGACGATGGTTCGCCGCGGACGCTCCCGTGGTCGCGCCGACGCTGCTCGGCAAGCTCGTCGTCGCCGGTGGTTGCATCGCGCGCATCACCGAGGTCGAGGCGTACATGCCCGAGGACCCCGCCAGCCACAGCTTTCGTGGCCTCACGGCGCGCAACACCGTGATGTTCGGCGCTCCCGGGCATCTGTACGTGTACTTCACCTACGGCATGCACTACTGCGCCAACGTCACAACCGGTGCGATCGGCAGTGGCCAGGCGGTTCTGTTGCGTGCGGTGACGCCGGTCAGCGGGCGAGACGTGATGGTGGCCCGCCGCAACGGACGCGAGCGACACATCGCCGACGGCCCGGGCAAGCTCTGCCAGGCACTGGCGATCGGTCCGCTGGACAACGGCGTCGATGTCTGCCACCGGGGCAGCGCGGTGTGGCTCGCCGACGACGGCACGCCGCCACCCGAGGCAGCGATCGTCACGCCGCGCATCGGCATCCGCCACGCCGTCGACGTGCCGTGGCGTTGGCTCGCGCCGTCGACCACCGGCGAGGCGTGAGCAGTCGCTCAGTGGCCGCTGAGCCAGCGCACGCCGGCACCGTGGTAGCCGACCTCGGCCAGGACCTCGTCGTTGCCACCGGGCCACGTGGTCAGACGGAGATCGGCATTGATCGCCGACAGCGGCTCCATGCGCAGCCAGAGCAACGGGTTGTCGGCCGTCGCCAGTGCTCCGGCGTCGGCCAGTACCTTGCGAATCCGGTCGCGTGTCGAGTCGGGCAGGTATTGCCAGACGATCGAGTGGAACACGACGGTGGCCGCACCAGGCGCTGGACCGTCCTCGAGACGCAGCCCGAGCCACTCGCCGGCATCCATCGCATCGACGCGCACGGGCACGATCGCGGCGATCTCTAGCGCGGCGCGCAAACGCTCGATGCGGGCCACCTGGTCCGGCCAGACGAACGACAGCATCCGCAGGTTGCCCTCGTCCGAACCCACCTCGATCGGCGAGATGTCGCTCCCGCGACGGTTGCGCACGGTGACGCCAGCGTTGAGGCGGGGTGGCCCCTCCCACCACTCCGGTCCGAAGCGCACGCCACTCGCCGGATCGCCGAGCACGGTCTCACCGGTGTCGTAGTAGAAGCGATCCCAGCGCGAGAGCAAGCCCGCCGAGCTGCCGATCTCGAGCAGATCGAGCGGCAGGTGATGTCGATCGGCAATGCACGAGAAGCCGGTGGCAAGCACCGCGGCACGTCCGACCTCGTTGGTCTGCACGTTGCGACGCACCCCGCGACGGAACTCGGCCTCGTGTTCACGTACCGTCGCTAGAAACGTGTCGACCACGGCCGACGAACCGTCCCAGCTGCCGCCGCACGACGGATAGTGCGCGGCCAGATCGGGCGCGTCGCCGCGCAGGGCGAGCAGGTGGCCGGTACCCAGGTATCGCAGCGGGAGAGCGTCGTGCAACGGTTTGGCGGTCACGCCGTCGAGCAGGCTGCGGGTGATGCCGCCGGCGCGATGGTCCTTCAGCAGCCCGCTGATGAGGGTGCCGTAGAGCGGTGACCCGATGTTGGTGCACGAGCGGGCCTGGGCCTGGAGTGCCTGCTCGACGGTGAACTCGGTGGCCATGGTCGCCTCCTCATTGCAACTCTGTCGTGATCACCTGCATGATCTCGTCCACCCTGTGGTGCGGCTTCATCTCGTGCACCGCCCATGTCGCGCCGTACTTCTCGTACTCGTCGATGTGGTGATCCGGTGTCGTCATCAGCGCGAAGTCGAACCCGTCCAGAGATCCACGTGCCTCGTGCACGACGTCGACGAGTTCGCGAAACCGTTCCGGTGTGATGACCGTCGGGGCCAGGCCTTCGTAGCGGGCCGCGCGCCGTACCGGCCCGAGGTTGTCGCCGCGCGTCGCCAGCCAGAACGGAACTCGGGGCTGCTGCGCGCCCGTTGGTTGCAGTGTGATGCCGTCGATCATGTAGTGCGTGCCGTTGTGCTCGACGTGCTCGCCGCGCAGCATCTGGTCCAGCAAACGCACGCCTTCGTCGAGCATCGAGCCGCGCACCTTCGGATCCAGCTCCTCGGCGGTCCGGGTCAGCTCGCCCCCGGAGTCCACACCGAGGCCGAGCCCCAGGATCAGCCGACCCTTCGACAACAGGTCGAGCGTGGCGATCTCGCGCGCCAGCTTCAATGGCCGCCGACGCGCGATGGGCGTGACCATCGGGCCGATCCGGACGCGTGATGTTGCGGTTGCAATCGCCGCCATCGTGATCCACGGATCGGCGATGTAGGTCGCCTGATCCAGCGGACGCAGCAGATGGTCCCAGACGAAGACGGCGTCCCATCCGTTGGCCTCCGCAGCCGCGGCGAGATCCATCACCACATGCGGATCCGAGAGCGCGCCGAACGGCGGCAGCGACAGTGCGTGTTGCATCGGCCCAACCTAGTGCCGTGCGACCCGGCCGCCGGCCGTCAAACCGTGTGCGGTCTGGGGGTCGGAGCTGGCATCATCAACAGCCGTATGGATCTCCTGGCCGACCTCGATGCCCGTGGGCTGACCCACGACACCACCGACCGCGCAGCCCTGGCCGCGCGTCTGGCGCAGGGTCCGATCGGGCTCTACATCGGGTTCGACCCGACGGCGGATTCCCTGCACGTCGGTCACCTCGTCGGCCAGTTGTTCCTGCGCCGCTTCCAGCAGCAGGGCCACCGGCCGTTCCCGCTCGCCGGCGGTGCCACCGGCATGGTGGGTGACCCGGGCGGGCGCAGCGAGGAGCGCAACCTGCTCGACCTGGACACGCTCCGCCACAACGTGGAGTGCATCAAGGCCCAGCTCACCAAACTGCTCGACTTCGAGCCGGGCCCGTACCAGGCGACGCTGGTCAACAACGCCGACTGGACCAACGACCTCACCCTGCTCGACTTCCTGCGTGATGTCGGAAAGTACTCCACCGTCAACCAGATGATTGCGAAGGACTCGGTTCGCAACCGTCTGAACTCCGAGAACGGCATCTCGTTCACCGAGTTCACCTATTCGCTGCTGCAGGCCAACGACTTCAGACATCTCTACGAGACTCATGGTGTGGAGATGCAGGCCGGTGCATCCGATCAGTGGGGCAACATCGTGGCGGGCGTTGATCTGATCCGCCGCCGGCTCGGCAAGCAGGCATTCGCGTACACGCATCCGCTGATCACCAAGTCCGACGGCCAGAAGTTCGGCAAATCGGTCAGCGGCGCGGTGTGGCTCGATCCAAACCGCACGTCGCCGTACCAGTTCCGCCAGTTCTGGGTGCAGACCGACGACGACATGGTCGGCGTGTACCTGAGGATGCTCTCGCTGCGCCCGCTGGACGAGATCGAGTCGGTGTTGACCGCACACGCCGCCTCACCGCAGCGACGGCACGCGCAACGCGCCCTGGCCGACGAGCTGACGGCGATGGTGCACGGTCCCGCCGCCGCCGCCGTGACCGACGACGTCGCGACGGTGCTCTTCGGTGGCGACCCGAACACCGCGTCGGCCGAAGCACTGGCAGCCGTGGCCCGCGAGGTGCCGTCGTCGACGCAGCCACGCGCCGCGTTGGGCGACACCGTCGCCCTGCTCGTCGCCACCGGCTTGGCGTCGTCGAACGGTGACGCGCGGCGAACGCTCGCACAGCGCGGCTTTCGCGCGAATGGCGTGCAGCTCGACGAGAACACCCAGCTCAGCGACCTTGCGTTGCTGCACGGCCGGTACGTCCTGCTGCGCAAGGGGAAGAGCAACCACCATCTTGTCGAGATTTCTTGACGGAGCGGGTTGCGGCCCACCACCTCGGTCGCTATTGTTACGTCCCGCTTCGGACGGCTGAACACAGCCTCCGGCCAGCGACACCAACGCCCTCGTGGGAAACCATGTGGATGCGTGTCGCCCGAGCTGCGGCTCCTTGAAAACGGAAGAGAAGACTGAACGATAGTGCGGGCAGCACGTCGCCCTCGTGGCGATGGAGCTGCTTGTCAATTCCGGTCGGACGCCTTCTGGCGATCTGACCAACATGAAATACAGAAGAGCAGGACCCGACGCTGGCACCGGATCTCATCCGGAGGCGTCGGAGCTCTCAAAGCGAACGAAGCTCGAGCAATCGAGCAAGTTCTTGTCGGAGAGTTTGATCCTGGCTCAGGACGAACGCTGGCGGCGTGCTTAACACATGCAAGTCGAACGAGGTCCAAGGGTGAGCAATCACCTGGAAGGCCGAGTGGCGAACGGGTGAGTAACACGTGAGGAACCTACCCCGGACTCAGGGATAACGGCTGGAAACGGCTGCTAATACCTGATGCCGTCGGAGCATCACATGGTGCACTGACGAAAGAATCTCGGTTCGGGAGGGCCTCGCGGCCTATCAGCTTGTTGGTGGGGTAACGGCCTACCAAGGCATCGACGGGTAGCTGGTCTGAGAGGATGATCAGCCACACTGGGACTGAGACACGGCCCAGACTCCTACGGGAGGCAGCAGTGGGGAATCTTGCGCAATGGGCGAAAGCCTGACGCAGCAACGCCGCGT
>JANNZY010000070.1:0-9208 GCA_031410915.1 Actinomycetes bacterium
CCGTTCGCGCTGGAGGGCATCGGCTTCTTCGTGGAGGGGTTCTTCATCGGCATATACCTGTACGGCTGGTAACGGTTGACAGCGAAGGTGCTCCTCAAAAGGCTGTTCCCGTTGTTGGTGTCCGGCCTGGTCGGCACGTTCTGCGTCGTCGCCGTGAACGCGTGGATGAACTCGCCGGCCGGCTTCCGTCTCGTGAACGGCGACGTCACCGACGTCGACCCGCTCGCGGCGATGTTCAACGACGCGACGTGGACGCAGGTGGCGCACATGTTCGTGGCCGCCTACTTCGTGGTCGGGTTCGTGGTCGCCGCCGTGTACGCCGGCGGCATGTTGCGCGGCCGGCGCGATCGGCTGCACCAGCTCGCCTTCACGACGGCGTTCGCGTTCGCCACGACCGCGGCGTTGATCCAGCCGCTGATCGGCCATGTCGCGGGCATGCGTCTGGCCGAGCATCAACCGGCGAAGCTCGCCGCGATGGAGCTCGCGACCACCACCGAGGATCACGCGCCACTCATCATCGGTGGCGTGCTGATCGACGGTGAGGTTCGCGGGGGGATCGAGATCCCGTCGGTCGGCTCGTTCCTGGCCCGAGGTTGGTTCGACCGCGATCTGCCCGGCCTGGACCAGGTGCCCGAGGCCGACCGACCACCGGCCAACGTGGTTCACAACTCGTTCCAGGTCATGGTCGGCATCGGGACGGGACTGGCGCTGTTCTCGCAGTGGTTCTGGTGGCGTCGGCGGCGAGGTCGTGACCCGATCGCCTCCACGCGCGTCCTGCAGATCGCGCTCGCCGCCGGGCCGCTGGCCGTCGTCGCACTGGAAGCTGGCTGGACCACGACCGAAGTCGGCCGACAGCCGTGGATCGTGCAGGACGTGCTGCGTGTGAAGGATGCGGTCACGCCCAACGGCGGCATCTGGATCAGTCTCTCGGTGACCGTTGTGGTGTACGCCGTGCTCGGTGTGATCGCGACGCGGGTGATCCGCTCGATGAGTCGGCGTTGGCGCGAGAACGGTGAGATCGACCTGCCGACGCCCTACGGCCCACCCGCGCACGAACTGCACGAAGCCGAAGAGGTCGGTGCTTCGTGAGCCTGGCTGAGTTCTGCGCAGCGCTGATGTTCCTCGGCGTCGTCGCCTACGCCATCTTCGCCGGGGCCGACTTCGGATCGGGTGTGTGGGACCTGCTCGCGGGCGACGCGCGCAAGGGTGCGACCATGCGGGCCCAGATCGACCAGAGCATCGGCCCGGTGTGGGAGGCCAACCACGTCTGGCTGATCTACGTGCTCGTGTTCATGTGGACTGCGTTCCCGACCGCGTTCGCGTCGATGATCACCACGCTGTTCGTGCCGTGGCTGTTCGTCGCGCTCGGCATCGTGCTGCGCGGCTCGGGCTTCGCGTTCCGCAAGTTCGCGGCGACGATGGAACAGGCCCGCCTGTTCGGTGCGACGTTCGCGGCCTCGTCGGTCATCACGCCGTTCTTCCTGGGCATGATCGCCGGCGCGATCGCAAGTGGGCGCGTGCCCGACGACAGCGGTGGTCTGTGGTCCAGTTGGACCGGCCCGACATCGTGGGTCGGCGGCGCGCTTGCCGTGCTGACGTGTTCGTTCCTGGCCGCCACGTTCTTGGCCGCGGATGCGTCACGCGCCGGGCGGATGGTCCTGGCCCACGAATGCGGGCGCCGGGCGCTGCTGTCCGGCGTGCTCACCGGTGCCGTCGCGCTGATCGCCATCTATCCGATCGAGAGCGACGCCAACCACCTCGCCGACGGATTGCAGAGCCGGGCTGCGCCGTTCGTCGTGCTGTCTGCGATCGCGGGACTGTTCGCGCTGGCTCGGCTGCGTGCCCGCCGCTACGCCCGAGCGCGCGTCGGCGCGGTGATCGCCGTCGCGTCGGTGGTGATTGGATGGGGTGTGGCGCAGTACCCGCATCTGCTGGTCGACCACGTCGAGATCGCCGACGCGGCGGGCGCGCGATCCACCCTGATCGGGTTGATCATCGTGTTCGCCATTGCGGCGGTGACGGCGGTGCCGGCGATGGTGTGGTTGTTCGTCCTCGTCAACCGAACGGACTGGACGAACCACGATTCCGTGCCGTCGTAGGACGACGCACTGTCACTCGCTGCTGGCGGCCCAACCGAGCGCCTCGGCGGCGGACAGCACGGCGCGCAGCGGCCAGCCGAGTGCCCTCGCCGCTGCAGCCGCGTCGTCGTTTTCGACCTTGACGCGACCGGCGGCGAGCTTGACCCGGATCAGATGTCCCTCGACATCGACTGTCGTCTCGCGGCGTTGCTGCGGCCACCGCTCGACCGTGGTCGCGCGCACGCCGAGCGAGCCGGTCTCGGCCAGGAGGACGGTGACGATCGTGGCGGCCGCTGCTGGGTCGCACAGGGCGTGGACGGTGTAGGCGGGACGACCCTTCTTCATCACGATCGGGGTGGCCCACGCGTCGTGCGCGCCGGCGGCCAGCAGCGCGGTGATCGTGTGGGCGATGACCTCGCCGGTCGCGTCGTCGACGTTGACCTCGAAGACCCGTGCCGGCTGCCCTGCGCCCGATACCGCTTGGCGAACAGCTTCGTCGCCGATCACGACCTGCACGACGTTGGGCCGCCCGGGAGTGTCCGAGGTACCTGCGCCATGGCCCGATGCGATGACCGCCATTGCCGGGAGTGGACCGAACTCGTCGGCCAGCGCGGTCATCAGCGCGACGCCGGTCGGCGTGGCGATCTCCTTGCGCACGTCGAGACCGTGGGCCGCAGCGTTGCGACGGGCGAGCAGAGCGGCGACGGCCGGTGCCGGCACCGGGATGTCGCCGTGGGCGCTGTGCGCCGTGCCGCGGTTGACGGCGATCGGGCTGCAGACGATGCGATCGATGCCGAGCGATTCCAGCGCTGCGCATGAGCCGACGATGTCGACGATCGCGTCGAGTGAGCCAACCTCGTGGAACTCGACGTCCTCGGGTGGCTGACGATGCATCGCACCCTCGACCTCGGCCAACGCCGCGAACGTCGCCAATGCGCGCTGCTGCACGCGCGGTGTCAGCGGCGCAGCGGTCAACAGATCGCGGATCTCGCGGTACGCCCGGTGCCCGTGTCCGCCGTGATCGTGCCCGCCGTGAACGTGATCGTGGTCGTCATGGACGACGACGACGGCGTGGGTGGCAGCCAGGCCGCAGCGCAGAACGGGGTCGAACGTGAGCGCGTAGCCCTCGAGATGCAGCGCGGCCAGGGTGTCGGCCACGTACGCCGGATCGGCACCTGCGTCCACCAGCGCGCCGAGGGTCATGTCACCGGCAGTACCCGCGAAGCAATGGAACCAGGCCGTCCTCACGCCGCCGTCACCGCAGCATCCGGGCGATCGCGCAGGCGGCACCGAACCCGTTGTCGATGCCGACCACCGTCACTCCACTGGCACATGAGGCATGCATGGCCAGCAACGCGGTGACGCCCTGCAACCCCGATCCGTAGCCGACGCTCGTCGGCACTGCAACGACCGGTGCGCCGGTGAGGCCACCGATGACGCTCGCGAGCGCGCCCTCCATCCCGGCGGCCACCACCACTGCATCAGCGGAGGTGATCGTGTCCAACCGGGCCAGGAGGCGATGCAGCCCGGCGACGCCGACGTCGCTGATCTGCGCGGCATCGAACCCGTACGCGGCGAGTGTGATCATGCACTCGTCCACGACTGGTTGGTCGGCGGTGCCGGCGGACACCACCACGACGCGGCCGGCGCGCCACGGTTGCGGGCGACGCCACAACAGCGACCCGCCGCGGTGCTCGGCATCGCCGTGGGCGGCCTGCGCGGCTTTGGCCTGGTCCTCGCCGGCACGAGTGAGGAGCACGGGATCGGTGCCGTGGGCGAGCAGCTCGCCGACGATGACGGTGACCTGCTCGGCGGACTTACCCGGTCCGTACACGGCCTCGGGCATGCCCTGGCGTAGCGAGCGATGATGGTCGACCATCGCGTCGCCGACGTCGGCGAACGGCAGGCGCCGAAGCGTGGTGACTGCGTCGTCGGCGCTGAGCGCGCCCGTACGCACACCGTCCAGCAGCGCGCGGATGTCGGCCTCGTTCACGGCGTAGATGCTGCCAGACGCGGACCGCAAACCGGACAGTGACGGGTGTAACGGCTGCCGTAGCCTGGGGCTCATGGGTACCAGGATGCGGATCGGGTTCTTCGGGCCGTTCGGGACGTTCACCGAACAGGCGCTGACGACACAGACAGACCTCGCCGATGCCGAGCACGTTCCCTTTCGCACCGTCCCCGACGTGCTCGACGCGGTCGATGCCGGCGACGTGGACCTCGGCTTCGTCCCGATCGAGAACTCCATCGAGGGCACGGTCAACTTCACCCAGGACGCGCTCGCCTTCGACCACGACCTGCTGATCCAGCGTGAAGTGGTGCTGGACATCGAGCATTGCCTCCTCGCCAACCCGGGTACCGCGCTCACCGACGTGAAGGTCGTGCTGTCCATCCCGGTCGCCACAGCGCAGTGTCACCAGTTCCTTCGGCGCGAGCTGCCCGAGGCGGACGTGCGAGCTGCCAACAGCACGGCGGAGGGTGCGCGCACGCTGGCCGAACATCCGGCCCCCGGCACCGCGGCGATCGCGCCGCGCAACGCCGCTGCGCTGTACGGGTTGGACATCATCGCATCCGGCATCGAGGACTCGTCCGGCAACCAAACGCGGTTCCTGCTCGTCGGTCACCGGCACGTGCCGAAGCCGACCGGTCACGACCGTACCGCGCTCGTCGTGTACCAGCGCGCCGACGAGCCGGGCAGCCTGATCAGCATCCTGCAGGAGTTCGCTGCGCGCCGCATCAACCTCAGCAACCTGATCAGCCGGCCAACCAAGCAGGGCGCACTCGGCGACTACTGCTTCATCGTCTACGCCGACGGCCACGTGGCCGACGAGCTGCTGGCCGACGCGATGCGCTCGCTGCGAGCCAAGCAGGGCGCGGTCAAGTTCCTCGGGTCGTACCCTGCGGCCGGCGAGCACGCGCACACCGCTCGCGAGCACGCCGATACTCGATGGCGTGAGGCAGACGACTGGATCGCATCGCTGCGGCGCAGCATCGCCTGATCCGGAATGTGCTCTCACCTCGCTCTTACGCGCGTCCACTAGACCTATGGCCGAGGAGGCGACGTGAGCAACGGGCTGAGTGGTTACCGCGTGCTGGTGGCCGAGGACGAACGAGCAGTGCGTGAGTCGTTGGCGCGGGCGTTGACGCTCGAGGGCTACAACGTGACCGCAGTGTCGGACGGCGCACAGGCGCTGGAGGCATTGCGTGCCGAGCCCGCCGATGTCGTGCTGCTGGACGTGATGATGCCCATCGTCGACGGGCTGACCGCGTGCCGTGTGTTGCGCAGCGAGAAGAACCGCGTGCCGATCCTGATGGTCACGGCGCGCACGGACACGTCGGATCGTGTCGCCGGTCTGGACGCGGGTGCCGACGACTACCTGCCCAAGCCGTTCGCGCTGGACGAGCTGCTGGCTCGCATCCGCGCTCTGCTGCGCCGGTCGCAACCCGACGATGGGGTCGCCCCGCTGCTGACCGTCGGTGACGTGCAGATCGACTCTGCGGCGCGCCGGGTCTGGGTGGCCGACGCGGAGATCGATCTGTCCAAGACCGAGTTCGACCTGCTCGAGCTGCTTGCCCGCAACGCAGGCATCGTGCTCGACCAGTCGACGATCTACGAGCGGATCTGGGGCTACGACTTCGGACCGGACTCGAAGAACCTGGCGGTCTACATCGGCTACCTGCGCCGCAAGATCGACACCGCGGACCGGACGCCGCTGATCCACACCGTGCGCGGCGTCGGATACACCGTTCGCGCCCGATGAGCTTGCGCGGCAAGCTCGCGCTGGTGCTCGCCGCGCTCGCCGGGCTGGCGGCCGTCGGGGTCGGATGGTTGAGCTATGACGCGACCAGCACGCGCATGCTCTCCGAGATCGACGCGACCTTGCGGAACACGGATCGCTTCGACCGGCCCGGCGACGGCGGTCCGGCTCCCTTCCCGATCGGTGACGAAGGCCTCGGACGGCCGTTCGGCAGCGGTCAGGAGGTCGTCCAGGTCTTCGCCGTCGACGGTACGCGGCAGCGGAGCACGAACGACATCGAGTTCCCGATCAGCGACAGCGATGTCAGGATCGCGACGAGTGGCGAGGGTCGAAGGCTGCGAACGGTGACCGCCTCGGACGGGCACAGCTACCGCGTCGTCACCTTCGCCGCGAACGTGAGCGGCCGCCAGGTCGGTGTGCAGCTCGGCCGCGATCTGTCCGAGATGCAGCGCGTGCTCTCCGATCTGCGCGCCCGAATCCTGTTGATCGGTGGCTTCGCCGTCGCGTTCGCGGCAATCGCCGGCTGGGTCGCGGCCAAGCGGCTCACCCGGTCGCTGCGTCAGTTGACGACTGCGGCGGGCCACGTGTCGTCGACCGGACGGCTGGACATCGAGGTGCCCGAATCGGGTGGTCGGGACGAGGTCGGCCAGCTCGGCAAGGCCTTCTCATCGATGCTCGGTGCGCTGTCACGTTCGCGCAACGAGCAGCAGCGTCTGGTGCAAGACGCCGGGCACGAGCTCCGCACGCCGCTGACCAGCCTGCGCACCAATGTCGACGTGCTCCGCCGCCACGGGGACATGCCGGCCGAGATGCGTCAGAAGATCCTGGCCGACCTCGACACCGAGGTCGGCGAACTGTCCGCACTGGTGGAAGAGGTCGTGGCCGTGGGCTCCGGACGCACATCCGACGAGCCGTCGCGGCCGCTGCACCTGTCCGAAGCGGTCGATGCCGCCGTCGAGCGGGTGCGCCGGCGTACAGGCCGCACGATCACCGTCGACGCCGACAAGGCGGTGGTGGTCGCGCAGCGTTCGTTGCTGGAGCGGGCGATCACGAACCTGCTCGACAACGCGGCGAAGTTCGACGACGGTGACGAACCAATCGAGGTGACCGCTCGCGGGGGCACCGTGTCGGTGCGTGACCACGGTCCGGGCATCCCGTCCGACGATCTGGCCCGTGTCTTCGATCGCTTCTTCCGTTCGGTCGCGTCGCGTTCACAGCCCGGTTCGGGGCTCGGCCTGTCCATCGTCACCGAAGTCGCTGCGGCGCATCGCGGCTCCACGTTCGCCGACAACCATCCCGACGGTGGGGCGATCGTGGGCTTCACGCTCCCGATCGATGGCAGCTGAGCTCGGCCCGTTCTCACCGAACTCTCACCTTGGTGCGGCATGGTTCATACCTGCCGGCCCGATCATCGTGGTCAGGGGCTGAGACCACATTCGTGCTCGTCCATGTGGACGAGTGCAGTTCAAAGGAGAACAGCAGGCATGAAGCAGAAGAAGATCGCAATTGCGGGCATCAGTGCCGCGATGCTGGTGGGCGCGGGAACCGGATTGGCCCTTGGCCTGCCGACCGGCGCAGGTGCCAGCGGCGGCAGCACCACGGTGACCGATCCAACCGATCCCACCGCGACAGCGGACACCACAGCCACGACGGACAGCGTCGACGACGATGATCACGCCGGTCCGCGCGAGTTCCTGACGACGGCGCTGGCCGACCTCGTCACCGCGGGCACGATCACGCAGGAGCAGAGCGACGCAATCATCGCCGCGATCCAGGCCAACCGCCCTGAAGGCGGTATCGGCGGCCACGGTGGCCCCGGCGGTCACGGCGGTCACGGCGGCTTCGGTCCCGGCATGGGTGGGCGCGGCGGCTTCGGCGGCGGCTTGGCCCTGGAGACCGCGGCAACGGCGATCGGCATCACCGCCGACGAGCTGAAGACGGAGCTGGAGGCGGGCAAGTCGATCGCCGATGTCGCCACCGAGAAGAGCGTCGATGTGCAAACCGTGATCGATGCGATCGTCGCCGAGCAGACGGCGGACATCACCGCCCGGGTGACCGACATGGTCAACGGGGTTCGTCCGACCAGGCCAGCGGATGCCGATGACGACGACACGACGGCGACCACCGACGACACGACCGCCACCACCGGCGGCTGATCGCGACAGCTGAGCCAGAACGAGGCCCGAGCGTCGAGCGGCGCTCGGGCCTTGCGCGTGTCGGGTGACCTTCGGCGACCTCGACCTGTCATCGGCGGCCGAATTGCGGTACAACGAAGGCAGTGAGCCTGGGGAGCAGCGCCGTGCAACGGCGCGCCATCACGATTCCCGCCGTCGTGTTGGCGGCCGTGCTGCTCACGATCGCGGTTCCGCTCTGGGTGGTGGTGGCGACGGCGTTCGATCTCATCCGCCTGCGTCGACGCCTGCCGACCGTGCGCCTGTTGGCATTCGGATGGTGCTGGGCGTGGTTGGAGACGGCCGGCGTCGCCGTGGCATTCGTGCTGTGGCTCGGCGGTCAATCGCGCAACCAGCGCGCCCACTTCGCGCTGCAGCGGTGGTGGGCGCGGCGCCTGGTCGGCGCGCTGCGGCAAACATGCGATGTGTCGATCGAGATCGACGGCCTCGAAGCGTTCGATCCCGGTCCGGTGCTCGTGTTCGTGCGCCACGCGAGCCTGGCCGACGCACTCACGTCCGCGTTCGTGGTGACATCGCTGGCCGGCCTGCGCCCCCGCTTCGTGCTCAAGCGTGAACTGCTCGCCGACCCGTGCCTCGATGTCGTCGGCAAGCGGATCCCGAACTACTTCCTCGACCGGCATGCGACGGATTCGGTGCCCGAACTGGAAGGGCTGGAACGACTGGTGAACGGGCTCGGTCCCGGAGACTGCGCTGTGATCTTCCCGGAGGGAACGCGGGCCAGCCCGGCCAAGCGCGACCGCGCGCTGGGCAAGATCGCCGAGCGCGACCCGACGCGAGCCGAGCTGCTCGGCTCCCTGCGGCACGTGCTCCCGCCGCGTCCGAGCGGTGCGGCGGCGATGGTGCGCGGTGCCCCGTCCGCCGACGTCGTCATCGCGTGGCACGTCGGGTTCGAGGGGATGGACGACTTTGCCGGCATCCTGCGGGTGCTCGGTCGTGGAATGCAGCCGATCCACTTCGCAGCGCGACGCATCCCGTCAGCGGAGGTGCCCCATGCTGAATCATTTGGGGCATGGCTCGACGACCAGTGGTTGCGAGTCGACCGTGAGGTAGGCGAAGCACTCGCCAGACGCGAACTGAGGAGGACCTGATGGGCAAGGCGATGCTGGTCGCAGCGATCGCGATCGTGGTGTTGATGATGGTGACGTGGGTGATCAGCGTCGTCGTGCACAACGCGTCGATC
>JANNZY010000071.1:0-46465 GCA_031410915.1 Actinomycetes bacterium
CCGCCCCTAGGGCAAATTGGGCGAGACGTGTCTTGGTTTCGGCGGGCCTGTGGCAGCCCGTTTTTGTGTGAGCGATCAGGTCCGCGGTCGACCTGATCGCTCACACAAAGAGGGCGAGACGGGTCTGGGTTTCGGCGGGCCTGTGGCAGCCCGTTTTTGTGTGAGCGATCAGGTCCGCGGTCGACCTGTCCGCTCACACAAGATGGGCCGGACGGGCCGGACGGGCCGGACGGGCGGAAGGGCCGACGGGCGGAGGGGCGGACGGGCGGAAGGGCCGACGGGCGGAATGGCCGCCGGACGGGCGGACGGGCGGGAGGGCGCACTGACGGACGGACGGGGGCCCGGGGGGATGGCGTTCGGCGGCTCGGTCAGTCGGGGGCGCGCAACGTCTCCGCGTCGAAGTTGGGGGCCATGCCGTGCGCGTACGAGAAGAGCTCCGCGTCGCCGACGGCGCGGCGGCGGGGCAGACCGCGACGGGCCGCAACGGTCGCCGGCAAGCCGACCAGCGCGCGCCCGATCGATCGCAGACGCTGTACGCGATACGGACCGGTAATGACCCCCTTGGCGTGGACGACGAGGCGCGAGACCCAGACGAACGTCGCAGCCCGAGCCGTGAAGTTCTTCGTCGCACACAGCAGCAGGTTGCGTTGCACGAGCTCGTAGCGGGCCGGCTCACCGAGGAGACGGGTGGAGCCGGCGTGGCGATGCCAGACGACGGCGCCGGGAGCGGCGACGGTGTGTTGGCCGATGCGTTGGGCACGCAGGGCCCAGTCGATGTCTTCGTAGTAGAGCCGGTAGCGCTCGTCGAGCATGCCGACCGAATCGGCGTCGAACGCGTCGGCGCGAATCAGCGTCGCCGCGAAGCACGGGCCGAAGACTCGCTGCCCAGCCGCGACCTGGTCGCGCCAGGGCTGGCCGATGAACGCGTTGAACGCCTCACCGTTGGGCCGTAACACGACGCCGATGGAGTCGATCAGCTCGCGTTGTCCGGCGAGCATGACGCGGGGCACGACGGCGATGTTCGCCCGGTCGGTCGCCAGCTGCTGCGCGCAGATCGAGACTGCATCCGCCTCGACCGTGGCGTCGTCGTTCAACAGCAGGACCAAGTCGCCCGCGCGGCGTTGGCGCAGGCCCTGGTTGACGCCGGCGGCGAACCCGCCGTTCGTGGTGCTGTGCACGACCGTGATCCGATCGTCGGTCTCCCATCGTGCGCACGCAGCGCCGCCGTCGGGCGATGCGTTGTCGACGAGGATGATGTGCATGTCGACATCGAGCGATGCGAGGACGCTCTCGACGCACGCGTCGACGGTGTCGGCGTCGGAGCCGTGGACCACCACGACGGTGGTGATCCGCGGTGTGGTCACGCGTCGAAGCCGTTGGGATGGGTCGAATGCCAGCGCCACGCGGTCTCGATGATGGTCTCGAGACCATGGTTCGGTCGCCAGCCGAGGATGGACTGCACCAGCGTCGGGTCGGCGAACACCTCGACCGGATCGCCGACGCGTCGGGGCAGCATCTCGTGCGGGACCGCAACGCCACTGATGCGCTCTGTCGTACGGATCACGTCGAGCACGCTGCTGCCGATTCCGGTTCCGACGTTGAGACCCACCGAGTCGCCCCCCGCCGCGAGGTAGTCGAGCGCCTTGACGTGTGCATCGGCCAGGTCTTCGACGTGGATGTAGTCGCGGATGGCCGTGCCGTCCGGCGTGGGGTAGTCGCTGCCGAAGACACCCACCGGTGGGCGCTTGCCGAGCGCGGCCTTCATCACCACCGGGACGAGGTTGAGCGTGTGCGTCCAGTCCTCGCCGATCACGTTGTCGAGGCTGGCTCCAGCGGCGTTGAAGTAGCGCAGGCGGACCGAGCGCAGGCCGGACGTGACGCCGTACCAGCGCAGGATGCGCTCCATCGTCGCTTTCGTCTCGGCGTACACGCTCTCCGGCTGCACCGGCGCAGCTTCGGAGACGGGCACCGTCGCGGGGGTTCCGTAGATGCTGCACGACGACGAGAAGACGAGATCGCGTACGCCGCGGGCGAGCAGCGTGTCGACGAGTTGCACGGTGCCCTCGACGTTGTTGTGCCAGTACTTGGTCGGCGAGGCCATCGATTCGCCGACGTTCTTGTGCGCGGCGAAGTGGATCGCGGACGTGACGTCGTACTCGGTGCAGAGCTTGTCGACGAGTGCGGTGTCGGCGATGTCGCCCTCGACGAACGGCGCGCCGAGCACCATCCCGGCTCGACCCATGTCGAGGTTGTCGAGCACGACGACGTCGCGCCCGAGGGTACGGAGCAGACGAACGGTGTGCGCGCCGATGTATCCGGCACCTCCCGTGACCAAGACCGTCATCGTCGTTCCCTTCGGATCGGGCTACAGCCCCAGCTCGGCGCGGACTGCGGCAATCATGCTGGCGATGCCGTCTCGCAACGAGATCTCGGGCTTCCAGCCGTACGTGGAACCGATGAGCGTAATGTCCGGGCAGCGGCGCTGGGGATCGCCCTCGCGCTCGTCGGGCAGCGCCACGGTGACGATCTCACTGGTCGAGCCGGTGAGTTGCACGATCAGCTCGGCCAGCTCGCGCATCGTGTTCTCCGACGGGTTGCCGACGTTGATCGGCCCGGTGAGATGGCCGTCGAGCACGGCGATCAGGCCGCGCACTTCGTCCTCGACGTAGCAGAAGCTGCGCGTCTGCTCGCCGTCGCCGTAGAGCGTGATCGGTACGTTTCGTAGCGCCTGGGTGATGAAGTTGGTGACGACGCGTCCGTCGTCGGGGCGCATGCGCGGGCCGTAGGTGTTGAAGATGCGCACGATGCGGATGTCGGTGTCCAGCACACGGTGGTACGCCATCGTCAGTGCCTCGGAGAAGCGTTTGGCCTCGTCGTAGCAACTGCGCGGGCCGATCGAGCTGACGTTGCCCCAGTACGACTCGGGCTGCGGGTGCACGAGCGGATCGCCGTAGACCTCGCTCGTGCTGGCCAGGAAGAAGCGCGCTTGCTTGATGACGGCGAGGTCGAGCAGGTTGCGCGTCCCGGTGCTGCCGACGTCGAGGATCTCGAGCGGGATCGTCGCGAAGTCGTTTGGCGAGGCGGGACTGGCCAGGTCCATGACCGCGTCGAGCTGGCCGTCGATCAACAGCGGATCGGTGACGTCTTGCTCGAGGAACAAGAACCGGTCGTGGTCCTGGAGATGTTCGATGTTCTCCGGGCGACCGGAGATGAAGTTGTCGATCGCGATGACCTCGTCGCCGCGAGCGAGCATCGCGTCGGCGAGGTGGGACCCGATGAAGCCGGCACCCCCGGCGATGAGCACGCGCACGGCTACCGCCCGACGCCCTGGTACGTGAAGCCGAGCCGCAGCGCGGCGGAGCGGTCGAGCAGGTTGCGGGTGTCGATGATGTTCGCGGCCTGTAACCGCGACTTCACCTGCTCCAAGTCCAGCCAGCGGAACTCGTCCCACTCGGTCAGCACCATCAGCGCCTGGGCGCCGTCGCACACCGAGTACGCGTCGGTCCCGACCTCGATCGTCGCGTGCTTGCTGACCTGTGGGTCATAGGCACGAACGATGGCACCGCGGGCCATCAACTCGGTGATGATCGCGATCGCCGGAGACTCGCGCAGATCGTCGGTGTTGGCCTTGAACGTCAGCCCCCACGCAGCGATGACGACCCCGGCCAGATCGCCGCCGACGGCCGACTCCACCTTGGACACCATCCGCTCGCGCTGCTCGTCGTTGACCACGACCACGCCCTTGAGCAAGTTGAAGTCGTAGCCCGCGTCCTCCGCGATCTTCACCATCGCCCGCGTATCTTTCGGAAAACAGTTGTGGGCGACGAGTCCGAACGACGTGACGACGGTGTGGGTGCGATCGACCTCGAGCGAGTACACGATCTGCTCGGCCTCGTCGCGCTGGACATCGACGACCCGCACCCAGGCCGTGCCCTTCTGGTCGAAGCGGTAGCCGGTTGGTGCGATGCGCTTGGCCTGGCGACCGATCGAGGACAGGATTTCGGCGTGTTCGGACTCCGGCAGTAGCCACACCGCCTCGGTGACCTGGTCCGCCACGGAGACGATCAGCCAGTACGTGTCGACAGAGCTCTTCGCGGTCCGTACGATCTTGAGCCGGGCGACGATCCCGAGCGATGCGAGCAGTCGGACCATGCCGTCGGCGAGTTCCCGGGAGACGGTGCCGTATTCGAGCACGACCGACGGCCCGCCGGTGACGTACGACCACGAACCGTCGCCGGTCCACAGCCCGCGCAGCAGTGCCCGACGTTGATCCTCGGTCGCGGTCCACGCAACGTCCGGAATCCGGTGCGTGTAGCACGACGTGCCCAATCGAAGGACGTGCTCGATGAACGACGCGAAGATCCGCGAGGAGATGCTGACCTGGACCGTTGTCGTCAGCGTACGCACCGTTGCCTTGATCCCCAGCGCCCGCCACGTGTCGGCGACGTACTCGGCGAGGTGTTGCTCGGTCTTGGGATTGAACGACCAGCACGTGCGGCGGCGTGCGCCGTCGGTGCCGACGTGACCCTCGGCGAGGTACAGCCCGATGACCTCCCACACGCGATTGGTCAACGGCACACTGAACGGCACGTAGGTCCCGTTCGTCGTCGTTCCGAGCATCGAGTCGTCGAGCGGTACACCGACGAGGGTGGCTTCGCTCAGGCGCATCGTGCGGCAACGGCGCGAGTCGTACCGTCGGGTTGCAGGCAGGACCCAATCGCCGTGTGTCGCCACGTCGGCCTGGGCATCCGTGAGACGAAGGATGACGTCCTCCCACTCGAGACCCGCCGGGTCGAGTGCCTCGAACATGCCGACGGACGTCTCGGCGAGGGAGTGGTGAAGGGGGTCGCCGATCGCGAGCGGGAGCCAGTGGTCGGTGGTCAGGTCACCGGCCATCACGACCTGCGGCAATTCGCCGTCGAGGCGGGCCACGAGTGGATGGTCGGCAGTGATCCGGAGGCGGCGACCCATCTTCGTTCGCAACGACACCATCTCGCCGGAGTACGGGCGGGCCGTGAGCGCCGTCACCCGCTCGAAGTCGGGATGCGTCGCCGTCGGATCCCAGGAAAGAACCTCGAGACCCTTGCCGCCGGTGCGAGTCCACCATTCGCCCAATTCGTCGAACCGAGCGATCAAGACATTCCGGCGGTGACGAACGAGCACTGTCTCGCGACCATCGAAACAACTTCCCCCCCAACCGGGGCCGGGTTTGAGGAATTCGTGGCCGATGCGCTTGTCGTGGCCGATGCCGAGGACGACGTCGTTGACGTCGGCACCGACGGCTTCGCAGACGGCGGCGACTGCGTTGACGAACGAGATCTTGGTCGCGAGGAACGCGTTGGCGGCGTACTTGATGGTCTCGGCGGACGCCGGGTCGGTGATGATCACGTGTCCCGACGTGCTCTCGTAGAGTTGCGACACGCGCGTCGCAGCGCTGGGATCGTCGCTGCCGATGACGATTCGGTCGGGCTTGAGGAAGTCGCTGACCGCCGAGCCCTCGCGGAGGAACTCGGGGTTGGACACGACCGCGACGTCGTGGCGGCCGAGCACCCGCTCGACGACCTTCGTCGACCCGACCGGCACGGTGGACTTGTTGACGACGATGGACTCGGCGGGCAGGATGCGAGCGATCTCGGCTGCGGCCTGTTGCAGGTAGGTCAGATCGGCGGAGCCGTCATCGCCCTGCGGTGTCTGCACGCAGAGGTAGGCGAACTCGCAATCCTTCGCGGCTTCGGCCGCGCCGACCACGAACGTCAGGCGGCCCGACGCGATCTCGGCCTCGACGATCGCTTGCAGACCGGGCTCGTAGATCGGCAAGATGCCGTGGCGCAGCCGCTCGATACGACCCGGATCGATGTCGGCGCACACGACCTGATGACCGAGGTGGGCGAAGCATGCACCCGTGGTGAGGCCGACGTAGCCGGTGCCGATGATTGCGATCCGCGATGCCATAGAGCCTTTTTCGTGTCGAGTCCGTCGTGGGAGTCGCAGCAGTCTACGGGCCGACCCGGATAGCTTTTCGACCATCATGAAGCGTCGTCGGAGCCACGCCTCGTTCCACGAGGCCGACGTCGCGTTGGAACAGGCCCTCGAAGAGCTCGACGTCAACGTGCCCAACTACAACGAGTGGGTTCGCTCGCTCGTCGAGCCAGCCGCGTTCGGCACCGTGCTGGAGCTCGGCGCGGGTGTCGGAACGTTCACGACGTCGTTGCTGCAATCCGCCGATCGGGTGGTCGCAGTCGAGCCGTCGTTGCGTCAGTCGGCCGCACTGTTCGGAGCCACCAATGGCAATCCGAGGGTGACCCCAGTGCATGGTTACGCGCTGGATGCGAAAGACCTCGGGCCGTTCGACGGTGCCGTGCTCTCCAATGTGTTGGAGCACATCGAGAACGACATCGAGACCCTGGCCGAACTGTTCACGCTGGTGCGTCCCGGTGGTCTGGTTGCAGTGTTCAGTCCGGCGTTCCAGGCCCTGATGGGCGACTTCGACCGGTCCATCGGCCACGTCCGCCGCTACCGCAAGCGGCAGCTGCGGCAGCGCTTCGTCGACGCCGGCTTCGAGATCGTCGAGGCCCGCTACGTCAACATGCCCGGCTTCTTCGCCTGGTTCGCCGTCAGTCGCATCCTGCACAAGCGGCCGACGCACTCGGTGCTCAGCCGCGTCTACGACCGTTTCATCGTGCCGCCGACGCGCTGGGTCGAGGCGCACGTCTCGCCACCGTTCGGCCAGTCGGTGCTCGTGATCGGGCGCGTTCCTTCTTCAACCGACGATTGAACTGATTACGACCGTCGATGTCGTGGGACTGCTCGGGTCGCTCGGCTCGTCGCGCACGTCCTTGGCGATGAGCGCGGCAAGGCCGCCGAGGACGAGGAAGATCAGCGCGATCAAGATCAGCAGCGACCTCGGCAGCGGTTCGTCGTTGTGTTCGCCGCGATCCACCACGGCCCTCCCGACCGACTGCTCCGGGGCGGATGGCCCAGGTGCTCGAAGGGTTGAGAATACAATCGATCCGGATGAGTGCAGCAGAACCACCGGCAGGGGGTGCCGGACCCGGAAGCTATCCGGCGATCATCGTTCGCGGTGATGCGCTCGATCGGTTGCGTACTGCGCCGCCGGGATCGGCAGGATCGGTCGGCGTACTCGTCGGCAACGCTGCGCCGTCGACGAACTTCGTGCTCGTCACCGCCCATCTCGAAGCCGACACCGCCGGTTCCGGTTCGTCGACGTTCGGTGCGGCGCAGATCGATCTGCTGACCCGTCTCGTCGCGTCGGTCTACCCCGGCCAGCGCATCGTCGGTTGGTACCGCGTCCGCGCCGAAGGCGGTGTCTTCCTGGACGCGGACGACATCGAGTTGCAGCGCACCTCGTTCGCCAACGCCTGGCACATCGGCTACGTGCACGACACGGCCAGCGGCGATGGTGCTTTCTTCGGCTGGTCGAACGGCGAGATCGTGCGCGTGCCGCGCTGGGAGGTCACATCTGTCGAGTCGGCCACCGGTGCCGATCTGCCCGTCACGATGATCGCCGACGAGCCTCTTGTCGAGGACGAACCGGCCGTTGCGTGGGGCGACGACGGGGCAGATGGCCGCGATGTGGGTGGCGACGAGGCGGGCAATGACGACGCAGACAACGACGCGGGTGCCGATCATCTGGCCGAGCCGGCGTGGGCCAGCGATGTGGTCGACGAGCCGGCCGTGCCGATTCTGCCGCCGCAGACGAGTTCAGTGTTCACCGACGCTGATGTCCCCGCGGCAAATGAAGTCGCCGCGTACGATTCGGTGACACCGGCGAAGAAGCGCCCGAGCAAGGCGCTGATCGCGGTGGTGATCGGCGCGGTCGCGGCCATCGTCATCACCGCATTGGCGCTCAGTTCCGGCGACGACGACAAGGGCACCACCGCGACGACGGACTCCACGGTGAGTGATTCAGTTGTGGTCGAGACGGACGCACCCGACACGTCGACCAGCGTGGGCGTCACGAACCCGACGAGTTCGTCGGATGACTCAACCACGACCACGACCACGGCTGCCGCGACGCCGGGCACGGACACCCAAGTGACCGATGCTCCGCCGGTGAGCATCGACCTGCCCGCCACGCCGACGGCACCGACACCGGCCGCAGCCCGCGCCGGCCAGGCTGCTGCCCCGTGCGAGCAGACCGCCGACAACGAGTACGCGCCGCTCACCGATTGCCACGTTCCGCTGCCGAACGGCAACGTGCTGCTCTTCGTCGAGGGTTCTCTGCGCTGCACCGAACCCGACGGTCGCGTGTTGGCCAACGAGGCCCAGACGTTCTCGGTCGGGGTCGGCGACCCGCTGGCCATCGTCGCCGACGGCGCGCTCGTGCCGAAGTGCTCCGACGTCACGTACGCCCGCAACGTCTTGGCCGCGGGAGCCGACACGCTCGACGGCCTCTGCGGCAGCTCTGGCACCCAGATCAACGAGGCCACGGCACGCTGTTTCGGGTACAACCCCTCGACCGGCGCGATCGGGGCAGTGATGCGCGGTGTCGGCAACATCAACGCCCTCGTCGCCTCGTGCACGCCCGCAACCGGCGACGTCGTGCGCAGCAACCTGGACTGGTCCGACACCGCGGTCTCGACGATGTGGAAGGTCGATTCGGTCAGCTTCGACGCCGCGTCCGGACAGCTCGTGGCATCCGCATCGCGCAACGGTGCGACGGCCACCGCGTCGTTCGCCTGCGCGTGACATCGGTCCCGGTCAGGCGCTAGGGCGCGCACGATCGCGGTGACTATCGTGTCCCCGATGCCGACGGCCATGACACCCCCAGCGAACCAGCGCGTCCTGTCCGTCGTGATGCCCGCGTACAACGAAGAGGACACGATCGCCGAGATCATCGGCCTCGTGCTGGCTTCGCCGTTCACGGCCGAGTTGGTGATCATCGACGACGCATCCCGCGACCGAACCGTGGAGATCATCGAGACGATCGACGACCCACGTGTCCGGCTGCTTCGTCAAGAGGTCAACCAAGGCAAGGGTGCCGCGATACGCCGCGGGTTTGCCGAAGCGTCGCAGCCGTTCGTGATCATCCAAGACGCCGATCTGGAGTACGACCCGAACGACTACGCGCAGGTGATCCGCCCGTTGCTCGACGGCAAAGCCGACGTCGTGTTCGGATCGCGGTTCCTCACCGACCGTGCCCACCGGGTGCTGTACTACTGGCACGCGGTCGGCAACCGCTTCTTGACGACCATGTCGAACATGACCACGAACCTGAACATCAGCGACATGGAGACGTGCTACAAGGCGTTCCGCCGCGAGGTGCTGCAGTCGTTCACGTTGGAAGAGGACCGCTTCGGCATCGAGCCCGAGATCACCGCCAAGATCGCCCGCGGCACATGGCGCGTGTACGAGGTCGGCATTTCCTACTCGGCACGCACGTATGCGGAGGGCAAGAAGATCGGCTGGCGCGACGGCATCCGTGCCATCTACTGCATCTGGCTCTACTCACCGATCGGCACCAAGCTCCCGATCCGCCAACTCGAGCCGGCCGTCAAGTGGCTGACGAAGTCACGAGCGTGAAGCTGTCCATCATCATCCCCGTCTACAACGGGGAGGGGTGGATCGGGCGCTGCCTCGAGCACCTGCGGGTGGCCGTCGCAGCGTCGCCCTTCACGTCGGCCGAGGTGTTGTTGATCGACGATGGGTCCAGCGACAACACGCTGGCGGAGGCTCGCCAAGCTGTCGCCGGGGACGATGTCCTCCAGCTCCGCGAGTTCTCACAACCCAACTCGGGGCGTTTCGCGGCGCGCCGTCTGGGGCTGGAGAACGCCGAGCACGACTTCGTGTTGCTGATCGACACGCGGGTGTTCATCCGCCCGATGGCGCTCGCCTTCGTGGCTCCGCGACTCGCCGAACCCGACCAGGCGGTATGGACGTCGCACGTCGAAGCCGCCACCGAGGGCAACCCAATCGCCGGTTTCTGGCAGGCCATCGAGCATGTCGCGTGGCGGAGATACTTCAAGCGTCCGTCGACGACCTCGTACGGCATCGCCGACTTCGATTACTTCCCGAAGGGCACCACGGCGCTGATCGCGCCGCGGGCCATGCTGATGGAGGCGTTCGACGACTTCGCGCCGACGGTCACCGACTGGCGCAAGGTCAATGACGACACAGCAGTCCTGCGCTGGGTGGCCGAGCGCACCCCGATCAACATCTCGCCGGAGTACGCCAGCACGTACAACGCGCGCACCACCCTGTCGGCGTTCCTTCGTCACGCCGAGCATCGTGGCACCGTGTTGATCGACGGCTACCTGCGCAGGGGAGCGCGATTCTCGAAGGCGATCGCAGTGGTCCTCGCTGTGTCACCAGCGGCGGTGGTGTTTGCGCTGCGTCACCCGATCAAGGCACTCGGGCTCGGCCTCGTCGGCTCGGTCACCGCCGCCGCCGGCGCGACGGCGCTCGGCGCGCGCCGGCGGGACGCACAGGTGCTCGGAACGTTGGCCGTTCCGTTCGGTGTGGCCTACCTCGCCGGGATGTGGCGTGGAACGGCGCTGCGCGTGAAATGGCTGCTGCAACGGAGGGCGCAAGATCATGGCTGACTCTCGTCTGCGCATCCTGATCTTCAACTGGAAGGACCTCACCCACCCCGCCGCTGGCGGTGCCGAGGTGTACACGGAGGGCTTCGCTCGCGAACTCGTTGCGCGGGGGCACGAGGTGACTCTGTTCGTCGCAGCCGTTGCCGGCCAGGCCGAGCGTGACGTGGTCGAAGGCGTCAAGATCATCCGACGCGGCAGCCGTCTCGGTGTGTACCGCGAGGCACGGAGGTTCTGGAAGCAGGACGGCGACGGCAACTTCGACGTCGTGATCGACGAGGTCAACACGCGCCCGTTCCTCACCCCGCGGTACATCACGTCGACACCGGTCGTGGCGTTGATCCACCAGCTGTGCCGCGAGATCTGGCACTACGAGGTTCCGATGCCCGTCGGCCTCGTCGGCCGATACGTGATGGAGCCGTGGTGGCTGCGCTCGTATCGGTCGACCCCCGTACTCACCGACTCGCCATCGTCGGCCGAGTCATTCGTGCCGTACGGAATCCGCGCCGCGACACCGCTGCCGATCGGGTCCGCACCGATCACCGTGCCCGATGTGGCCAAGGAGACCGATCCGACGATCATCTTCCTGGCCCGTCTCGTGCAGAGCAAGCGGCCCGACCACGCGGTGGAGGCGTTCAACATCGTCCGCCGCACTTTGCCCGCAGCAAAGCTGTGGATGGTCGGCGACGGACCGTGGGCCGAGCACGTCAAGAAGCTCGCCGGTCCCGGCATCGAATTTCTCGGGCGGGTATCCGGCACGGAGCGCGAGGAGCTGCTGACTCGTGCCCACGTGCTCGTCGCGACCTCGATCCGCGAGGGGTGGGGGCTCACGGTCAGCGAGGCGGCTGCCTGCGGTACACCGAGCATCGGCTATCGGGCACCAGGACTGGTCGACTCCATTGCGGCCAGCGGAGGCCACCTCGTCGACCCGACTCCAGAATCCCTCGCCGCCGCTCTCCTCGCGCTCTTCAGTGGCTCGTTGACACTCACTCCTTCCACCTCGCTCGTACCGTGGTCGGATGTGGCCGACGCCGTCGAGGCCGAATTGCGCCGGGCCGTGCGCCGGGCGTAGCCGGTAGTCTCCGCGGGTGGGTTACCGAAGCAAGAGCATCAAGACCGCCCCCGGCACGCAATTGCTGCCGCCCGAGACGTCGATCTCGCCCGTCGATCGGTGGCGTAACGCTGTGCTCGACGTGTTGGCGCTGCCGGTGGTGCTGGCGTTGCCGAAGCTGTCCCCCGACATCGTCGGCGGCCCGCTGCCGCTGCACTACGGGTTCAAGCGATGGGACTGGCGCACCGAGCGGGCGCTCGAGATAGCGCTCGCCAAGCGGGCCCTGGATCAGTACGACCCGGCCGACGTGTTGGAGGTCGGCAACGTCCTCGGATTCGCTGGCACCCGCGGCCACACCGTCGTCGACAAGTACGAAGCCGGTGCCGGCGTGGTCAACGAAGACATCATGACCTATGACCCGGGCCGCACATTCCGTCTCGTGCTGTGCGTCTCGACGCTGGAGCACATCGGCTGGGACGAGGATCCACGCGAACCGGACAAGGCAGCGGCGGCGCTCGACGTGATGGCCGGGCTCGGCGACGACTTGCTGATCACGATCCCGGTCGGGTACCACCGCCAATTGGAGCGGTCGTTCGTGGCCGGACCATTCGATTCGGTGACGTTGGCGGTCAAAACATCGCGCCGGGCGCGCTGGGAGCAACGACCGCTCAGCGACGTGTCGAAGGTTCGCTACGGCACCCCGTTCGCGTATGGAAACGGCATCCTGATCGGTTGCCGATCGTCAGCTCGGTCGAGCTGACGGGAACGGATCGACCACCTCCGCCGGGACTGGGAGCGCGGCGTAGCGGGTGTACTGCAGCGCGATCTTGGCCCGCCAGAACAGGCGCAACGTGTCGTTCAACATCCGGCGTACAGCACGTCTCGAGATGGTCGAGCCGCTTTCGCGTCGCAGCACGACCGGGACCTCGACGAAGTTTGTGAAGCCGGCTGCGCGAGCGGCGATGAACAACTCGAGGTCCAACGCGAATTGCTCCTCGTGCAGGGTCGGGAGGATGGCCTCGACGACGTCATGGCGAAACAGCTTGATGCCTGTCTGGGTGTCGCGGATGTCGAGCTGGAACAGGATGGTGATCAGCTTCTGGTAGCCGTAGGAGTAGACACGACGCAGCGCCGAGGCGTGGATCTGTGAGTCGGGATGCAACTTGCTGCCGAAGACGATGTCGGCGTCGAAGGTGACTTGGGCGCTGAGCAGGGCGCCCAACTGGTGGGGTGACAGGTCGCCGTCCGCGTCGATGAACGCGACGTACTGCGAGTGGGAGTGGGCGAAACCGGTGCGGATCGCCGCTCCTTTGCCGCGGTTGTGCGGATGACGCAAGTGCTCGAGCGTCGGCAGATCGATCGCGTCGACCAACCGATCGGAACCATCCGTGGAGCCGTCGCAGACCACGATGATGTGTGGCTGCAACCCGAGGTTGCTGAGGTGGTCGTGCGCAGCCTCGATCGTCGTCACGACCGCCGGTCCCGGGTTGTAGCACGGGATGACGAGTGCGAAGTCACCTCGTGGCGCAGCCCGCAGCGGCGTGGGCTCGGCGCTGCGCGCATGCACGACCGGCTGGATGCGGATCAGCGCCGGGATCAGCACTGCGGCGAGCAGCGCGGCCGAGGCGACGACGGCCACGGCTGCGAGCTGGACTGCCGACGTCGCCGCGAGCTGACCCGCGACGACGATGATCGCGCCGACCCAGGCCGCGAACGAGACGCGCGACGCGTGCGCGATGTGCAACAGCAGCGGAACGACCGCGATCGCCGACATCATCCACGCCAGGGCGAGCACTCGGACCACCGTTGCCGACGGCGCTTCGTCGGTGTCCAGCACGACCCGGCTGATGGGCCCCGGCGCGATGGCGAGCACGGCCGCCGTGAGCGTGGCCAGGCCGGCCGTCCAGAGCTGAGCGGCAGAGTAAGCGCGTTTCAGGTGCGGTGTGCCGAGCCTGCCGCGTGCCATTGCCGGGAAGAACAAGATGACCACCGTCAGCGGCAGGAACAACACGGATCGGGCCAGGACGCCGGCTGCGTTGAAGTCGTCAGCGGATTGTCCGAGTTGCGACCTGAGCGCGATCGAACTGAAGACGAGTGTCAGCAGCAGACCAGTCGATGCAACGGCAGACTTCGCAATGAGCTGGATCGGCGGATTGCTGGATGTGGTGTCCGCGTTGTGGGGACGCAGCGCGAGGGCCATCCCGGCGACGACCATCTCCCCGGCTGCGATCGGCATGACGTTGAGAACACTCCGGTCCGACGACAACACGAGCAAGCCGATGACGACCCGCACGACCGGACCGGCAGCGGTCAACACACCGAGATTCACCCAACGTTCGGCCTGCAGGAGCTCGGCCCGAGCAGGCACGGTGACGATGGTCGAGCCGAATGCGGCGGCCACCAGGACACCGACGAGGACTCGGTAGTTCGTGGTGGCGTCGATCAGCAAGACCGCCAGCAGCCCCACGAGCAGCGCGACAGCGGCGGCCAAGGCGGCGAACATCAGCCCGACGTGTCGGGTGAACCGCGCCGTAGCACGGTCGTACCGTCCGAGCCAGCCGACCAGCGCGAGCTGCAACCCGATGCCGAGAAAGCCGGCTGCGGAGAGCCCGGCGAGCACGCTGCGAACGTCGTTCGCGCCTGCCGACCCGAGTCGGTCGGTGACCACGTGGTTGAACCACGCGCTGACAGCGGCACCGACGAACGCCAGCCCCACGAACCACAGCCGCGTGACCCGGCGATGCGGCTGTTTCACCCGATGAACGATATCAGCGCCCGTGAACCGCTCTCCGGGACGCTCGCGTACCATGCAGGCCATGGTGGCTGACGACCCAACGGTGAAACGCCGTTCGATCCGATTGTCGGCGAGCTTCCTGATCGCGGGTCTGGGCGCATACGTGATGATGGCGGTTGCCAAGCGTGGTCTGCCGGCCGATGAGTTCTCGGCCTTCTCCGTGTTCTGGAGCTTCGGGTTCTTCCTCACGGGCTCCATCGGCTACCCGCTCGAACAGGAGCTGTCCCGCACCATCGCTGCACGCGACGCGGTCGACGAGCGCTTCGACGACGTCATCCGGCGCGCAGCGCGGCTGTGTCTTGCGCTGGTCGCCGTGGCCGCAACGCTCGCCGTCACCGCAACGACGCTCGACGTGCCGCGCGGGCTCGACGGATCGACGTTGCTGGTCGTCGCGCTCGTCGTGTTGATCGTTGGTGAGGCACTGACATCGCTGTGCCGAGGCGTGCTGTCCGGTACCCGGGCGACGGACCCGCTCGGGGCGCTCGTCGCCGGCCAGAGCCTGCTGCGAATGATCGTGGTGATCGCCGCTGTCAGGTTCAGCGACCGCGGTGCCGTGGTGGCGGCGGTGGTTGCTGTGCCGTCGATGGCGTGTCTGGTCCTCGCGGCGCGGTTGCGGGCACCGGCACAGAGTGATCGTCGCGCGCCAGCGCGCGACGCCGCATCGCTGTCCGGTGGTGGAGTCGTCCGGCTCGTGCTGGCAGCGCCCTTCAATGCCGTGTTCGCGGTCGGTACACCTGCGCTCGCCAGCGTGGTCGCCTCGCAGGCCGAGGAGAACGTCGTCGGCAACGTGCTCGCCGCGCTGTCCTTGACCAGCGCTCCTGTTCTCGTCGCAGCTGCGCTGCAGTCGGCGCTGCTCCCGACACTGGTGCGGTCGTTGCTCGACGGCACTGGACAGACGGTCCGGCGCATCACCCGCCGGATCATCCTGGTGGTGAGCGCGTTGGCGGTGATCGCGGCGGCGTTCATGTTGCTCGTCGGACCATGGTTGCTCCGGCTACTCTTCGGCGAATCTCCCGGCGTCGGCCGGTGGGCCCTGGCAGCGATGACGGGCGGCGCCGGATTGCTCTTCCTGGCCAACATGCTGGCTCCGGTGTGCGTGGCGCGACGGAGTCACGGATCGGTCACCACTGCGTGGGTGGTCGGAGCTGGCGCGCTGGTGCTAATGCTGCTCGTGCCCGGCCGACTCGGCAACCGCGTCGCGCTCGCCGTTCTCGTCGGCGCCTCGGTCGTTGCGATGTCGATGGTCACCTCGCTGCGAGCTGTGTGGAAGTTGACCGGTGCGGCCGGCGCACCACCCGCCCGGGTCGCCGAGATTGCCGGCCACGACTCGATCTCGACGGTGTGACGTCACTGCGTGGGCGGCCGCGCTGCGTGGCGGCCGGTAGGCTCTCACGCCATGCCAGCCCGCCCGAGGAGTGCCGCCGTGCTCATCCTCGGCCAAGCCGGCGCCGTGAGCGGTGGCGACGTCCATGCCATTCGACTGGCGGAAGGGTGGCGTCGTCGCGGGGCGTCCGTCGCCTTGATCGGCTCGCCTGACCTGGTCCGATTCGTCGCCCCCGACGTCAGTTCCATCGTGGTTCCGCTGTCGACCCCCTTCGACGCCTCGATGCGCGTGAACGCTTTCGCACTCGCCGCGGGGGTGGCCTGGCGCGGTGTCATCGCGCTCCCCGAGTTGCGGCGGCGCGACATCGTCGTCGCCGGCTCGCACCTCATCTTCGATGTCGTGCCGGCCAGCCTCGCCGCGCTGCTGTTCCGCAAGCCGGTCGCGACATACGTGTACCACGTCATCGGCGACATGCACCGCCCGCGCAGCCTCAGGTCCACGCTGGCGACCTCACTCGAGACGGTCTCGTTCGCCTTGTTGCGCTGGACTCGTGCCACGGTGTTCTACGACAACGACGAAGCTCGCGCCGGGCTGCTGCGGCGAGGGTTCCGGTCCGAGCGTCTGCACCCGACGGAGAACGCCTACGACCCGGTCGTCACCGTGCCGGCCCACGCCCCGGCTGCGCCCCGGCGGCTGCTGTTCATCGGCCGATTGGTCGAACAGAAAGGCGTCTGGGACATCGTGGCTCTCGCCCGAGCGCTTCGCGAGCGGGGTTCTGACGTGGAGATCGATGTCGTCGGCGACGGTCCGCTCCGCGAGCAACTCGAGCAGGTCATCGCGGCCGAGCAGCTGGACCGGCTGCACGTGCTCGGATTCGTGAGCGAGCAAGAGAAGTGGCGGCTGCTGTCGACGAGTTCGCTGTTCCTGGCACCGAGTCGCGAGGAGGGCTGGGGGATCGCGGTGGGTGAGGCGCTTCTCGCCGGAGTTCCGGTGGTCGCCCTCGACCTACCGGCCTACAGCCACTTCCGCACGACCCTCGAGCGAGCCCACGCGGATGGTTCAGACTTCGTCGAGCGGGTGATCGCGATCGCGCTGGACGAGAGCGAACTGGCCGAACGAGCCGAGGTTGCTCGACGCGATCGCGACCTCCTGCCACGGTGGGCCACCATCGTCGACGACGATCTCGGCGTGCTCGATCCACCGCGACTCGAGATGGCGGCCTCGCCGAGTGTCTGAGACGCCGACAACTGACGAAGTCGCGCCGGCGCGTCCGGGCGCCCCCTGGCTATTCCGCCTCCGTCCATCGCCGGACGCACGACGGCTGCTCGTCGGCCTCACCGTGGCGACTGCGGTCCTGGTCGTTCTGGCGTTCTTCTACATGGACGGTGCAGCCACGAACTGCCGCTCCACCATCCGCGGCGCCCCCGGCGACGGTACCTCCGGCGGCGTCTGGCTGAACTGGGTGTGGGGTCGAAACGGCGGTTTGCCCTTCGACTCGACGCAGCAGCTGACCGGTGCGGGACGCAACGATGCGCTGTGGCAGCCGGTCTTCACCACGAACTCAGGTTGGTCGCTGCCGATGTACGTGCTCAGCAAGCTGGGCGGTCCGGTGTGCGGCTACAACCTCGTGATCATGCTCGGCTACGTCACGTCGGGCCTCGGCATGTGGCTGCTCGGCCACTTCCTGACGCGCAGCCGGATCGTGTCGACCGTGGCTGCCGTCGTGTTTGCATATTCCGGGTTCACCCAGGTCAAGTCGGAAGGCCACATCAGCGGCGTGTTCCTCGGCTACTTCCCGCTGCTCGTGCTCACCCTGCTGTGGATGTGGAAGCGACCATCGATGCGGCGTGCTCTCGTCGTGTCGGTCGTCTGGTCGGCGGTGTCGTACGTCGATGGTTACTACTTGCCGTTCGCCCTGGTCCTGGTGGCCGGAGCCGTACTCGCACATGGCATCGCCCATCTGGTCGTCGGCCGCCGGGCATCGTTCCCAGCGGTCGGCCGCATGCTCCGCTGGACGGCGCTCGCCGGACTGTTCGCGCTGGTCCTACTGGCCCCACTCGCCGTCGCGTTGCTGTCCAACCGCGGCGAGATCGGCGACCAACGGACCCGCACGTCTGCGGAGGCGGCGACCTACGCAGCGCGTCCGCTCGAATACCTCGTTCCACCTGCGTACAACCCCGTCTTCGACGACTGGTCGGCTCCGTGGCGTGCCGAGAACCTGCACGGGTCAAACTCGATCGAATCGACGATCTATCTCGGCTGGGGAACGCTAATCCTCGCTGCTACCGCCGTCGTCGTCGTGGCGGTCCGCGCTCGGCGCCGGGAACCGGGTGCGGAAATGAGCCCGCTGGGCTCAGCGACGGTCGTGCTGGTGGGCATCGGCCTGACGGCATTCGTCACCAGCCTGAGTCCCGAATTCCAGTTCTTCGGTCTCCCACTGCCGATGCCGGCCGGTATGATCAGGCTCATCTTCCCGGAGATGCGAGTGTTCTCTCGACTGTTCGTCGTTGTTCACACCGCTGCCGTTGCACTCGCTGCGATCGGGCTCGCGCAGGCACTCACCCGGCTTCGACGTCTCGCCGTCCAACGCGTGCTCGCCGCGGCGCTCGCGTGCGTCCTGCTGACGGAGTCGTTGGCCTATCCAGCCGACTCGATCCCGGTCTGGTCCTACTCGCAGGCACCCCGGGCCTATGTGTACCTGCACTCACAACCCGATGTGCGCATGGTGGCGAGGTACCCACTGGAGACGGCAGACGACAACCCGGACAAGACCGTCTTCACCTTCCAACCGGTGATGAACAAGGTGTTCGTGAACCCGATTTACGATTCGCCGCGCAGCGACGACCCCTCAGACATCGCTCGCGGTCTTGCGTCACTCGGCGATCCCCAGACCGTGCCTGCGTTGCGGGCGCTCGGTGCCGACACGGTCCTGGTGGAACGGCAGATCCTCGGACAGATCGAGCCCAGCGAGCTGGAAGCGTTGGGTCTGACTCTGCGGGCCTCATTCGACTACGTCCGCGACGACTGCCCGAACCAGATCAACGGCGGGGCGGACCGATGGGCCTACCTGGCGCGCTACTACGACGTGGACATCTACGCCATCGACCCTGGCCCCGTGGCTCCCGCCGTCGTCGCTCTCGGCGAAGGTTGGTGGGGTTTCGAGGCCCGTGGATCGGCCGGGAGTCGTTGGATGGATACCGACGCCCAGCTGACAGCCGTCGGCCTGACGCAGCAGAAAGGCCTCGTGTCGATCTCGTTCACCGCGACGGCGTTCGCGCGGACGCGTACGATCGAGGTTCACGACGGAGCGACCGTACTCGCCACACTCGAGATCTCAGTTGATGGCACACCAGTCACGTTCGATGCACCGGTCGGTCATCTGCTCACCCTGCATCCGATCGAACCGGCTGACGTCATCTCCTCGGTCGATCCCGCGAATCCTGACGACAGACGGGTGTCGATATCGGTGTATGGATTCTCCGTCGAGACGTCCTGAGGAGCGTCTCGTCCGTCCCTCTCACACGAATTGGGCGATACGAGTCGCGAGGATCCATCGCAACGCTGGCATCTGCGCAGCCAACCAGGGCCGATCCATCGGCAGGAGGAGATAGTCCCAGGCGAATCGATCGATCGCCTCGCGATAGTTCTGCTGATGCACGGGGAACCCGAAGATGTCGAAGATCGCGTAGCCGAGATCGTCAGCGAGATCGACGAGGTCGACCGTCGAGTGCCCATAGCGCGAGTAGCCCGGAAACCCGTACTCGACACTGATCACCGGACGCAGGCTCGTGAGAACGTCCCGTGCGCCGCGCAGAATGTCCAACTCGCCGCCCTCGGTGTCGATCTTCACGAAGCTGACGGGCACCTGGTTGTCGTGCAGCTCGTCGAGGCGGGCGTATTGAACCTCGATGACTGTCGGCTCGGCGTTGGCTTCGTCGTTGTAGATGCGTTGCTCGATGCCCGACTCTTCCGGGGCGTGGAGATTGACGACGAACTGCCCTCGGCCCGAGCGGTTGCACAGCGCCTCGTGGCGCACCGTGATCGAGGTGAAGTGGCGTGTGTTCTCCAGGAGGATCTCACGAATGTGAGGAGTCGGCTCGAAGGCGACAACAGGGCGGCCGAGGGATGCGAACACGGTCGTATGGCGGCCGCGGTGCGCGCCGATGTCGTATATCATGCCGGGCGACGCTGGGATCAACGAGTTGTACCAGTACTGCAGCATGTCTTCGTAGCGGAAGGTCCAGTTGTGGACGTCGTTGGCGACGAGCCACTCGATGTTGGCTTCTGCCGTGTCGTACGTCTCGCGGGCGACGAGGTAACGCTCGCCCAGTGACAGCGGTGCGGGGGTCGGGAGCTGATCGCGGACAGCCGTGTCGGGTGCGAAGGCGCGCGTCCGTGCGGCCAGCCATCGTGCGGCGCTGGTGCGTCGAAGGCGTTGCAAGTGATGGTCCAGGGTGGTCTCAAGACATCGGGGAACGGCGGATTCGTCGACTGTAACGCGCCGCGATCTGCAGATCTTCGCAGAGCACGTCAATGGGAGTCGTCGCCGATGACGACATTGATCAGGTCGAGCAAACGGTGGCCGAGCACGCCCCAATCAAAGGGCGCGGCAACGGAGCGCGCCCGGTCTGCGCGCTCATCGGCGGCGCCGGGGTCGTCGATCACCTCGCGAATTGCGCGGGCAAGGTCGGAATCCTCGATGAGGAGGTCACGCCCGTGTTCGACAGGGAGACCGCGAGCCCCGATCGAGCTGGAGATCGTGGGAGCGCCGGTCGCGAAGTAGTCGAGCATCTTGATGTTCGACCCGGATCCGGTGGCCATGGGGTTGACCGCGACGGTCGTGAGCGACAGCAGCAGTAAGAGTTCGTCGCGATCGACGATGCCGCGGGCGATGACATTCGGTCCCGTCGGTGCACCCTTCAATCCGTGCACGTGGCTTCCGAGCAGCAAGAACAGCACGTCGGGGAGCCGTGCAGCAGCCTCAAGCACGACATGTGCGGCGTCGATGTTGGGTCCATGGCCGCTTCCGATGAACGTCGCTACGTGACGAGTCGCGCGTGCGATGTGGGTGCGGTGAAGGGCGTCGAGATACTCTCCGCGCAATTGGCGCCGTTCCGCACGGGTGACGAACGGAGTGGAAGAGAAGTCGCCGCCGTTCGGTATGACCTCGAACTGGGCCATCGTCGTCGTGAGCGACCGCAGATCCGCGACGTCGTCATCTGACGTTGCCGTCACCAGATGCGCGTGGCGAAGGACGTCGCGCTCGACGGCCGCGACCGCAGTTGCCAGCGCGAGAGCCACAGGGCCGGCCGAGTACATCGATGACTTGAGCCTCCACTCCGCGTTGTGGGAGTCGTAGATCAGCGGAATGGAACCGATCGCCGATCGCACGAATGGATAGAGATAAGGGTGCGGGAGGATGACTGCGTCGGCTGTTTCTAAGGCTGCGAGAACCACGTTCGCGAACTGCTCGCATGTCTCGGCGGTCAGGGTCGCAACGACATCACCCGTGTGCGTGCCGACTTGGTCTGTCAACGCCGACGTGAGGTGGTGGTACTGCTGCGACATCTCGACCACGGTCTGGGTGAACCCGGGCACGACCTCGCAGCTCGACGAACGGCCGTCGCCGATCGCGATGAGGTGGACATCGTGTTCGCTGGCCAGCGCCGAATAGAGACGGTTGATCCGAACCTGCCCGCCATGCTCGGCCGGGCTCGCGGCGTAGGTGCTGAGCGCAACGATTCGGGCGCGTGTACCTCGACCGGACGTCCGAGTTGGCTTCTCTGCGAGGAGCGCGTCGACGACTCGTTGCCACGTCACGTTCTGGGCGCGGCGCTTGCCGTGCGCGCCGAGCGAACGAGCCAGCTCCGGGTCTGCCGCCAACGCGTACATGCTGGTCGCCAGCGCCTGCGGCGTTGGTTCGACGACGAACCCGTCCACGCCGTCCTGCACCAGTTCGGCGACGCCGCCACTGTCGACACAGGTGATGACCGGCTTGCCGCTCAGCTGCGCTTCGAGAGTGACGAGCCCGAGATCCTCATGTTCCGGGACGAAGGGAACTGCGAGCGCCGATGCGTACTCCTCGACGAGCACGTCGTCGGACACCCTCCCCAGGAACGTGATCCGCGGATCGCCGTTCGCCAGCGCCCACAGACTCGTGTGTGCTGGCCCGGCGCCCGCGATGCGCAGCCGCACAAAGGACGGGAGATGTTGCATCGCTCGGATCAGCAGATCGATACGTTTCGGATCGTCCAATCGGCTGGCCGTGAAGAACGATCCGAACTCACCCTCGTGCAATCCGTCGAGACCCGAGGGTGGCACGACGACGGCAACCTCGGCCGACGACGGGAAGTAACCCGGTCGATCGGCGACGGTTCGCGAGATCGCGATGTGTCGCTTGACACGATCAGGATGGAGCGCATCGGCATCGAGCCAATGCACCAGCTCGCGGATCAGGGGCCCCGGAAAGTCGAGGTCTCGATGGGTCGTACGTAGCTCGTCGACCATCGACTGGGCCAGCGTCAGTACGTCGTGGCGAGCCGAATCCGACCCCGGTCGAGCATGCGTCACCGTGTGCTGCAACTCGCGACCGAGCAACGACTCGGGTCGTGCGCCGCGCGGCTGACCCGCACCGTAGGTGTCGTACAGGCCGCGCAGCGGGTGGCACATGTAGACGACGTGTCGAGGGTGGCGCACCATCCACGCTGGATACTTGCCTGTGATGACCACGTCGAACTCGTCGAGTGTCAGAGCGTCGAAGTTCGCATAGCTCCGAACGATGTCGGCGAACGACGATTCTGGCGCGGTCAGCTCGACGATCTCCGCGTGATGATCTGTGAGCCGGTTGATGGCGTCCACGGTCCCGTGCCACAACCGCTCGGCGCCACCGAACACGTATGGAGTGCCGCGAGGACACAGCATCGCGATTCTCATGACATCGTCATTTCGAGCGCGTCATCGAACTCGCACAATGCTCGTTGCCACGTGAATGTGCTCGCAGTGTCGCGAGCAGCCTCCCCGAGCCGTGCTGCCAACACTCGATCATCATCCAACAGGCGCATGGCCGCCGCGATCGCTGGTCCCGTTGGCTCGACCACCAGCCCGTTGACCTCGTGCTGTACGAAGTGGCACAGATGGCCGCCGTCGGAGCAGACGATGACGGGCTTGCCGTGCGACATCGCTTCGATCACGGTCAACCCGTAGTCCTCGAGCAGCGCAGGAGCGACCACACAGAACGCGTCACGGTACAGGTGTCCCAATTCATCGTCGGAGACCGCACCAGCGAGGCGCAGGTTCGACGAGACGACATGCACCGAATCCGGATCGATGTACGGGTGCGGCGCGAGCCACAACTCCTCGGCCGTCATCGATGGCGGGGCACCGCCCAATGCAAACTCACCGGCCAGCCGGCGGAGGTAGCCGAGACGGCCACCCGTGCCGACCGATTCGCACTGCACACCGGCTGCGAGTGCTGCAGCGTGGACGAACAGTTCGGTGCGTTTCGGGAAGTCGTGCCGACTCACGCACAGCGCGTGGTGGCCCGAGCCGAAGGGCGCGATCTCGACAGGTGGCGGCGAGTTCGGGCCGGCATGAAAGACGCTGAGTCGATCGGTTCGGTCGTTGTACGCGCGCAACCGGCCGGCAACGGTCTCCGAACCGGCCATGACGTGTCGGACGCGGCCGATGGCGTCGGCGTCGATCTGACGCACCGCCGATGTGGTCGCGAGGTGCATGTGCTCGTCCACCATCGTCGACCGGATGAAGACGTCACTCAGCTCGTAGTAGGGACGGATGTGGTGGTAGAAGATCGACAGATGGCGCGGATGATCGACCACGAAGCTCGGTGGTTGGGTGCTGATCACCAGGTCCGCACGAGCGGCCGTGACGGCCCGGGACGCCTCGACCTGTGCGAGATATCCGAAGAACAGCGGGCAGCGGTCCCATTCGGTCGCCGACACGCGCACGCCAAAGGGCCGACGATCGGTGTGCGATGCATCGAAGGTCAGCATGTCGACGTAGTGACCGTGGGTGGTCAAGTGCTCGACGAGGCGATCCACGACCAGTTCGAAGCCCCCGCGAATGCGCCAGTCGGGCTTGACGATGGCAACGCGCAAGGGCACTAACGAGATCCGGGTCGGCGACCGAGCGTGGCGTAGTCCTGCGGACCCTTCAGCGCCCAGCGCATGTCGTCGAGCAAGAGTTCGAGGCCGCGAAACCCGGGCTCGGCAAACGACGGGATGGCCTGCTCGAACTCGGGAAGCGGATTGAGGAATCGAGTCGCGATGTCCACGAGGCCCCGGTCGTGCAGCAAGAACGCCAGATACTCCGGGTGGATCGGTCGGTGGTGGGTGGGGTCCTTGTAAAAGGACGACGCGCCGACCGCGAGATTGGTCGAGTTCGGTGTCTCGAAGATCACCATGCCACCCGGAATCAGCACGCGAGTGATCTCGTCGATGAGCTCGAGCAGGACGGCCGGCGGCAGGTGCTCGACGACGTGAATCGCGGTAACCGCTCCGATGCTGTCATCCGGCTGCTCGCAGAGGTACTGGAGCGCCTCGGCGACGGCGACATCGAGACCCCGCGCCCGAGCGCTGTCGACCGCCTCGGGATTCATGTCCAACCCTCGGCAGGGGATGCCGGCGGCCACGAGGACCGCAAGGAAGTCTCCCCGACCGGTCCCGACGTCGACGACGGGGGCGTTCGAGCCGATGAGGAACTCGAGATCGGTCACATACCCGGCGAACCGTTGGTCGAGCGCAGAACCGGCGGGGCGGAAATGTGCCTCGAATCGCTCGTACACCTCGGAGAGGTCGGGCAACCGCAGATCAGCGAGCTCGTCGACGGCTGCGACTTCGGCCTCGCTGGATGCCGGCCGCGTCGGAGCGCCGATCGCGCCGATCTGCTCTTTCAGCAACGCGAGCCGGCGCTCGGTGACGCGCAGCTTGTTCGCATCGGCCATCGCCTCGGAACGGGCATCCTCGAGTCGTCCTTGCGTGTTCGCGACGAGCGATCTCAGGTCGTGGTTGGCTTCATCCTGCATCGAGGTGATGCGCAACAGCTCAGCTGCGAACTGCTTCTGTGAACGCTCATGGTCTCGCGACAGCGTGTTGAGTCGTTCGGTCAGCTGCTCGACCAGCCCGCGATTGTGCCGGTTCGAGCTGAGGAGGGCGACTTCGGACGCCGCCATCGCCGCAGCGGAACGGCGGCGTTCCTGCTCGAGTTCCGCAGAGAGGTGGTCGATCTCGCCGGTGAGTGCGTTGACGACGCCGATCGTTGCCTGATTGACCGCTCGCTGCCGGGTGAGGCTGAATCCGCCGAGCTTGAGCACGATCCGCTTGACGAAGCGAGTCCGGCCGGCGGGTGATGGCATCTCGTCGACCGTTGCGTTGGCCACGGCCGACGCAAGATGATCATGGACGATGGCTCGACTCGGTGACCGCGACAGGAGCACCGTCTGGTCGGTTCGACCGAGGGCACGGTCAGTGAGGTCTTCGATCAATTGGACGGTGTCGGACACGAACTCACATCTCCACAGATGATCGAGAACTGACGTCGGCGTGAGCCTCGTCAGCGAGCATACTCACGTCGAGCCGCGAGTCACGCCGCTCATGCGGGTGACCACGACGTCGGTCGCAAGCCGACCTCAGGAGTTGATCGTCCACTGTGGGCGCAGGGTCATCACGCCGCCTGACTCGTAGGGTTTGCCGGTCATGACGTCGAAGCGCAGCGCGACATGCAGGTGGTCGTATTCGTGCTGGCGGTTGAAGTCCGTGACAGAGGTGTGCAGGTCGTAGGTGCCGGGCAGCAATGGCACGTTCTGCATCGTGACTTCGACGAAGCCTTCGCCCGAGACGCGATCGGGAAGGAGCCCGACGTCGCGGGTGCAGGGCGCGGTGACGGTGGTTCCACCCAGGTGTTCGATCTCGAACCCGAAGACGGGCTTGGGCACCGGCTTGTTCGTGCGGTAGTAGAAACGCAGTCTGACGTCGTCGCTCGTGCGGAATCGCTTCACCGGTGTCTCGGAGGTGCCGGAGAACATCTCGATGCGCTCGATCTCGATCTCGCCCGAGCCGCGGCGGGTGCTGCCATCGATGTTGCGGTCGCGGTCACCGAGCATCATCTCGGTGTACTCCTCGACGAGTTCGGCGGGATCGCCCTCGCCGGCGATGATGCCGTGCTTGAGCCAGATGGCGCGATCGCACATGTCTTTGACGCTGTTCATCGCATGGGTGACAAGCACGATGGTGCGGCCTTCGTTGCGGAAGTCGACGAACTTCTCGTTGCACTTCTGCTGAAACGTGACATCCCCGACGGCGAGGATCTCGTCGATGATCAGCAACTGCGGATCGACGTTGATGGCGACGGCGAACGCGAGGCGAACGTACATACCGGTCGAATACGTCTTCACGGGTGAGTCGATGAACGCCTCGAGACCGGAGAAGTCGACGATCTCGTCGAACCGTGACGCGATCTCGCGGCGACCCATGCCCAGGATCGCCGCGTTGAGGAACACGTTGTCTCGCCCGGACAGCTCGGGGTGGAAGCCGGCACCGAGCTCGAGTAGCGCTGACATGCGCTTGCTGACGTGGACGGTGCCGCTGTTCGGTTGCAGGATGCCGGCCATGCACTTCAGCAGGGTCGACTTGCCCGAGCCGTTCTGCCCGATGACACCGAAGACCTCGCCTTCCCTGACGTCGAACGTGACGTCGCGCAACGCGGTGAACTCCTCGAATCGGCTGCGCTTCTTGCCGGCGATGAGCTGCTTGAGCGAGTTCGTCTTCTCCGAGTGCAGCCGGAAGGACTTCGTGACGTTGCGGACCTGGAGCACATCAGACATGACAGCTCACATCTCCTCTGCGAATCGGGGTGACATGCGGCCGAACAGCCACACGCCGAGCACGAACGTGCCGATACCGAGCACGGCCAGCTCTCCCAGGCGGCCGAAGCTCGGAATCCGCAAGTCGTACACGAGGTTGTGGATCGCCGTGATGAAGCTCCCCGTCGGGCCGTAGTTGGCGATCACCTTGAGCGGCCGGAACTCCAATGTGTTCGGGTCGTAGATCACCGGGGTCGCGTAGAACAGGATCTGGGACAGTATCGACCAGAGGTAGTTGACGTCGTGGTAGAAGACGTTGGCGGCTCCGAGGAACAGCGCGATGCCGGACGTGAACAGCGCCAGCAGCACGAGAACCAGAAACAGTGCCGGCAGCCAGGGGAGGACGTTGTTGCCGCCGATGAGCATCGCCACCGTGAGCAGACCGAGTTCGATCAAGAGCGTCACGAACTGGGCGAGGATGACGGAGAACACGAGATGCTCGTGAGGGAACTGCACCTTCTTGATCAGCCCGGCGCCTCCCTGCACTGCAGCGATCGACACACCGACGCCGATCGAGAAGAAGTTGAACGGCAACAAGCCGGACAGGAAGTAGAGCGGAAAGTTGGCCAGGCCGCTCGGGTCGCCCAGGGGTGGTCGGGCCTTGAACACCTTCAGGAAGATGACGGTGAAGATGACCATCTGCGACAACGGGTTGAACAGGCTCCAGGCCCATCCGAGAACGGACTTCTTGTACCGGGTCCGCAGCTCCTTGAGCGACAACAGGTAGAGCAGGTTGCGATGGGCCATCGCTGATCGGAGTGACATGGCGGGCGACAGTCTAGGGGCGAGGACCGGTCGCGATCGGGCAGTGTGGCAACGGTCCGGCTCGCTCTAACCTGGGCAGATGTCCGACGCATGCACGGTCTGCGTGATCGTTCCACGCGGTGATTGGAATGTCGCCGGCCTGGCCGATGCGATACGCCGGAGCCGCCCTGGGGCGCGTGTGGTAGCGGTCTGGGGCGGCGATCCGCATCGTCGAGCTGCTGTCGCTGCACCCGGCGTCGAGTGGGCCGATCTCGACGTCGAGCCACCGATGGCCGGCCGCTGGAACCTGTTGCTGGTCGCGCTCGAACCGCGCGCCTATGAATGGTGCCGCGCGGCGATGACGGTCGGCCGGCTGATCGACGAGGGAGCCCCGACGGTGGTGGTGGTCCGTGCCGGATCTGCGATCGTCCACGGCGATGTCGGGGTGCTCGCGTCGGAGGCGACGACACTCGTGCCGCGCGTGGTCGGTCCGCTCCCGACGGACGGGCTCGAACCGGACGAACGAGCACTGCTCGAGCGCGGCCGGTTCAGTACGGCGATGGCGGGGTTCGGGCCCGGCGGAGTCGAAGCGCTGCGCTGGCTCGCCACTCAGTTCGCTGGTGGAGCGCCACTCGACGTGTTCGAGAGGGCCGCGGAGCTGTTTGGCACCACCCAGTGTGTCGACGATTCGGTCGTCGTCGCGGGGTGGCGTGGCGAGGACGTGGATGCCCCGGTTCTGATCGACGCCGACGACGTGAATGCCTGCGAACCGTGGCGTCTCGCGTTCGATCGCGAGCCTCGCGTCCGGTTGTCCGAGCACAGCGCGCTGGCCATCGCGATCACGCGGGGCGCCGATCAGCTGCGTGGCCATGATCACCCGCTGACCCTGCCCGGCGGAATCGTGGTCGATGCCGCGATGCGTTCGCTCGTGCTGGGCGCGCTCTCGTCCGGCGACCTGCCCCCCGAGCCGTTCGGCCCGTGCCAATCCGGGTTCGTCCGCTGGTTGGAGACACCGTCACCGCCATGGTCGGCGCAGCATGGTCGGTACTGGCGTCAGCTGCACATGAACCGCACCGATCTGCAGGTCGCCTTTCCGAAGGCAGAGGGCATCGACAGCGCGCGCTTCGCCGAATGGATCGACGCGAGCTGGACCTTCGCCGGTGGCTCGGCCTTGCTGCACCGCTCGAACGGGATCGTCGTCGAGCCGCTCGTGGACGCCGGCCGCGAGCCCGCCGGGGTGAACGTCGTCGGCTACCACACCCACGACCTCAGCCTCGGTCTGATCGCTCGCGAAATCGTTGCCGCGCTGGACGCCGCAAGAGTGCCCAACGTCGCGATCGACCACCATCGAACGGGCAGCCCGCCCGTGTCTCGGCCCCCGCTCACGACACGCGAGCTCCGGTTCGCCACGAACCTCGCGGTCGTCAACGCCGACCAGTTCGAGTTCCTCGTCGCCGATCACGGCGCGACGTTGCTCCCCGGCCGGCACACGATCGGCTACTGGTTCTGGGAGCTCGAATCGGTGCCCGGGCACATGGTCGCGGCCATCGATCACGTCGACGAGATCTGGGTCGGCTCGCGCTTCGTGGGCGACGCATTCGCCGCAGTCACCGACAAGCCCGTTCACGTCGTGCCGATTCCCGTGCGCGAGCCGCAACCGTCGGCGATGACCCGCAGCGACATCGGCATGGCCGACGACAGGTTCGTCTTCCTGGTCACGTTCGACCACTTCAGCGTCACCGAGCGCAAGAACCCGTTCGGCGCGATCGAGGCGTTCCGGCGTGCCTTCCCGAGCGTCGATCCGGGGGGACCACTTTTGTTCGTCAAGACGGTGAACGGCGACATCCGCTGGTCCGGCCACGAGCGCGTGCGGTTGTCCGCGGCAGGCCGCAGCGACATCGTCGTGCGTGACGAACACTCCAGCCGGGCCGACCAGATGGCCTACCACCGGCTGAGCGACTGCCTCGTCTCGCTGCACCGGTCGGAGGGACTCGGGCTGCACTGCGCGGAAGCGATGTGGCTCGGCAAGCCGGTGATCGCAACGCGGTACTCGGGCAACCTCGACTTCATGGACGACTCGTGCGCCGCACTCGTCGACGCTGGGCTCGTGCCGGTGCAGCACGGCGAGGGCGTCTATCCGCCTTCGGCGCGCTGGGCTGATCCAGACCTCGATCAAGCAGCCGACTGGATGCGCCGCATCAGCGACGACTCGGTTCTGGCCGCCCGTCTTGGCGACGCCGCACGCGCCCGGATGCAAGCGCAGCCGTCGCTCGCCCAGACCGGCGCGCTGATCGCGGAGCTGGTCAGCGCTCGGCGCAGAGGAGGATCGCCGGACCGTTGACGTGGTCGGTCTCTTCCTCCAACACGGTGATCGTGCCGAAGCCCACTTCGGTCAGCGCGGTCATCAGGTCGTCGCGCTCGAGCCACATCGCCGAAGACTCGGGACCACCGCAGAAGCCGGACCACTGCAACGCCTCGCGGTAGTGCCGCGGATGAAGGGTCAGGCGGTGACCGTGCCAGTCGACGCCGACCGGATCGTCGAGGAAGACTCGGGCGATCTTGTCGTCAGCCGCGACCGCGTCGCGCTCCCAGTAGTGGGTCCAGATCGCAACTCGGTCGCAGACCCGAGCGATGCGTTCGAGCAGCGTCAGTGGTTCCATTGCGTGGTAGAGCACGCCGCTGGCGACGACGAGGTCGTAACGCTCGCTGGTGGCATCGAGGTACGGGTTGAAGTCGCCGAGCACGAAATGGGCCCGGTTGAGATTGAGGATCTCCTTCACCACCAGGCACTTCAGGTAGGCCCGCGAGCTGCCTTCGATGGCGATCACGCGCGCGCCGGCCTCGTGCAGCATGTACGTGTGCCCGCCTTCGAGCGGACCGAGCTCCAGCACCTTGAACGCCTTGATGCTGTCGAGGTGTTCGAGCACCTTCACGATGCGCGTGTCGGCGAACATCGGCAGAGGCCCGGCGTGCAGGCCGAGCACGCTCGGCAGGCACGACGACCACGTGCCGGCGAACAGGTCCAGTGCGTTCTGCGCGGACGGCGCGGAGCGTACGTACTGATCAAGGATGCCGGCGTCGGGCGACTGGGTGACGGCTACGCCGGCTGGCTGTGCAGGCTCGGTGGCCGCTTCCGTCGTCGGCTTCTTCTTGAACATCAGCTGCAATATAGGGCGCGTTGGAGGGCTTGGGCCCACGCCGATGTGTCGGATGATGACCTGGGCGGTCCAGCTAACCTGTCCGCCCATGCCCACCAAGCCGACGGCCGCTCCCGTCCCGCCCGACGTCGAGCTCGAAGCACTGCGCACCGAGGTCGAACGCCTGCGAGATCTGGTCGGTCCCAGCGAGGCGTCCTACATCAAGCTGAAGACCGATGTGTGGGGTGCCCGTGACGCGGTCATCGGTGCCGAAGCCGAGGTCGGCATGCTGCGCGGCCGGGTGCGGTCGCTTGAGGCCGAACTGACCCGGGCGATCAAAGAGCAGCAGTGGTTCAAGAGCGAGGTCATCAACCGGCTCAAGGGCTACCGCGTCATCCATCGCAAGGTGATCGGTCGCGCCAGGCGGTCGCTCGTCAAGTGAGCCCGCGCATCTCGGTCCTCACGCCCGTCTACAACCCGCCGCACGACGTCCTCCGTTCCACCATCGATTCGGTCCGCAACCAGACGTTCGCCGACTGGGAGCTGTGCCTCGTCAACGACTGCTCGCCGGACACGGCGATCGCAGCCATCCTCGACGAAGCGGCGGCGTCCGATCAACGGATCAAGGTTCTGCACCGTGCCGAGAACGGCGGCATCACTTCTGCATCGGCTGATGCGTTGGCGATGGCCACCGGCGAGTTCATCGCACTGCTCGATCACGACGACCTTCTCCACGAAGCAGCGCTCGCCGCGATCGCCGCGTGCGCCGACGAGCATCCCGATCTCGACTACTCCTACAGCGACGAAGCGCACCTGTCGATGAGCGGCGAAGTCGTCACGCCCTTCTACAAGCCGGATTGGTCACCGGAACGTCTGCGTAGCCAGAACTACTGCACCCACTTGTCGGTCTTCCGACGCACATTGGCCATCGAGGTCGGGGGCTTCCGGTACGGCTTCGACGGCAGCCAGGACTACGACCTGATCCTGCGCGTGACCGAGAAAGCCCGCTACATCCACCACTTCACGTGGATCATGTACCTGTGGCGCCAGCTGCCGACGTCGGTGGCCGGCGACCGCAATGCCAAGCCGTACGCATACGAATCAGGCCAGCGCGCGCTGCAAGAACACGCCGATCGCCTTGGCATTGCCGCGACCGTGGAGATGCAGGAGCCACTCGGCACGTATCGGTTCCGGCGCACGATGACCCGCACGCCTCGCGTCAGCGTGGTGATCCCGACGCGCGGCACGAGCTCGCGCGTGTGGGGCGTGGATCGCTGCCTCATCGTCGAGACGATCGAGAGCATGCTCGAGAAGGAGTCCTACCCCGACCTCGAATACGTCATCGTCTGCGACATGGTGACGCCGCCGTTCGTCGTCCGCGCCCTGGAGCGCCTGTTGGGCGACCGGCTGACGTTGGTCTGGTACGACCGCCCGTTCAACTACAGCACGAAGTGCAACCTCGGCGTCGCCCATGCAACCGGAGAGCTCGTCCTGCTCCTGAACGACGACATGCAGGTGATCACACCCGACTTCCTGACGACGCTCGTGCCGATCGCGCTCGAGCCAAAGGTCGGCATGGTGGGGGCCAAGCTGTTCTTCGCCGACGGCACCCTGCAACACGCGGGCCACGTTTACAACGGCGATCCGTACCACGCGATGTTCCGGTGGAGCGGCAATGAGCTCGGGCCGTCCGGGCTGCTCGTCGTGCAGCGCGAGTGCATCGGTGTCACCGCCGCATGCGCGCTCGTGCGCATGGACGTCTATGACGAGATAGGTGGGCTGACGCCGCTGCTGCACTCCAACTTCAACGATGTCGACTTCTGCATGAAGATCCGCGGCGCGGGCTACGACATCGTCTGGACGCCGTACGTCGAGATGTACCACTTCGAGAGCCAGACGCGCGTGCCGACGCCGACGGAGTACGAGCACCTCGTGATCCGCCACCGGTGGTCGGACAAGCTGCACGGCGATCCGTACTACAACCCGAACTTCGCCCCGTTCCGCGACGACTGGGTCGAGCGGGCACTGCGCTGAGGAGGCCGGCGATGGGATTGCGATCGCAGATCGGATGGTTGCGCCACGGTGCCGACCGCACGCAGGCGACGCTCGCCGCCTACGAGGGCGAGTTGCGTGCGTTGCAGGACAAGGTCGAATCGATGGTGCAGGTCGTCGCCCGGCTGGACGTCGCGGTCGCACGCATCGACGCAGAGGGCGTGGCGACGCGGGCCGTGACCGATCGGGTCGCGACTGACATCGACGCGATGAAGCTGCAGCTGCGCACGATCACCGACGATCTCGGCGACCGCATCGGTGCCGTGGCCGAGCGACTCGACAATTCGCACTGAGAGTGCGGAACTTGCTGCGACGTTCGAAGTGAACGTGGGGCGGGGTACGTTCGCCGAATGCGTCTTCGCCTGGTCCACCTCGCCACGATCGGTCTGATCGCGGCGGCGCTGCCCGTCTCTCCGGCCAGTCCTGCTGGTGCATCCGGCGAGCCGGTCGACATCTTCCCGACGTACTCGCCGCCGCCGGCGCTGTCCACGTCGGGCGACTTCGCGACCGACATGTTCAGCAACCCGTGGGACTTCGACGACCAACAAGACCTGGTCGCGGTGCCGATGGTCGATGTCGTCGCCGATCCGCCGGTGTCCATTTCTGGCGGCCTGCTCTCGTTCCCGAGCAAGGTCGGCACCGAGGTCCGGTTGCTGATGGAGTGGCCGGGGGTCCTGCCGTGGGGTCGTGACGGGCGGTCCAACCCGATCGACGGTGGGCGCTACACCGAGGTCGATTTCAGCATCCGCGCCGATGCCCTCGTGCTCGGTACCGTGCAGTTCAAGAACGCTGCCGGCCAACGCGGTGCCGCACCGTTCCAGGTCAATCCGGGCGGATTCCAACAGATCCACATCGACCTCAACGATCCCTCCAAGTTCTTGGACGGTGTTGGCACCAAGCAGTGGGGCGGTCCGATCACGGAGTTCAAGATCGTTCGCGGCGGCAGCGGCGGCCCGATCAACATGCAGCTCGATTGGGTGCGGCTGCACCGCGCCGACGTCTCGGACAGCCCGATCGCACGCATCCCGATCCCGCGGGTGCTCACGCCGAGCATCGAGGGCGGGGCCGACTACGCCACCGACGCCGGCAACCCGTGGGACTTCAACGGGCTCGACGACGTGGCCGCGCTGCACGACCTCGGCAACGTCGCCTTCAGCAACGGTTCGCTGACCGCTCGTTCGACGGGCAACGACCCGTTCGTGCAGGTGCCCCTCCCGGTGCCGCTGAACACCGATCGCTACCACCGCCTGACACTCGACGCCTGCTACGGCGGTGGGTTCGGCCTGACCGGCGCGCCCGGCGGCGGCATGGTCGGGCGCATGTCGTGGCAGATCGACGGCAATCCCGACTTCGCGACCACCCAGGACTTCGTGGTCTTCCCCGGCTGCCACCGGATGACCATCGACATGGCCACTCAGCCGGCCAGCGCCGTCAACGACGAAGCCAGCACGCTCGTCACCGGCTGGCGCGGCGTGCGTCCGTCGACGCTGCGCTTCGACCTGCACGAGGACCCGGGCGCCCGCGACATCTCACTGAACGAGATCCGCCTCGCGGATGACGCCGCGTTCTCGACGTCGTACCCGATCTCGTTCAACGACGCGTCGGGTACCGGTGGGCGCGCCGACATCTATGTGACTCCGGTCGAGGGCCGCTACGACGGCACCCGCATCGCGGCGGGCGTCGCGATGAACGGATCTGACGTCGTGACGTACAACTGGAACGGCACCGATGCGGCCGGCAACCCGATGCCGAACGCCACCTACTGGGTGTACGTCGTCGCCACCGGCGGGGCCGGGGTCGGTACCGGGTACTCCACCGGGCCCGTCCGGCTGGAGAAGGCGGTGCCCGCAGCACCGAGCTACTACATGCCACTCACCCCGGCCCGAGTGCTGGACACCCGCTTCGGAACCGGCGGCAACATCTTCCCGCTGCAGACCGGCGTGTTCACCGAGGTCGATGTCACCGGCGTCGGTGGTGTGCCCGACGGTGGAGTCACCGCGGTCGTCATGAACGTCACGGCCACGAACACCACGTCGTCGGGCTTCATCACCGCGTGGCCGTCCGGGACGCCGCAACCCTTGGCGTCGAACCTCAACTTCCTGCCCGGCCAGACCGTGCCCAATCTCGTGACCGTCAAGGTCGGTCCGAACGGCAAGGTCAACCTGCTCAACTCCGCGGGCAGCACCGACCTCGTCGCCGACATCGCCGGCTACTACACGACCACGCCACCGGCAGGAGGTGGTCGATTCACCGCCGTCACGCCGTCGCGGTTGCTCGACACCCGCAATGGCACGGGCAGCGGCGGCAGCGTCGCGCCGGTCGGTCCGCAGTCATCGATCGATCTCAACGTGGTCGGCGTCGGTGGTGTCCCGGCCACAGGCGTCAGCGCAGTCGCGCTCAACGTGACCGTCGACCAGCCGACCGTTTCGGGCTTCCTCACCGTGTGGCCGCGGGGTGAGGTTCGCCCGACGGCGTCGACGCACAACTTCGTGCCCGGCCTGACCGTCGCCAACCTGGTGTTGGCCAAGGTCGGCAGCGGCGGTCAGGTCAGCATCTTCAACTCCGCCGGCAACACCCACGTCGTGGCCGAGGTCGTCGGCTACTTCTCGGCCTCCGGTGGGGCGTTCGTGCCCCTCGATCCGACGCGACTGATCGACACCCGCAACGGCACCGGCACCACGATGGCTCCGCTCGGCCTCGGCGACAGTCGCACGATGATGTTGGCCAACAACTCACCGGTCCCCGCCAACGCGAAGGCGGTCATCGTCAACGTGACGGCCACGAACACCACGAATCCGTCGTTCATCACCGTCTGGCCGACCGGCACCGCCCAGCCACTGGCCTCGACGCTGAACCCGCGACCCGGCGAGAACATCCCCAACCACGCCTACCTGCGCCTTGGCACCAACGGGAGCCTCGATGTGTTCAACAGCAACGGCAGCACTGACGTGGTCATCGACGTGTTCGGCTACGTGATGTAGGGCACTGCACGCCGCCGCCGACGAGGCTCCGGTAGCGTCACCGCCCAGCGGGCGACTCAACCCCGACCCCTCCGGGGCCGATAGAGGTTCGATGCGCTTTCGGCAAATTCTCCTTCCCCTCGTCGGCCTCGCAGCCGGCGTGGTGATCTCCAACTCACCAGCGTCGCCCGTCGACGTCGCCTCGGCCTGGACGCCGGGCCCGCGAGTCGACCTGTCGCCGTGGCTCTCGCCCGGCGCGGACCTGTCCACCGCCGGCGACTTCGCAACCGACACGTTCAGTGACCCGTGGGACTTCAACAACGCCGAGGACGTGGATGTGCACAACGGCGTCGGCGTCGTGGCCGCCGGCGACGCGTCGGTGAGCAACGGCATCTTGACCACCCCGACCATCAACACAGGTGAGATCAGGTTGCTGATGACCTGGCCCGAGATCACTCCCCAGGGCTGGCCGGGCGTGTTGACCTGGGGGCGTGACGGTTGGACGAATCCGATCGACGCGGCCAAGTACACCCAGGTCACCATGCGCATCCGTGCCGATGCCGACCTCCCGCTGGCGATCCGGTGGTGGAACGCATCCGGTGCCAGCGCGACGATCCCGTTCAACTTCGCCGGCGGTGGCTGGCAGACGCTGCACTTCGATCTCAACGACCGCTCGATCTACAAGCTCGGCGGCGACATCTGGGGCGGTCCGGTGGTGCGCTTCGAGCTGTTCCGTGGTCTCGTTGCCGCCAATCCGGCCGTGAACCTGCAGCTCGACTGGGTCCGGTTGCACCGTGGCGACGCGTCGCAGGCGCCGCAGGCGAACGTGCCGATCCCGCAGGTCTACACACCGAACGAGGTGGGCGGCGCCGATTTCGCCACCGTCGAACGCGGCGATCCGTGGGACTTCGCGACGATGAGCGATGTCGCCGACTCGCACGACGTGACCCGACTCGACACGTCCACCGGTGACCTGACCGGCACCACGATCGCCAATGATCCGTTCATCGCGCTCCCGCTCGGGACCAAACTCAACACCGACCGCTACCACCGCCTGACCGTCGACGTCTGCTACGCCGGTGGGTTCTCACTCGCCGACGCCGCAGGTGGGGGCATGGTCGGACGCGTGGCCTGGTACCTGAGCGATTCGCAGCGCTGGACCGAGACACAAGACATCGTGATCTATCCGGGCTGCAACAAGATGACCATCGACATGGTGACCCAGCGCCCGGAGTCGATCAACGACGAACACACGCAGAACCCCACCGGGTGGCGCGGTCTCGACGTGTCGTTCCTGCGCTTCGACCTGAACGAAGACCGTGGCGCTCGCGCCTTCTCGTTGCGCAACGTGACCTTGGCCGACGATGCCGCGTTCTCGACGACGTACCCGATCACGTTCGGCGATGCCGCCGCCGCACCGAACACGACGGCGGACGTCTACGTCACCACCGAGCGAGCCAGCTACTCGGGCACACGCATCGCCCGTGGACTGCGCGTCAACGGCGGCACGAACACGTTCACGTGGAACGGCACGGATGACGCCGGACGTGTCATGCCGAACGGCACGTACTGGGTCTACGTCGTGATGCGCAACACCGCCGGCAACGGCGTCGGTTACTCCAGCGGTCCGGTGCGCGTCGAGAAGCCGGTGCCGGCGACGCCGAGCTTCTTCGTGCCACTCACCCCGGCCCGCATCCTCGACACGCGCACGGGCACCGGTGGCAACCTGTATCCGCTCGAGACCGGCGTGTTCACCGAGCTCGACGTGACCGGTGTCGGCGGTGTGCCCGAGACCGGTGTGACCGCAGTGGTGATGAACGTGACCGCGACGAACACGACGTCGGGCGGGTTCGTGACCGCGTGGCCGTCCGGCGAGCCGAGGCCGCTCGTGTCCAACCTCAACTTCGTGCCCGGCCAGACCGTGCCGAACCTGGTGACGGTGAAGATCGGCGCCAACGGGCGCGTCAACCTGTTCAACTCGAACGGGAGCACCGACCTGCTCGCCGATGTGGTCGGCTACTACACGCCCAACCAACCCGCCGGCGGTGGCCTGTTCACCGCCGTGACGCCGGCCCGACTCCTCGACACCCGAACCGGCACCGGTGGCACGATGGGTGCCGTCGGCCAGGGCCAGTCGATCAACCTCGGCGTCACCGGTGTGGGCGGAGTACCCGCCAGCGGCGTCACCGCCGTTGCGCTGAACGTGACGGTCGCCGACCCGACCGGGGCCGGCTTCTTGACCGTCTGGCCCGCCGGTGAGGCTCGCCCCACGGCGTCGACGCACAACTTCGTGCCAGGGATCACGATTGCCAACCTCGTGCTGGCCAAGGTCGGAGCCAACGGCCAAGTCAGCTTCTACAACTCGGCCGGGGCGACCAACGTCGTCGCTGACGTCATCGGCTACTTCTCCGGCTCGGGCGGCAAGTTCGTGCCCGTCGCGCCCCAGCGCCTCGTCGACTCGCGTGACGGCACCGGCGGCATGAGCAGCGCAATGGGCACGTCGGGCTCGCACTCGATGCCGATCGCCACGGCCAACCCGGTTCCGGCCGGGGCCAAGGCGGTCATCGTCAACGTGACGTCGGTGAACAGTTCGGCACCGTCGTACATCACGGTCTGGCCGACCAACGCCGAACGGCCGCTGGCCTCGACGCTCAACCCCCGGCCGGGCGAAGCGGTCCCCAACCAGGCCTATCTCCGGGTCGGCGCCGGTGGCGCGCTCGACGCATTCAACGCCTACGGCTCGACCGACCTGATCGTCGACGTCTTCGGCTACGTCATGTAGCGAGGTCGTGTCGCGAGGTCATGTCGCGAGCGTTCGCCAGTAGGCTCCGAGCCAGCGCGCGGGAAGCTCCACACATTCATGACCTGACGTCGGGAAGGCCTCTGTTGAAGCGCACATTCGTACTCGCCGCCCTGTTTTTCGCTGCCCTCGGTGCCGGAGTGCAGATCTCCGGACCACAACCAGCGGCGGCCGCACCTGGTGTCGTGCCCAAACAGGTCGACACCTGGGCGTTCTGTGGCGTGCGGCCCAGCGACCCGACCGCGCAGGCCACCGCCAACGCGATGGCCGAGTTCGGTGGCATCGACGCGACGTTCGGTCCGTGCAACGACCCGAGCGGCGTGCCGTCGTACCCCTACACGCCCACCAACCCCGGTCTGCGCTACGTGGACCCGGCCACCTACATGCAGGTCGTGCAGATCAATGCCAACGCGGGCATGAAGACCATTGTCTACGACGCTCGTATCTGGTCGACCGTGAAGGCCGACCGTGATGCGGCCGTCGCGTTCTGGGCCCCCGTGCTCGAACACATCCAGGCCTGGGACCTGGGCGACGAGTGGAACCCGCCACCGGCGACCGAGTGGGCGACGCTGAACACCAGGTGGGACACAGTGCTGGCCGATGTGGCGGTGCGCACCAAGATCCAGCCCTACACGAACCATGACCGCAACGCGCTCGACGAGTCGTTGCGTGACCTGCCCGGCTCGGCGAACCTGCTGTCGTTCACGCAGTACGACGGTGACCTCGGTGCCGCGATCGCCCGCCAGTTCGACTCGCAAACGAGCAACCTGATGTGCGGCATCAACGCCTTCGCCCACTTCGTGCATTCCAACGGGCCGCCCGACTTCCAACCAACGGTGGACAAGATCCGCAACGGGATGCAGTCCCTGATCGCCGCCGGCTGCGACTCGTTCCTGGTCTTCGGCGGGGCGCGTGTCTATGACACAACGCGGTTCGATCCGGTCTCGTTGGCCGACCTGACCGGCCAGCCGACGGATTGGGCCACGGCCGTCCTGGAAGGGGCCGGCTTCTCCAGCTACAAGCCGGTCGGCCCGTCGCGTCTGCTCGAGACCCGCGGTGCCCTGACCACGGTCGACAACCAGTTCAACGGCATCGGACCCCGCACCCCAGACTCGGTGACCCAGTTGCAGGTCGGCGGCCGTGCCGGGGTGCGCAGCGATGCGACGACCGCAATTCTCAACGTCACAGTCACCGGGGCCGCCGCAGCTGGCTACGTCACGGTGTTCCCGTGCGGTGCGACGCGTCCCAACGCAGCACAGGTCAACTACGCGGCAGGCGTCGACGTGGCCACGGCCGTCGTGGCCAAGCTCGATTCGACCGGCCGGGTCTGCGTCTACACGTTCTCCCAGACAGACCTCGCGATCGACGTCAACGGGTACATCCCGAAGGGCTCGACGTACACCCCGCTGTCGCCGGCGCGGTTGCTGGAAACCCGAACCGATGCCGGACTCACGACGGTCGACGGTCAGTACCTCGCCGTTGGTTTCCGTGGTGCCGGCTCCACCACCGAACTGCAGGTCACCGGTCGCGGTGGCGTGCCCAACGGCGCTACCGACGTCGTGCTGAACGTGACCGCGACCAACGTGCGCGTCGACGGCTTCGTGACCGTCTTTCCGTGCGGCGAACGCCCGACTGCATCGCACGTCAACTTCACGGTCGGCTCCACCGTCACCAACGCGGTCACCGCGCCGCTGCGCAACGACGGTCGACTCTGCATCTACACGCTGACCGACATCGACCTGATCATCGATGTCAACGGGTACTACCCGGCCAACTCGGCGTTCGTGTCGCTCGTTCCCGCCCGCGCGCTGGACACACGCGTCACGCCGGCGTTGCCGGTCGAAGGCATCGAACTGGCCCCGGCCAGTCGCGAGGACAACCCGCCCATCGTGCTGCAGGTCGCCGGTGCTCGCGGTGTGCCCGCCAACGCCAGGGCCGTGATCCTGAACGTCACGGTGGTCGCTCCGCAGAAGGCCGGCTTCATCACCGTGTTCCCGTGCGGTGACCCGCGCCCCAACGCGTCGAACCTCAACTTCCGGGTCGGTCAGACCGTTGCCAACATGGTGGTCGCCGAGGTCGGCCAGCGCGGCTCGATCTGCATCCACCGTTCGGCCGAGACCCAGGTCGTCGTCGACATCACCAACATCCACCCCTGAGCGGGGTCAGTGGCGTCTGGTCGCCAGGACGAGGTTGTTGCGATGCGGGGCGATGGTGGTCTCGACGGCATTGATGTCGCCGAACACCTCCACGAACAGCGCCCGCATCTCATCGTCGTTGAAGAACTCGACGGTCTTGTCGCCGCTAATCCAGTAGTCCGATGTGTACGCCGCAGCGTGGGCCAGGTTGCGCCGCTTGACCCACTCCTTGACGACGACGGTGCCACCCGGCGCGAGCAGATCGCGACACGCCACGAGGAACTCGCGGCGCTCCGCAGCAGGGATGTGATGCAACACGTCGGACACGATGACGAGGTCGAAGCGACGCCCCTCGGCCACGACCTCGGCCACCGTGGCCTGGCGGAACTCGACGTGGTGGTTGCGGCCCGTGTAGTTGTGCCCCGGGTTGGGCGCGATGTCGATGCCGAGCGCCGTCGCGCGTGGGTCGAGTGCATGCATCAGCCGGGTGAGCAGCGCGCCCTCGCCGCAGCCGACTTCGATCACCGTCTCGAAGGGGCCGAGGTGAGCGACGCGCGTGGCCAGTGAGTCGAGGCTCACGAACAGCCGCCGATACCCGTTCGCCGCGGTCTGTTCGAGACGGGGTCCGAGGAGCGAGCGAACACGCGAGCCGATCGACATGAGCCCCGAGCGTAACCCCCTCGCGTAACATCGCGAGATGAGCGAGCGGAGCGAGCGAATCACCAGCAACGGGCGAGGCGCTCCGGGGCGCACGCCGACGACGTTGAGTCCTCGCCGGACGTGGAGCCTGCGCCCATGAGCGTGCTGTTCAAGCAGAGTGCGGTGATCGCTGTGGGTGGGTTGGCAATGCTGGTGTTCGTCGGCCGCCTGGTGCGCCGGCGCAAGCTGTCGTTCCACTTCGCCACGGGTTGGGTCGCGGTGTCGATTGCCGTGATCGCGGCGTCGTTGCTGACCCGGTTCGTGAACCCCATTGCGAACTGGTTCCACATGACCGGCACGGCCGTGTTCTTGCTGGTCGCCGTCGCGTTCGTGGTTGCGGTGTGCATCCAACTGTCGGTCAGCGTGTCCGGGATGCACGAGAAGATCCGCGATCTGTCCGAGGACAATGCGCTGCTGCGGGCCGAGTTGGATCGGCGAGTGCCCGTCGATGACGCCCACGGAGCCGATCGCGGTCGCCGTTAGGCTGCTCGCCGTGTCAGCAGCGGACCCGACGACCACCACTGATGCCGCGTACGCGCAGCGCCTGCAGCGTCTGTCCGGTCGCGGCGGCGTGGCCCGTCGGCTGGTCGATCCGCAGCGTCCGTATCGCTGGAACCTGCGTCGCCATCGCCCCGGTTTCGTGCTCGAGATCGGGTGTGGCATCGGCCGCAACCTCGAGCACCTCGACGGACATGGCGTGGGCATCGACCACAACGCTGCGTGCGTCGCAGTGTGTCGCGAGCGCGGGCTCAACGCCTTCACTCCGGCCGAGTTCGCCGCCAGCCCGTACGCCGTCGATGACAGCTTCGATTCGTTGCTCTTCGCGCACGTGCTCGAGCACATGGCTCAGCCACAGATGGACGCGCTGGTGGTCGGCCATCTGCGCTACCTCCGTCCCGGTGGCAAGGTGCTCGTGGTGACGCCGCAAGAGCGCGGCCAGCGCAGCGACGCGACGCACGTGCAGTTCGTCGACGAGGCAGCCGTGCGACAGATGGCCGATCGCGTCGGTCTGCACGTCTCGTCGATCGAATCGTTCCCGTTCCCGCGTCTGGCGGGCCGGGTGTTCACGTACAACGAGACCGTGTCCATCCTCGAACGGCCGGGCGAGCGCGACGCATGACGCCGGATGTTGCTGCTCTGCAGCGCGAGAACGCCGAGCTGCGCGCTCGGGTCGAGGCCGCCGAGGCGGCGATCGCCGAGCTCCGCGCGGAGGCGTTGCAACGTCGCCAGGACGTGCGCGACCTCGTCGCCGACCTGCCTGCGGCGATGAGCCGCAAGACGTTGCTCACACAGGTCGCTCGCGACGCCGTCCGTCACCCGGACAAGAAGGGTGTCGCGGTCCGGGCGGTCAACAAGGCCCGTAGCGCGCTGCGCAAGGCGTTGCCAACCCGATGAGCCAGAGGGTTCGGGTCTTCGTTGCCGCGCGCGGCAACGCGTTCATGCGCGACATCGCACTCGACCTCGTCGAGGCGGCTCGGGCGCTCGGACGCGACGCCGAGTTGGTGACCGACGCGCTGCCCGAGGTCGACGGGGGCATCAACCTGGTCGTTGCCCCGCACGAGTTCTACGTCCTGTCCGACGCGCCCGTCGCCGAGCTGAAGCGTGCCGCCGCGGCGAGCGTGGCCGTCTGCACCGAGCAGCCGTACACGCCGTGGTTTCACCTCTCGCTCGACGCCTGTCGGCGCGGACTGCTCGCGCTGGACATCAACGACCACGGCGTGGCCGCGCTGCGCGAGTTCGGCGTGCGGGCCGAGCGGATGCCGTTCGGCGCGGTGGCCTCGATGACCAAACCCGATTCGAACGAGACCGCACGGCGGCGCGAGCGCGACATCGACGTGTTGTTCATGGGCAGCCTCGACCCCCGACGCGGGCGGGCACTTGCCGGTCTGGCACCGATCCTGTGGGACCGGCGCAGCGAGCTCCGGCTGTTCCCGTTCGACAAGCCGGTGCTGCCCGGAACTCCCGGCGTGGTCTTCGGCGACGAGAAGTACGAGCTGCTGCGCCGGGCCAAGCTGCTGGTCAACGTCCACCGTGATCGCACCATCCACCTCCCGACTGGCTTCACGCCGCCGGCCTACTTCGAGTGGGTGCGGATGGTGGAGACGATGGCGAGCGGTTGCGTCGTGGTGACCGAGCCATCCGATGGCTTCGAGCCGCTCGTTCCGGGTGAGCACTTCGTCAGCGTCGAGATCGACGCGATGGCTCACGCGGTGGCCGGTCTGCTGGCCGACGACGAACGTCGGACGGTGATGGCCGCCGCAGCGCATCGCGCGGTGGTGCACGATCTGGCGTTGCCGGCATCGCTGGCCGCGGCGCTGACGCTGATCGAGACCGACGTGCTGCCCCGTCTGGCCGCTCACGTCGCAAGCGACGCGCACCTGCGCGGCTCGTGGCGATTGCGCGAGGGCGGCGCACAGGGGTTCAAACGTCTGGCGGCGTTCCGTCCGTACGCGACGGTGCTGGGCCGAGCCAAGAAACTCGCGCTCGCCGAGAACGAGACACTGCGCCGTTTGGAAGCAGTGCAGGCGATGCTGCGCCACAGCACCGAACAGCACATCCACCGCTCGGAGACACCGGCCTACACGGTGTCGGTCGCAGCTGGTTCTGTTCCGGACGTGTCGGTGCTGGTCACGCTGTACAACTACGAGCACCTCGTCGCCGAGACGCTCGACAGCATCGTCGCCAGTCGCGACGTGGCGATCGAGATCGTCGTCGTCGAGGACCATGCCACGGACAACAGCCGCGACGTGGCCGAGGCCTATCTCGCCGAGCATCCCGAGGTCGCGATCGTGTTGCTGGCCAAAGACGCGAACGAGGGCCTGGCCGCGGCGCGCAACACCGGCATCGGCGAGTGCCGGGCACCGCTCGTGATGATGATGGACGCCGACAACCTCGTCTATCCCACGTGTCTGAGCCGGCTTCGCGATGCATTGGATGCCGATCCGGGAGCGGCCTTCGCGTACAGCGCGTTGGAGGAGTTCGGCGCCGACGCCCATGTGCGCAGCGCGTACGCGTGGAACCCGGAATGGCTGTGCGCGGCGAACTACATCGACGCTCAGGCAATGATCCGGCGCGACGTGTTGCGTGCCGTCGGCGGCTACCGCACCGACGACCCGCTCGTGTTCGGCTGGGAAGACTGGGAGCTGTGGCTGCGCCTCGCCGGTCGTGGCGATCGCGGCGTGCTCGTCGCGGAGATGCTCGGTCGGTACCGCGTCCAGTCCGGATCGATGATCGGGCTGACCAACCTGTCGACCGCGGAGTCGCTGGCCCACCTCCGCGAGCTGCACCCGGCATTGCCGTGGCCGGCGATGGTCGACTGAGCGATCAGGGCAGCGGCCGGTCCTGCTTGTCCTTGTTGGCCAATTTCTGAGCCCGCTTCCACTCCCTGACGACGGCCAACGATGCCGGCGAGTGCACGTCGGCGACCGAGCGCGGCACCGTGTCGCCAAACGCTCCCGCGGCGGCCCGCCAACCTCGCGGTTGCACGCCGATGCGCTTGCCGAGTACGGCGACGAAGATCTTTGCCTTCTCGTCGCCGAAGCCGGGCAGTGCGCGCAGCCGGGCGTACAGCGTCTTGCCGCTGGCGACGTCAGTCCAGACCTGCTCACCGTCACCGCCGTAGCGATCGCGCAGCGCGATGCACAGTTCATGGACGCGACGGGCCATCACGGCCGGAAACCGGTGGATGGCCGGCTTCTCGCAGCACACTGCGACGAAATCGTCGACGGGCATCGTCGCGATTTGTGTCGCGTCGAGATGGCCGAGCCGCCCGAACAGTGTGAATGGGCCGAGGAACGCCCACTCCATCGGTACCTGCTGGTCGAGCAACATTCCGATCAGCAGTGCGGTTCCATCCGTGTTCAGCAGTGCGTCGGCCTCGGCCCGACCGGTGATGTACACGCTGCCGTCCACGGCCATCAGGCTACGGGCGTTGCCGTTCGGCAAGGTTCGAGGAAGTTTCCGTCAAGAGTCGATCAAGACTGTCGCATCGGTGCAAATGCGTCTCAAGCGGCCCCGCCCACCGTCCGATCACCCTCTGAAGGTCACGGGAGACCGAGAGGGCAGGAACGCAATGGCACGGAGTTGGAGACGGTTCGCGGCAAGCTCGGCTTTCCTCGTCGCGGCTGGGCTCACCGTCTCCGGTCTCGGCACGGCCAACCCGGTCGCTGCTTCGGACCCGCCGTTCATCGACCCCGCTGCCGACTGGCTGACGACGGTGAACTACTTCCGGGCGATGGCCGGCGTCGGTCCTGTCACGGAGAACCCGGGGTGGTCGGCCGCGTCGGTCAACCATTCGTGCTACATGCTCTACAACGGCATCTCCCACGAGGAAGTGTCCGGCAAGCCGGGGTACACGCCCGATGGTGACGCCGCCGGACGCAACGGCAACGTCGCAGTGTCGAGCCTGGTCAACGAGACCGCTCGCAAGCACATCGAGTTGTGGATGACCGGGCCGTTCCATGCGATCGGCGTCATCCGCCCGAACCTGACCCAGGTCGGCTTCGGCAAGTGCGACAAGTCCGAGACATCGCCGTGGCGCTCCGGCGCGACGCTTGACGTCCTGCACGGTCTCGGCCCGTCCGTGCCACAGACCGAGCCGATCCTGTTCCCGGGCAATGGCACCACGACCAGCCTCAGCCGGTTCGTGACCGAGAGCCCGAACCCACTCGATTTCTGTGGCTGGAGCGGTTCCGCCGGATTGCCGGTGCTCGCGCTGATGCCGGAGAGCTTCACGGCCCCACCGTCCGCGACGATGTCGACGACGTCGGGTCCGGTGGAGGTCTGCGTGCTCTCGGCGCGCAACACCACGGGAGTCGCGCAGCAGATCCTGGGCGGCAACAACGCGGTCGTCGTCATCCCTCGCACGCCGCTGGGGCCCACCCCCTACACCGTCTCGGTGACCACCACGGCACGGACCGTCTCGTGGGGGTTCGCTGTCGATCCGGCGGCAGCGACGGGCGTGCAGCCGGTGCCCGTCACGCAACCCGTCGGCTCCAATGTCGGTGCCCGTCTCCAACCAGTGCCGCCGGCACGAGTGGTGGACACCCGGACCAACCTCGGTGCCACTCGCCTCAGCGGAACCGTTCAGAAGCGCGTCCAGATCACAGGTCGCGGTGGTGTGCCCGCCCAGGCAACAGCGGTGAGCGCCAACTTCACGATCACCGATCCGGCCGCGGCCGGCTACCTGACGGTGTGGAACTGCGGTGGCGAGCGTCCCGTGGTGTCGACACTGAACTACGCCGCGGGCGAGGCCGTTCCGAACGGTGCGAGCGTGCCCCTCGATGCCGACGGCGGTGTGTGTGTCTACTCGTTGTCGTCGGCCGACTTGATCGTCGA
>JANNZY010000072.1:0-17810 GCA_031410915.1 Actinomycetes bacterium
TGTCGGTGCTGCAGTTGTCGGTGCTGCAGTTGTTGGCGCTGCAGTTGTCGGTGCTGCAGTTGTCGGTGCTGCAGTTGTCGTCGGCGCGGCAGTTGTCGGCTCAGTGGTCGTCTCGGAGGTCGGAGCCGCCTCGCTCGTGATCGGGGAGTTTGCAGTTGACTCTGGTGTCGCCTCGGCAGAGCCGGCGGCGCTGGGGTTCTCTATCGTCGTCGCACACACGGAGACGGCCGAGCTGCCCGCAGTTTCGTCGGTGGCGATCGCGGTCAGTGCGCCGGTCACTCCTGAGACATCGAGCGAGAAGCGGCCGAGAGAATCGACGGCCGGGCTGGCGATCAGTCGAGCGGTCTGGGGCCGATCGAGTGTGCACTCCGGGCTCGAGTACACGTCGACGGTGACGCCGGTGGTCGCGCCGGCTACGGATCCCGTCACCGTCATGCCATCGGTCTGCAGCGACGACACCGAGATGATGTTCGACTGGCGACGGGTGACGGCCGGCCCGTCGTTGCCATCGATCTCGTTGTTGCGGACCACGACGTCAGTCGGCACGAGGTCGAGCAGCCGGGCCAGATCGACGGTTCCGCTGCCGAGTGCGGCTGCGACCACCTCGGGGGGCGGGCCGTCGATCGCGATACCGGCGCCCGTGCTGTCCCGCACGACGTTGCGCTCGATTGTCACGTGCGATGCAAGCTCGACGACGATTCCGTTCGAGAAGCCGGTGATGATCAAACCCTCGACCTTCACGTTGTCGGCGGCGATCGTCAGGCCTGCGACATCGCCCGCGCCGGCGAGCGACACACCCCCACCGCCGATGGACAGAGCGTCGGTGATCGTCGGCAGGGCCGATGCGAGGTGGATCGCTGCATCGATGTCGAACGTGAGCGTGGTTGCCCCAGGAGCGACGTTGGCCTGTGTGATCGCGTCCCGGAGCGTGCCCGGGCCGTTGTCTTCCGTCGAGGTCACCACCAGGACGGGGACCGGCGCCGCAGCGGCGACGGGTCCCCGCGGAGATGGTGCAATGGCGCGCGCGGGCAACGAGGTCGCCAGCATGCTGACGACGACGAATGAGGTGACGGAGACCAACGTTCGGCTACGCATCGATGTGCTCCTTTGCGCTCTCACAACCTGCGCTCGTCGCGACCGCTGCCGCGGTTGGCGTGTCGGCGATGGCGGAGTCGTCTTCCGCCGGGTCAGCGGCTCCCCGAAAGAGCCGCTCTACCGCACTCGGCGTTTGTCCCGCCGCGATCGGTCCATCATCCTGGTCAGTTCGTCCGTACCCCACTCCGACACGGTGCGCAATGCCACTTGCGGTTCACTTGCGGTCTAGCGATGATGTGATCATCGATCGTAGGTTTGGCGGTCGAAGTAGGTCACGCGCGGTGGAATGTAGAGGGTGGGCATGGGGAACTTGGACGTCCATATCCTGGGTGCGTTGGAGGTGCGCCGCGGGGGCGAACGCATCGACCTCGGTCTGCGCAAGGCTCGGGTGCTGTTCGGTGTGTTGGCCCTGAACGCAAATCGGCCAGTACGCATGGAAGTGCTCGCCGAAGCGATGTGGGATGGAGCCCGCCCACAACAGTGGGAGAGCGTGGTTCACAGCCACGTCTCGCGATTGCGGCGAGCACTCGAGCCCGACCGTACACCGAGGGCCGCCTCTGATCGGCTCGAAACGTACGGCGATTCATATGTGCTGCATCTGGAACAGGACGAGCTCGACGCCATGCGCTTCGAGCGTTGCGTCACGGAAGGTCGCGGGTCACTTGCGCGCGGTGACGCAAAGTTGGCCTATGCGGTGTTCGACCGGGCGGTACGTGAGTGGCGGGGTGACGTACTCGCCGACCTCACCGACCGGGGGTCGTTGGCTGCTGATGTCAATCGACTCGACGAGTTGCGGCTGGTCGCGCGCGAGGGCCTGGCGGAAGCCGCGATCGCTTTGGGCGAGCACCCGACGGTCGTGCCTGACCTCGAGGCGCTCGTCCATAGGCATCCGCTTCGGGAGCGATCGTGGGAGCTGCTGTTGCTTGCCCTGTACCGCAGTGGTCGCCAGGCGGAGGCGCTGCGCCGCTACCACGAGGTGCGCTCCCTTCTCGTCAGTGAGCTCGGCATCGAGCCGGGTCAGGCGTTGCGCGAGCTCGAACAGGCGATCCTGCGCCAGGATGCGCTCGATGCAGACGGATCCAAGCCCGAAGCCAACGCTCAGGTTGAGGTTGAGGCTGCGCTCGTTGCCATGCCGGCGTGGTTGCAACCGCCACACGACATGTTCGTTGGCCGCACTCGTGAGCGGGACGTGATCGTACGCGCCGAGAGCATCGCTCGGACGGGCGAGCGACGCCTTGTGCTCGTGACAGGCGAGCCGGGCGTTGGAAAGACTCGGCTCGTGCGCGAGGTGTGCCGCGATCTGCGCAGCAGGGGGGCCATCGTGCTCGGCGGACGATGCGTCGAGGAGCCCCTGCACGTGCTGCAGCCGTTCGCCGAAGCGCTCGGCAGGCTGGGGTCGGGACTTTCCGAGTGGCTGGCCGGCAAGCTACCGGCCGAGGTGGCAACTGTGGCGCAGCTGGTTCCCGACTTCGCAGCCCATGCGCCGCCGTTACCGCCGCTCGACGCGGACGTGCAGCGCTACCTGTTGTTCAGGGCGATCAGCGCACTGCTCGACGGGAAGATGCTCGGGCTTCCGCTGGTGCTGGTTCTCGACGATCTCCACTGGGCGCTCCCGCCGGCGCTCTCATTGCTCGCCCACGTCCTGCGCGACGACGATCGCGGCTCGTTGCTCGTGATCGCTACGGCTCGCGATGCGGAGTCGAACGCCGAGCTCGACGCGATGTTGTCGGGCATGCGCCGCGAGCGCCGGCTCGAGCGGGTCCCGCTCGGCGGGCTCGAATCGGTCGAGGTCGATCGGCTCGTCGCCGCACGCGGCTCTGTCGGCAGTCCGTCCGATCTGTTCGCGATGACGTCGGGTAACCCCTTCTACGTGGAAGAGCTGGTTCGCCACGTCGCCGAGAGCGGAGGCGAGTTGCGCGGCAGCTCCGTGCCTGACTCTATTCGCGACACCATCGCGCGTCGGCTGCTGCGGCTGCCCGACGATGCTCGGCGGCTGCTCGGGATCGCAGCCGTCTGCGGCGAGCGATTCCGGCTCGAGGTACTCGCTGCGGTCGCGAGCACACCGCCCGACGAGGTCGAGGATTCGCTCGCTGCTGCGCAGCACGCAGGTGTGGTGCACGCTGCGGCGCGCATCGGCGAGCATTCGTTCTCGCACGACCTCGTGCGAACGGTGCTTCGCGAAGGACTTGGACCCGCGCGTGAGGCGCGGCTGCATCGCCGCATCGGCGAGGCGCTCATGGCTCTGGGCGATGACGACGCGGCGATTGCCCAACACCTGCTCGCTGCAGCGTCAGACGGCAGTGATGTCGGGCCCGGAGCCGAGGCGGCAATTCGTGCAGCTCGCCAAGCAGTGAACCGCTACACCTACGACGACGCCATCGGCGCGTTGCGTTCGGCGCGCGCCACTCTGCTCGGGGCGCGCAACGTCGATCCTGCCCTCGCCTGTCGCGTCACCATCCAGCTCTGCGAGGTGTTGCGTAGTGCCGGCGAATATGAGCAGCGGGTTCAGCTCCTGTCCGAGGCGTGGGACGACGCCAGCCGGACCGACGATCCCGAACTCATGGCGGACGTCATCATCGAGGGTTGCGGCGGCACGATCAACCCCGCCGAGCCGTGGCCCTCACGCGCGGAGGCGGTTCGTGGTCGATTGGAGGAGACGTCCACTCGGGCGATGATCCTGGCGGCAATCATGTGCCACGTGTTGTCGCAGCGACCTGGTCCTGGAGGACGCGACCTCGCCGAATGGACGCTCGCCCGAGCGGGGTCGTATCCGCCCGGAGTGCGACGTTCCATCATCAGCTTCAGCCTCAGTGTGGTCGGCGCATGGAGCCCGATCGAGCGGGTCGTCGACCTTGCCCGGGCCGCCGTCGACGCAGCTCGTGAGGACGGCGACGCGCCTGAACTCGTTGAATCGCTGAGCGCTCTCCGACGGGCCTACCTCGCCGGCGGCGACCTCGCCAAGTCCGACGAGATCGGGCGCGAGTACGAGGCGCTCGTGAGCACGATCCGAATCCCCCGGTACCAGGCGGGTGTGGCCCAACGCCGAGCGATGCGAGCGCTACTCGCCGGCCGATTCGCCGAAGCTGAGGCACACGCCGAGGAGGCCGTTGCTCTGCAGCCCACCGCCGAGTTCTTCGAGGGGCTTGCCGTGCAGCTGTTCGCGATCCGTTTCCTGCAGGGCCGCCTGCTCGAAGTCCAGCCGGCGGTCGAGGCGTGGGCCCAGCAGGACCCTCGGGCAGCGTGGACCATCGGGCACGCCATGCTGCTGGCGATGACGGGCGAGGTCGAGTCTGCGCGCGAGATGCTGCAGCCCTTCGTGGACGCGAGGTTCGAGAACGTGCCGCGCGACGAGCTCTACTTCCTGACGTTGAGCACGGCCACGACGGCCGCCCTACGCCTCGGTGATCGAGATGCGGCCGAGGTGCTGTACGAGCTGCTGGCCCCACAGGCGTCGCGCATCATCGTGGCAGCCGAGGGCGCGTTGTGCTGGGGCTCGATCCATCGATTCCTCGGTCCGCTCGCCGTCTTGTGTGAGCGACCCGATCTGGCTGCCATGCACTTCGAGGCTGCCATCGCCGCTCACGAGCGCCTGGGTGCGCTGCCCTTCCTTGCTGCCGACCGCCTTGCCTACGCCGACCTGCTCGACGCATCCATCCACGACACGGTACGCAGCGGCGAACTCTGGCGCACCGGCATGGCCCTGGCGCGCCAGCTCGGTCTGGCGATCGCCCCGGCGTGACTGCGTCGCACAATTCGCGTCGCTGAGGACCACAGGGAACGAGCTGCGGCCTCTGGTCTCCTCGACATCAGCACGAGATGTCACCCGCCTTCTGATCCTCGACGTCTGTCATGTCAACACTCAATGAGGAGGAACTGACATGAACTCAATCAAACCGCGGCGGCTCGCGGCGGCATTCGTCGTGGCGGCCGGTTCGCTGGGCACGGGCGTCGCGTTCGGGGCCGGGGGATCGGCGCGCTCGTCGGGACCCGACTACACCTACGTCGGTGGCGGAGCTTTCGTCAACGCCAGCGCTCGCATTCACGTGGTCCACACGGGGAACGGGGCGACGCATGTCACCCTGCAGATTCGCGGAGTCGATGCGCCGGCGGGCCGGACCTTTGGCGCCCACGTGCATCAGAGCCGTTGCGGTGACTCCTCTGCCGCCGCCGGCCCGCACTACCAAGATGTCGGCGCCACCAGCGCGCTTGAGGACCGCGAGGTCTGGCTCGACTTCACCGTCAATGCAGATGGCGTCGGCCACGCCCAAGCCAAACGCCCGTTCTCGCTCGACGAGACGACGCAGCGCTCGGTCATCATCCATGCTTTACCAACAGCGTCGAACGGTACGGCTGGCGCGAGGTTGGCGTGCATCGACCTCGACGGACAACCCTGATCCCAACGGCATCTGGTGAGACCGACAACGTCGACTCTGGTGCTGTCATGGCCCGGCTGGGGTTGTGCTCGATCTCGAGACGGTTCATCCGCAACGAGGCCAGACGATGCACGTCACGCGCTCACGAACCGCCCAGCTCAGTCTGGCGATTGCCGCTGGATGACTGCGTCGCCCAAGGCGGGCTCATTGAGCGACATCGATCTGGACAAGCGGGCGGAGACGACAAGAAACTGCCGTTGAGCTGATGCTGTCTCCGCGGGCGAGGCCGATGGCCGTCGCAACGGCCTCGGCAACTTCCGCGTCCACGATCTCGGCCAGTTGCGGGCAGGTTGACGATGCTGTCCTCAAGGGCGCAGTCGCTGCGACACTGTATGCGTGAGGAGAGGTGGCCTGAGGATCTATTTGGGTGCGGCTCCCGGCGTTGGCAAAACCTACGCGATGCTCGACGAAGGTTTGCGCCGGCACGCACGCGGGGCAGATGTCGTCATCGGTGTGGTCGACCATCAAGACCGCGCTCCGATCGAATGTCGGGCGGCGAAGTTCGAGTCTGTTACCGCTCACCTCGACTCAGGGGGCGTCGGGTCCGACGAGGTAGCGGTCGATGCGATCATCGCCCGGCGTCCGTCGGTCGTGCTGGTCGACGATATGGCGCACCTCGTCAACGGCGACAACGAGCACGGCAGGTGGCGTGACATCGAGCGCATCCGCGACGCCGGCATCGACGTGATCACGACGGTCAACGTCGAGAGCCTGCAGTCGCTCGGTGATGTCGTCAGCTCGATCACGGGCGTTCACCCCGTGGGAAGCGTGCCCGACTCCGTGGTCAGGGACGCGGACCAGATCGAGCTGGTCGACATGAGCCCCGAAGCGCTTCGCCGCCGCCTCGCGCATGGCAACGTGTACCCGCCGGAACACGTCGACGCGCTCTTGGCGAACTACTTCCGTCCCGAGAATCTGGCAGCGCTGCGGCAGCTGGCCCTGCTCTGGGTTGCCGACGATGTCGAGGACCGACTGCAGGACTACACGGCCGATCGCGGTATCACCGAGGCCTGGGAGGTCCGCGAGCGGGTTGTCGTCGCACTGACCGGTACCGCGGGTGACGCGCTGGTGCGCCGAGCGAGCAGGATCGCCGGCCGCTCCAGCGCACAGCTCATCGGTGTGCATGTGGTGTCCGAATCGGGTGCCGCGGGTCCCGATCTCGAGATGCAGCGACGGCTGGTGGTCGAGCTGGGTGGCACATATCGCGAAGTGGCCGGAGACGATGTCGCGCAGGCTCTGGCTCGCTTCGCGCAGGTGGAGCATGCAACCCAGCTCGTCCTTGGCGCCGGGCGAGCGTCGACACGCCGATCCTGGCTCGCTCGGCCGACGATCGTCGCCTCGATGCTGCAGCGCTTGGGCAACGTCGACATCCACGTGATCTCGACTGAAGCCCCGTCCCCACGTGGCCGGTCGCACCGCCCACCGCGTCGGCCCAGCCAGCCCATCACCGCGAAGCTGCGCTTCCTCGCGTGGACGGTCTGTCTCGCCGGTCTGCCGGTGTTGACGTTCGTACTCACCCGCCTGCGCACGCACATATCGGTCGGAACGGCTTTGCTGCTGGATCTCACCGTCGTCATCGCCGTCGCGGCGCTCGGAGGCATGCTTCCCGGACTCGCTGCGTCGGTCTTCGCGTTCGGCCTGACGAACTGGTTCCTCACGCCCCCGCTGCACACGCTGACCGTGCGAGATGCCGAGAACGTCGTCGAGCTCGCAGTGTTCATCACCGTCACAATGGTGGTCAGCCTGCTCGTAGATCGCGCAGCTCGCCGGTCGCGCGAGGCGGCCCGAGCGCGCGCCGAGGCTGGTGCGCTTGCCCGATCGGCCGCGACTCTGGTCGGGTCGCACGACCCACTGCCCGAGCTGCTCGAGCAGTTGCGCGCCACGTTCTCGCTGGAGGCGGCGTCGGTGCTCGAACGGCAAGGGACTGGCTGGTGGCCCACCGTCACCGTCGGGCACGACGAGCTGTTGACACCGGAAGCCGGAGATGCGATCGATCTCTCGGCTGATGGGTCGGTGCGGCTCGTCGTTTCCGCAGGTGCCCTGAGTCCTGATCAACTCGAGGTGCTGCGTGCGTTCGCAGATCAACTGTCGCTCGCGCTGCAGGCGAGAGTTCTGCGAGCGGACTCGGCCAAGGCCGATGTTCTCGCCGAAACGAACGCCTTACGGGCCGCACTGCTCCAAGCGGTGTCGCATGACCTGCGCACCCCGCTGGCGAGCATCAAGGCGTCGGCGACCGGCCTGCTGCAGACGGGAATCACCTTCACGGATCAGGATCGTGTCGATCTGCTCGTCAATATCGACGTCGCCGCAGACCGCCTCGATCGAATGGTACGGAACCTGCTCGACATGAGTCGCCTGCAGTCCGGTGCTGTGGTGCTCTCGACGGCGCCCGTCGCGCTCGAAGACGTCGTCGCGGCCGCGCTCACCGACGTTCCGCACGCGGACCGTCGCACCATCGTGTCGGTGCCCGACTCGTTGCCGCTGGTGATGGCCGACGCTGCGTTGCTCGAGCGGGCACTCGCGAACGTCATCTCCAACGCGGTGGCGTGGTCGCCGCCCGACGCCCCAGTGCGGATCGAGGCCGGCCTGATCGGCAGGAGCATCGACGTGCGCGTGATCGATCGCGGGCCCGGAGTGCCACTGGCCTTGAGGGACGCCATGTTCCTGCCGTTCCAGCGACTGGGCGATCGTTCGAATGACACCGGGGCCGGTCTCGGCCTCGCGATCGCGAAAGGCTTCATCGAGGCGATGGGCGCCCGGCTCGACGTCGACGACACACCCGGCGGGGGCCTGACGATGTCGTTCCGATTGCCGGTCGAGGCGGAACTGGCGGGCATCACATGAGCCGCATCCTGGTCGTCGACGACGAGGTCCAGATTCGCAAGGCGCTCGACGTCAACCTGCGGACGTGGGGCTACGACATCGATCTGGTCGCTTCGGGGGAGGAGGCGCTCTCATCGGCCGCTGCCCACAAGCCAGATCTGGTGCTGCTCGATCTCGGCTTACCCGGAATCGACGGCCTCGATGTCATTCGCGGCCTGCGCGGGTGGTCAGACGTTCCGATCATCGTGCTGTCCGCGCGTGAAGGTGATCCTGACAAGGTGGCGGCACTCGACGCCGGCGCCGACGACTACGTCACCAAGCCGTTCAGCATCAGCGAGCTGATGGCGCGCGTGCGAGCCTCCCTCCGACGTCACAACCCGACGCCCGAGGACCCGATCGTCGAGACCCCGGACTTCACCATCGATCTCGCCAACAGGCGAGTGAGCCGCGACGGGGTGTTTGTGCATCTGACGCCTACGGAGTGGGCGATCGTGGAGTACTTGGCTCGCAACGCCGGCCGGTTGGTGACACAACGACAACTGCTGCAGCGTGTGTGGGGGCCACAGTACGAGAACGAGGCGAACTACTTGCGCGTTCACTTCGCCGCGATCCGCAGGAAACTCGAGCCGATTCCCGCTCAACCTCGCTACTTCCTGACCGAGCCGAGTATCGGTCACCGTTTCGAGCCGCTCTCTACGCGTTCTTAACGGCAGGCCCCACGATCTTGTCGCGGCCCGAACGGCCTAGCCGCCGAGCCAGCTGTTAGCTGATCCTCGTGCACACCGCAGAACGTACAAAGAGTGAGCCCGCCACCGTCAACCGGATGAATTCGCCCGTCACCCCGACAGCGCCGACCACCAAGCGAACGGTTGCGACCAACGACTCGATCGGATACCGATTCAAGAACCTGGTGCTCGGACCGCCGCTGCACACCGATCGCCTCGAGCACGAGACGCTGGGCAAGCCGACTGCGCTGGCAGTGTTCGCGTCGGACAACCTGTCGTCGAGCGCGTACGCGACCGAGGAGATTCTCCGGGTCCTCGTGCCGTACGTCGGCCTGGCCGCCTTCACTCTCGTCACCCCGATCACGATTGCACTGCTGGTTGTCCTCGGATTCCTCATCCTCTCGTACCGCCAGACGATCAAGGCCTACCCCTCAGCGGGAGGTGCATACATCGTCACCCGCGACAACTTCGGCCTCCTGCCGGCACAGGTGGCTGGCGTCGCGCTGCTCACCGACTACGTGTTGACCGTGGCGGTCTCGGTCGCCGCGGGAAGCGACGCTCTCGCATCGGCGATCGCGCCGATCGCGCCGTACAAGCACTGGATCGCACTCGGGTTCGTGGTGCTGATCGCGTACGGCAATCTGCGCGGCACGAAGGAGTCAGGCAAGCTGTTCGCCGCGCCGACATACTTCTTCATCGGCAACATGCTGGTGCTCCTGCTCGTCGGCGCATACCGAATGGCATTCACGTCGCTGTCCAAGGCGCCGACGTCGGGTGTCGACAAGATGCTCGAGTTGGGCAACCACCATGGCAACGGCCTGCTGATGGGCGCGACGGTGTTCATCGTGTTGAAAGCGTTCGGCTCGGGCGGTGCGGCAGTGACCGGCGTCGAGGCGATCTCAAACGGTGTGCCAGCGTTCCGCCCGCCCGCATGGAAGAACGCGCGCAGCACCCTCGTCGTGATGGGTTCGCTGCTCGGCGTGATGTTCCTGGGCCTGTCGATGCTGGCCGCCCGCATTCACACGATGCCCTTCGAGGGCGGTGTCCCGTCGGTCATCTCCCAGGTCGGCAAGTACGTCTATGGCCAGAGCGCACTCGGCCACGTGCTCTTCTACCTCCTGCAGGCCGGCACGATGCTGATCCTCGTACTCGCCGCCAACACCAGCTTCGCCGACTTCCCCCGACTCGCCTCGTTCCATGCGGGCGACAACTTCATGCCCCGCCAGTTCATGATCCGCGGCCATCGCCTCGTGTTCTCGAACGGCATCATCTTCCTCGCGATAGCGGCGATGGCAACCCTGCTCGCGACCGGGGGTGAGGTCAGCCGCTTGATCCCCCTCTACGCGATCGGCGTCTTCACCAGCTTCACACTCTCGCAATCGGGGATGGCCAAGCACCATCTGCGTCGCCGCGAATCGGGATGGAGGAGTGGCCTCGTCATCAACGGGATCGGCGCGTTGCTGTCGTTGCTCGTGCTCGCCATCGTCGCCACCGTCAAGTTCACCGAGGGCGCGTGGATCATCGTCGTCCTCGTGCCGATCATGGTTTTCGGCCTCGTTCGCCTCAACAACGCGTACGAGACCGAAGAACTCGAACTGAAAAAAGACGCCAAGAAGGCTGCCGAGGCACGAACGCGTCCACATCACGCCGTCGTGGTGCTCGTCGACACCCTCGACGCTGCGACCGCGAGAGCGATGCAATACGCCCGCACCCTGACGCCCGACGAGTTGCGCGCGGTCCACTTCGACCTCGATCCGTGGACAAGCCGCCTCCTCGTCGAGGCGTGGGAGAAGCTGGGCTTCACCCGCTTCCCGCTCGACATCGTCGAATGCCCCGATCGTCACATCTCTCGTGCTGCGCACTCGCTCGTCGAGCATCTCGTCGCAACTGGCGAAACCGAGCTCACGATCCTCATCCCTCGTCGCGAGTACATCAAGGTGTGGCACCGGTTGCTGCACGACCACTCATCGAACGCGATCGCGGCCGAGTTGGCGAGCATTCCGCACTGCAACGTCACGGTGGTGCCCTATCACCTCGGAACGGCGACGGCATCGCGGCCGGCAGTCGATGCCCACGTCAGTGGGAATGGGCACAATGGCCGGCTCGTGCGCATGGGCCCCGCCGCCGACGTCGACGCTTCCGATCTGCCTGCCGAGCGCACACCGATCGCCGAGCTCGTGCCTCGACAACGCATCACCGTCGCCGGACGCGTGCGAGCCATCCGTGTGCAGCCGTGGGGTGGGAACCCGTCACTCGAATGCTCGCTGTCCGACGACACTGGTGGCATCACTCTCGTCTTCACCGGTCGGCGACAAGTCCCTGGCATTCAGATCGGCACCATCATGTCCGTCAGCGGCGTGGCCGGTGAACACCATGGCGTGCGCGCCATCCTGAACCCGGCCTACACGCTGCTCCGCACTCCCAACGAGCCGTCCGATCCAGCTCACCACTGACCGAAACATGGGCTATGACATCGAGCGACCAGATTGACCTCGGCTTCGCTGGTGAGGCTCGGGATTCGCGATCGGTGGGTGGCCATCGGGGACGCCGGCGAGGTCGTCGCAGATAGCGACTCGATGACACACCTTCACGAAGTGTTGCGAACGGTCGCGCCCGATCAGCATGTGCTCATTCGCCGAACTCCGGCTCGAGGTGAACCGCTCTTCATCGGCCTCGGTTGATGCCTGGAGCGACACTCGGGTGAAATGGCGATTGCATCTCGGTTCGCGGATGAACTGGCGCATGTCGTTCTCGGTGCTCTTCGGGCAGCACGGATGGTTCGACCACTTCCCGACAACCATCGACGGAACGGCGACGACGGTCCACTTACCCGACGACTGACTTTCAACGATCTCTGACATCGTGTCCCCGTCGTCCGGATGCGCCGTCGGCGCTGAACCGGCGACGAAGTGGTGATCGTGTTGTGGCGGCGCAGGATCCGGTAGACGGTGGCCCGCGTGATGCGGATCTTGTGGTGTTGGGCGCGGCTCGAATGCGGCATCACCCTCGGAGCGGTAGCGGGCAACGAGCTTGGAGACCCACCCCTTGGACACGTTGTAGTCGCGTGACGGCGCCGGAGTTGTTGATGATGTCGTGGCGGACGCGCATCATCGCCCTCGTCCACGACCTAGACATCCGCATCGTCGACGCCGCCTCCGGCGAAATCCTGCGCCACCTCACCCTCAACCCCAACATCGACTACAAACCCACCGGCGCCCCCAAAGGACCAACCCGACCCGCAAAAACAAAACAGCTGAACCCCCAAGTCGAGGGTTCAGCCGTTTCCGATGTCTCGCGACATCACAATGGTCGGAATGACAGGATTTGAACCTGCGACCCCCTGCTCCCAAAGCAGGTGCGCTACCAAGCTGCGCCACATTCCGTTCGCGGGCAAGTGTAGGCGGGCGGCGTCATGGAACCGCCGGGTTTCAGCGGTTGGCGAGGCGACGGACTCCGGTCAGCAGCCGGTCGACATCGTCGAGTTCGATGTAGCGGGCGACACCGGCGCGGATGACACCGCCGGTCCCCTCCAGACCGAGTTGGCCGAGAACCTCGACCGCATACGCACCGCCGTCCCACACGGCCACCTGGTCTTCGGCCAGTGCCGATGCAGCAGCAGCGGGGGAGACTCCATCGATCGTGAACGACACCGTCGGTGTGCGGCCCTGCAGGGTCTGCGGTCCCCACAGCCGGACGCCGGGGATCGACTGCAGGCCTTCGAAGAGTGGCGTGAAGACATCGATCTCGAACGTAGCGATGCGATCCATGCCCTCTTCCAACAAGAACCGGGCCGCAGCCTCGACGCCGGCGATCGCCTCGTAGTTCGGCATGCCGGTCTCCATCCGGCGGGCGCCTCGATTCTCCGACGGGCGCACCTTGAACACGGGAAGTTCCTGCATCAGATCGGGCTGCAGCCACAGCGTGCCGGAGTGCGGGCCATACCACTTGTATGGCGACGTCACGATTGCGTCCACGCCGAGCGCGGACACGTCGATGGCGTGATGCGGTGCCCACGCCACGGCGTCGATGAAGACGCGCGCGCCGGCGGCGTGAGCGGCCTCGATGATCGGAACATGGTCGGGCACCGTGCCCAAGAGGTTGGAGGCTCCAGGCAGCGTGACCCACTTCGTGTGCTCGTCGATGAGGTCGATCACGCTCTCGACCGGCAGCCGGCCGGACTCGGCGTCGAAGGGTGCCAGCACGTGCTCGGCGCGGGCTTGGTCGCACGCCTTGCGCCACGGCGTGACGTTGGCATCGTGGTCGAGCCGGGTGCCGACGATGCGGTCGCCGGGTCGCAACGTCTCGGCGATCGCGCGGCTGAATGCGAACGTGATCGTCGTCATGTTCGCTCCGAACGACACGCCCCGAGGATCGGCGTTCAGCAGCTGTCCGACGCCGGCCCGAGCCCGGTCCAGCACGGCGTCGCACGCGTCGGCGGCCGCGAACGGGCCGTCACCGCAACCGTTGTCACCACTGGACATCCAGTCGACCATCGCCTGGATCGCGACGTCCACCACCTGCGTGCCCGACGGCGCATCGAAGCGTGCCCACCCGTTGTGTGCGCCAGGGAACCGGTGCTTGAGCGAAGGAGACGTCATGGGTCGCCACTCTGCCAGACCGCTGCCGGCCGAGCGCAACGTCAGCCTGTGACGGTGATGGTGCCGTGCATCGACGGGTGGATGCCGCAGACGTAGGCGAAGTCGCCGGGCGTGTCGAACGTGAACTCGAACGTGTCACCGTTACCGAGCGGATCGCTGCGGAACGTTGTCTTGTCACTGGACACGACGCTGTGGTCGAACGGATCACCGTTCGTCCAGGTGACCGTCGTGCCGGCCGGGACCGACGTCGTGGCCGGTCCGAACGAGAAGTCGCTGATGGTGATCGCATTGGACCCGGCCGCCGCGTCGCCGCCGGGGTCCGTGGTGTCGCCAGCAACGGTGGTGGCGTCGGGAGCAGTCGTGTCTCCGGGAGCCGCGGCAAGGGTGGTGTCGGCGGCCGCGGTGACCGCTGGCTTGTCGCCGTAGTCGCTGGCCCAGAACGCGCCAAAACCGATCAACGCAAGAGCGGAGACGGCGAGGCCGATGCCGCCGAAGGCGACCGGCTCGCTCTCATCGGTGCTTGCGATCCGCGGCACGAGCGAGGCTGCCAGCAACACGATCGCGCCGATCTCGACGATCAGCGCGAGCGCGGCCTGTGGCGACGGCTGGAGACCTTGCTCACGGAAGTCGAAGAGACCGTCACCCTGACGACTCAGGACGAAGCCGATGAGCGTGCCGATCGCGAGCCCGATGCCGGCCAGCTTCACGATCGGCTCACGGCGCCAGGCAACGGCGGCGGCAATGACGCCGGAGGCGATCGCGTTGAGCACGAAGCTCGGGCCGATCTTGTCGATGTTGCGGTAGCCCTTGAAGTACAGCTGGAGGTGGATGAGCCCACCGATCAGCAATGCGATCGCGGCACCGATCCTGAGCAAGCGTCCCAATGTCATCCGATGACTTCCTTCGTCGAGGTCAGGTCACCGTGTGTTCGTCACGGGCCTTTCGATGGATGTCTGCAATACGCAGAGTGTGACCGATCGGTTTCCGCGAATGTGGGATTGCCCGTCGGGTCGAGTCAGCGGCTCTTGGCCTTTGCGGCCGCCTTGGCCTTGCGCTTGGCGGTCTTGCCGATGGCCTCGATCTGGCGGCTGTCCAGATCGCCGGCCTCGATGCCGTTTCCGAACAGGATGCGGTAGCGCAACCAGTTGAAGCCGTTGGCCAGCAGGACGCGGCCCTCGGTGCCGAGCGGAATGCCGGGCAGCTCCACGGTGGAGCGCACCCAATCGCCGATGCGCAGGTCGAGCTGGTCGGCGTGCGGCTTGGCGAGGCTGTGCGGTTTCCACTGGTTCACGGTGGCCATTCTGCCCGACGAGGGGTCGCCGTTGCATCTTTGTCCGCCGATACACTCGGCCACCTGTGAAAAGCACGCTCGAACCCCTGGACGGGAACAAGGTCAAGCTCTCGGTGGAGGTCGACGAGACCGAGTTCGACCGAGACATCGATTCCGCCTTCAAGAAGATCGCTCGTGAAGTCCGCCTCCCTGGTTTCCGTGCCGGCAAGGCGCCACGCAAGGTGCTCGAGGCCCGAATCGGCATCCAAGCCGCCCGCGAGCAAGCGCTGCGCGACGGCGTTCCCAACTACCTCGCCAAGGCCGTGCGTGAGCACGATGTGGATCTCATCGCCGCGCCCGAGGTCGAGATCACGGGCGGCGAACAGAACGGTCCCGTCGGGTTCGCCGCCACGTGCGAGGTCCGCCCCGAGATCACCGTCCCCGGCTACGGCGGGCTGCGGGTCGAAGTCCCCGCCATCACCGCGTCGGACGGCGACGTCGACGAAGCGGTCGAGGTCGAGCTGCGCCGCACCGCCACGCTGGCCGATGTCGAGCGTCCGATCCAGACCGGCGACCAGGTCACCCTGGATCTCGCCGGCCATCGCGATGGCGAGCCGGTCATCGGCCTCAACACCGAGGACTGGTTGTACGAGGTCGGCAAGGGCTGGGTCGCAGCCGGCTTCGACGATCAACTCGTCGGTGCCAGCGCGGGAGACGAGCTGCACTTCAGCCTCGTCCCGAATGGCAACGACGATCCCGCCGACTTCGAGGTGACCATCTCGCGCGTGCAAGAGACGGTGCTGCCCGAGCTGACCGATGCGTGGGTGGACGAAAACGTCGCCGAGTACGACACCGTCGCCGGTTGGCGCAGCGCGCTGGCGGACCGCCTCAGTGAGACCAAGCTGAATCAGGCCCGACGCGAGCTGATCGATCGGGTCACCACGTCGCTGGCCGAACTCGTCGATCTCGAGCCGCCGGAGGCAATGGTGAACGGCGACTTGCAGCAGCGGGTGCAAAACACCGTCCAGCAGTTCCAGGCGCAGGGCATTTCCATCGACCAATGGCTGTCGATCACCGGCCAGGATCCGCAGCAGTTCGTCGAGTCACTGCGCGGCCAGTCGCACAAGGCGGTCAAGGTCGACCTCGCACTGCGAGCCATCGCCGCAGCCGAGAACCTCGACGTGTCCGACGAGGATCTCGACGGCGAGTTCGAGCGCATCGCGATGCAGGTCCGTCAGAAGCCGGCTCAGGTCCGCAAGGCCTACGAGCAGAACGACGCCGTCAGCGAACTGTCTGCGCAACTGCGCAAGGGCAAGGCACTCGATTGGCTGGTGCACAACATCGAGATCGTCGATCCCGATGGCACCAAGATCGACAACGATCTCTTGCTCGGTCACGAACACGACGACCACGACCACGTCCACGCCGACGGCACCGTGCACAGCCACGACGATCACGATCACGATCACGACCACGATCACGATCACGACCACGCCCATGATCACGGACACAGCCATGACGAGGAGACCGTCTGATGACCAGCCCACTGCTCGAGCCGGTGCGCAACTACTACGTGCCGAACGTCATCGAGACCACGAGCCGCGGTGAGCGCCACTCTGATCTGTACTCGCGGATGCTGCGCGAGAACATCATCTTCATCCCGACGGCCATCGACGACACGGTTGCCAATCTTGTCTGCGCGCAGCTCATCCACCTGGAGAGCGAGAACCCGGACAAGGACATCAACATCTACATCAACAGCCCCGGTGGCGACATCACGGCGCTGTTCGCGATCTACGACACGATGCAGTTCATCAAGAACGACATCGCCACGATCTGTCTCGGCCAGGCTGCGTCGGCCGCGGCCGTGCTGCTCGCAGCCGGCACCAAGGGCAAGCGTCTCGCGCTGCCGCACTCACGGGTGCTGCTGCACCAACCGTGGGGCCAGGTCGGCTACGGCCAAGTCACCGATCTCGAGATCGCGGCCAAGGAGATCCTGCGGATGCGCGACCTGATGGAAGAGATCCTGTCGCACCACACCGGCCAGCCGCTGGACAAGATCCACAACGACACCGACCGCGACTTCGTGATTGAAGCTCACGAGGCAGTCGAATATGGCATCATCGACGAAGTGATCTCGTCCCGCTCAGCCGTTGACCGCACCGGTCCCATCCGCTGACCGAATGTTTGGGGGATAGACGTGGCGAAGTTCGGCGACACGGGGGAGCTGCTCAAATGCAGCTTCTGCGGAAAATCGCAGAAGCAGGTCAAAAAGCTCATCGCCGGTCCCGGCGTGTACATCTGCGACGAGTGCATCGACCTCTGCAACGAAATCATCGAAGAGGATCTGACCGAGACCAGCGAGCTGCGTTTCGAGGATCTGCCGACCCCGCGTGAGATCCGCTCGTTCCTCGACGAGTACGTCGTTGGCCAAGACGACGCCAAGAAGATCCTGTCGGTGTCGGTCTACAACCACTACCGCCGCATCCAGCACCAGCAGTCCGCGGCCGTCGGTCGTCGTGACGAGGTCGAGTTGGCGAAGAGCAACATCTTGCTCCTCGGCCCGACCGGTTGCGGTAAGACCCACCTCGCCCAGACCTTGGCGCGGATGCTCAACGTGCCGTTCGCGGTCGCTGATGCCACCGCGCTCACCGAGGCCGGCTACGTCGGCGAAGACGTCGAGAACATCCTCCTCAAGCTGATCCAGGCCGCCGACTTCGACGTGAAGAAGGCCGAGACCGGCATCATCTACATCGACGAGATCGACAAGATCGCGCGCAAGAGCGAGAACCCGTCGATCACTCGCGACGTCAGCGGCGAGGGTGTACAGCAGGCGCTGTTGAAGATCCTCGAGGGCACGGTTGCG
>JANNZY010000073.1:0-14121 GCA_031410915.1 Actinomycetes bacterium
GAAGCGCAACAGCGCGGCGCGATGCGTGGTTGGGCCTCGGTGGCCGTCGGGCGGATCCGCGGGCTCCTGGCCGCGGGCGATCACGACGACCACTTCGAGTCGTCGTTGGTGGCCGCGACGTCGCTCGGCGCGCCGTTCGAACGGGCCCGCACACAGCTGTGCTGGGCAGAAGCCGACATCGCCCGCCGGCCGGGTCGGGCCAGCCGTGACGCCGCCGACGCCTGCGAGGTCTTCCACTCACTCGGCGCGACGCCGTGGGCGGCCCGCGCCGAGCGGCTGCTCGGCGTGTCCCGATCAGCGTCCCCAAGACCGGCGCAGCCTCAGCGAATGACGGCCGCGCTGACGGCCTCCGAGCTGCGCGTCGCACTCGCGATCGGCCGTGGCGCCTCGAGCCGGGAGGCGGCCGACGAGCTGTACGTGAGCGTGCGCACCGTCGAGTTCCACCTCGGCAACATCTACCGCAAGCTCGGGCTGCGGTCGCGCACCGAACTCGCTCTCCTCGTGGACCGTGAACGACAGGTAGCGTCGGGCTGATCCATGACTGACACCACCGAACTCCCCGCGCCCTGGTGGCGCAGTGCCATCATCTACCAGGTTTATGTCCGCAGCTTCGCCGACTCCGATGGCGACGGTCTCGGCGATCTACCGGGCATCCGCAGCCGGCTCCCGTATCTGCGCGATCTCGGCATCGACGCGTTGTGGCTCACGCCGTTCTACCCGTCGCCGCAGGCCGACGCAGGCTACGACGTCGCCAACTACCGCGATGTCGAGCCGCTGTTCGGCACGCTCGCCGACTTCGACCAGCTCGTCACGGAAGCCCACGACCTCGGTCTGCGGGTCATCGTCGACGTCGTGCCGAACCACACGTCCAGCGACCACGTCTGGTTCCAGGCCGCGCTCGCAGCCGCGCCGGGCAGCGTGGAGCGCGCCCGCTACATCTTCCGCGACGGGCGCGGACCCAACGGCGACACGCCGCCGAACGACTGGCAGAGCGTGTTCGGTGGTGGAGCGTGGGAACGCGTCACCGAAGCCGACGGGCGGCCCGGGCAGTGGTACCTGCATCTCTTCGACCGCGGCCAGCCCGATCTCGACTGGCGCAACCCTGAGGTGGTCACCGAGTTCCAGTCCGTGCTGCGCTTCTGGCTCGACCGTGGCGTGGACGGGTTCCGCATCGACGTCGCGCACGGCCTGGCCAAGGATCCCGATCTCGTCGACCTCGGCGGCCGCTTCGACATCGCCGGCGCGGCGGTCTATGGCCATCCGCACTGGGACGTCGATCCGGTCCACGAGATCTACCGCGGCTGGCGCGCGGTGATCGACGAGTACCCCGGTGAAGCGATGTTCGTCGGCGAGATCTGGCTCGAGAGCCAAGCCAGGGTGTCGCTGTATCTGCGCCCCGACGAACTGCACACTGCGTTCAACTTCCACTTCCTGCTCGCGAAGTGGAACGCGGGGTCGATGCACAGAGCGATCGACGACAGCATCGAGCCGCTCGTCGAGATCGGCGCACCGCCGACCTGGGTGCTGTCCAACCACGACGTCATCCGCCACGTCACCCGCTACGGCGACGGCGCGGTCGGTACGACGCGCGCCCGCGCTGCGGCACTGCTGATGTTGGCGCTGCCCGGCGGCGCGTATGTATACCAGGGCGAGGAACTGGGTCTGAACGAAGTGCTCGACGTCCCCGACGAGTTGCGCCAGGACCCCACGTTCGCGCGCACCAACGGCACGATCAAGGGCCGCGATGGGTGCCGTGTTCCCATTCCGTGGTCGGGCAGCGAGCCGCCGTTCGGGTTCGGTCCCGGTGCAGGGCAACCGTGGCTGCCGCAACCGGCGGCATGGTCGGCGCTCACCGCGGCCGCCGAAGCCGACGACGCGAACTCGATGCTGTCGCTGTATCGCGCTGCGCTCGCCGAGCGTCGCCGCAACCCGGCGCGCGGCGACGGCTCGATGAAGTGGCTGGCGTCCGCCGACGATGTGCTCGCTTTCAGCCGCGAACCCGGCTTCGCCTGCGTCGTCAACTTCGGGTCGTCGGCGACGGCGCTTCCGGCCGACGTCGCCGCAGGAACGATCCTGCTGTCCAGCCAGCCGGTGTCGGACGGGATGATCCCGCCCGACACCACGGTCTGGCTCAGTGTCTGACTCGCCTACGATCGCAGCCGAAGGGGGAACCACCATGGGAATCAGACGTGTCGTGACGGGCCATTCGGCCGAGGGGCGAGCGATCGTGGCGAGCGACGAGGTGGTCGCACCGATCACGGTCGACCTGCTGCCGGGCTCGGAGTTCTACAGGCTGTGGGGTGCCGACGCTGCACCGCAGTTTCCCGACGACGGCTCGCAGCCGCCGCACGTGCAGTACTTCCCGCCGATCGGCGGCTTCCGGTTCGGCCTGTTCACCGTCGCACCGGCGACGGCGGTGACACCGGAGGGCCTCGATCTCGGCCAGGCGTTCGCCGAGATGGAAGCAGCACTCCCGGGCCTGGCGGGCCACATGGAACCAGGTGCCCCCGGCATGCACACCACGGCGACGATCGACTACGAGTTCGTCGTCTCCGGCTCGGTCGTGCTCGAGTTGGACGACGGCATCGAGGTCGAGTTGCACCCCGGCGATACCGTCATCCAGAACGGCACCCGACATGCCTGGCGCAACCGCGGCACCGAACCCTGCACCCTGGTCGTCGTCCTCGTCGGAGCCCCCAACACCAACGTCAGTTGACGCTGTCAGCGAGGAGACGCACGATCGCCGCGTGGCCATCGCGAATCACAGCGCGAAGGCCGCGGTGGCGGAGTCCGGCGATCGCTGTCGCGGCGTCCATGAGCCGGGTCCTTGTCGATGTGGAAGAGTTGAGCGTGCTACCAGCCGCCGTCCATTCAAAGCCGTCTCGCCTGATTGCTCCGCTGGCGATGGTCGCTGCCCTCGTCGCGTCGAGCGCGTTCGTCGGACGCTCCGGTGCGGCGAGTCCTCGCCCCGCCATTCAGCCACCGATGACGGTCACTTTCACGGCCATCGGGCAGGTGATGCAGCAGTTCACCGTGCCCGCGACGGTCACGTCGATGCAGTACGACATCCGTGGCGGCAGCGGCGCCGGTGGCGGCGGCCGGGGTGGGCTTGCGATCGGGACGATGACGGTGACACCGGGAACAGTGCTCGACATCTGGGTCGGCTTCGCCGGTGGGCTCCCGGGCCCGGTGCTGGGAGGTGGTGCCGGCGGGTGGGGTGGCCGCGACGGCATGCGTCATGGTGGCAACGGCGGCGGGGTGACGACACAGGCAGGCGGCGGAGGCGGTGGCGGTGGGGCGACCGAGGTGTCGCTCCACGGTGTCGTTGCCGCGCCTCTCCTCATGGGCGGCGGAGGCGGTGGCGCCGGCGCTCTTGCTGGATCGTCGTGTGGCAGTTCCGGCACTGGCGGCTGCGGGGCACAGGGACCAACGAACCCGGAGGGCACCAACGGCGGAATGGGCGTCGGTGGCGTCGGAGCAGACCTCGCGTCGCCCGGGGGCGGGGCGAACGCAGCCGGCGGAAGCAGCGGTAGCGGTGCTCGCGGTGGGGGCAGCGCGGGCGAGTCCTCGACGACGGGTGCGGGTGGTGCCGGCGCGAGTTGCTCGATGTGCAATGGCGCAGGCGGCGGTGGTGGTGGCGGGTACGGCGGCGGTGGCGGCGGCGGTGCAGACATCGCTCACGGCGCCGGCGGAGGCTCGGGGCGCAGCCTCGGTTGGGACAAGAACGCAAGCTTCGGCCCTGCGCCGACTCTCGGCAACGGAAGCGTCTCGTTCACGTTCGTCCCACCGTCCGCTCCGGCGGGCGCGACTCGCTTCGTGCCGGTGCCTCCGAGTCGATTGTTGGACACGCGGGAGGCCGCCGACATCACGGTCGGACATCCGGTTCCGGCCGGAGGCGGCATCGACTTACAGGTCACCGGTCGCGGCGGCGTGCCGGCGTCGAATGTGACAGCCGTCGTGCTCAACGTGACAGCGGCCAACTCGTTCGCGCCTGGGTTCGTGACGATCTGGCCCGCGACCGAGGACCGTCCCAATGTGTCAAACCTGAACGTCACGGCGGCCGGCCAGAACATCGCCAACCTCGTCACCGTGCGGCTCGGCACCGCAGGCAAGGTGTCACTGTTCTCACAGTCCGGCGGAGATCTGGTCGCCGACGTCGCCGGCTACTACGAGCCCGTCACGACGTCGACGAGCGCTGGCCGTTACTCGCCCAACGCGCCGGATCGCATCCTTGACACTCGCAGCTCGGTTGGGGTGCCGGGTACGCTTCCGGTCGCCGCCGATCGATCAATCGATCTCACCATCGCCGGGCGGGGTGGCGTTCCCGCGACGGGCGCGAGCGCAGTCGTGCTCAACGTCACGGCTGCCGATGCGCTCGGCACGGGATTCGTTACGGTCTGGCCGAAGGGTTCGAAGCGTCCGACCGCATCAAACATCAACGTCACGTTCGCCGGTCAGAACATCGCCAACCTCGTCATCGTCCCCATTGGCGCCGACGGATCGGTCTCGCTCTACACCCAGGGTGGCGCCCACCTGGTCGCCGATGTCGCCGGTTGGTTCGGCGACGCGTCGCAACCGGCCAGCTTCAGCGGACTGTTCCAGCCGCTGACGCCCAGCCGGCTGCTCGACACTCGAACGATGCCGGACTTCGCCGCGTCCGGAGTTCCGGCCGACAGCAGGATCGATCTCACCGTCGCCGGCAAGGGCGGCGTACCAGCAGCGGGGGTCGGCGCAGTCGTCCTCAACGTCACCGCGGCGGCAGCCACCGCACCCGGGTTCGTCACGATCTGGCCGGCGGGAACCATCCGGCCGACGGCGTCGAACATCAACGTCACATTCGGAGGCCAGAACATCCCGAATCTGGTGTCGGTCACGGTGGGAGCCGGAGGGGGGGTGTCGCTGTACACGCAGGCCGGCGCGCAGCTGCTGGCTGACATCGCCGGGTACTACATCGCCTGAGTATCGCGTCGACACTGCGGCAGACATAGGTTCATTGTGGGCGCAGAGGGACTCGAACCCCCGACCAACACCTTGTAAGGGTGTCGCTCTACCAGCTGAGCTATGCGCCCGGAACGGGAGGCACGAGCCTACTGGCCGTCGTTGCGGGACGGAACCGACATCCCCGACATCGGAGGGGCGCGGCAGTACGGTTCGGGTCCAGATGGCGTTGCGTTCCAACGACACTGGCGGGGACGAGATCCTCCGCCGCTACTTGGACGAGATCGGCGCGTACCGTCTGCTCACCGCTGACGACGAGCGCGTGCTCGCGGCGATGATCGCGACGGGCACGGCGAACGACGCTGCGTCGGCTCGGCGGCGGTTCATCCAGGGCAACCTGCGGCTTGTGGTCAGCGTGGCGAAGCGGTACGAAGGCCACGGCGTGTCGCTGCTCGATCTGATCCAGGAGGGCAACGTCGGTCTGATGCGCGCGGTGGACAAGTTTGACCACACCAAGGGCTTCAAGTTCAGCACCTACGCCACGTGGTGGATCCGCCAGGCGATCGGTCGCTCGGTCAGCGACACGTCGCGCACGATCCGCGTGCCGTCGCACGTGCGCGACCAGTACAGCCTGATCGATCAGAGCACAGCCAAGCTCTGGGACTCGTTGGAACGGCGGCCGACGAGCGAGGAGATCGCCGCAGACACAGGCATCACGGCAGACCGCATCACGCTCGTGCGCCGGCACCGCCAGGCCGTGCTGTCGCTGTCGGCTCCCGTCGGTGACGACGGCGACACGGTGCTCGGCGACTACGTGGAGGACGACGACGCGATCGTGCCCTACGACGCCGCAGCATCCTCGCTGCAGCGCGACGCGCTGCACGCTCAACTGGCGCGGCTGAACACCCGCGAGCGGGCGGTGCTGAAAGCCCGCTTCGGCATCGGCGACACGCCCCAGACGTTGGCCGAGCTCGGTGAGTGCTACGACGTCACCCGCGAACGGATCCGTCAGATCGAAGCCCGAGCACTCGGCAAACTGCGCCACCCGAGCGTCAGCCGGATCTGGACCGCTGGAAGACATCCCACGTCCGATTGAGCAGGCCGACGAGTGGTGGTCGTTCCGGCTATCGGTCAACCCAACTTGACAGCACGTCAATCCACCTTGACCGATCGCGTACGGCGAACACATTCCCCCGGCTCGGAGCGGGTTCGCGCACAGCACACTGTGGGATCTACCAGCGCCGGGCAGTGAGGAGCTCGGTCAGCAGGTGAGGCGTCGCCCCGGCGACGGGCGTCCGCCTGAGGTCAGGGTCGCGAACGAGAAGATCGCGGTCCAGCGCGTCGACGACGACGGCACCGGCTTCCTGGCAGATGAGCACACCAGCGGCGTAGTCCCACACCCCGTGCGCGTCGACGCTGCAGTCGATGTAGCCATCCAGCACGCCGGAGGCGACCAGGCACAGGTCCAGCGCGGCCGCACCGAGCGCGCGGAACTGGGACCAGCCGAGGTGGCGCGGCGGCAGCCCGCTGAGGCCGACGATCGACGACGAGAGCGAGGTGCTGGCCGACGCGTGCAGCGCGACGCCATCGCGCAACGCCCCCTTGCCGCGCACGGCAGAGTACGTGACGCCACTCGCCTGGTTGCGAACCAGCCCGACGGCCAGGCCGTCCTCGTCGGCCAGCGCGAGCGCGGTCGCGAACCACGGCACGCCACGGCTGGCGTTGGTCGATCCGTCGAGCGGGTCGACGATGACGAGCTCCGCACCCGACCGCAGGGTCAAGCCACTCTCCTCGGACAACACGCTCAACCCCTCGGCCGCCAGCCGGGCGAGCACGATCTCGTCGACCACGAGATCGACTGCATACTGCCCGCCACGCACGCCTGATGGGCCCCAGTCCTCGATGCCGCGCAGCGCGTCGCCGACCTCGTCGGCAATTGCACTGAACAAGCGGACCACGTCGTGGAACATCGTCGGCAGGGTAGCCTCGCGGGGCCGCTCCACGAGCGTTCCCTCGATCCCGAAAGGCTCACGTGGCTGTCATCGATGTCGCCGGGTTCATCGCCGATGTGAAAGGTCATGCGATCGACCATGGCTTTCACGTCCACGACGAACGCCACTTCGTGGAGACGTACTCGCTCCGCCAGTTGTGGGAAGTGGACCTCCACCCGGAAGAGGCCTGCAGCGGCCCGATCGACCTTCATCTCTCATTGGAAGTGGATCCGCGGGCCCTCCTCGGCTTTGAGGACGAGGTGCTCAAGATGGACGACCCAGACGACGACGCGCCCAGGGGCTTCGCCTTTCCCGTGCACTTCACGTGGACGTTGCCGCCGCTTCCCGAGCCGCCGGACCTGCTGATCCTGGCCACGGAACTGGCCGGCATCGGCGGCATCGAGTTGCCCCTCGAGGTCTCGGCCATCGACTCGTTCGCCAGCGTCACCGACGCTCCCGAGCGCAGCCTGTCCATCGTCGCCCGGCTGTCCATCGAACTGGCCGACGTCTACGCGAGCACGGAAGAGCCGTTGTGCACGACGCTCGACCTGTGCAAAGACGTCAGCCTGTTCCTGCTCGACCAAGCGCCGGGCTGGCTCAACGAACGCTGACGGCTACAGTCGCTCGCGGGTCCATCTGATCGAAAGGCAACATCAACATGCGTGTGCGGGAACTGATCGATATCTTGCGGGACCAGCCCCCGGATGCCGAGGTCGAGCTCGCCGTGGTTGCCCCGGTGGAGGACGACAACGAGGACATCACCGTGGACCGGTACTCGGTCGAAGGCGTGCTGCCCTGGGACGACGAGAACGAGGACGGCGTCGTCATCTGGCTCGTCGGTGGCGAGGACGACGACGTCGATTCGTTCCTTGACGCGATCGAGGAGCACGAGGAGTAGACCTCACTCGGGCGGCAGTGCTAGTCCGTACTGCTGCACCAGATCAGCGCCGATCACGTCGGTGCCGGCCAAAGCCCGCGTCTCAGGGGTGTTTGCGGCAAGCCACACCACTGCCGCGGCGGGGATCGCTGCCGATTGACCGGTCGGGTCATTGCCGCTGCGCGCGGCCCGGGCCCGGCCGACCTCGGTCAGGACGTGTCCGGGGTTGAGGTTGTAGGCGCGCACGCCGCTGGCCCCGAACTCGGCGTGCAGCACGCCGGCCATGCGGTGCGAGCCGCCCTTCGCGATCGCGTACGCCAGTCCCCAGCCGCCACGGCCGAACGGGGCTCGCGGCGCAACCGTTGCCGCACCGGACGTGAGGTGGATGATCGCGCCGTCGCCACGCTCGACCATGCCCGGCAGCAAGGCCTGGACGAGCAGAATCGGCGTGATCGCATCGGCTGCGACGACGCGGTCGACGAGGTCCAACGACGCCGCGAGAACAGCGTCGTTGATGCCCGGGCCTTGGTAGATCGCATTGTTGACGAGCACGTCGACCCGGCCGAACGCGGCGACCGCTGCGGCGGCGGCGGCCGACACCGAGCCGCGGTCGGTCAGGTCCATGGCCACCTTCACGCACGATGCCCCGAGCGTCTCGATCTCTGCCGCCACAGCTGGAAGCCCACCCGCCAAGGTCGCGCCGGCATCAGGATCGTCGGCGGTCGTGCCGGCGAACGCGACCGAGTCAGCCGTGACCGACCGGGCGGTCACGACGACGTCGTAACCCGCAGCCGCCAGGCCGAGCGCCGTCGAGCGCCCGATGCCCCGGCTCGCGCCCGTGACCAGCGCAACCCGTCGATCCCCCATCGGCACCGACCTTAGGCATGCGAGCATCACCCCGCCCGCCTCGACGGCGAGATCGAGTCGCGTGACTAGATTGGGCCGCCATGTCCTACCTGTTGCTCAAGTCCGAGCCCGACGCGTTCAGCATCGACCATCTCAAGGAGTCGAAGGGCAAGACCACGGTGTGGGACGGCGTGCGCAACTTCCAGGCCCGCAACACGATGCTCGCCTCCCAGGTCGGCGACCTCGCCTTCTTCTACCACTCGAACGCGAAGCCGCCGGGAATCGCCGGGCTGGCGAAGGTGGTCGCGGTGAACGTGGTCGACCCCACACAGTTCGACGAAACGTCGCACTACTACGACGCGACGAGCCCGCGGGACAACCCGCGCTGGCTGACGATCACCGTCAAGTTCGTCGAGAAGTTCAAGCGCTTCATCAGCCTCGACGAACTGCGTGACGCGTTCACGCCGGAGGACTTGATCATCCTGCGCAAGGGCTCGCGGCTGTCGGTCACCCCGGTCGACGACGCCGTCGCCGTTCGGCTGTTGCAACTGGCCGGCGCGAAGACGAAGGTCTGAGCGCGTTGGACGTCACGATGCCGCCCGCTGTCGCAGTCGGCGGGCACCCGCTGTAGGTTCGACGTATCGCCGCAGCTTCCGTCGCCGCCAACAGCCGCCCGGTCCTGCACGCCAACCCGCCGTCGGCCGGTGGCTGGCTGCGCCGGCTCGCGCCCTTCCTCGCAGCGCATCGCCGTAACGTGACCATTGCGGTCGGCGCGTCCATCGTCGGACAGGTCGCCGTCGCGCTGACGCCGGTCATCGAGAAGGTCATCGTCGACGACACGCTGGTCCGCGACGCCCGCCCGATCGCACCGCTGTTGACCCTGCTCGTCGTCGCGGGTGCCTTCTCGTTCGTGATGGCGTGTGTGCGCCGCTACCTCGGCGGCAAAGTCGCTCTCGACGTCAGCTACGACCTGCGCACCGCGGTGTACGACCGATTGCAGCGGCTCGACTTCGCCGCCCACGACCGGATGGACACCGGCCAGGTTGTGTCCCGCGCGTCGAGCGACGTCGGCATGCTGCTTGCGCTGCTCTCGATCATGCCGATCTTGCTCGGCAACGTCGTGTTGCTCGCCGTCTCGCTGATCGTGATGGCCGTGCTGTCGCCGCCGCTGACGCTGGTCGCCCTGCTGCTCGTTCCCGCCCTGCTGGTCACCGGTGTGCGGATGAGGAAGTCGATCTTCCCGGCGACATGGGACTCGCAACAGCGCGCTGGCGAGGTGGCCGGAGTCGTCGACGAAGCCGTGACCGGCGTGCGCATCGTGAAGGGCTTCGGTCAGGAGCAGCGCGAGCTGGATCACCTTGCAACCGCGGCCGCCGGGCTGTACCGGTCGCGCACCCGGCTGACCCGCCTGCAGGCCCGCTTCACACCGACGCTGTCATCAATTCCCGTCGTCGGACAGGTGGCAGTGCTGGCCATCGGCGGCTGGCTGGCGATCCACGGCCACATCACGCTCGGGACCTTCCTGGCTTTTTCGTCCTACCTCGTGCAGATGGTGGCACCGGTGCGGATGGTGGCGACGACACTGGCCATCTCGCAGCAGGCCCGAGCCGGCGGCGAGCGGTTGCTGGACATCCTCGACACCGAGTCACGTGTGCGCGAGTCCGACGACGCTCGACCGATCCCGATCGCGCACCACGAGATCCGGTTCGAGCACGTCTCGTTCGACTACGGCGGCAAGCTCGTGCTCGACGACTTCGACCTCACGATCCCGGCCGGGCAGACCATCGCTCTGGTCGGCGCGAGCGGATCGGGCAAGACGACCGCGGCGATGCTGCTCCCCCGCTTCTACGACACCGCTGCGGGACGGATCACCATCGACGGGGTCGACGTCCGCGACGCCTCGTTCGACAGCCTGCGCCGCCAGATCGGCGTCGTGTTCGAGGAGGCGTTCCTCTTCTCCGACTCGGTGGCCGACAACATCCGCTACGGCCGCCCGGACGCATCGATCGACGACGTGGTCGCTGCGGCCCGGCTGGCGCAAGCGGATGGCTTCATCTCGATGCTGCCCGCCGGCTACACCACCGTCGTCGGTGAGCGCGGGCTGACGCTGTCGGGTGGGCAGCGGCAACGCATCGCGCTGGCCCGGGCGATGCTCACCGACCCGAGCGTGCTGATCCTGGACGACGCGACATCGTCGATCGACGCCGAGACCGAAGAGCGCATCCACGATGCCTTGCATGCCGCAACCAGCGCCAGGACCACGATCCTGATCGCACACCGGCAATCGACGCTGCGTCTCGCCGACCGCATCGTCGTCATCGCCGATGGACGGGTGGCCGACGATGGCACCTACGACGACCTGGTGGCGTCGAGTCCGGCGTTCCGCGAGCTGTTCCTCGGCCCCGACGTGCCGATCATCGACGACGAACCCGACTCCGAACCGACCGCGAATGGCGACGTGACCACAGCCGCCTGGCCCCATCATCGCGTCGGGGAGCGCCGCCTCGCCGCGACTGCAGCCACGGGCGCGGCCAACAACGGCACCCGTCGCGGCGGGATGGGCGGACCGGGCGACATCGCCGCCGCGCTGTCGGCCACGCCGGACCTGCTCGCCGCGCTGAGCCGCCTCGCCCCGGCCACCGATGATCCCGGCACCGACCCGCGCACCAGCGGCGAGGCGGACGTCTCGCGCCAGCCCGGCCCGTTCGGGTTGCGACCGTTCGTCTCGCCGTTCCGCCGTGCGCTCGCGTTCGGCATGCTGCTGGTCGTCGTCGACACCGGCCTGTCACTGCTCGGACCGTTCCTGGTGCGGCGCGGCATCGACCGTGGTGTCGTGCGGTCCAACGAGTCGGCGCTGTGGATCGCTGCGGCACTGTTCCTGGCCGTCGCCGCGGCCGACTGGTTCGCGACTCGCGGGTACACGTGGGTCACCGGCCGTACCGCGGAGCGGATGCTCTACTCGCTGCGCATCCGCATCTTCGCCCAGCTGCAGCGGCTGTCGCTGGACTACTACGACCGCGAGTTGGCGGGGCGAGTCATGACGCGCATGACCACCGATGTCGAGGCCCTGTCACAGCTCGTGCAGACCGGGCTGATCACTGCACTGGTCAGCGTGATGACGTGCCTCGGCGTGCTGGTCTGGCTCGTCGTGCTGTCCCCACCGCTCGCGCTCGTCGCCGCTGGACTGATCCCGCCGCTCGTGGTCGCCACGATCTGGTACCGCCGGCGGGCGAGCGTCAGCTACGAGGATGCCCGCGACCGCATCTCTGCGCTCAACGCCAACTTCCAGGAGAGCCTCAGCGGCGTCCGCGTCGCGCAAGCCTTCCGGCGTGAGGATCTCAACGTGACCGTGTTCCGTTCCTACAACGGCGCGTACCTCGATGCCCGTCTCGCGTCGCAGCGACTCATCGCGCTGTACTTCCCGTTCGTGCTGTTCCTGGCCGATGTCGGCGCGGCTGCGGTGCTCGGCACCGGTCAGGCGCTGCTCGCCAACGGCACACTCACGACCGGCGTCGTCATCGCCTTTCTGCTCTACCTCGACCAGTTCTTCTCGCCGATCCAGCAGCTGTCACAGGTGTTCGACACGTGGCAGCAGGCAGCGGTGTCGATCGACCGGATCAGCGAGCTGATGGCAACCCCGTCGGGCACGCCGTCCCCCGACGAGCCGGTCGAACCCCCGCCGCTCGCGGGCACGGTCCGTTACGACGCCGTCGACTTCGCCTACGCCCGCACCGGAGGCATTCCCGTGCTCACCGATCTGCGCCTCGACATCCGCGCCGGTGAGACCGTCGCGCTGGTCGGCGAGACCGGGGCCGGCAAGTCGACGCTGATGAAGCTGCTCGCCCGGTTCTACGACCCGACCGGCGGCCGGGTGACCGTCGATGGTCTCGACCTGCGCGCGCTGGACCTGTCTGCATTCCGCCATCAGCTCGGCTTCGTACCACAGGAGTCGTTCCTGTTCACCGGCACGATCCGTGACAACGTCGCCTATGGCCGCCCGGACGCGTCCGACGCCGACGTCGAGGCCGCGGCGCGGGCGGTCGGCGCGCACGACATGATCGCCGCCCACCCCGACGGATACCTGACCGACGTCAGCGAACGCGGCCGCAGCCTGTCGTCGGGCGAGCGTCAGCTGATCGCGCTGGCCCGCGCCCGGCTCGTGAACCCGGCGATCCTGTTGCTCGACGAGGCGACGTCCAACCTCGATCTGGCCAGCGAGGCCAAGGTCCAACGCGCGATGGCCCGCGTGGCCGACGGGCGGACCACGCTGCTGATCGCGCACCGCCTGCCGACGGCGCGCACTGCGGACCGCATCGCGTTCGTCGCCGACGGCGTCGTCGCCGAGCAGGGCACCCACGACGAGCTCATCGCAGCCAATGGGCGGTACGCCGCGCTGTGGCACACGTTCGCGGCCACGACCCGCTGACGGCGGCTTGCACGGTCCGTGCGGATACGGCATTGCCGGGTCGTTGCTGCGTTCGCCCCCGAGAGAATGGGCGGCCATGACCACGGCCCTGTTCGTCACCTGCCTCGCCGACGCGATGTTCCCCGACGTCGGCCGTGCCACCGTCACGGTCCTGGAACGGCTCGGTGTCGATGTCGCGTTCCCCTCGGCACAGACGTGCTGTGGCCAGATGCACATCAACACCGGCTACCAGCGCGACGCACTGCCACTCGTGCGCCACTTCGTGGACACCTTCGAAGCGTTCGAGCACATCGTCGCCCCGTCGGCATCGTGCGCCGGTTCGGTGCGACACCAGCACGCGATGGTGGCTCGCCGTCTCGGTGACGAGACCCTCGCGACACGCGCCGAGGCGATCGCCGCGCGCACGTACGAGCTGTCCGAGTACCTGGTCGACGTGCTCGGCGTCACCGATGTCGGCGCGCACTTCCCGCATCGAGTCACGTTCCATCCGACCTGCCACTCGCTGCGGGTGCTGCGGGTTCAGGACAAGCCGCTCACGTTGCTGCGGGCCGTTCGCGGCATCGACCTCGTCGAGCTCGACCGCGCCGACCAGTGCTGCGGGTTCGGCGGCACGTTCGCGCTGAAGAACTCGGACACATCTGAGGCGATGCTGGCCGACAAGATGGCCGATGTCGTGCGCACGCGCGCCGAGTTCTGCACGGCAGGCGACGCCTCGTGTCTGATGCACATCGGTGGCGGGCTGAGCCGGCTGTCAACAGGCATCCGCACCGTGCACCTCGCCGAGATCCTGGCCTCGACGGCGTCGTGATGGGCCGGCCACCGATCTCGGTCCCGGTTCGTGCGCCGCGCGGTACCGGTCGTCTCGAAGGCGACATCGCATTCCCCGCTGCGGCCCGCATCGCTCTCGCCGACTCGCAGCTGCGCCGCAACATCGGCGCAGCCACCGCGACCATCCGAGACAAGCGCGCCCGAGCCGTTGCCGAGGTCGACGACTGGGAGGCACTTCGCCGCGCCGGCGAGCGGATCAAGACAGACACGATGGC
>JANNZY010000074.1:0-20643 GCA_031410915.1 Actinomycetes bacterium
CGACGCCACCACCTGCACCATCTCCAACTGACGGGCCTGCAGGCGGCGGATCTCACGCTCGACATCCATGAACGCCATGTCGCGGTCCGCGCCCCCAAGAAACGGAACTCATCCAGATCCACCAACTCGGCCACAGCTTGCATTCCGTTCACCTCCCACACCGACACCCGCGCCACGCGCGGACCGAATCAACGAACCAGGAACTCGGCGGACGGGACTGAACCCGTCAACACGTTGCACCGTCGGGGAAGACGAACATCAGCAACGCTACCGAACACACGCGCGCCCACCAACACCAATCCCACAAAACATCAGACAAATATCTCGGGGTGAGCGGGGAACGGTCCAACCTCGTCGCCGACCGAGACCCAGGGACGCGGCGGCTTCAGTTCTCCAGGGGGACTTTGAGGTCGACGACGGTGCCGGAGCCTTTGGGTTGTTCGGGGAGTTCGGCGGCGACGAAGTCTTCGGGCTCGCCGGGGCGCATCGTCAGCGAGCCGGCGAGTTCGGTGGTGACGAGCGTGCGCACGATGGACAGGCCGAGGCCGGTGGCCTTGTTGATGTCGAACGTCGGGTCCAGACCGCGGCCGTCGTCCAGGACGCGCACGCGCAACTCGACACCGTCGTTGGCCAACTGCACCGCGACGGTGCCGCCACCGCTGCCCTCGGGGAAGCCATGATCAACGGCGTTCTGCAGCAACTCGGTCAACACGACGCTCAACGGCGTGGCCACCGTTGACGGCAGCCGGCCGCCGTCGCCGTGCACCTTGAAGCGCACCGGGCGATCCTCGGACTGCAGGCCCTCTTCGGCCAGCCGCAACAACGGGCGCACGATCTCGATGAACGCGACGTCGTCGCCGGGTTCGCGCGACAGCGTCTCGTGGACCAGCGCGATCGTGCGAATGCGGCGCACGGATTCGGCTACCGCAGCCTTGGCTTCGTCCGAACTCAACCGGCGGGCCTGCAGACGCAGCAGCGACGAGATGGTCTGCAAGTTGTTCTTGACCCGGTGGTGAATCTCGCGGATCGTGGCGTCCTTCGAGAGCAGCAGACGGTCGCGCTTGCGAAGCTCGGTGACGTCGCGCATCAGCAACATGCCGCCCGTGACCTTGCCGTTCTCGACGATGGGGATGCAGCGCGAGAGCAACGTGACGTCGGCGTTCTGGTCGAACTCCTCGATCACCGGCTCGACGCGCTCGAACGATTGGCGCACCGAGCTGTCGTTGAAGCCGAGCTCGGCCAGGCGCATGCCGACGGCGTTCGCGCTGATGCCGACGCGATGCAGCGCGGACACGGCGTTGGGCGACGCGTAGCGAACCCGCGCCTCTTCGTCGATGACGATCGCGCCGTCGCCGACTCGCGGCGCAGCACCCGAATCGGCGATGCGACCGGGGAACGGGAACGCACCCTGCACGATCATCTGCGAGAAGCGGTCGAAGATCGACAGGTACGTGCGCTCCAACTCGCCCGGCTGGCGGCTGGAGATGCTGGACCGCTCGCGGGTCAGCACCGCGATCGTGCGCTCCTTGAACCGGACGGGGATCGCGAGCATCTGCGCCGGGGCAGCGAGGTTGGTGACGACGATCTCGCCCTCGTGCACCTGGCCGTCCGACATCGCCTGGGCCAGCAGTGGCAACTCGCTCTCGCTCGCCCACGCGCCGACCCAGTCGCTGAGGTAGACGGTCTGGCCGGTGGCGGGGCGCACATGTGCGGTGACGATCCAGCGCCCCTCGCCGGCCGGCACGTACAGCAAGAGGTCGGCGAAGCAGAGGTCGGCGAGCAAGCCCCACTCAGACACGAGGTGCTGCAGATGGGCGGTCTCGTCCCTCGACAGCGACGTGTGTTGCCGAGTGAGTTCGGCGAGCGTTGCCATGATCCTCCTGTTGTCCCTTGCCTACCTACCAGAGATGATTCCCGAGCTCCAACAAACTCTGCAGGTTGTGGATGTCGTGGTCCAGCGCCGGGGCCACGATGGTGAACGGCGCCAGCCGCTCCAATTCTGCACGACGCTCGGCCTCGCGAGTGGCGACGACGGCGATGTCGTGGAAGCGCTCGCTGATCTCACCCAGGATGCCACTCACGACATCGACGTCGGACTTCGTCGCCGCAGCCAGATCTGCGGCCAGTGAACCCGTCTGCGCGGCACGACCGAGCTTGGTGGCCGAGGCGGCAACGGGGGCGTCGCGCAGCACCGACGGCATCGCCCGGTTGATCACGATGCCACCGAGCGGCAGCCCGCGCTCGTGCAACGCCGACGCCAAGAACGCCGCCTCGTGTGCGGGCGCGGCCTCCAACGTCGACACGACGAGGAAACTGGTTCGCGGGTCGGCCAGCAATCGCTCGACTTCTTTGGCGCGGGCCACGAAACCTTTCTCCATCGTCTGGAACAGAACGAAGAACTCGGCGATGTCCTGGAGGAACCGTGAGCCGAGGACGCGGTCGGCGACTTGGTAGAACGGCTTCGACGCGACGGTGAACAGCCTCGACCGGTATGGCACGGTCAGCCAGCGCAACAGGCGGCTGCCGAAGAACTCCATCATCCGTCCCGGTGCGTCGAGGATGTCGAGCGCGTTTCGCGACGGCGGCGTGTCGATGATGACGAGGTCGTAGTGACCGGTGGCGTGGATGTCGTGCAGCCGCTCCATCGCGATGTAGTCGTGACTCTGCACGAAGCGCCCCGTGATGTTCTGGTAGAGCGGGTTGGCGAGCACCGTGTCGCGCAGCTTGGCGTCCGGAGCGTGGCGGCGGATCAGCTCGTCCCACCCGGCTTTGGTGTCCAGCATCGCGGCCCACAGTTCGCCACGTGGTTTGACGCCGGCGCTGGTGAACAGCTCGTTCGGCACGCGAGTCTCGGTGTTGCCGAACGCCTGCAGGCCGAGCGCATTGGCCAGGCGCTTGGCCGGGTCGACCGTCAGCACCAGGACGCGGCCGCCGAGATGGACGACGGCCTCGGCCGCCAGCGCCGCCGCGGTCGTGGTCTTGCCAACGCCACCGCTGCCGCAGATGATGATCATCTCCTTCGACGCAAGGAGGCTGGCGAGGTCGCTGCTGGCGGCCATCAGATCAACTCCTCGCCCAACGCCTCGGCCACCAGGCTGACGACGCGACGGCCGGTGGCCCGGGTGAAGAGCTCGGGGATGTAGAGCATCGTCGTGTCGTCGGGCAACTGCTCGCGTAGACGCTCGAGATGACCCGCACCGACGCGGCGACGTGACTCGTTCATCTGAGCGGCCCGCATGACATCGAGCACGGGCTTGCCCGCAGCCGTGACGAGCAGATCCTGCGAACCCTTGCTGAACAGCTGGTCGAACACCTGCGCCTCGCGCGTGCCGAACAGCGCGGGCAGGACGCGGTTGACGATGACTGCTGCGGCGTCCACCTTTGTGCGCTCGGCCACCCGCGACAGCAGGTCCAGCGTCTCGTTGACGGGCATCTCCTCCGGCGTCGTGACGGTCAGCAAACCCGTCCGAGCCGGATCTTCGAGGATGTCGAGCATCCATGCCGTCTGGTCGCGTACGAGGCCGACCTGGACGAGTTCGCTGATCACGCGCGGCGCACCGATCTGACCGACGATGTGACCGGTCGCCTCGGCATCGACCACGACGAGGTCGTAGTGGCGCTCCCGTACCTCGTAGCAGAGCTTGCCGATCGCGAGGATCTCCTTCACGCCCGGAGCAGCGTCGGCGACGAAGTCGAACGTGCGAGCCAGCGGGCCGATGCGACCGACGAAGGGGATGCGAACGAAGAGCTTGAGGTACTCGCGTAGCGAGTCCTCGGTGTTCATCGCCATTGCGTACAGATTGGTGTCGACCTGGCGCGGTTCGTACGGGAACGGCGAACAGTCGAATGCAGCGGCGAGCGAACCCTTGGCGTCCATCTCGCACACCAGGGTGCGCCTGCCGTGCTGCGCGGCCAGCTGCGCGACCGCGGCGGCGACTGTTGTCTTGCCGACGCCACCCTTGCCGGTGACGAACAGCAGCTGACGGTCGAGCAGGTTCAGGTCAGCCGCCGAAGCCGATGCGCCGCTCACTGTCGGGCGTGCCGATCTCGACGTAGGCGATCTTCGCCGATGGCACACCGACGTCGCGGCCCTTGCGGTCGGTGAGCCACAAGACGTCGACCGAGCCCGCCAATGCGGCCTCGACCTTGGCCTTCACCTCACCCCGATCCTCGCTGTCGGCGAGTTCGATGCTGATCTCACGGGGTGCTTGGGTGACGCCGATGCGTACGTCCACAGTGGTCCTTTCGACGGGCTGGCTGCGATGCCGCCCCAATCGTACGGACCTCGGCGCGAAGCGGCACCCTCCGGTGGAAATCGCCGGGGGGTCTGCCGGCGCACCGATGGCGGGAATCGTTGGATCAATGTCATTGACGACACATCCCGAGGTCCGCATGATGGCGTCGTGCGCAAGATCGTGATCGTCTGCTACCCCGGCGTGCAGCCGCTGGACGTGACCGGCCCGCACGAGGTGTTCGCCGGGGCCAACGACGTGCTCGACCACCGCCGCAGCACCGCACCGCGCTACGAACTGGTTCTCGCTGCCGGTCAGCCCGGTCCGGTCGAGACCGAGAGCGGGCTGACGTTCCTCGTTCCCAACCGCATCCCGCCGCGAGGCGAGATCGACACGCTCTTGATCCCCGGTGGCCACGGCGTCTCTGCCGCGTGCGTCGATGCCGCCCTCCTCGGCGAAGTTCGGCGCGGTGCCGCCAGGGCGAGACGGTTGGCGACGGTGTGCAGTGGCACGTTCCTGGCCGCCGACGCCGGCCTGCTCGATGGTCGACGAGTCACCACGCACTGGGCCCGCGCCCGCCAACTCGCGACGGAGCATCCCACGTTGCACGTCGACGCCGACGCCATCTACGTCAACGACGGCCACGTCTGGACCTCGGCGGGCGTGACGGCCGGAATCGATCTCGCGCTCGCGTTGGTCGAGGCCGACCACGACGCCGACATCGCGCAGACCATCGCCCGCCATCTCGTCATGTTCCTGCGTCGTCCCGGCGGCCAATCGCAGTTCGCCGCGCCGGTGTGGACCAAGCCGGCCGAACGCCAGGCCATTCGCGTCGCGCAGGACCTCGTCCACGCCGATCCGGCCGCCGATCTGCGCGTCGGTGCACTCGCCGCAGCCAGCAACATGAGCGAGCGTCACTTCACGCGCGTCTTCTCGGCGGAAGTTGGCGAGCCACCCGCCAAGTACGTCGAGCGCATCCGCGTCGATGCCGCCCGCCGCTGTCTGGAGGAGCGTGGCGCCACCGTGTCCGCTGTCGCTACCCAATGCGGGTTCGGGACGGCCGAGACGATGCGCCGCTCGTTCCTGCGCCGCGTCGGCGTTGCTCCCGACGACTACCGCCGCCGTTTCACCACATCGCCCACCCAGCAAGTCACCCAGAAAGGTTGATCGACATGCAGATCGCCATCCCATTGTTCCCGCGCTTCACCGCGCTCGACGGCATTGGCCCGTACGAGGTGCTGCAGCGCATCCCCGGATTCGACATCACCTTCGTCGGCCACCAGCGCGGCGAGGTGCGCAGCGAGAACGGTTTTCTCGGCATCACCGTCGACAAGACGTTCGAGGAGCTGCCGAAGCCGGACATCATCGTGTTTCCCGGCGGAGTCGGCACACGAGCGCTGATGCACGACCAGCGCGTCCTCGACTGGGTCCGTACCGCGCACGAGACCACGCTGTACACGACCAGCGTGTGCACCGGCTCGCTCGTGCTCGGCGCAGCCGGGCTGCTGGACGGGTTGACCGCAACGACACACTGGAGCGTGCTGGACATGCTGTGCGCACTCGGTGCGACACCGACCGGCGATCGTGTCGTCGAGCACCTCGACCGGCGCATCATCACCGCGGCCGGCGTGTCCAGCGGCATCGACATGGCGCTGCGTCTCGTCGAGATCCTGGTCGACGCGACCGCCGCCAAGGCGTCACAACTGATGATCGAGTACGACCCCCAGCCGCCGTTCGACGCCGGCGCGGTGCACAAGGTCGACGACGAAGTCATGACGAGACTCATCGAATACGCCACCGTTCGCCAGTAGAAGCCGGTCCCCGACCGGCGTTCGTGCCGGATGTTGCCGCCGTCACCGGCAACATCCGCCATTTTCGGGCCGGGTCGGTCAGCCGGAGATCTTGAGGCTGGGGCTGAAGATCTTCTTCGGCTTCAACTCGGTGGCGATGCGGCGGGCCATGTCGTGGAAGGCCTGGCCGACTTCGCTGGTCGGATCCACGGCCGCGATCGGGCGACCGTCGTCGCCGCCCTCGCGCAGCGCGGGCACGAGTGGAAGCTGGCCGAGCAGCGGCACACCCAACTCGTCGGCCAGCGCAGCACCACCGCCGCTGCCGAAGATCTCGTAGCGCTTGCCATCGTCACCGGTGAACCAGCTCATGTTCTCGATCACGCCGCGCACGGGCAGGTTGACCTTGACGGCCATTGCCGCGGACAGCCGGGCCACCTTCTGCGCTGCTTCCTGCGGCGTGGTCACCACGAACACCTCGCCGCGAGGCAGGTACTGGCTCAGCGACAGTGCGATGTCGCCCGTGCCGGGCGGCATGTCGATCAGCAAGAAGTCGGGCTCGTCCCAGTACACGTCCGTCAGAAACTGCTCGAGCGCCTTGTGCAGCATGGGTCCCCGCCAAATGACCGCCTGGCCCTCGGGCACGAAGTAGCCGATCGAGATGCAGCGCACGCCGTAGCTCTCGGGCGGGATCAGCATCGAGTCGATCACCACCGGGTCGCGATCCGTGCCGAGCATGCGCGGCACGCTGTACCCATAGATGTCGGCGTCGATGATGCCGACGCTGTGCCCCTGCGCGGCCAGCGCGACCGCCAGGTTGACGGTGACGCTGCTCTTGCCGACGCCCCCCTTGCCCGACGAGATCAGCAGTGGGCGGGTCTTCGAGCCGGGCTCGGAGAACGGCACCTTGCGGCCCTCGGCGTGACCGTGCCCTTGACCGTGACCGGCCGACGCGCCGGGATTGCCATGCAGCTTGATGCGCAGGTCCTCGCGCTCTTGATCGGTCATCACGGTGAAGTCGAGGTCGACCTTGGTGACGCCGAGCGGCATGAGTGCGCCGGTGACGCGGTTCTGGATCTCGTTGCGCAACGGGCAGCCGGCGACGGTGAGCGCGATCAGCACGCCGACCGATCCGTCGTTGCGGACGTCGGTGTTGCGGACCATGCCGAGATCGACGATGGAGCGGTGCAGTTCGGGGTCTTCGACGGGGCGAAGGGCCTCGATGATCTGCTCGTGGGTGGGCATCAGGGCTCCGTGTCGATCCAGGTGGGGGCGGGTTCCCGCGGCGGTAATTACCACTACCGGCATAGGTAGAATACCGGCGTGGCTTCGAGTGCACCCACCTCTGGTCTGACGCCTGGAGCCTTCAGCGCGCAAGTCACCGCGATCACGTCGGCATTCGGCGACCCCACTCGGCGAGGCATCTACCTGTTCGCTCGTGAAACGCCGGACGGCGTGACGGCGGCGCAGGTCGCCGAGCACTTCGGCCTCCACCCCAATGTCGCCCGCCACCACCTCGACAAGCTCGCCGGGGGCGGCTACGTCGAAGTCGCCGTCGTCCGTCCCGCAGGTGCCGGCGCGGGCCGTCCGTCGAAGCACTACCGCGCTGTCGGCGATGGCACCCCGCTGCAGGTGCCGGTGCACAGTGACGACCTCGTGCTCACCTTGCTCGGCCGCTCGCTCGCGATGCTTCCCCGGGCCGCCGCCGAGGCAATGGCCGAAGAGGTCGGCATCGAATACGGGCGCACGATGGCCGAAGCCGTCCGCGGCGCAACCGCCGATGGCACCCACGCGCAGAAGTCCTTCCGCTCGGCGCTGCACACCGTGGCCGACGCGCTGACTGCGCACGGATTCGCGGCCCACGCGGATCAGCGCAACAACGAGCTACGCATCATCAACAACCACTGCCCGTTCGGCGATGTCGCGATCGACAACCCGGTGATCTGCGCCGTTGACCGCGGCATGGTCAAGGGAATGTTGAAGTCGCTGTACGGCGACACCGATCCGTCGATCGACGAGTCACTGCCCCAGGGAGACACTCACTGCGTCACCAGCTTCTGACGACTGCGCCGCACCAGCAGCACGCCGATCAGCATGAAGCCGCCGCCAAGTGCGAGTTGCTGGCCGATGTAGACACCGGTCGGCGGCAGCGGCGGTGACGACACGGGCGGGCCGGTCACGGTGACCGACTCGCCGATGTCACCGCACACACCGCTGACCGGCGCGTTGTTGGCGTCGCCGTTGTACGTCGCGACCCACTTGTAGGTGCCGGCGGCAGCCGGCGCATACGGCGCGGACGTCGCCGTGCCCACAGCGTTGATCGGCACGGTGGAGCTGAAGATCGCGCCAGCCGTGCACGTCAGGTCGGCCACAGCGTAGAAGTTGAACGTGACCGTCGCCCCTGGGATCGGGTTGACGCGTCCGCTCACAACAGCCGAGTCGGTGACCGTCAGGTTGAGCTGCACAGCGGGCGACGCTGTCGTGACGATGGACGGCGTGGCCTGGGCGACGATGACCGTCTCGCCGACGTCACTGCACAGACCGGCCGCGGGCTCGTTGTTGGCGTCACCGCTGTACGTCGCGATCCACCTGTACGAGCCGGCGAGCGGCGGCGTGTACGGGCCAGAGGTCGCGGTGCCATCGGCGTTGATCGCCACCACGGAGGTGAAGATCGGCGTAGCCGCGCACGTCGGGTCGTTGGCGGCAAAGAGGTTGAAGGTCACCGTCGCTCCGGGCACGGGGTTGGCCCGGCCGGTCACCAGCGCCGCATCGGTGATCGATCCGCCGATGCGCACGGTCGGGGACGCCACGGTCGAGATGGCTGGTCGGGCCCGCACCACGGTCTGCCCCGAGGACGTGCCGCGACCGGAGCCGGTGAGCACGCCGTTCCACTGCGTGTTGTCGACGACCTGCACGGTCTGGGTCCCGGCAGCGACGGGGTCCTGGTCCTTGGTCGGGCTCTTGATGACGTCGAACGTGAAATCGATCCGGCACACCGTGTTGATGCCAGTCAGGGTGACGTGCTGGGTTCCTTCCGGCGTGAAGCGGTAGCGGCCGTAGTCGGGTTGGCCCGGGTCGGGAGCCAGCAGGATGATCTCGAATCCGACGCCTGCGCATGCGGTACCCGCTGCGCCGACACCGCTCGAGCTGAGCACCATCACGTCCGGCTCCGCTCCGGCCGGCGTGCACTCCGAGAACGTGCCGAGCTGGCTGCACGACGGGATCAGCGTGATGCCAGGATCATTGACCGGACACGGCAGCGCGTCGCCGGCGTTGCACACCGTGTTCGTCGCGGCCTGATCATTCGGCGTGTTCTGGTTGCGGACCTCGATTGACGCGGCTACGCCGGTCTGGCCGACGGTGACGATCGAGGGGAACGTCGGCGTCGCGCTGGCCCCGATGCCTGCCTGTGCTGTGTCCGGCACGATCAGCGTGACGAGTGCTGCGAGCGCGAGCGCGACACACAGCCGCATGAACCGAGCGTCTTCTGACGTGATTGCCATCGCCCGCTACCCCCACGGTCAGCGCTGCCGATCGAGAAGTTAGCACCGAGAGTGCATTTGCCGCTACGAGACGTCGGCCATCGTACGAGGAGTCGGCGACGCTCAGTCGCCGGTGTGGCGTTGCTCCTTGAACGGGTCGCCGTACATGTTGTACCCATTGCGCTCCCAGAAGCCGGGGGCGTCTTTCTCGCGTAGTTCCAGGCCGCGCACCCATTTCGCGCTCTTCCAGAAGTACAGGTGGGGCACGACGATGCGCACCGGGCCGCCGTGGATCGACTCGATGTCCTCGCCCTCGAACGCATAGGCGATGATCGCCTCGTCGGTGGTGATGTCGGCGACCGGGATGTTGGTCGTGTAACCGAACTCGGCGTGCTCCATCACGAACTTCGCTCCCTTCTGCACGCCGGCGCGATCGAGCACGTCGCGCACGCGTACACCGGTCCACGTCGTGTCGAACTTGGACCACTTCGTGACGCAGTGGATGTCGAACGTCGGGCTGACGGCCGGCAACGACTTCAGCTCCTCGAGCGTCAGCGTGTACGGGTTGTCGACGAGGCCGAAGATCGTCAGGTTCCACTCGCCGGCGGCGTAGGTCGGCACGTCACCGACGTGCAGCACTGGGAAGCGGTCGGTCAGGTACTGACCCGGCGGCAACCGCTGCGGGTCGATGCCCTTGTCCTCGAGTGCTTTGCGGTTCCGATCGAAGAAGCCCATGCCCGACATTGTGCCAGTAGATTCTCGGCCCATGAGCGACGTGACGCCACCGCGACCGCCACCGCCACCGCCACCGCCACCGCCACCGCCGAACATGACCCCGCCGCCGGGGTATGTCGCGTACGGCGGTTCGTCGCAGGGCGCGTTCGGCTCGTTCAATCGCGTCGGTGGCGTGGGCCGCACCATCGGCATCCTGGTGATGATCTTCATCCCCTTGCAGATCATCTCCACCATCGTGTTGCTCTCCATCCGCGGCAAGGCCCGGGACTACCTGAACGGGTCGATCAGCCAGTCCGAGTTCGAGGACTCGTCGCGGCTCACCGGCGTCACCGGACTGCTCTCGTTCGCGATCTTCGTCGCCCTGATCGTGCTCACCATGGTGTGGATGTACCGCCTCGCCAAGAACGCCAATGCGATGGGGCGCGTCGGCACATGGACACCGGGTTGGGCCATCGGCAGCTGGTTCCTCCCACCGTTCGCGTTGTACGTGCTGCCGTACCTGATGTTGCGCGACCTGTGGAAGGCGTCCGAGCCGGAGTCCAACCATGACTGGCGGCGCAACGCGGTCGCGCCGATCGTGCACGTCTGGTGGGTGCTCTATGGGTTGGTGCCGATCGCGTTCTTTTCGGTGACGTTCGCGTCGTTTCGTGTCAGCAGCTCCACCCGCGACCTGGCCAAGACGTTGGACGACACGTTCGCGTTGTCGGTCGCGTCCGGCTTCGTGCAGATCCTGGCCTCGGTGTCGTACCTGTTGCTCGTACGCCAACTGACGGCGCGGCACATGCGGGTCACCGGCGAGCACTGACCGGCGATGATCTTCCTCGTTCGTCACGCAAAGGCCGGACACCGTTCCGACGCCAACCCGGATGACTCCAAGCGGCCACTGACCACGAACGGCTGGGCACAGGCAAACGCACTCGCCGACGCGTTGATTCACGCCGGCGCGACGGGCCCGGTGTTCGCCAGCCCGTTCACGCGCTGCGTGCAGACGGTGGAGCCGGTGGCCGAACGGATCGGCGTGGCGGTCACGCCCGATCGCCGTCTGGCCGAGTCGCAACCGTTCGCGCCGTTGATCGACCTGATCGAGTCGTTGCCCGACGGCACCGTGCTCTGCAGCCATGGTGACATGATTCCCGACGTGATCCAGGCCCTCGACCGCCGCGGCATCGACATCACGACGGCACCGAATTGGAAGAAGGGCTCGGTCTGGGCGCTGACTCGCAACGACGACGGCAGGGTCGTCAGCGCTGCGGCCTGGCCCCCGCCCGAGGTCTGACCGCCGCCTAGAGTTCCGAGCCGTGCAACTGAATCCGCGTTACGAGGGCCCCGCGATCCTGACCATCGACGGGCCGCAGGGCGAGATCGGCGTGGCACTCGCCCGCCAGCGGCGACGGATGGAGACGATGCTCGCCGGCCTCAGCGACGAGCAGTGGGACGCGCCGACGCGGTGCGACGGCTGGAGCGGGCGCGATGTGATCGCCCATCTCGTCGGGGTCAACTCGTTCTGGCACCTGTCGCTCGTCTCCGGGCTCGGTGGCGCGCCAACGCGGTTCATCGCCGGGTTCGACCCGGCCGCGTCTCCGCCGCAGATGGTGGCCGCGATGGGCCCGCTGTCCGGCGCGCAGTTGCTGGAGCAGTTCGTCGCGACAAACGACGCACTGCTCGGTGCCGCCGACGAGTTGGACGACGACGGCTGGAGCGCCGTCGCCGAGGCACCGCCCGGGCACGTGTCGGTCCGGGTCATGGCCCAACACGCGCTGTGGGACTCGTGGGTGCACGAGCGTGACATCGCGATCCCACTCGGTCTCGCGTGCGCTGTCGAGGAGGACGAGGTGCGCGCCTGCTTGCAGTACGCGGCTGCGATCAGCCCCGCACTCGGACTCGGCCTCGGTCCGGTGGCGACCGGCGTCTACGCAGTCAATGCGAGTGCGCCAGACATTCGTTTCGTGCTGGACGTCGGCGACAGCGTCTCGCTAGCCGTCGATACATCGGCGGCGGATGATGTGCCGTGCCTGTGCGGTGATGCGGTCGAGCTGACCGAGGCGCTGAGCCTGCGCGCCCCGATGCCGGCGTCCACCCCGCCGCGGTGGACCGCACTCCTCGATGGATTGCAGGTTGCCTTCGACGCGCCGCGAGATCACGGGTGACACGGGAGGAGGATGGCAACGATGCGGGCTTCGATCCCGGCCTTGGTCAGGCCGAGACTGGCGAGCGGGCCGGCGGCGTCGGCGTGTTCGAGGAGCGCGAGCAGCAGGTGCTCGGTGCCGATGTAGTTGTGGCCGAGGCGCAGCGCCTCGCGCAACGTCAGCTCGAGCACCTTCCTCGCCGCCGCGTCGAACGAAACCAATGCCGGGACTCCGCCGGCCGATGGCGGCAGCGCGGCCGTGAGCGCCGCACGAACGGCGTCGGGCGTGACACCCTCGTCGATCATCGCGTGGGCCGCCAGTGACTGCGGCTCACTGAGCAGACCCAGCGCGAGGTGTGTCGGTGAGATGTTGGCGTTTCCCGCTTCTCTCGCTTCGTTCTGCGCGGCCATGACGACGTTGCGGGCCCGGGTGGTGAACCGACCAAAGTTCTGCGGGTCGAGCAGGTCGGCGACACCAGGATCCTTCGATACAAACCGCTTCTGCGCAGCCTGCTTGGTGACACCCATGCTTGCCCCGATGTCGCGCCACGACGCGCCGGACCGGCGAGCCTGATCGACGAAGTGACCGACGAGGTGGTCGGCGACCTCACCGAGATGATCGGCCGCGAGCGCTGCGTCGGCGAGTTGTTCGAGCGGATCGGTGTGGACCTTCTTGATCGCATCGATCAAGTCGTCGAGGCGAACCGTACCGGTCATCTGTGTTTCGTCTGCCATGCCGTCAACCCTACGTTGACGATCGGGGCCCGTCAACCTTTGGTTGACGACGCTGGGGTGTGGGCGATCAGTTCAACGTGCCGCAGCGGAAGGTGTTGCCGTCGCGGTAGCAGTTGTCGCTCGCAGCGACGTAGATCCAAAAGATCGCGGCGAGCGCGATGAAGACGAGACCGACGACGATGCCGGCGATGGCCATTCCCCTGCCGCGTTGGCCGGGGTTGTTCTTCAACTGGCCGCGAGCGACGAAGCCGAAGATGACGCCGAGCACGGCGGTGATCGGGAAGAACCAGAAGCACGGCACGATGTTGACCAGGCTGAGCACCATGCTGGCGATGCTGAGCCCGTTGTTGCCCTGCGGCGTCGGCTGCAGACTCGGCCCGCCGCCGAAGGACTGATATCCGGGCGGGGGCTGCTGGCCGGGCTGGCCGAAACCGGGCTGGCCGAAACCGGGCGGTGGCCCGTAGCCCGGCGGCGGCGCAGCTGGTCCCGGCTGACCGGGTTGCCCGAACGGGCCGGGATGGCTCGGAGGAAATGGATCCGACGGCGGTGGCGTGCTCATCGCGGGCGACACTAGCCCCGTCGCCAGGGGCCCTCGGCGGATGCCGTCCAACAGCGGCGCGCCTTCGCCTCCTGCTCGCCGGAGGAACGGTGTTCCCCTGGCCGAATCGGTCAAGCCAGGTTGACAGGCCGTCAAGCAACCTTGACCGATCGTGTGGATGAACACATCATCCCGGCGCACCACGCCAAGCTGGGGGGCCGATTTGATGGCACGCACCGGAACTCGTCCCGACTCTGTGCCTTCTCTCCCACGAGCGGGGAGGATGAGTATTCCCGGCCGGATCGGTCAAGCAAGGTTGACAGGCCGTCAAGCCACCTTGACCGATCGTTTGGGTTGAACAACTACTCCCGGCGCACCACGTTGTGCGCGACCGCAGCTATCCGGTCGGCGGTGGGCCGGTCGTCGCGGGTTCGGTCGTGGCGGGCGCGTCGAGCGAGCCGGCGAACTGGTTGACGAGGCCGACCATCATCGCCGGCGGGTCGTTGGCCTGGCACTCGGCGACGCGGGCGCGGGCGGTGTCGACGTCGTTCTCGACGCGCAGCGCCAAGATGCCGAGAAAGCAGTACGGATCGGCGTAGGTCGGGTCGGCCGTGATCGCTTCGGTCAACAACTCCTTCGCCGTGCCGAGCACACTCGCGTTCACGTTGCCCTCGGCGAAGGTGCCGGCCGACAAACCAACCAGCCAACCGGCGTAGGTCAACGCCTCGGCGTTGTCCGGTTCGATCTCGAGCACGTCGAGGTATGCCTTGCTCGCCGCGCCCGGATCCGTACCCATCAGCTGGCGAGCCTCGGTGAGCAGGTCGGCAACCCGGTTCGGCGACGTCGCGCCGGTGATGGTGTCGCCGTCATTGCGTTGCCCGGAGAAGCGAGCCACGAGCACGCCGGCGACTGCGGCGACGACGAGCACGACACCGATCGAGATCAGCGTTCGCTTCCAGTCGCGTGGCTGCTTGGCCGGCAGGGCGGCGCGGTCGTCGTCGATCGCGCGCAGCACCGTCGCGGCGCGGGCCGTGTAGCCGTCGAGCAGTGCCTGGTGATCGGCGTCGTCGACATCACCCGCAGCGTGCTCGCGTTCCAGATCGGCGATCGAGCGCAGCAGGAAGCGGCGCTCCTCTTCCAACTCGGCGAGGCGGTCGGGGCTACTGCTGCTCATGCTCGCGAGCCAACGCGGCGGCGACGAGCTCACGGTCGTCGTCGCTGGGGACGGTGTCAGCGGCCAGGCGCCAGCGGCGGAAGGCGACGCCGAGGCCGGCGACCGCGCAGATGCCGGCAAACACGGGCACGATCCAGACGAGCGAATCGAACCCGGACGACTTCGGCACGAGCAACGCCCGCGCTCCGAAGCGGTCGTCGTCGACGATGTAGTCGACGATCTGGTCGTCGTCGTACTGGCCCTGCTGCACGAGTGCGCGCACCTGGCGGCGGATCGTCTCCGAGATCGGCGACCGCGATTCGAACACGCTCTCGCCCGTGCACTCCGGACAGGCCAGGCGCTGGGTGATGGTGTCGACGCGATCGTCGTCGGTCTGCGGGCCACTCCCCCGTAGCGATCCGATGACGAGCGCGATCACCACGACGGCGGCGAGCACGGCCCAACCCGGCCAGCGCTTCAGACTCGTCATGCGTTGGCCAGCGCGGAGATCTGCTCGGTCAGGAACTTCGCCGTGGTGTTGCTGATGATGCGCTCGCGCACGACACCGTCGGGATCGATGATCCACGTCTCGGGCACCTTCGGCACGGCGAACGCGACGGCGATGCTGCCCTCCGGGTCGGTCAGCACCGGCCAGTCGCCGCCGTTGTCGGCGAAGAACTGGCGCACCGCGCTGTCGCTGTCGTTGCCCCACACCACCGTGTAGAGCTCGACACCTTGATCGCCGAGGGCTCGCTGCTGCTCGGCGAAGTCGACCAGCTCGGGGTGCTCGGTCTTGCACGGCACGCACGTCGAGTTGAAGAAGTTGAGCACGACCCAGCTGCCCTTGCGGCGCTGCAGGTCGAACGGCTTGCCGTCCAGCGTCTGCGCGGTCACCGCTGGCGCGGCGCGGTTGACGAGCGGCGAGTACGCCGTCTCGCTGTCGGGCTTGTCGGCGCTGACCAGGATCCAGAAGAAGCCGGCGATGAGCACCGCGACGGCGAGCACGATGAACGGTGCGACACGGGTGCGCCCCTTCGCGGGCGCGCCTCCGTCACCGGGGCTCAGGTCGCCGGGCGGGGCGGGCAGCTCGACATCGGCGTCAGACACCGACCGGCTCCTTGCTCGTCGGCACGTCGTCGAGCGGTATCGGCTCGGATGTAGGCTGGGTCGGCAGGCGGCGGCGTTTGCCGGGGAACGCCGACAGCACCGTGCCGGCGATCATCATCCCGGCACCGATCCAGAGCCAGATGATCATCGGCTTGATGAACACCTTGATCGCGGCCTCGTCCGCACCAGGCTTGGTGCCGTCCTCCAACGTCAGGTACACGTCGTTGGCGAAGCCGGTCCGCACCGACGGCGTCGGGATCAGCGTACCCATGTTGGTGTACAGCGTGTTCGCCGGGGCGTAGGTCTGCCCGCCGTCGATGCGTACGTTGGCTTTCACACCGGTGCTGCGCGCCGTGGTGAACGCGACGACGTCGACGAGCTCGAACGTGTGGCCGCCGTAGCTGGCCGGCTCGCCCTGCTCGAGCACGAGCCGCGACGAGTGCGTGTAGCTGTTCGACGCGACGAGTGCGACGGCGACGACGATGACACCGAGGTGCACGATCATGCCACCATTGGCCCGGCCGATCAGCCCACGCAGACCCTGGCGGCGCGTCGCCAGCACGAGCTGGCGCGCCGCTGCGCCACCGGCGAACCCGCCGAGCCCGAACGCGAGCAGCGAGGCGAAGCCCGACGCGCCGACGACGAGCGCGAACACGAGCGCCAACGCCCCACCCCAGGCCGGCCAGAACAGCCGATCGCGCAGCAACTCGGTGCTCGCCTTGCGCCACGGCAGGACGGGTGCGACGGCCATCAGGAACAGCAACACGATGCCGAACGGCACGGCGAGGCTGTCGAAGTATGGCGCGCCGACCTTGATCTGGCGGTTCTGCACGGCTTCGACGATGAGCGGGAACACGGTGCCGAGCAGGACCACGAACGCGAAGACGGTGAACAGCACGTTGTTGGCCAAGAACGCGCCTTCACGCGACAGCGGCGAGTCGATCGCGCCCGGTGAGCGCAGGCGATCGCCACGCCACGCGATGAGGCCGAGCGACACGACCATCACGAGTCCGAAGAAGCCGAGCAGGTACGGGCCGATCGTGCCGTTGCTGAACGCGTGCACGCTGTTGATGACCCCGGAGCGGGTCAGGAACGTGCCGAGGATGGTGAGTGCGAACGTGGACACGAGCAACGTCAGGTTCCAGACACGCAGCATGCCACGGCGCTCCTGGACGAGCACGGAGTGGATGTACGCCGTGCCGGTCAGCCACGGCAGCAGGCTCGCGTTCTCGACCGGATCCCATCCCCACACGCCGCTCCAGCCGAGGACCTCGTAACTCCACCAACCGCCGAGCACGATGCCGATGGTGAGAAAGCCCCACGCGAACAGCGCGTAGCGCCGGGTCTCGGTCAGCCAGCGCTCGCCCACACGTCCGGTGATCAGCGCCGCGATCGCGAACGCGAAGGGCACGGTCATGCCGACGTACCCGAGGTACAGGATCGGCGGGTGGAACAGGACCAGGATGTGGTTCTGCAGCAGCGGGTTCGGGCCCGGGCCCGACGTGACGCCCGGTGCACCCGCGACGAACGCATCGGCCGGGCCGAGCGTCAGCACGAAGAAGAAGATGCAGACGGCGAACATCACGACCAATGCCCACGCCACGAGCGGGTCGTCGAGCCGCTTGCGGAACCGTCGCGCGATCGCAGCAGTGAAGCCGACGAGCACGAGCAGCCAGAGCAGGATGCTGCCCTCCAGCGCGCTCCAGATCGCGGCGAAGTTGTACAGCGGCGGGGTGTCGGCCGAGCCGACCTGCTGCACGTACTTCAGCGAGAAGTCACGCTGGATCAGCGCCTTCTCCATGATCGCGAACGCGACAACGCCGGACAGCGCGACACCCCACGCGTAGCGCTGTGTGCTGCGCAACAGCTTGGCGTCGTCGGCGCGGATGCCGTAGACGGTGGCCAGCGCGCCGAACGTGGCGCAGACGAGACCGAACAGGAGCGCCGAGCGCCCGATGGTGCCGTTCAGGGCTGCTGTGAGCATGCTGCTGACTCGGCATTGTCCAGGCGGTCCTTGTTCTTCTCGCTGTACTCGTTGCTGTGCTTGACCTCGATGTCGTCACCGTCGAAGACACCGTCGGGTTGCAGCACGCCGTGGATGACCACCGGGATGCACTCCTGGAACAACCCCCCGGGACTGTTGGAGTCGTACTTCACCGGCAACGTCACCTTGTCGAACGTGATCGAGAACGTGGTCACGCCATCGGCGGTCTTCACCGAACCTTCGTCGACGGTGCCTTGCACACGCAGTCGACGGCCGGCCTCGCAGCCGCTCTTCGTGCCGAGCTCGTTCGCGTTGCAGTAGTAGTCGAGCGACGACGTCAGGAACTTGGTCAGCACCACGCCACCGGCGACGAGCACCACGACGAGCAAGCCGATCGACACCCACTTGCGCCGGTTCGGTGGACCCTGCTTCGGCGGAGCCTTCTTCGGCGGCGCCGCAGCCGGGTCAGGGGGCTCGGCGTCGAGCGTGCGTGGGCTCAGGTCCACGGCTTGTCCTCGGCCGGCAGCTGCGCGGCCAACCGCTTGCCGCGGCGGATGTAGTAGACGGCGAGACCGGCCGAGCCGACGAACGTCGCGATGTACGTGGCGAGGATGAATCCGATGTCCTTCATCAGCGATCGCTCTCCTGGCGGCGTTGCTCGAGCGCGTGGTCGAGACCCTTGTCCTCGAGCGCGTCCTGCATCGCGAGCACCCGCTGACGGTGGATGACCAGCCACGCGTAGAGCAGTGTGAACGCGATCAGCGAGAGGAACAGCGAGAACAGCATCAGCCCGTGCAACTGCACCTTCGTGGTGTCGGCGACGCTGGAGTCCTGGTGCAGGCCGCGCCACAGCTTGACGCTGAAGTGCACGAGCGGGATCTCCAACACCGCGAGCAGGGCGACGACGGCGGAGCGACGCCCGCGCTGCTGATGACTGCCACCGAGGCCGCGCACGGCGAGGTAGCCGATGTACGTCACGAACAAGAACGCGGTTGTGGTGACCCGCGCGTCCCAGACCCAGAACTTGCCCCACGAGAGCCGGCCCCAGATCGCGCCGGCGAACAACGTCAGTGCCATGAACAGCACGCCCACCTCGGCACTGGCCCCGGCGATGCGGTCCCACGTCAGCGACGTCGTGCGCTTCCACAAGAACGCCGCCGAAGAGATCGCGGTGAGGCCGAACGCGACGTACGCGATCCACACCGTGCCGACGTGGATGTACAGGATGCGGACGCTCTCGTTCTGGACCACGTCGGCGGGCGAGAGGAACAGCCCGAAGAGCGCGAGCAGCGCCATCGACACGATGGTCGCGACACCGAGCGCGCGCGTGAACGCTGTGCTGGTCGCTGATCGGTTTCGGGCGCTGCCCTCACCGGGTCCGGCAACAGCGATCTGCGTGTCCGTCACTGCCATGTCTCATTCCTCGATCAGGGGTCCGAATGCCAACGTGCCGCCCACACCGAACAGCGCCGCGAAGACAGCGAGGAGACCGAGCCACGGCCATCCGTCTGCGACGACGGCACCGGCAGTGCCGAGCGCGGCTTCCGTCGCGCGGGTGGCACCGATCAGTACGGGCGCCACCACCGGCAATAAGAGGAGCGGGAGCAGGGTCTCCCGACCACGTACACCGGCAGCAAGGCCTCCGTACAGCGTACCGACGAGGGCCAGTCCGACGGTCGCGGCGACGAAGGTTGCGAGCAACAACACGACGCTGCCGGGACGAACCTTGGCACTGTAGAGCACCACCGCGATCACGAGCAGGAGTGCCTCCAGCAGCGCAAGCTGCACGGCGAGGGCGAGGGTCTTGCCGAGGAAGATGCCGGCCGGGTCGACCCCGGCGGCGCGCATCGCATCCGTTGCCCCGTCGGCGGTCTCGATCGCGAACGCGCGTTGCACGAGGATCAGCAGGCTGAACAGCGTGGCCAGCCAGACCAGGCCGGGTGCGACGCGTTCGACGATCAGGTCGGTGTTCAGCGCGAACGCGAACATCACCATCACGATCCCGGCGAATGGCAGCACCTGGTTGGTGACGATGCGGCTGCGCAGCTCGATGCGCAGGTCCTTGGCGGCGATCAGACGGGCGACGCGGAACATCAGGCTGCTGCTCCCGTCTCCGGGCCTGTGGCCGGTCCATGCTCGCGAACCTGACCGCCGACGATCTCGACGATGCGGGTGGCCAGCGCTCCCGCGCGCTCGAGTTCGTGGCTGGCGACCAGAACGGTGGCACCGGATGCGGTGGCCGTGCGCAGTGTGTCGTCGAGCTCGTCGCGGCCGGTCGCGTCGAGGCCGGCGTGGGGTTCGTCGAGCAGCCACAGCTCGGCCCGGCGGGCGATGAGGCAGGCCAGCGCGGTTCGGCGGCGCTGCCCGGCGGACAGCTTCGCGACCTGGACCGCGGAGAGCCGTTGGGCCAAGCCCATGCGCTCGATCGCCGCGCCGATCTCGGTCGCCGTCGCCCCGACCGTCGAACCCCAGAACCGGACGTTCTCGCTGACGGTGAGGTCGGCATACAGCCCGTTGGCGTGGCCGAGCAGGCCGACGCGGCGGCGGATCGCATCGCGTTCGGTGCGCAGATCGTGCCCGAGGATCGTCGCCTCACCGCGCGCCAGCGGCATCAGGCCGGCACACAACCGCAGCAGCGATGTCTTGCCGGCACCGTTCGGACCCTGCAGCAGAACGATCTCGCCGCGCTCGACCAGGAGATCCGCGCCGGCCAGGACTGGGAACTGGCCCAGCACGGCCACTGCGCTCGAAAGGTGGACGACGGG
>JANNZY010000075.1:0-2729 GCA_031410915.1 Actinomycetes bacterium
CCGGCACCATTGCCGCCGCCGGGTTGAAGTAGAGCAAGATCTCCTGCCCCTGGGCGACCAGGGTCTGCGGTGCGGGATCGGTCTGGTAGACCACGCCCTCGGGCACGTCCGGATCGGGCTGGGGCACAGCCGTCGGCGTGAGGCCGGCGTCGATGAGTCGCTGCGAGGCGACGTCGATCTGCAGTTCGGTGACGTCTTCCAGGCTGAACGACGTCGGCTTGTCGTCCTTGTTCAGCGATTTGAAGAGCAGGTAGCCGCCCACCGCGAGCAGCAGCACGGCGACGAACGCAGCGATGCCCCACCAGCCACGGCGTGACGGCGGGTCGTAGTAGACGGCCTCGTTCGCGCCCGTCGGGTACTGGCGGTGTTGGTTCTGGCCGGTGCGCGGCACCACCGATCCGGCGGTGGGCACGATCGCGGTGCGCGGCATCGCTGCTGTCGGGTTGGCGCCGGTGGTGGCGGTCGTGTTGTAGACACCGGCAGCCGCGATCGCCGCCGTCTGGGGCCGCGCCGGTGCCACCGTGCGGGCGATCGAGGTGCCCCCGGCGACGGGCATCGCCCGTGTCGCCGGACCGGGGGGCTGGGCAACGCCGGAGAGTGCGCGCACGGGATCGCCATTGCGGAAGCGGCGCAGGTCGTCGCGCAGCGCGTCGCCGTCGGGATAGCGAACGGCCGGGTTCTTGGCCAGCAACTTGGCGACGATCGCCTCGAACGGGCGAGGCACATCGGGCGCGATCTGGTTCAGCGGCTGCGGGTTCTCGTGGACCTGCTTGTAGGCGATCGCAACCGGGTTGTCGCCGGCGAAAGGCGGCCGCCCGGAGACCATCTCGTACATCACGATGCCGAGCGAGTACAGGTCGCTGCGCGGGTCGGGCTGCGCGCCCTGGGCCTGCTCCGGCGAGAAGTAGGTGGCCGTGCCCATCACGAGACCGACCTGGGTCAGGTTGCTGTCGGCCGCGGAGTTCATCGCCCGGGCGATGCCGAAGTCGGCCACCTTCACCTGGCCACTGGAGCCGATGAGGATGTTGGCCGGCTTGATGTCGCGGTGCACGACGCCGTTGCGGTGGGCGAAGGCCAACGCCGCCGACACCTCGCTACCGATCTCGGCCGCCTGCACCGCGGAGATGCGGCCGTTGGCGCGGATGATGTCGGCGAGCGTGCGTCCCTCGATGTACTCCATGGCGATGAAGTACGTGCTGCCGTACTTGCCCCAGTCGTAGACGCTCACGATGTTGGGGTGGTTGAGCGCAGCCGCCGACTGCGCCTCACGGCGGAATCGCTCGACGAAGTTTGGATCGGTCGCGTACTCGGCGAACAGCACCTTGATCGCCACGGGACGGTCGAGCAGCAGGTCGCGCGCGAGCAGCACGTCCGCCATCCCACCGCGCCCGATGCGTTGCTGGACCTCGTACCGGTCGTTGAGGACCGTGCGTTCTCCGTGGTTCGTCACTGCTGCCTGCTTGTGTGCCGCAACCGGTGGGACCCGAATGCGCGGGACGAGGCTACCGAGAATCGGTGGCGGGTGGGGTTCACGTTGTGGTCAAGGTTCACGGTCTCAACCAGTTGTGGCAGGCATCGAGAGCGCGTAGTCGAGCACGGTCTTGGCGATCGGTCCGGCCAGTTTGCCGCCGGTCCCTTCGCTGATCTCGGCGTTCGTGCCCTTCAACACGACGGCGATCGCGTACTGCGGGTTCTCGGCTGGAGCGAACGCTGTGATCCAGGCGTGCGAGCGCTGCGGCTGGCCCTTCGCGTTGAGCTGCGCGGTACCCGTCTTGGCCGCAGCCTGGATGCCGTTGGCCAGTTGCAGGCAGCACGTCGCAGTGCCGTTCTGCACCACGCCGATCATCAGGTCGGTCAGCTTCAACGCAGTCGCGGCGCTGATCGGGGTCTTCCACACCGTCGGGCTCGTCTGGTCCAGGACCGCCCCCTCGTGATCCAGCGTCTCGGCGACGACGTAGGGCTGCATCATCTGCCCGCCGTTGGCCACGGTCGACGCGATCATCGCCATGTGCAACGGCACGACGAGGTCGTCATCTTGACCGAAACCTCGAATGGCCACCTTGGGGATCGCGTCGCGCAGTTCATCGACCGTGCCGAAGTTGGACGCCACCGCGCCCGGGATGTCGAGGGGGACGTTCTCGCCGAAGCCCCACGCGGCGGTGCCGGCCACCATCCGCTCCGCGCCGAGCTCGACGGCGATGCGCGCGAATGGTGTGTTGCAGCTGCGGCGGAATACTTCCCGCAGGTCGCCGCCGCAGACGTGGCCCTGGTAGTTCTCGACCGGGTCGTTCGTCTGTGGTGGCGTGTACCCGGTCTCGTTCTCGAAGACCGTGGGGAAGTCGACGACGCCCGCCTCCAGGGCGATTCCTGTCGTGACGATCTTGAACGCCGACCCGGGCATGTAGCGCTCCTGGTACGCATTGGCCAGCGTCGGCTTGCCCGGCGATGCGTTGAGGAAGGTGATCACCTTCTCCGCTTCGGTGTTGTTGTGCACGGCGACGACATTCGGGTCGTAGCTCGGCCAACTCCACATCGCCAGCACAGCGCCGGTGTGCGGGTCCATCACGATGACGCTGCCCTCGCGCTCGCCGAGCGCATCCTTGGCCACCTGTTGCAGGTCGGCCCGCATCGTCAGCTGCACCGACCCGGTGTTGTCCTGCGCACTGAAGAGGTTGGCGATGCTGCGGATCTGCTGCTCGTTGGTCCGCCCGGTCAGCACCTCGGTGTAC
>JANNZY010000076.1:0-4655 GCA_031410915.1 Actinomycetes bacterium
CGGTTGATTCCTTACTTACTTCGTGCAGTCAGCGACTGGCGTCGATCACTCGACAGGCCATGGCTTGTAGAAGGTCTCCACGCCACCCGTGAGCAGCTGGATCGACATGTCGCGGACGGTCACGTCGCCGTTGGCGTCGACACCGAACTCACGTCCGATGATCGACTGGTCGGCAGGCACCGTGATGCCCGAGAACGCCGCTTCGGTGACGCTCTTGCGAGTGCCGTCGGAGTTCTCGATCGCCTTCAGGATGAACTGCAGCGCAGCAGCGCCGTAGATGCTGTAGGCGGACGCCGGATCGTGACCGTACTTGGTCTTGAAGGCATCGACGAAGGCTGCGCCTGCGCCACCCTGCTTGACCAGCTCGCTCGCCGGGAGACCGGCGAAGGAGATGTACATGCCCTCGGCCTCAGCCAACGCCTGGACCGTGGGATAGCCGGTGAAGCCGTCCGGAGCGATGAGCTTGACATCGCCGTCGTTCGGCCCGAACACGGACACCTTGTCACGGATCAGTTGCTCACCGTTGTTGTCGTTGATGCCGCCGAGGAAGATGCAGTCCGGAGCGAGATCCACGAAGCCCTCGAAGAGAGCGGTGTAGTTCGGCTGCTTCGAGTCCCACGCCTCAGTGGCGACGACTTCAATGCCGACATCAGCCGCTGCGTCCTCGAACGCCGAAGCGACGCCGATGCCGTAGGTCTGCGCGTCGTTCAGCACGACACACTTCTTCAGCCCGAGGTCCTTCGCTGCGAACTCGGCGTCAGCCTTGCCCTGCAGGTCGTCGGTCGCGATCACGCGAGCGTAGTTGCGAACACCGGTCGGATAGAACTTCTCGGGCTCGCCCGGGTCCCAGGCCTTGGTCAGACCAGGGTTGGTGTTGGCGTGCGAGACCATCAGCATCGGACCGGTCGGGTCGGCGTTGAGCACCGGGACCTCGATCTTGGCGCAGCCCGAGTTGTAGGTGCCCATGACGGCCACTTCCTCGGCGTTGGCCACGTGGTCGTTGGCGTTCTTGGCGCACGTCGCGTCGTCCCAGCCACCCTTGGCAGCGGTCGAGTTGTCGTACTCCTTGAGCGTCACGGTGTGCGGACCGGCCTTGCCACCGACCTGCTCGAGGAGCAGCGCCATGGCCAGGTTGGTGTCGTCCGACGCGTCCTTCGACGCGCCCTGGAGGGGCAAGTCGCTGGACACGACGACGGCTTTGCCATCGCCGGTGGCCGGTGCAGTGGTGTCGCCAGCCGCCGGAGCGGTGGTGTCTGCTGCCGCAGCCGTGGTTTCAGAGGCGGCAGCAGTGGTGCTGGCCGCCTTGTCGTCATCGGAGCCGCAGGCGGTCATTGCGACCGCTAACGCGGCGAGCAAGGCCGAAGCCTTCCGTAGCCTCATGTGGTTGCCTTTCTTGGCATGGTTTCCTCCCCCGAGGATGATGTTGGACGCATGTACGTCGCACATCGATCCGAACCCCCCAAAAAGGACGGCCTGGGTCGCGGCATCGGCACCGCGGTCGGCATGGTAGCCGGGGTGCCAGCACCGGTCAAGGAACGCACACGGCCGTAACACAGGGCGCGCATGTGCGTTCACACCCCTTTCACGCTGGGCGAATTCGGATCAGCCGGGTCGCCTTTCGATGAACCCCAGGTGGCGCGAGCAACAACCCACACACCGTGTGGGCACGACCGGTTCGGGTGAGCTTCGCAACACTGGCGCTGGCGAATCGGTACGACCCGGTGCTCGGCGGCCCGTGACTGTACCGTCGCTGCTGTGAGCCGTCCCGCACCGATTTCCACGCCGATCACCGAGATGCTCGGCATCGACTATCCCATCATCCAGGCTCCGATGGGATGGATCGCCCGCTCCCAACTCGCCTCGGCGGTCTCCAACGCCGGCGGGCTCGGCATCATCGAGACGTCGTCGGGTCAGCTCGACGTGATCCGCGATGAGATCGTCAAGATGCGCGACCTGACGGACAAGCCGTTCGGTGTCAACATCGCCCAGCTGTTCGTGCGCGACCCCTCGATCGTGCAGTTCGTGGTCGACCAGGGCGTGCGCTTCGTGACGACGTCTGCGGGGGATCCGACGAAGTACACCGCGCAATTGAAAGACGCCGGCCTCACCGTGTTCCACGTCGTTCCGACGCTGAGCGCGGCGCGCAAGGCCGTCGACGCCGGTGTCCACGGACTTGTGGTCGAAGGCGGTGAGGGCGGCGGGTTCAAGAACCCGAGAGACGTCTCGACGATGGTGCTCGTTCCGCTGATCGCGTCGGAGTTCGACGTGCCGATCATCGCCGCCGGCGGCATCTGCGACGGTCGCTCGATGGCGGCCGCCTTCGCGCTCGGCGCGCAGGGCGTGCAGATGGGCACGCGGATGGTGTCGGCCGCCGAGTCGCCGATCCACGACAACTGGAAACAAGCCATCGTGGCTGCGGCCGAGACAGACACCGTCTTCCTCAACCGCTTCTCTCGGCCGGGGTTGCGCGCATTGCGCACCGAGCGGTCTACCCGCCTCGAACACCAGGACCATGTCGACATGGCCGAGTTCGGCACGGCGATGGACCTCTACTTCGGTGGTGACATGGAGGCGTCGCTCGCGCTATCCGGCCAGGTCGCCGGCCGCATCGACTCGGTGCGCCCGGTGACCGAGATCATCTACGAAACCGTCGATGAGTTCCGCGCGATCTCGGGGTCGATGTCCGCGTTCGCCTGAACGGCGACGTTGGTCGCGAGCTGCAGGTGAATCGTGGCCAGCCACAGCCCGGTCGCCAGCGCGATGTGGATGCCGACCAGCACTGCGGGCACGCCGTTGAAGTACTGCGTGTAGCCGACCCCGGCTTGCGCGACGGCGAGCACCATCCACGTCGTCAGCGGGTTCTCGAGCACGCGCCGATCCGCGCTGCGAGTGCGTAGCCGCCAGAACATCACGATCGCGACACCGATCGTGAGCATGACGGCGATGCCGTGGATGCGCGCCACTGTGGAGATCGCGACGTCGAACCGGTTCGCCTCCTCGTCGCCGGCGTGCGGTCCGGCGCCCGTGACGAACGTGCCGCTGAGGATCGCGACGCCCGTCAGCACCGTGATCGCCCACACGTGTTGACGGGTCGGGTCGCTGACCGTCGGTGCCCGCACTGCGCCATCCGGCTCGCCCGCACGCGCGACCAGCACCGCGCCGAGGGCCACGAGCGCCATCGACAGCAGGAAGTGCTGCTGGTTCACGAAGGGGTTGAGATCGGTGAGGACGACGAACGCGCCGATGATTCCCTGCGCCGGCACGCCGAGGGCGACGACGATGGCCAGCTTGGTCAGGTCCGTGCGCCGTGGCCTGCGCTTGAACGCACCGAGCACGGCGATGATCACCGCGGCCGCGACCACACCCGTGAACAACCGGTTGATCTGCTCGATCGCACCATGCGTCGTGGAGACGTCGATGAACTTCGAGTCGTTGCAATTCGGCCAGTCCTTGCAACCCAGTCCCGAGCCACTGAGCCGCACCGAGGCACCGGTGACGACGATCAGACACAGCGAGACGAGCGACGCGATGCAGACCTTGCGATACGTCGTGGGGCTCACGCCGTCGATCGTAGATGGCGACCTCGTCGAGCACTCCAGCAGCGGGCGGTGGCCGTGGTCACCCTACGATCGCCGCCATGTTGACGAGCTACGACGACTTCCCGCTCCACCAGGCCACCGTGCCGATCGCGCACTCGGCGACGCCCGACGTCAATCACTACGACCGCTACTTCTTCAACGGCTACACCGCCGACGGCTCGCTGTACTTCGGGCTCGCGATGGGGCTGTACCCGAACCGCCACGTCGTCGACGCCGGGTTCTGCGTCGTGCGCGGCGGCGCGATGCAGACCAGCGTCTTCGCCTCGGCACGGGCACCGAAAGACCGCGCCGACGCGACCACCGTCGGGCCGATCCGCGTCGAAGTCGTCGAGCCGCTCCGCCTTCTACGCCTGCACGTCGATGCGCCCGAGCAAGGCCTGCGCGCCGAGCTGACCTTCACCGCGCGTTCGAACGCATTGGAGGAACCGCACTTCTTCCAGCGCGTCGGCGTGCGGGTGCTGTTCGACTACACCCGGCTCACGCAGTTCGGGTCGTGGAACGGTTGGGTCGAAGTGGACGGGGAGCGCGTCGAGGTGTCCGGCGTCGCGGGTTCGCGCGACCGCTCCTGGGGCGTCCGCCCGGTCGGTGAACACGCTCCCACTGGCGCGCCCGTCATGGTGCCGCAGTTCTTCTGGCTGTGGGCACCCGTCAGCTTCGACACGTTCGCCACCCACTTCGACGTCAACGAGTACGCCGACGGCCGGCGCTGGCACGAGGTCGGCGCAACCATTCCCGACGGTGCAGAGGGAGCGCTGGTTCGCACGGTCGACTACCGCATCACGTGGCAGCCGGGCACGCGCTACGCGTCGGCATTCGAGTACGACCTGATCGGCTGGGACGGCAATGTCGCCACCATCACGCTGGAGCCGATGTTCAACTTCCAGATGCGCGGCATCGGCTACGGGCATCCGGAGTGGAACCACGGCAACTGGCGCGGCGAGTCCGTGGTCGGCAGCGAGCGCCTCGCGCTGCCGGTCGACAACCCGCTCACCCGCGAGAACGTGCACGTCCAGTCACTCAGCAAGGCGACGTACCGCGATACCACCGGTCGCACCG
>JANNZY010000077.1:0-16003 GCA_031410915.1 Actinomycetes bacterium
GCGGCATCACCAGCGCCTCGGGCGGCAACATCGCTTCCCACAACGTCGGGCGAACACATACTGTTCTCAACACGGATGATGGCTCCGATCCTCAGGTCTCAACTCAGGTCTCGGAGCCATCATCCTCCAACCCGATCAGAAACGCGAGCCCCCTCCAGGACCATCTCAGCCGACTATTTCAGGGGCAAGTAATTAGTCGCCGTGGGGATCGATTACGACACGCCAAGCGTGCCATCGTCGACGTGACACCACGAGGAAGTCGACCTGCAGCGATCCCACGTCGCACTGTCGTCTCGGTAGCCGATGCGCAGTGCGGAGGGAGTTGGGCGTGCGGGGTCTCGATACCAGGCGACGAACGTCGGCCGGGCGGCCTTTGTCTGCTGCACGGCGCGCTCGCATGAGTTTAGGTCTGTCGGGAACTGGCCGGGCCGCCGCTCGACCGCCGACAAGCGTCTGTTCGTGAGTCGGCGCTTCACGAGGCCCCGATCGCGGTGGCCTCAGGCAGGGGCGTGAGTGCTGCGCAGCACGAGTTCGGTGGCGAAGATGTCGTGTTCGGTGCCGATCTTGCCCTCGATCAGGTCGACGAGGAGGCCTGCAGCCCGCTCCGCCATGGCCATCAGGGGGCTCCGGACGGTGGTCAGCCGGAACGCGGGCCATGCGGCCATGTCGATGTCGTCGAACCCGACCACGGTGACGTCACCGGGCACCGCAACGCCGAGCTCGGTCGCGCGGTTCAACGCTCCGATCGCGACGAAGTCGTTGGCGCAGAAGATCGCCGTCGGCGGCTTGTTCGCAGCCAGCAGGGTCTCGAGACCCATCCGACCACTCTCCTCGTCGTACTCGCGCCGGAACACCCTGTTCCGAGGCAGGCTGATGTCGGCGTCGTCGAGCGCGGCGCGGAACCCGGCCTCGCGGTCTCGGCCGGTGCTGGTGTCGGACGGTCCGAGGATCACGCCGATACGGGTGTGACCGAGCCGCACCAGCAGATCACCGACGGCGCGTGAACCGGCGAAGTTGTCGGCGCTCACGCTCGGTGCGCCGGCGAACGCCCCGACCCGGTTGAGGAACACGAACGGCAGGTTCCGGCGCGCCAGCTCGAACGGGAGCGCCGAGCTCAGCCGGCTGGTCATCAGGATCGCGCCATCGACGGAACGATCGAGCAACCGCTCGTGCAGACCGGCGTCGTCGCTGTCCTCGGCGAGCAGCACCATGCGGTAGTCGCGCTTGCCCAGTTCGTCGTGGATCGGGCGCATCAACTGGTGGTATAGGGTGTTCTCCAGTTCGGCGACCAGCGCGACCCGATGGGTCGAGCGCGTCGACAGCCCACGACCCAGCTCGCTTCGCACGTAGCCGAGAGCCTGCGCCGCCTCACGGACGCGCTCCTGCGTGTCGGCCGTGACCCTGGCATCGCCCCGCAGCGCTCGGGACACGGTGGCCTGGGAGACACCGGCCAGGCGAGCGACATCGTGGCTCGTGACGGTCATGCCCACTCCAGCCGTGCCTCCCATCCCATCGTGGCGATGGTAGACGCGCGAGGCCCTTACACCACGCCGAGCGGGGGTCCCCAGCCGATGCACATGGAGCTTGCGCTGTATGCATACGTATGACAATACTGTTCGGACCCGCCGTCGAAGGAACGTCATGCCGTCATCCCCCGAGTCATCCCCCCGCGCTCCCGTCCAGGTCAGCGCGGCGGAGCTCGCCCACCGAACCGTCCGCCGACGAGACCTCGTCGCCGCCGAAAACGCATTCATCGACTGCCGCACCCCGGGCTCGGAACGGAAGCTCAACTACGCCATCATCGGCAGCGGCGTGTCCGAGACCGATCAGTTCATCAACCTCGAGATCCCGCACGGCTTCCAACTGGGAGCCGCGTCCATGCCGCCGGGTGTGAACAACTCGTTGCACATGCACTTCACGGCCGAGGTGTTCATCGTGGTGGAGGGCACCTACACCTTTCGGTGGGGACGCCAGCAGATCGAGGGTGAGTACGTCGGAGGGCCCGGCGACATCATCTCGATCCCAACATGGGTCTTCCGCGGCTTCACCAACATCGGCGGCGAGGACAACCTGATCTTCACGATCCTCGGCCAGGACGAGACCGGTGGCCTGATCTGGGAGCCGGACGTGCTCCGCCAGGCCGGGGGACACGGTCTGCACCTGACGGTCGGCAACCACCTCGTGGACACGGTGGCCGGTGACGTGCTCACCGACGACATCGAGCTCGTCACACCGATGTCGACCGCACAGGTCGCCGACATGCGTGAGGTCACGCCCGAACAGATGCGCAGCCGGGTGACGACCGACGCCGAACGGCAGTTCTCGGACCGGGCGTTGCTGTGCACGGCCGTGCCGGGGGGAGCGGCGCGGTTGGCCCTCGTCATCGGCTACGGGATGACCGAGGACCGGATGCAGGAACCGCGCGTGCACAACCCTCACGGTTTCGACGTCGCGGTGCTCCGCGCCGCCGAAGGAGAGGGCGTGCTGTGTCACCGTCACGCCGAGTCCCAGGTGCTGATCGTCGTCCGCGGGGAGTGGCTGGTGACCCTCAACCAGGTCGATCCGGTCGAGGTCCGGCTGTCCGCACACGACACGCTGTCCGTGCCGCCGGGGTCGTGGCGGTCGATCGTCAACACGTCCTCCGATCCGCGCTCCGAGGTGGTCGTGATCAACGGTGGAGACGGGCGCACCCGGCTCGAGTGGTCGCCCGACGTGGTCCGCGCCGCAAGGGCTGCCGGCGTCGGCCTCGACGCCAACGGCTACCTCGCCGACTGGTCGCTGATCCAGCACAGCGTGCCCGCGCTCTGATGCGGACCAACCGGTTGCGCGAGCTGCTCTCCTCGCGATCGCTCGCCATCAACGCATGGGTGTCCAACGGCAACCCCTACACGGCAGAGGTGCTGGGGCACTGCGGATACGACGCCGTCACGATCGACCTGCAGCACGGCATGTTCGGCGTCGAATCGGCGATCTCGTGCCTCCAGGCGGTCTCGGCGACGCCGGCGGTCCCGATCGTTCGCTGCCGGTCGAACGATGCAGAGGACATCGGTCACCTCCTCGACGCCGGTGCGTACGGAGTCGTGTGCCCGAGCATCGATTCGGTGGACGACGCCGCCCGGTTCGTCGCAGCGTGCCGCTACCCGCCGACCGGTCGACGCAGCTTCGGACCGTCTCGTGGTCTGCTCTACGGCGGCAGCGACTACCCAGCCAACGCCGACAGCACGGTCCTGACGATCGGGATGATCGAGTCACCGGCCGCCGTCGACAGGATCGACGACATCCTCGCCGTGGACGGGCTCGACGCGATCTACGTCGGCCCCAACGACCTCGCCGTCACGTCCGGCTGGGAGATGCTCGGCACCGGACTCACGCCGACGGCGCTGGGGGATGCCCTGCAGCACATCGTCGACCGGGCGACGGCCGCCGACATCCCCGCGGGCATCTTCGCGCTCACCGGCGAGCAGGCCGCTGAGTTCGCAGGGTGGGGATACCTGCTGATCACACCGGGCAACGACGTCGGTCTGCTCCGAGCGGAGTCCGCCCGGCGGATCGCGATGCTGCGTTCCTGAGCCGCTCAGGATGGCCGGTAGAGGTCGACACGACGGTCGCCGAAGGCATCGGCGAGGTCGGTGAGCGCCTTGTCGCGGCCGGCCCGGAGGTCGAGGTCCGCCGTTGCCGCGTCGAGCGCGCCGGCCGTCGCGACCGGCCATCCGTCGGATCCGACGATGGTCGAGCCGGCGGTCCACTCCTGACCCCGCTCGGTCCCGGCCCGATCGCAACATGCGATCGCAACCCGGTTGACACGTGCCGCAGCCATGGCGATGACCACCTCGGGCGGTCGCTCGCCGGCGGGCCGCTCGACGAGCGGCCAGTTGGTCGGGACCGCGACCAGGTCGGCGTGTCGCAGCGCGAGATCGCGGGTGAGCTCCGGGAACTCCAGGTCGTAGCAGATCGCGATCCCGATCCGGCCGGACGGCGTCTCGACCACCGGCGGCAACGTGTCACCCGGCGTGAACCACAGCTTCTCGCGGTCCCACAGGTGGGTCTTGCGGTACACGGCGCGCACGCCACGTGCGTCGACCAGCGCGGCGCTGTTGTAGAGCGTCCCGTCGCCCGCGACCTCTGCGAACCCGGCGACCACGCAGGCCGACGGTCGGCCGTCGCGGATCGCCGTCGCCCAGCCGTCGAACACCGGGTGCGACGAGGGAACGGCCACGCTGCGGACCTCGTCCACCGATGCGAACGAGTAGCCGGACGTCACAAGCTCCGGGAGGACGATCACGTCGGCACCCTCGTCGATCGCCGACCGGACGGCCGCGGTCGAGAGCTCGACGTTAGTCGCCAGGTCGGCGATGCGCGGGCGCAGCTGACGGCAGCTGACCCGGACGAGTGACGTCACGGCAGCAGCGGCGGCGGGTCGTCTTTGACAAGCTGAGCGATGACCTCGAACTCGTTGAACAGCATCCAGTCCTCGACGATCCTGCCCCGCTGGACGTACAGCTGCTGCAGGCCCCAGATGTGCACCCGACGGCCGGTCGGTTCACCGTACAGCGACCAGCCGCGATGGGTGCCCGTTGCGTTCCATCGCACCGAGACCCGGTAGCCCTCGTCGTCGTTGCCCATCCAGTAGACCTCGTCGACGTACAGGCCGAGGTCGGGGAACGTCGACAGCAGGCTCCGCGCCATCGCCCGAACCTCGGATCGCCCGTAGCCGATCCGGTTGGTCGTCCCGTACCAGCGCACGTTCGGCGCGTACGCCCGGTCGATCGCGCTCAGGTCGCGGCGGTTGTAGGTGTCGTGGAACAGCTGCCGGACGAAGTGGTCGACGTCGAACCCGTCACCTTCCTTGGCCGGGTACGGGTACGGCTTCTGACCGCCCACCAGCCGCTGCACCTCGGTCATCTCGACCGGCGCGACGGGCTCGAGCAGGCCTGCGTTGCCGTGGGCCCGCGCCGCCGCCACGACGTCGATGCCGAGCTGCTGGAGCTGGGCGGCGAGGTTGTAGAGCACCCACTCCTCGTGGATCTCGTTGTCGGCGACCACGCAGTTCGCGATGACCCAGCTGTTCACCTTGCGACCCGTCGCCGGGCCCCACCGCCAGTTGCCGGTGTGGTGGCCGATGTTGAGCGCGCGGTGGGAGGTGACGAACCCCTGCTCGTCGTTGCCCGCCCAGATCACCTCGTCGGCGTAGTGGCGCATGTCGGGGAACGCACTGATCCGCTGGATCGTGCCGGCCACCATCGGCTCGATGCCTTGACGCGGGCCGCCGTCGTCGTACACGCGACAGGACGGCGAGTAGGTGTCGTAGATGTAGCCGATGTCCTGGTCTTCCCAGATCCGGTGGGTGATCCGGATGATGTAGTCGACGATGTCGACGTAGGTGTCCTCGAAGCCGCGCATCGAGTGCTTCCGAGGTCCGCGCTCGACGCCAGGCTTCGTCGACCCGTTGCCGATCTCGAACGCGATCGAGAAATCCGTCGGCATCTCTCGTTGGACCGAGCCGCTCGAGTTCCGCTGCGCCCGTCCCGCGACGTAGGGGGCGACGCCGTTCGACGCCGCCCCCCTCACCGTCTTCGCGGGAGCAGACGAGTTCGTGCCCGAGGTGGTCACCTCGACATCTGCTCCCTCCGCCATCAGTTGCAGTCCAGCTTGTAGATGAACTGCTGCACTTCTTCGGAGGACACGTTCTCCGGCGTGGCGAACACGAAGTCGGTCGCCTGGTTGCGCTCCACGTCCTCGCCGTTCGCGAGCCGGACTGCGGTGTCGACGCCGAGGGCGCCCGCGCCGTACGGGTACTGGACGACGAGTCCGGTGATGTCACCGTTCTCCAGCGCTTCGAGGATCGGAGCCGATACGTCGTAGCCGACGATCTTCACGTCCTCCACCGTCTTGTCGGCTTCACGCAGGCCCGTCACGGCACCTTCGGTGTTGTTGGTGGCCATGGTGTACACGCCGACCAGGTTGCCATTCGACGACGCCGTTGTCGAGACGATGGTGGCGGCCTCCGACTGCTGGTTGTTGGTGAACTGCGTTCCGAGGTAGTTGAACTTCGGGTGCTTCGCGAGCTCGTCGGTGAACCCCTTCTCGCGCTGCTCGCCGATCGGGCTGCCGGCGTTGTTGCTCAGGCCGAGCACGTCGCCACCCACGTCCTCGCCGACCGCCTCGACCAGCGACTTGGCCGCGAGGGCACCGCCGATGAGGTTGTCCGACTGGATGTTCGTCGACAGGATCGACTCGTCGGACAGGTCGCCGTCGATGCCGATGATGTCGATGCCGGCGTCCTTGGCCTCCTGCAGCGGCGGGATCATCGCGTCCGGGTCGGTCACCGAGATCATGATCGCGTCGGGCTTCTCGCCGATCAGCGCGCTGACGATGGCGGACTGCTTGGCGACGTCGAACTCGGGGGCGCCCTGGTAGGTGAAGTCGATCCCGAGCTTGTCCGCCTCCTGCTGCGCACCGCACGCGACCGTGTTGTAGAACGGGTTGCCGGTCAGGCCCGGCACGTACACGATCGACATGCCCTCGGGTGCGACGAGGTCGTCACCGCTCGCGGTCGACCCAGCCGTCGTCTCGGCGGTGGTCTCCGCCGTGCTCGCGGCGGTGGTGGCCGCCGTCGTGTCGGCGGTGGTGACCGCGACGGTCTCGGCGGTGGTCTCCGCCACCGGCGCAGCGGTGGTCGAGGCGCTGTTCTCGTCGGAACCGCACGATGCGGCGCCGATCGACAGCAACAGGCCGGCTGCTGCGAGTGAGTACTTGTTGATACGGCTGAGCATGGTGGTGTTCTCCCCTGAGTTGATGCGTTTGATCTGGTTGGTGGGTGGGTGGTTGGGTGGTGTTCCGGGTCATGCCCGGTCGCGACGGCGGCGACGCAGCTGGTCGATGTACACGGCTGCGACCAGCACACCGCCGATCACGATCTGTTGCCCGTAGGGTTGGAAGTTGAGGACGACGAAGCCGTTGGTCAGCACCGCCGGGATGAGGACGCCGATGGCGGTGCCGAGCATCGTGCCGATGCCCCCGAAGACGCTGGTGCCGCCGAGGACGACGCCGGTGATCACCTGCAGCGCATCCTGGCTGTGCCCGGAGATGGTGGTGGTCGAGAAGCGGGTCAGCGAGACCATCCCGGCCAGGCCGGCCAGGAACCCGTTCAGCGCGTAGAGGCTGATCACGTGGCGGTCGGTCTTGATGCCCGCTCGGCGCGCCGACTCGATGTTGGACCCGATGAGGTAGGTGTGCCGCCCGTAGCGCGTGTAGGCGAGGTTCAGCCCGAAGACGATCGTTACCGCGACGGCGATCCACACCAGCCAGCTCAGGCCGAACGGCCGGTAGCGGGTGATCACGAACATCGTCCGCGGCACCGTGCGCACATCGCTGCCGTCGGTGATCAGCTGGGCGGCGCCGAGGGCTGCACCCAACGTGCCGAGGGTCGTGATCAGCGGCGGCACCTTGAGCTTGGCGATGCAGACCCCGTTGAAGATGCCCCACGCCGTGCCGCATGCCAGGCAGATGATCGTGCCGACGATGACGGTGCCCCAGTTGTCGGCGCGGTTCTCCATGAACTTCGCGGCGACGACGCCGGAGAACACCAGGATCGAGCTGATGGAGATGTCGAACCCACCGGCCACGATCACGAAGGTCATGCCGACGGCCATGATCTGCAGCATCGCCACGTCGAGTGTGATGTTGCGGACGTTGGCCACCGTGGAGAACGAGTCCGGCTTCAGGATCGAGAAGGCGATCACCATCGCCAGCAGGACGCAGCCCATGTAGAACGGCGACGTCGCGACCGCACGCCGCCACATCGGCCGGCGCGGCGGCAGGGCGGCGGCCGCACTGGGGTCGAGGCCGGTGCTCATCCCGGAGCCTGCGACACGTGGCACCTCAGCGGCAGGAGCGACGGCGACGGCCGTGCTCGAGTCGTCGACCTGGCTCACCGTGCACCTCCTGCGTTCTGGACGTCGAGGGCACCGGTCATGGCACCGACGAGCATCTCGACCGTGGCCTCCGAGCCGCGGTACTGCGCGACCCGCTTGCCCAACCGGAGCACCTGGATGCTGTCCGCCACTTCCAGCACCTCGGGCATGTTGTGACTGATCAGGACGACGGCGACCCCCTTGTCGGCCACCCTGCGGACCAGCTCGAGCACCTTGCCCGTCTGGCGCACGCCGAGCGCCGCCGTCGGCTCGTCCATGAAGATGACCTTGTCCGCCCACATCACCGAGCGGCAGATCGCGACGCTCTGCTTCTGGCCGCCGGACAACGCTCCGACGGGGGCGTCGAGGTCCTTGACGTCGGTGCCCATCGACGTGAACGCATCGCCGGCCTGTTGACGCATCGCCTTCTTGTCGAGCACGCCGAGCATGCCGAGCACGCCCTTCTTCAGAATCTCCCGGCCGGCGAAGGTGTTCTCCGCCGGTCCGAGCTCGGGTGCCAGGGCGAGGTCCTGGTACACGGTCTCGATCCCGAGGTCGCGCGCCGCCGTCGGCGAGCTCATCGTGATCGGACGGCCATCCAGCAGGATCGTGCCGCGATCCAGGTTGATCGCCCCGGACAGGATCTTGACCAGGGTGCTCTTGCCGGCGCCGTTGTCGCCGATGAGCGCCGTGACCTCTCCGGCGTTCACGGAGAAGTCGACCTCGCGCAGGACCTCGACGTGTCCGTAGCTCTTGCAGACGCCGACCGCCTCCAGGATCGCGGTCATCGCCGTGACCCACTTCGTGATCGTTGGAACTCGTTCATCATGGTGCTCCCCAAAGCTCCGATCCCCCTGGCGGAGGATGTGTACTGCGTCAAACCTGGTGGCTCTCGCCGCTCGACGGCGCATAGCTGTCGAGACGCAACGTGGCCGTCTTGCGGTGTGCCTCCATCCCCTCGTAGGAGGCGATCACGTCGACCGCGTTGGCGAGCAGCGGCGTCGCCGCTCGCTCGACCCGCTGGTACGTCAACGGCTTCAGGAACCGCGACACGGACAGGCCGGCCGAGTGGCGGGCGCCCCCGGCGGTCGGCAGGACGTGGTTGGTACCGGCGATGCCCTTGTCGGAGTAGGCGACCGTGCTCCACGGCCCGACGAACACCGACCCGTAGTTGCGAAGGGTCCCGAAGTAGAACTCGTCGTCGGCGGTGATGATCTCGAGGTGCTCAGGAGCCAGGTCGTCCATCAACTCGGCGGCGGTCTCACGGTCGGCGGCCCACGTGACCGAGCCGTAGTTGCGCCACGCCGGACCGGCGATCTCCTTCGTCGACAGCGTCGCCAACTGCCGCTCGACCTCCGCGATGACGGCCAGGCCGAGCGATTCGGACGTCGTCACGAGCGCAGCGGGCGAATCCGGGCCGTGCTCGGCCTGCCCGAGCAGATCAGCGGCCACGACCACCGGATCCGCCGAATCGTCGGCGATCACGGCGACCTCCGACGGCCCGGCGAGCAGGTCGATCGAGACCTTGCCGAACAGCTGCCGCTTCGCTTCGGCGACGAACGCGTTGCCGGCACCGACGAGCATGTCGATCGGCCGCTCCCCGAGCAGACCGAACGCCATCGCCGCGAGCGCCTGGACCCCACCGAGGACGTAGATCCGGTCGGCGCCGGAGAGGTAGGCGCTGTAGAGCACGGCGGCGTTCGGCGAACCGTCCGGCTGGGGCGGCGTGCAGGCGAGCACCGTCGGGACTCCCGCGGCCTTGGCGACACCGACGGTCATGAACGCGCTGGCGAGGATGGGGAACCGACCGGCAGGCAGGTACGCGCCGACGCGCGACACCGGGATGTACCGGTAGCCGGCCCGGATGCCCGGGGCGAGCTCAGTCTCGAAGTCGCGCAACCGGTTGCGAGACTCCGTCGCGAACTTCTGCGTGCGCTCGGCGCCGAGCTCGAGCGCCTGGCGCAGCGCGGGGTCGAGTGCGTCGCCGCTGCGGGCGATGGTGGTCGCGTCGAGCTCGACGTCCGGGGACTCCCAGCGGTCGAGCTGCTTGGCATAGCGCAGGACGGCGTCCATGCCCTGTGCTTCGATGGTGCGCAGCATCTCGGTGACGGTCGCGATCACGGCCGGATCGCGCTGCGCGGGCGGGCCGCTGAACTCGGGGGTCTTCAGGAGGCGGAACTTGCCGTCGAGGTCCCGCATGCACGGGGCGCTGAAATGCATGGGCGGACTGTATATGCATGCGTATTCCTTGGTCAACCCGTGGTCCACCATCGCGTCCTATAGGGTGGCCCTATGGCTCCGACGATCGCCCAGCTGAGGGCGTTCAGAACGGCGGCGGTCAGCGGTTCGTTCACCGCGGCCGCGACCGAGCTCGCGATGACCCAGGCATCGGTGTCGGAGCTGATCCGGCGGATCGAGGACGACTACGGCGTGGCGCTGTTCCGCCGGGGCGGCCGGCGGCTGACGCTCACCTCGGCAGGCACGGAGCTGCTGCCCTTCGCCGAGCAGGCGGTCGCCGCAGCGGACAGCGGCGGCAACGCGCTGCGGTCGTTGCGGTCGCTCGGCGGCGGCGTGGCGACGTTCGGGTTGCTCCGCAACGCCGACCACTACACGCTGTCGGAGCTGATCCAGGAGTTCCATCGTCGCTACCCCAAGGTGCGCGTCCGATTGGTCGGGCTCAACTCGGTCGAGGTCGCGATGGCGGTGGCCAACGGCCAGCTCGAGGCCGGGCTGGTGGTGCTGCCGATCGACGACGAGGGCCTCAAGGTGACACCCCTGCTGCGCGACGAGGTGCTGTACGCGAGCGCAGCACCGGAACGGGTGAGCCGCCCGATGACCACCCGCCGGCTGGCCAAGGCGCCCCTCATCCTCTACGACGCGCACTACGGCTGGACGGATCCGACGCGGCGTCAGATCGCCGACCGCGCCCAGCTCGAAGGGGTGCGGATCGAGCCGATGATCGAGGTCGAGCACGTCGAGCTCGCACTCAACCTGGTGGCACGCGGCGTCGGCGACACGATCGTCGCCCGCGCGGTCGCGAACAGTGCCGTCTGCCCGCCGAACGTGACGACGGTGCCCTTCGAACAACCGCTGTGGGACACGATCGCGCTGATCCAGAAGCGGTCGACGGTGCTGTCGCCCGCGACGCGGGAGATCTCACGCCTCGCGCAGGAGATGCTCCTCGACCGCTCCTGACCTCTCGTCAGCTGTGGAGCCACTCCGCCAGCGCGTCGGCCACCTCGCGAGGATGGTCGAGCGGCGTCATGTGGCCGCCGCCGGCGATCACGACGTGTCGCGCACCCCGGACGCCCTCGACGATCTCCGCCTGCAGCTCCGGCCGGCAGATCTCGTCCTCGGCACCGGACACGACAACGGTCGGGACCTCGATCCGGGACAGGCTCGGCCGACTGTCGGGCCGCGTCGCCTGCGCCGCCAGCTGGCGCTCGAGTCCGTCGGGCCCGATCCGGCGGGCCATCTCGGCCCACCGATCGACGAGGACCGGATCTCGACCGGACCCGACGTTGTCACGGGCCATCTCCTCGATCAGCGTCGCGAACTCGCCTCGACCGACGCCCTCACGCATGGCCGCCCATGCCGACAGCTGCGCCTCCGACGCCGGTCGGGCGCTCGCGTTCAGCAGCGCCAGGCGAGTGACCCGCTCCGGCGCCTGGCGAACGAGCTCGAGCGCGACGATGCCACCGAGTGAGTGACCGGCGACTGCAAACCGGTGCGGTGCCACGGCGAGCACGCTCGCTGCCATGCCGACGATCGAATCGTCGAGGTCGATCCGGCCCGGATGGATCACGAGCTCGTCGCCCATCTCGTCCGCGAGACGGGCGACGACGTCGCCGTACACCCGGGCATCACCGAGCATGCCGGGCAGCAGGACGAGCGTCTCCGCGGCCGTCGTCGGCGCGTCACGCGCGAACGCGGTGAGCGCATCGGCGAGCACGCGGTCGAGATCGATGGTGACGAGCGCGTCCTCGCCCGCGTCGATCGCGTCGACGCCCGCCGCGCGGACGCGGCCCTCCGCGATCGAACCGTCGATGCGCGCCGTCACCGACAGGCCGGCGAGGTGGGCTCCGACGACCAGGCGTCGCAGCGCGATCTCGTCGAACGGCCCCGAGACCAGATCGACCACCACGGCATCGAGACCCGCCGCGGCGATGGTCGCGAGATGGTGATCTGCGGGCAGGCGGACGACGGCCCCCCGTGGACTCGCTCGGGTCACCGGGCGACCATACCCGCCGACAGGTCGATGTCTGCGGCGTGCAGTCCGGGCATGTTCAGCATCGCGACCACGGCGAGCCCCACCTCGTCCTCCTCCAGCATCCTGCCGAGCGCGGCGCGCGAGACGAACTGCCCGGTGGCCTCCTCGACGGTGATGCCGAGGCGCTCGGACTCGAGGCGCATGTTGCGATCCATCCGGGGCCCGCGCACGGGTCCGGGAGACAGGCTGTTGACCGTGACCCCGAGCGGTCCGACCTCGGCAGCGAGCGTCGTCGTCAACCCGATCACGGCCATCTTGGACGCGCAGTACGGCGTGCGCCTCGCCAGCGGACGTTTGCCGCTGACCGACGCCAGGTTGATCACGTCACCGGCGCCACGAGCGATCATCGCCGGGAGGAACGCTCGGCAGACGAGGTAGACGCCGCGCACGTTGATCGCGAAGACGTCGTCCCACTCGGCCGGCTCGACATCGACGAGGGCTGCGACAGGGCCCGGCACGCCGGCGTTATTGATAAGGATCGACACGGTCTCGTCGGCGAGCTCGGCCTGCAACAAAGCCACCGACGCCGGGTCGGCGACATCCACGATCGCGGTGCGGACCTCGTACCCGGAGGCCGACGCCAGGACCGCGGTCTCACCCAGCGTCGACTGCGTCCGGCCGGCCACGATCACCCGTGCACCGCGGCGGCACAGGGCGAGCGCGATCGTGCGCCCGAGCCCGTTCCCGCCACCGGTCACCAACGCCGTGCGACCGGTGATCCGGTCGGCAGCAGCGTCGCCGATGTCAACCACGCGCCGGTGCGTGTTCGAACGAGTGCTCCGTCCAGTCCATCTCGAACGTGCCGAACTTCGCCGCGCGGACATCACCGGAGCGGGCGTGGCCCTCGAACAGCTCGACGCGCGACGCCCGGCCGCACAGCTCGCCGAGCGCCGCGCTGGAGGCGGTGTCGGTCACCTCCTGGTACGTGACGGTCTTCAGGTACTTGCCGACCCACAACCCACCGGTGAACCGCGCACTGCCGCGGGTGGGCAGCACGTGGTTGGTGCCGATCACCTTGTCGCCGTAGGACACGCATGTCCCCTCCCCGAGGAAGAGCGCGCCGTAATCGTGCATCGCGTCCAGCGCACGGCGGGGCTCACGGGTGAGCACCTCGACGTGCTCGGAGGCGAACGAGTCGGCGACCCGGAACGCCTCGTCGATGTCGTCGACGACCAGGACCTGCCCATGGTCGCGCCACGCCGAACCCGCCATGTCGCGCGTGGGCATGTGGACCAGGATCTGGTCGACCAGCTCCATCGCCTTGCGCGCGACGTCCTCGCTCGTGGTGACGAGCACCGCCGGCGAGTCGGGGCCGTGCTCGGCCTGGCTCAGCAGATCGACGGCGACGACGAACGGGTCTGCTGCGTCGTCGGCGATCACCAGGATCTCGGTGGGACCGGCGAACAGATCGATCCCCACCTCGCCGAACAGCTGCCGCTTGGCTTCGGCCACGTAGGCGTTCCCCGGGCCGGCGATGAGGTTGACCCGGTCGATGGTCTCCGTGCCGAGCGCGAGTGCGACGACCGCCTGGACGCCACCCAGCAGGTAGATCTCGTCGGCCCCTGCCATCGCCATCGCCGAGATCGTGGCGGCAGGGATCTCCCCGCGGATCGGTGGTGTGCACGCAGCGACGCGCGGCACGCCCGCGACCTTCGCCGTGACGATCGTCATGTGTGCCGATGCGGTGAGGGGATAGCGCCCCCCTGGCACGTACGCGCCCGTCGCCGTGATCGGGATGTGGCGCTGACCCAGGTGCACGCCCGGTTCGGTCTCGATCTCGAAGTCGGTCATCGAGTCCCGCTGGGCCTGCCCGAAGCGTCGGACGTTGGCCTGGACGGTGGCGATGTCGTCGATCACCTGCTGCGGAACCCCGGACATGATCCTCTCGATCGCAGCCGCATCGAGCAGGAACGAGTCGGGCGTCCAGTTGTCGAACTTCGTCGAGTACTCCCGCACCGCCTCGTCACCTCGTGACCGGATGTCGGCGATGATGCGTCGCACCGTCTCGGACACCTGCTCCTGGGCAGCGGTCACCGTGGCGGCCGCAACGGCCGATTTGAGGACGTTGATCATCATCGCAGTGTATGCGTATGCATTCGTGCCTGTCAACGCGTTCGGACGACCCGCCTACGATTCGCTGATGGCCGCCGCCCATTCGATCGAGCCGCTCACCGCCCGCACGTGGGACGCCTTCGCTGCACTGGTCGAGCGACACAACGGGATCTTCGGCGGGTGCTGGTGCACCTACTTCCACGACTGCACCGGGCGTGGGCCCGGGTACGAGGGGAGCCGCGCGTTCAAGCAGCTGCTGGTCGAGACGGGGCACGCTCACGCGGCGCTGGTGATGGTCGACGAGGAAGCGATCGCGTGGGCCGAGTACGGCACGCCCGACGAGCTGCCGAACATCCATCACAGCAAGCAGTACCTCGCCGAGGCCGATCTCCTGCCCGACTACCGCACTACTGCATCTTCTTCGACGAGCGATACCCGCTCGACGTCGACCTCGATGTGCGGGTATTTCGTGCCGTCGACGACGCGGTCCATGCTGTTGTGAACGGCGCGTTGGTTGCCGAGATGCCCCGTGAGACTCGCTTGGTTACCGCGGCGGCGTTCTCTGTCTTGCCTGCGCTAGTGATTGCCGAGAGCGCGAAGCTCGATCGGCTGCGGTCCTCCTGCCAGTCGCGTCGACTGCGGCGAAGCTGCTTCAGTCACCCGAGTGCCGCGTGACGTGGTAGTCGGACGTTGATACTTCACGACCCTCGCCGCTGGTTGATCGCGAACGTCGTCAGGTAGTTCTCCTACCGACGCTCTGTAGGGCTCGCGGCCACGCCCGCAAGGACAGCCGTCGAGTCAGTGACCACGAAGACGGTCATCGCTGTGTACGGCAACGCTGCAACGAAGTTGGGCCAGAGATCTGGATCGAACAACACCCCGTACCTGTGTGCCATGGCGATCGGCTGCGGGTGCCGTTCGCATCGGTCCACTCCGCGACTTTCGACCCCTGCCCGCCGGCCCATAGCCACAATATTGGTGCGACGGCTGCGAATGCCCGATCCCGGAGGCGTCGACTTCTCCGTCTGGCCCCGTCTGTCATCCGTCGGCACGGCCGACCACGTGGGTTCGTCGGCGTACGGGTAGTCGGGCAGGCGCACGCGTTCTAACAGGTGCGACTCGAGGATCGACCTGAAGTTTCGCTTGGCTCGTGCCTTGTCGACGGCGGTGCGCAGTGAGCGCGGAGTCGGAGGTCGTAGACCTTCTCGAGCAATACGCCCAGCTGGTCAGCCGTTGTTGTGTCCCGCGAACTCCATTTGTCACCCTAGGAGACGCGGAGCTGACCCCGCTCACTGCAGATCCAGTCCCGTGCCGACTCCCGTCCCGGCACGGCCGACTGCCAATTCCGTTGTCTGGGTAAACAGTTGAGGGAGGTGTTCGTGTTCGGCGAGCTGATCCGAGGTGGCTGGGGTGGGACCGAGGGGTTGGGTGCTGGTCACGCTCCAACGTTGGCGGTAGTCCGCGAGGGCCCGGAGTTGACTCGCCGCGCCGGGCCCGAGCGTGGTTGCCCACTGGGCCGCAAGGGCGCCGACCGCGATTGGCAGCCATGGCTCGTCCGCGGCGACGGCTGCGGCGAGCGCGGTGCCAGTCTCCGATACAGGGTTGCTGAGGATGGTGGTGGTGTCGGGTCCCCAGAGTTGGCTGGTGAGGGTGTTGGTGATCTCGGCGTACTCGACGATGTGAGGCCAGTGTTCGAGGATCCATTGCCTGCGGGCGTGCTGGTTGTCGAGGGCGGCCTTGAGCACCTGGGCGGTGTCGTCGAGCAGTT
>JANNZY010000078.1:0-18362 GCA_031410915.1 Actinomycetes bacterium
CCCACCTGCCGTGGTGCTCGAAATGGCCAGGCAGTGGCGGGCCGGCTTCGACGTCGTGTTCGGACAGCGCGTCGACCGTGTCTAGGACTCGGGGTTCAAACGAACGACGGCGAGTGGCTTTTACCGCATGCTCAATGCGCTCTCGAGCGTCGACTTGCCTGAGCAAGTGGGCGACTTCCGTCTCGTCGACCGCAAGGTCGTCGACGCGATGAAGCAGATGCCCGAGCGCAACCGCTACGTGCGCGGCATGTTCGCGTGGCTTGGTTTCCGCCAGATCGGCGTTCCGTACAGTAGGCCGGCTCGGGCTGCGGGCTCGACGAGCTACACCGTGAAGAAGATGCTGCGCCTCGCCAACGACGGCGTGGTCGGGTTCTCGAAGGTGCCGCTCAAGGCGCCGTCGATCGTGGGTGCCGGCCTGGTCGGGATCGGTTCGTTGGGCATGGTTGCCGCCGCGGTCGTTTCGGTATCGACCGGTCGACCGGTGCAGCCGGCCGTGAAGTGGTTGGCTGCGACGGCGATGGGCGGGGTGCAGTTGATGGCCGTCGGGGCGCTCGCAGAGTACGTCTCGCGCATCTTCGACGAGTCGCTCGGCCGTCCGCTGTACGTCGTGCAGGAGATGAGCGAGAGCCGGATCACCGAGCCGGCGCGCACCATGAGCGTGGCGACCGGACAACTGCACTCGCTGTTCGGCGAGCGTCACGACGACCGTGCTGTCGCGAACGCGGCCCGGCACGCCCGATGAGCCTCCTCGACGAGCGCCGCGAGATCGCTATCGGCGAGACCGTGCCCGCGCAGCCACGAGCCACCGGTCGCCGATTGTCCGCATGCGTGGTGGCGCCGGCCGGCATTGCGTCGTTCATCGCCGTCACCACCGCGACGGACCTGGCTCATGGCGCGCTCGCTGCCGCGATCGTGATCCTCCTCACGGTCCTGGCGCTCCGCGGCGATGGCGTGACATCGATGTTCGACGGGTGGCTGCGTTGGCAGGTGGCCGGCGCCGCCGCGCTGGCTGGATCCGTGGCGGGTGTCGGTGCACTGTCGTACGACGGCGCCGGGTCCACCGTGGGCTACGCAGCGACCGTCGGTCTCAGTTGGGTCGCGATCGCCTATATCCGCCGAGAACCCAATGTTGATCGGCCCGGGTCGAGCTTCGGCGACATCGACGGTCTGATTCGAATCGCGGCGAGTGCCGTGCTGGTGATCTGCGCCGCCGCCATCGTTGTCCCGAGCGTCTTCGAACGGCTGATAGTTGCGGGGTGTGCGCCGGCCGTCGGCCTCGCGTTGTTCGCGCTGATCTCGCGGCGAACCCGGCGCGCATCAGATGGCATCGGCGTCGGAGTCCAGGCGCTCGTCGCCGGAATCGCCGCAGCCCTCCTCGCCCTGGCCACTCCGCACGACATCTCGACAGCCTCGATCGCGCTCGGCACGGCGCTGCCGACCGCCGCCGCATTGGCGCTGTTCAAACGAGCTCGCCGTCCCGTCAGGGCTTGGGTTCCATCAGCCAGCATGGCTCTTGCGTTCGTGATGGCCGGCGCGGCTACGGGTCCGATCTCCGTCGTGGCCGTCGCTGCCGCTGCGGGTGCCTTGGTGCCACCGCGCCGATCTGCGACGTCTTGCTTCGTCGACAAGCAGCTCGACATCCCGATGCCGACGGGTCCCGATGTCGCCATGCGACGGGCGGTCGCGGGCCTTACGGCCGTTGCCATCGCGATGCGGCTGTTCGCCGAACGTGGCCTCTGGCTCGACGAAGCAACGAGCGTGCACCAGGCGCGCATGCCGTTCAATGCGATGTTGCAGGACATCTACAAGGACGACAACCACCCGCCGTTGCACCACATCGTGCTCTGGCTCGACATCCGCCTCGTCGGCGACAGCGAACTCGCGCTCCGTCTGCCGGCAGTGGTGCTCGGCGCATTGCTCGTACCGATGCTGTTCGTCACCGGGCGGGCGTTGTTCGGTCGCCGCATCGGGGCCATCGCTGCGGCGATCGGAACCGTCGCCCCGATCGCGGTCTGGTACGGGCAAGAGGCGCGCATGTACTCGCAGTTCATGCTGCTGTCGCTCGTGTCCGTGCACGCGCTGGTCCACGTCATCCGCAGCGGTGACAAGCGGTTCTGGGCGATCTTCACCCTGTCCAGCGTGGCGCTGATGTACACCCAGTACTTTGCCGTGCTCCACGTCGGCGCCACGATCGTCGTCCTCGTCATCGAAGTGCTTCGCCGACGGAGAGTGAGCGACGTCGACGTCGACACGCGCCGGTCACGACTCGGACGCGGGCTGGCCATCTCGGTGGCCACGCAAGTGATCGTAATGTTGCCGCTCGTCCCGTGGATCCTCCATCAGGCGGCACGCAACCAGCAGGAGGGCTTCGGCTTCTCCACCAGCGGCATCGCGGGTGGCTCTGATGTCGTGCCGCCGCCGGGCGTCTACGGATTGCTGACAAACGTGCAATGGGCGATCTTCGGCTACCAGAACGATCAGCTGACGGAGCGACTCGTCGCGCTGTGGCCGATCGGCCTCCTGCTGTTGCTGTTCACGCTCGGCCGCCAGCGGAGGGTCGCCAATCGTTACCTGATCCTCATCGCCGGATTGCCCGTTGCCTTCGTGTTCGGCGCGAGCTTCCTGGCCGCCAAGAGCCGAAGCCTGGCCGAGGTTCGCTACTTCGCCGGGGCAGTGCCCTTGCTGTTCATCCTGCTCGCTGCCGGCCTCGTGACCGTCATCACCTCACGCCGTGCCCAGCAGATCGTCGTCGGGGGGTTGATGACGACGATGCTCGTGGCTGCCGGCCTGCAAGAGACGAGTACGGACAACCCGCGCTTGTACCAGTACCGCGAGGCGGTCGACGAGGTGCGCGAGATGGCGAACCCGGGCGACATCGTCCTCTACGCGCCGTTCTACCTCAACTATGTGCTCGAGTACTACAACCCCGGCGTCCCGGCGATGCGTGCCAGCGGCACCGTTCCGGCCACTCCGGGCAAGGTCTTCCTCGTCTCTGCGTCGAGCTTTGCCGCGAGCGGCGAGTCCGATCGGGAGATCGACGGCGCCCTCGAACAACTCCGCAAACGCGGACTCGATGTCGAGGCTCGCTACGACTTCGCCCAAGTGACCGTCTGGGAGGTCGGATGAACACGGATGATCGATTCGCGCAAGTGACGTGGAACGCGGGCGAGCTGCCTCCCCGCTTGACCGTTCGGCTCGCGATCCTGCTCAACGTCGTGTTGGCACTCTGGTATTTCAGCTGGCTCCTCGACGTTGATCGGGCGAGCAACCCCTGGCTCTTCGGCGCGCTCGTGGTGGCCGAGCTCTTCAACCTGTTCCAGGGCGCGTTCTTCTGGTGGACCGTGTGGAGCGACCGCCAGCATGGGCGCGCCGCCATGTGGCGTGGGCAGGTCCCGGTCGTGGACGTGTTCATCCCCGTCTACAACGAACCGGTCGACATCGTCGCTCCCACGCTTCTGGCGGCGACACAGTTGCGCGGCGCGCGCGTCAATGTATGCCTGCTCGACGACGGTGGCAGCGACTCGATGAAGGCGCTCGCCCGGCGCTACGGCGTCCGCTACATCAACCGCACGAGCCGGAACGGCGCGAAGGCGGGCAACATCAACCACGCCCTCCAGATGACCGAAGCCCCCTTCGTCGCCGTGTTCGACTGCGACCACGTGCCATCGCCCGAGTTCCTGGAGGCGACGATCGGACACTTCGCCCGTCCCGAGGTCGCGTTTGTGCAGACACCGCAGTACTACGCGAACACCATTGACTCCCCGATCGCTGCGGCATCCGCAGCGCAGCAGGAACTGTTCTTCGGTGTGATCGCTCGAGGCAAGGCGTCGCAAGGCGCGATGTTCTGCTGCGGCACCAACGTCGTCTTCCGCCGAGATGCGCTCGACGACGTAGGTGGCTTCCCGGAGGATTCGCTCACCGAGGACTTCGCGCTGTCGATCAACCTGCACGAGCGCGGCTGGCGCTCCGAGTACGTGTCGGAGGTGCTGGCCGTCGGCCTTGGACCTGAGGACATGTCCTCGTACGTGAGCCAGCAGCGCCGCTGGGCCCAGGGTTGCCTCGGCGGGATCGGCCGCGTGCTGAGATCCACGCTTCCGCTCGGTCAGCGGCTGCAGTACCTCGCATCGGCCTGCTACTTCCTATCCGGCTGGACCGTGATGCTGTACATGTCCATGCCGATCTTGAGGCTGCTGTTCGGATGGCAACCGATCGGCGCCGTCGGCACCAACGACTTCATCCTCCACTTCGCGCCGTACTTTGCTGCGTCGTTGACGACGGTCGCGATCGCGTCGAGTGGGTCGTTCACGTTCCATGCGTTCGCGTTGAGCTCGGCGACCTTCGGTGTGCACGTGCGGTCGGTCGGACGCGTGATCTTCCGTCGTCGCGGTCGCTTCGTCGTCACACCGAAGCACGGAGCCGACGGGCGTCAGCTCCGACCGGTCGGCTTCACGATCGCGTTCGGCGCAGCGCTTTTGTTGGCGATGTTCGTGGGCCTCGTCCGCGATCCCAGCCCGTCGACGTTCAACAACGTCGCCTACGCCGGCCTGCACCTCGTCGTTCTGTCGACCGGCGCATGGCCGGCGCTCGTCGGCCGCGCTCGACATCGCGCCGCGCTGAGCATCGTCCGCACCGAGGGAGAGGTCGCCGCATGAGCAAGCGACTCCCACAACTGATGCTCGCCCTCGTCGCGCTGTTCGGGTTGATCGCCGTCGTCGTCGTGGCCGCGTCACGTGACGACGACCAGAACGACGCCGCCACGGCGACCGAGCCCACGGTCACCGCAACATCGGGCTCGGCCGAAGCGACCGACAGCTCGAACGCCGCAGCGGGGGAGTTCCCCGCGTTGGACAACCTTGACCCGGTGGACGAAGCCAAGCGCTCGGTCAACTCGTTCCTCGACCGGTTCGTCACCGCCGACGGTCAGGTCACCCGCGACGGCGCCGACGACACGGTCAGCGAAGGCCAGGCCTACGCCATGCTCATGTCCGTCGCGATCGGCGACAGGGACGGCTTCGACACGATCTGGTCGTGGACCAAGACGAACCTGCTCGGCACGAGCGGCACCCTGGCCTGGCATTGGCGCGACGGCACGATCGTCGACGCCAACGCAGCGACCGACGCCGACGTCGATGCAGCGCGTGCGCTGGCTCTGGCGGCGGCGCGCTTCGACTCCTACGAGTATCGAGACGATGCTGTCGCGTTGTCGGCAGCGGTGTTGACCGAGAACATCGTTTACACCTCCACCGGGTCGCTGCTCGCTCCCGGGCCGTGGGCCGCCGACGTCACCCCGTACGTCGCCAATCCGAGCTACATCGCACCGGCAGCGTTCGCGCAGCTCGGTGACATCAGCGACGACACGCGTTGGCCGTCACTCGCAGATTCCGGCAACGCGCTCCTTCAGGCAATCACTGCCGACGGGAGCCGCCTCCCGCCGGACTGGATGGTGGTCGACAGCAACGGATCGCCTGCTGCTTCTGCGGCACCCAACGGATCCGCTGTCGCCTACGGGTACGAGGCCTTCCGCACGCTGCCGCGACTCGCCGAGGCGTGCGACACACGCAGTCGCGACCTCGCTGCGGCCCTATGGGCTCCGGTGCAACGCACGCTCGACGATCCGTCGGAGACGGCGAACCTCGACGGCAGCGAACAGACCAGCGGCGACAACACGCTCTTCATGCTCGCCGCCGCATCCGCCGCCCAGGCGGCCGGCGACAACGATCGCGCCGACGAGCTCCTCGACCTCGCCGAACGGATCGACTCCGCGTCGCCGACCTACTACCTCGGCGCATGGGTCGCACTGACCCGCCTGATGCTCGACACCGACCTACTCGGCGGTTGCGCGACACAGCCGACCGCCGAGCTCTCCGCATGACCTCACGCTTTCACCACCACAGGAGCACACCATGATCATCACCAACCTCCGCCGCGCCGGCCTGCTCGCCGCGTTGGCTGCGACGTTCAGCATCTTCACATTTGCTGCTCCCACGGCCGCCGCGTCCGTGAGTGCAGCACCAGCGGCGATGTCCGGCTGGGCGCGGTTCGGACATTTCGCGCCGAGCGTCGAGCCCGTGGACGTGTGGGTCGACGGCGCACCGTTCGCATCGAACATCGCGTTCAAGAACGTGTCCGGCTACCTACCCCTCGCTGCAGGGCCGCACCACTTCGAGTTGCGCGCTACCTCGCAGCCCGATGGACCCGCGCTCATCAGCGTCGATGCCGGTGTGCCTGCCAGCGGGTCGGTTACGGTCAGCGCCGTCTCGACCCGCGACGGCGTGGCCTCACAGGTGTATGACGATGCGCTGATGTCACCGCCCGCCGGCCAGGCACTCGTGCGGTTCATCCACGCAGCCCCTGACGTGCAAGCCGTCGACGTGCGCGTCGTGAACGGACTCCCACTGGCCAGCGCCGTGCCGTATCCCGCAGCGACCAGCTACGTAGCCATTGCCGCAGGTCAGTACGACGTGCAGGTCGTCGCTGCCGGCACCGACACCGTCCTCCTACAGGTCGGCGGATGGTCGATCGCGCCCGGCGCGCAGTCGTCGATCGTGATCGTGCGCGGGCTCGACGGCAGGCTCGACGTCGCTCCGCTCAGCGATTCATCTGCCGTCCCCGTCGCCCCGACCGGCGGCGTGCAGACAGGCTTCGGCGGAATGGCACCGCCGGCACTGGACTCCAAGGTCGGAGCCGGGGCGATCTCGATGCTCGCTGCACTGGTGTTGAGCGTCGGGTGTTCCGTCGTCGCTGCCCGGCGCCGAGCCCGGGTGTCGCAGCGATGAGGCGGCCTGGTCTGGCCGCTCTCCTCGCAGTGGTCACGATGGCCGTCGGCGCATGCGGCGGGACAGAAGAACGTGGCGATGCAGACTCGGTCGCAGCACCCGCATCGACCGTTCGGGTGGTGCCCATCGCTCCACCGGCGCCAACGACGACATCGATCGCGCAACCACCAACCGTACCCACTCCCGACGTCGCTTCGGATAACACGGCGCCGACGACGCTCGCCGTGCCAGAGACAGAGCCGGTACCCGCGCCTCCGGTCGTTCGCTCGGGTGCAACCGTGTCACCGGACGCACCTGTCGGTGATCCGCTGTCGATCTCGATCCCGTCGATCGGCGTCGAGAGCGCACTCGTGCCGGCAGGCGTGCTCGACGACGGCACCGTCGCCGTCCCACCCGACCCAAACATCGCCGGCTACTTCACCGGCGGGCCCCGACCCGGCGAGCGCGGCCCCGCCGTGATCATGGGCCACGTCGATTCGAAGAAGTCCGGGCCCGGCGTGTTCTGGCACCTCGTCGACCTCGCCGTCGGCGCGCCCGTCACCGTGCAGACGACCACCGGTGCGGAGGACTTCGTCGTGCTGTCCGTCGAGCAGTACCCGAAGAACGAGTTCCCGACCGAGCGGGTCTACGGCCCGGTGCCGCAACCGGCGTTGCGGCTGATCACATGCGGCGGATCGTTCGACCGCTCGATCCGCCACTACCGCGACAACATCATCGCCTTCCTCGCGCCGGCGGCCACGACATGAGCTTCATGCGGCGACTGCGCAACCTCCGCAACGGATACGATCACCACGGATACGACGACGAGGGACCAGACCGTCGGTGGATGGCTCCCGGTGGTCTGCTGCTCGTCGCCATCGTGGGTGTCGTGGCCTTCGGGCCGCAACTCGGATCGGCGATCGCGTCCAGCCTCCGCCACGACGACGGCGCTGCACCGACCGTCGCAACGACAGCACAGACACCACCGTCGTCCGAGCCGGCGACGTCGACGACTGGACCCTTGGTCGCCAGCGAGCCGCCCGTCCCACCACTCACCGCTCGGCCGGTGATCACGTCACCGGTGGCGACGGCGGCTCCCCAGCCGCACATCGCTGTCACCGCTCTGCAGACAGTTCCTCCGGTGCGAGACGTCATCGTCGACATCGGCGGCGTCGAGATGGCCACCGACGCTCTCGGGCAACTGTCCGTCGGAGAGCTCGACGATTGGATGACGATCGAGATCGTCGGACGCGATGCAAACCCGACGTTGCAGCAAGTGACCTTCACGGCGTGGTCCGATGACGACGTCTCGAAGATTCGCGCGATCCGTAACCTGCAGGGGCCAGTTGCGACGATCGGAGTCGAGATCTCGAGCCGCGTCGTCGTCGAGGTGGTCACAGCCGACGGCACTGCCGTCAGAGAGGCGTCGGTCGCGTTCGACTCGCCAGTGGGACCAGTGAGCCTCGTCGCTGGAGCGCCGCAATGGCTGCCGGCCGCCCGGGCGGTGCCCAGCGCTGGTGGACTCGTCCCGCAGGAGCTGACCTACACGCCGACGAGCGTGACGCTGTCCGACGGGACAGTCCACGCAGCCACCGCACAAACGTTGGCCGCAACGCCCGAGGTGCTGTGGCAGGTCGTTATCGCACCATGACGACCTCCCGGCATCGCCCGGAATCATGCCATCTCAATCCAGGGCCACTCGACAAGCATCTCGCTCAGTCGTTTGAGGCCGGATTGCGGTTCTGCACCGTTCCTTCCGGAACTGCCACCGACTTCACCCAGTGTCACGTCGGTCGGTCCGCCGACGCAGCGCGGGACAGCGCAACATCCGCTGAGCGATCGGCCAGTGCAGAGCCCTCCCTCATCGCTCGCTTTCGCTTGTCCGAACGAGTCCTAACGTGATCTCGTCGCGAGCATCGTCTCTGACCTGAAGCGCCTCCGGAGGGATTCGAACCCCCGCACACGGTTCCGGAAACCGATGCTCTATCCCCTGAGCTACGGAGGCAGGGAAAGCGGAGAGCACGCTAGCGCCCCGGATGGACGGAACGCACCGCTGTTTCATGGCCGTGATCGGGCAGAATGGTCCCTTCATGGCTGATCCCGTTTCCACCATCGCCGAGCTGCTTCGCCCGGCCTTTGCCAGCGTCGGTGGCGAGGGTGCAGACCCGGTCGTGCGGCCGAGTGATCGGGCCGATGCGCAGGCCAACGGCGCGCTGCCCATTGCCAAGAGCCTCGGCCAGAACCCACGCCAAGTCGCCGAAACCGTCGTCGCCGCGGCCCGGTCGGTCTTGGACGATGTGTGCAGCAACGTCGAGATCGCCGGTCCCGGGTTCCTCAACCTCACGTTCAAGAACACGTTCCTCGCCGAACAGCTGTTCCTGGCCGCCGCCGACGCCCATCTCGGTGTGCGCTGCGCACCGGAGATCAAGCGTGTGGTGATCGACTACTCGGCACCCAACGTGGCCAAGGAGATGCACGTCGGCCATCTGCGCACGACGGTCATCGGCGACGCGCTCGTGCGGATGCTGACCTTCGTCGGCCACACCGTGATCCGCGAGAACCACACCGGCGACTGGGGCACGCCGTTCGGCATGTTGATCGAGCACCTCGTCGACATCGGTGAGGACGAAGCCGCGTCGGGCCTGTCACTCGGCGATCTCGACGCCTTCTACAAGCAGGCCCGCACCAAGTTCGACACAGACCCCACGTTCCAGGACCGGGCCCGCAACCGGGTCGTGATGCTGCAGAGCGGCGACGCCGAGACGATGCGTCTTTGGACCCTGCTCGTCGCGCTCAGCACGAAGCACTTCAACGCGGTGTACGCCAAGCTCGGCGTGCTGCTGACCGATGACGATCTCGCGGGAGAGAGCACCTACAACCGGCTCCTGCCCGACGTCATCACCCGCCTGCGCGACGCAGACCTGCTCGAAGAGAACGACGGCGCAGATGTCGTGTTCGTGCCCGGCTTCACCAACCGCGAGGGCGACCCGCTGCCGCTCATCGCGCAGAAGCGCGACGGCGGTTTCAACTACAGCACCAGCGACCTCGCGTGCGTCATCGATCGTGTCGAGCGGGTCAAGGCCGACCTGTTGCTCTACGTCGTCGGCGCGCCGCAGCTGCAGCACTTCGCGATGATCTTCAAGGTGGCCGAGATGGCGGGTTGGCTCAAGCCGCCGACCGAGGCGGTACACGTCGCGTTCGGAAGCGTCCTCGGCCCCGACCGCAAGCCGCTGAAGAGCCGCAGCGGCGAGCCGATGAAGTTCATCGAGCTGCTCGACGAGGCCATCGCCCGCGCCGGTGTCGCCGTCGCCGAGAAGAACCCCGATCTCACGGCCGCCGAACGGTCCGAGGTCGCCGAGATCATCGGCATCGGCGCGGTCAAGTACGCCGAGCTGTCGACGGATCGGGTCAAGGACTACGTCTTCGACTGGGACCGCATGCTTGCATTCGACGGCAACACCGCGCCGTACCTGCAGTACGCTCACGCCCGCATCTGCAGCATCTTCCGCCGCGCCGGGCTGGACCGGTCAGCGGTACGGGCGACCGCGACACAGCCGGTCCTCGGTGAGCCGCAGGAGCGGACGATTGCGCTGCGCCTGCTCGCGTTCGACAGCGCAGTATGGGACACGATCGAGCGCTACAGCCCACACCGACTCTGCACGTACCTCTTCGATCTCGCCCAGGACTTCACCGCGTTCTACGAACACTGCCCCGTGCTCAAAGCCGACGACGATGCAACTCGTCAGAGCCGGCTGTCGCTGTGCGACACCACCGCACGGGTGCTCGCGCAGGGCCTCGACCTGCTGGGCATCGTCGCACCCGAGCGGATGTAGCAATGACGTCGGCGATCCCGTTCGGCCTCTTGCCGGACATGGCCGGTGTCGGCGCTGACGGCTCACTCACCATCGGCGGCTGCTCGGTCGTGGACCTCGCCGCCGAGTACGGCACGCCCCTGTTCGTGTACGACGAAGCACACCTGCGCAATCGCTGCCGTGAGGCCGTCGCCGCCTTCGGCCACCAGAACGTGGTGTACGCGACGAAGGCGTTCCTGTGCCGGGCGATGGCCCGGCTGGCATTCGACGAAGGGCTGCTCCTCGACGTCGCCACCGGCGGCGAGCTGCACGTCGCAATGGCCGCCGGCGTACCCGCCGACGCGTGCATCATGCACGGCAACAACAAGAGCCTCGACGAGTTGCGCTTCGCGCTCCGCTCCGGGGTACGTCGCATCGTGGTCGACAGCTTCGACGAGATGGATCGCCTCGACGCGTTGCACACGGAAGGGTCGCCGGCGCCGGCGGTGCTGTTGCGCATCACGCCGGGCGTGCATGCGCACACCCACGAGTTCATTGCCACCGGCCAGGACGACAGCAAGTTCGGATTCAACCTCGGCAACGGCGACGCCTCCGCCGCGGTGGACCGCGCCCGCCACTCACCGTCGATGCAGCTGGTGGGTGTGCATTGCCACATCGGCTCGAACGTTTTCGCCGCGTCCAACTTCGCCAAGGCCGCAGAGGTGATGGCCAACTTCGCCGTGCCGCTCGATCTGCCCGAGCTCGTTCTCGGCGGTGGGCTCGGTGTGGCCTACACCGTCGGCGAGGAAGCGCCCACAATCACGCAGTGGGGCAGCGTGCTGCTCGATGCCTGCGCAGCGATGGGTGTGCGTTCGCGGGTCAGCGTCGAGCCGGGCCGCTCCATCGTCGCCGCAGCGGCGGTCACGCTGTACACGGTCGGCACGATCAAGCACATCCCTGGCATCCGCACCTACATCGCCGTCGACGGCGGCATGAGCGACAACCCGCGGCCGGTGCTGTACGGCAGCGGCTACGAGACGTTCCTACCCCGCGAGGTCGCGGCCGAACGCAACGAGACGGCCCGGCTCGTCGGCAAGCACTGCGAGAGCGGCGACGTGTTGATCTTCGTCGCCAACGTGCCGACCGACATCCGCGTCGGCGATGTCCTCGCCACGCCCGTCACCGGCGCGTACGGTCACAGCATGGGCAGCAACTACAACAAAGTCACCCGCCCGCCGGTGGTCTTCGTCAGCGACGGCCAGGCTCGCCTCGTCGTGCGACGCGAGACCTACGACGATCTCCTCGCGACGGATCTCGGCTGACCGTGGCAGACAGTCGGGGAATGCTCCGCAAGCTCGTCGACGGGTTCACCCGGCGCCGCCCGCAGGGCGAGCCCGCGAAACCACCTCTAGTGGTCAATCATTCACAATCCGGCGCGCCCACAGCCTCGGCACCGTCGTTCGACGCCGAGTTCGAGGGCGTCCACGTCGAATACAACCCTCAACTCGACGGTGATGCCGACCCCGGCGAGGTCGTCTGGACCTGGGTGCCGTGGGAGGAAGACCCCACCCAGGGCAAGGATCGTCCGGTCGTCATCATCGGCCGCCGGCGCAGCGGCATGTTGGTCGGGGTGCCACTCACCTCGAAGCAGCGCCGTGACGAAGCGCAGGTCGCAGTGGGTACGGGAACGTGGGACCGCGACGGCAGGCCGAGCTACGCCAAGCTCGATCGCGTCCTCGACGTGGATCCAGAACAGATCCGGCGCGAGGGTGCGATCTTGTCCCGAGGTCATTTCGACGACGTCGTCGCCGGGCTTCGGGCTCGCTGATCTCCGATCATCCACTGCGCTGCGAGAGCAACCCGTCACGGAAAACGTCAAGAAAACGTCACGTTCCGCTGTGTTCTGGACGCTCAGGGCGGCATGGGCCGTTCGGCCCATTCTTCGTTCAGAACCAATCCCGCTAATTGCACTCGATATGCCATCTCTGTACAGTCCTGCTCCAAGAGGGATGCGAAGATCTGACAGGCAGCTTGATTGGTCGCCTATTGCCTGTCAGGGAGCAAAGGCGAACCCGGCCTTCTGGTAGTGACCCCGCTCGGCGTGATCGGGGCAGAAACTCTCGGAAGGGTCGGAATGTCCGAAAATGCTGTGACTCCCCGCGTGAGGCGGCGTGGCTTCATGATCGTCGGAGCGACGCTTGCATCGCTCGTCACGTTCTTCATGGGCGCGCAGGTCGCCAGCGCCCACCACTCCGACATCGCCGCGACAGTCGATTGCGCCGGTGTCGTCTCGTGGACCGCCACTGCGTGGGCCGGCAACGCTGCTCTCGGCGAGCGGACCAACGACGACGTCCGTGTCTGGTACAACGTCGACGACACGAACCCACAGTTCGAGGTCAGCCCGTCGAACCCGGCTGATGCCTCGCCGATCAATCCGGCCCACGGTCGCTTCCAGACGTCGAACAACTACTCGTTCAGCGGCTCGTTCCAGTTCCCGGCCGACGCCTCCACCCACATCTGGCTGTTCGTGCAAGAACAGGCGAACTGGGCCAGTGGTGCCGGCCCGTCGAGCTACACCGTCGTCCGTGTCGACCGCCCGGGCGAGTGCACACCGGGAACCCCTTCGGCAACTGCTGCGGCCGAGTGTGTCGACGGAGCGGGCACGGTCTCGGCGACGCTCGCCGTGACCAGCGGAACCGGTTCGGTCACGTTCACGGTCACGATCCCTGGCCAGGTGCCAGCGACCTACACGGTGGCGGCCGGAACGTCGCAGAACCCGACCTTCACGGGAGTTCCGAACGGCACGGTGACGATCTCGGCGCCGGGCATGACGACGGTGTCGGCCACGGTCAACTGCACGCCCGGTACTCCGTCGGCGACGGCTGCGGCCGCGTGTGTCGACGGCGCGGGCACGGTGACGGCGACGCTCGCGGTGACGAGTGGTGTCGGCTCGGTGACCTTCACGGTCACGATCCCCGGCCAGGCTCCGGCCACCTACACGGTCGCTGCCGGTGGATCGCAGAACCTGAGCTTCACGGGCGTCCCGAGCGGCACGGTCACGATCTCGGCTCCGGGCATGACGACGGTGTCCGCGACGGTCGACTGCCGCCCGGGTACACCGTCGGCGACGGCCTCCGCCTCGTGCGTCAACGCTGCCGGCACGGTCAACGTGACGCTTGCGGTCACGCCGGGTAGCGGGTCGGTGGTCTTCACCGTCACCGTCCCCGGCCAGCCCGCCGCGACCTACGCGGTGGCATCGGGGAGCTCCCGCGATCTGAGCTTCGCGGGTGTCGCCAACGGCACCGTCACCATCACGGCACCGGGTATGGCCGCGGTCTCGGCAACGGTCAACTGCGTGCACGGCACGTCGTCGGCCACCGCAGCCACGGCGGTCTGCACCAGCGCCACGACCGCCACGGTCGCTGTGACCTTCTCGGTCACCGGTGGCACCGTGCCCTCGACCTTCAGTGTCCAGTCGCCGAGCGGCGTCGCCGACTTCAGCTTGAGCGGCGGCGAGACCAAGACGATCACGTTCACTGCAGCGCCCGGCCCGTTCGCCGTGAACTACACCGTCGACGGCGTGGCCAAGACGGTGTCGACTGCCACGCCGATCGTCTGCTCGACGCCCGGTACGGCAGACGCCACCATCTCGCAACGGTGTGTCGAGGCCACCGGCGAGGTCACGATCACGCTGATCCACACCGGCGGCACGCTGCCGGTGCCCGTGGTGGTCAACGGCAGCAGCATCACACTGGCGGCCGGTGAGACCCGCAACATCGTCGTCGGCCCGGTGGCCGACGGCCTGTACACCACGACGGTCACGATCAACGGAGTCGCCAAGACTCTGCAGATCGCCGTCGCCTGCTCGGAGACGCTCAGCGAGCCGCCGGTGGTGCCGCCGGTGGTCGCGCCGCCGAGGTCGACCATCTTGCCGGTGACCGGCACGAGCCACATCGGCACGATGCTGACGATTGGTTTCGGTCTGCTCTCCCTCGGAGGCCTGGCCCTGTTCGGTCGCCGCCGCCGCCCGACGGCGAGCTGATCACCCGGGCCTCACTGCCCGCACATTCGTCCCACGAAACGACGTCGCCTGGCCCGCTCCCCGACCGGAGCGGGCCAGTGACGTTGTCGCCGTCCACGCCTTAGCATGCAGCCGTGGCAATGCAGGGCAATCGTGTACGCATCGGGGTTCTCGGCTGTGGCAACGTCGGGGCGGCGTTCGTTCAACTCGTGGGCCAGCAGGCCGACTCGATCGAGGCCCGCACCGGCATCCGGCTCGAGGTCACCCGTGTGGCCGTGCGCAACCTGTCGCGCGAGCGCGAGGTGGACTTGGCTCCGCCAGTGCTGGTCAACGACGCCCATGCGCTGGTCGACGACTCCGAGGTCGATCTCGTCGTCGAGGTCATCGGCGGCATCGAGCCGGCCCGCGAGCTGATCGTCACCGCGCTCGGCAAAGGCAAGCCGGTCGTCACGGCGAACAAGGAACTGCTCGCCAACATCGGCACCGAGCTCTACGGCGCCGCCGATGCGGCCGGTGTCGACCTGTTGTTCGAGGCTGCCGTGGCCGGCGGCATCCCGCTCGTACGCATCCTGCGCGAGAGCCTGCGCGGCGAGCCGATCCATCGTGTGCTCGGCATCGTCAACGGCACCACCAACTTCATCCTGACCAGAATGGCCGAGCAGGGTGCCGACTACTCCGTGGCGCTGTCCGAGGCGCAGCGGTTGGGCTTCGCCGAGCGCGACCCGACGGCCGATGTCGAGGGTTTCGACGCCGGCGCCAAGGCGGCCATCATCGCCACGATCGCGTTCGGTTCGAAAGTCGTCGCCGGCGACGTCTACCACGAGGGCATCAGCGGGGTCAGCGCTGCCGACATCGCAATGGCCACCCGTCTCGGCTACGTCGTCAAGCTGCTGGCCATCTGCGAACAGGACGACGACGGCGAGGTGGCCGTCCGCGTCCACCCGGCGATGGTGCCGTCCAACCACCCGCTGGCCAGCGTGCGCGAGAGCTACAACGCCGTGTTCATCGAAGGCGGCGCCGTTGGTTCGCTGATGTTCTACGGGCGTGGCGCGGGCGGCATGCCAACGGCCAGTGCGGTCCTCGGCGACGTCATCGACGCGGCAGTCAACCTGCGTCAGGGCACACACGGCTCGCTCGGTTCCTTCGGACGCGCCGTCGTGCGGCCGATCGACCAGACCAGCTCCGAGTTCCTGCTCAGCCTCGACGTCAGCGACCGCCCCGGTGTTCTGCACGCCGTCTCTGGCATCTTGGCCAAGAACGGGGTCAGCATCCGGGCGATGGAGCAGGAGGGACTCAGTGACGACGCGCGGCTGGTGTTCATCACCCATTCGGCCCGCGAGGCCGCCGTGCAGGCCTGTGTGCGCGAACTTCGCGACCTCGATGTCGTCAAGCGCGTCGGCAGTCTGCTGCGCGTGATCGGCAGCTGAACCGGATGCGCTACGTCTCCACCCGCGGTACCGCGCCCGAGCTCGGGTTCTGCGACACGCTGCTCGCCGGCTTGGCCAACGACGGCGGGCTGTACATGCCGGCCGAGTGGCCGGATCTCGCCGACCTCTCGGCGTGTCGCACATATGCCGACATCGCGGCGGCAGTCATGGCCCCGTTCGTCGGCGACGAGATCGCCCCCGACGTGTTCGCACAGCTGTGCCGCGAGTCCTACGCAACGTTCCGTCACGACGCGGTCGTGCCGCTCGTGCAGATCGGCAACGATGAATGGCTGCTCGAACAGTTCCACGGGCCCACGCTCGCGTTCAAGGACGTCGCGCTGCAGCTCGTCGGGCGATTGTTCGACCATGTGCTCGGGCAACGTGGTCAGCGAGTGACCATCGTCGGCGCGACGAGCGGCGACACGGGTAGCGCGGCGATCGACGGGGTCAAGGGATGCGACAACGTCGACATCGTCGTGCTGTATCCGGCCGGTCGGGTCAGCGACGTCCAGCGCCGTCAGATGACCACGGTCGACGCGCCGAACGTGCACACTGCGGCGGTCGACGGCACGTTCGACGATTGTCAAGATCTCGTCAAGGCGATGTTCAACGATGCCGAGTTTCGCGAGCGACTGTCGCTGTCCGCGGTCAACAGCATCAACTGGGCGCGGGTCATGGCCCAGATCGTCTACTACGTGACAGCCTCACGTTCGCTCGGTGCGACGCCGGACCGTGGGGTCACGTTCAGTGTCCCGACGGGCAACTTCGGTAACGTGCTCAGCGGCTGGATCGCACGGCGGATGGGTGCACCGATCCACGACTTCATCGTCGCGTCGAACGCGAACGACATCCTCGTGCGCTTCATCAACGACAACGACATGTCGACCCGCTCCGTCGTGGCGACGGTCAGCCCGTCGATGGACATCCAGGTGTCCTCCAACTTCGAACGGCTGCTGTTCGAGATGAACGGTCGCGATGGTGGCATGACGGCCGAGCAGTTGCAGCGCTTCCGACACACCGGCTCGCTGCAGGTCGAGGGCGACCTGGTCGCGCAATGGATCACTCCATCGTTCCGGGCTGCCCGGTTCGACGACTCGGCCACGCTCGACGAGATCCGCCGGGTGCATGCTGCGTGCGGACAACTGATCGACCCGCACACCGCGACGGGCACGGCGGCGGTTCGCGCCCTGCGAGCCGCTGATGAAGGTCGTCCGGTCGTCACCCTGGCGACCGCGCACCCGGCGAAGTTCCCCGATGCCGTCGAGCGGGCCACGGGTGTCCGCCCGGAGCTGCCCGAACACCTCGCTCACATCCTCGACCGACCGGAGCGCACCAACGCCGTCGCCAATGATCTCGGCGCGGTGCAGACCTTCGTGGCGGGTGTCGTCGGGCGCAACGTTGCCTGACGACCTCGGGCCCTTGGTTGCACCGAGGCCAGGTCACTCTGTATCGTGAGGCCTGCTCGTTTCACCGAGCCACAGGTCTCGATGCGTCCTCTCGAACGAGGTTCCGGGGCGGAACCGTGACGGTGCGAACTTCTCCGCTGGTGTGTGAGACCCAGCGATTCCGTGTGCCCTCGCACACTCCCACGCGAAAGTAGGTCCCCGTGGCTACGGATGCCCTCGAACTGTCAGTCCTCGAGTCGAAAGATCGCGAGCAGCTCATGGCGATTGCCTCTGCTCTCGGCGTCAAGGCCATCACCCGGGCCAAGAAGGCCGATCTGATCCAGAAGATCCTGGAGACGACGGGCGCGATCCCGATGAGCAACGGCGCCGCCGCCGCGCCGCCGGCCGGCGAGTTGATCCCGACCGCCGACGATGCCCCCGAGGCCGCGCCGGCGCCGGCACCCGCGCCGCCGGCCCTGGACGAGATCGTGCTCGGTCCCGATGGCGAGCCGCTCGCCGACTGGGAAGTGGAGCTGCTCCGCCAGGGCATCAGCACCGAGACGTCGCCCGCCCCGAAGCCGGCGTCGCCTGCGTCGCAGTCGCGCCCGGTCAACCGTGACGCCAATGGCGATGCGGATGGCGACGAGGGTCCCGAGGGTGAGAGCGAGGGCGAGGGCGACGCCGATGCCGACGGCGAGTCGCGCAATCGTCGCCGTCGCCGGCGCCGCAACAAGAACCGCTCCGACGGCAGTGTCGATGGTGAGGTGCGTCCAGTGGGCCAGCCCGCCGGCGCACCACCGATCAACGCTGCCGCGCACAGTTCCAATCAGCGCGCGGACCGGACCGAGCGCTCGGACCGCGAACGGGCCGAGCCCACCGACTCGTCACTGCACGACCCGGTCGAGGTCGCCGGTTACCTCGATCTGCGCGAAGAGGGCTACGGGTTCCTGCGCGTGAACGGCTACCTGGCCAGCCGCGAGGAC
>JANNZY010000079.1:0-1771 GCA_031410915.1 Actinomycetes bacterium
GTTCCTCGATCCGTTTGCGGATCCGTTGACTCACGACGTGGCCGGCGTGTCGGGTGGTTCTGGCATCGATCGCGGAGCGGCGGTTCGTCGTGTTCTGGGCGACGTGCGGGGTGAACCCGGCCGCACGCGCCGAGGCAACGAAGTCTTTGGTGTCATAGCCCTTGTCGCCGGCAACCGTGCGCCGACGCCGGGTCTTGGGCAGGCGGGCGAGCATCTCCAGCGCGGTGGCCCGCTCGGCGTAACCGTCGGCGAAGGTGAGCTCGGCATCGACGATCAACGCGTGGCGGTTCTCCATCAACAGATGCCCCGAGAAACACAGTGTCGCGGCGGTGTTGTTCGACTTGCGATACAGCCTGGCCTCCGAATCGGTGGTGGAGGCGTGGGTGTCGTTCGACCGCTTCTGGCCGTGCCAGGCAACCTCGGCGTTGCGGCCAGCCGACGGATCCGACGGCGGGAAACCGTCCTTGGGCTTGAAGCTCTTGTGTGACGCCCACGCGTTCAACAAGGTCCCATCGACCGAGAAATGATCCGACGACACGTAGCGGCGCAGCTTCGCTTGGCGAACCACCGCGGCGAAGAACTCGTCCGCGACCTGATGCTCCAACAGGCGCTTGCGGTTCTTGCTGAATGTCGTCGCGTCGAACGCGGCCTGATCGATGCGCATGTCCAAGAACCACTTGAACAACAAGTCGTAGTTGAGTCGTTCGCAGAACGCCCGCTCCGAGCGGATCGAGTACATCGCCATCAACACCGTTGCCTTCAACAACGTCTCCGGCGGCACGCTCGTGCGGCCGCCGGTTGCGTACATGGCGTCGAACACGTCGTCCATCTCGGCCAGGACAACATCGACGACAGCTCGGATCTTGCGGATCGGGTGATCCGGCGGAATCAGATCCTCCGTGCTCAACGTCGTCAACATCGCCAACTGCGGATCAGGGATACCTCGCATCCCACCATTCTTTTCGATCCCAGCCCGAAACGCGAGCACCAATCAGAGGTTTTTCAGCACCCTGCTAGAGACGAGTCGGCGTGCTGCAGCGACTCGTTGACCTGTCGCACCGCGTCCGCTCCCACATCGCGCGAAACTCTCCAGATGGCTCGAGTTGGCGCGGTGTACGAGATAAGCGACGTCGGAGATCGAAGGGTGCTGAGTCGCCATTGAAGCCGGCAAGCAGCCGTCGACACTTAGCGGGAGCAACACACCGGCGTGGTAATTCAGATCTGGCGTCGGACCGTGCCGAACGGCGAAACCCTGATCGTCGAAGGCACTTGGCACGAACCTTGCCGACCGGGCTAACCATGCATAGGCGCCGATCGGCACTCCGTCACGGATCGGGGTTGGCACGCGTTCTTGTGCGCGCGTTCTGCTCGGGTCGCGCATCTCAGTGATGGCGCGGATCGACAGTCCACCGCGTGCGGTGAGGTGGTCACAAAGCGACCGGGTTGCCGGACTCAGCGACGGGGGTCCCGGCCGTTCCAGGCGACGAGGGGGTCGATGGCGGGGGCGTCGCCGTCCACGGGGACGGCCTCGGCGAACGGGATGGCGACCTCGTCGAGGCCCATGGCGGCAGAGATCCCCGCGAAGAGCGCTCGGCGGTTCTCCGCAGGCAGGGTCTGGCGCGCCTGCAAAGCTGCGGTGACGACCGTGTCGTCGCAGTGAGGATGCTGGCCGGTCGCTGCCGCGAGGTCCCACGTGGGGACGGTCAGCTCGGAGAAGTAGGACGTCAGTACTTCTGCGCCGTTCCCTTGGATCCAGTTCGCGGCCCGGTGC
>JANNZY010000080.1:0-1597 GCA_031410915.1 Actinomycetes bacterium
CACACCCCTTTGCGTAAGTCGTACTACAAAGGAAAAGTATACTGTACGCCAATAGTGGACGGAATGAATCACAGCGGATTTGTCAAGTAGACATCCTTATTGTATCATAGTAGCTTGTTTCCGCCCATCTGTCTATTCCCAAGGATATAATATTGATGACCGTCTTTGACACACTGCTCGCTCCCGTTATGCCTATTCTCCAGCAGCTCGAGGCTGGACGTAAAAAACATCACAATGAGACGTTTCTTTGGATTGATTTTGTCCGTATCCTGGTCTTTTATTTCACAAAGCGGTGTGGGAGCCTTAATGCCTTAATCGTCGCGCTCGAAAATGCCGATCCGGCGTTGGGATTGCCAGCTGTGCCGAAGATGACGCTTTCAGATGCGTTTCGTCGTTTTCCATCCACACTCATGCGTCAAGCGCTCACATCCCTGATTGCAAAACTCAACCTGCCAGAAAATCCAGAATTGGCGCTCATTGGCCCGGTGCGCGCAGGCGATGGCAGCGAGTTTCCGATTGTTGGCGGCATGACGCTCCCAAAATCGTCTGAACGCGTGCCATCGATGAAACTGCATCTGCTTTTTAATGTGAACCAGATGATTGCCGCCGATTTCCTGGTTGATAGTGCCGGTTCAAGCGAACGAAGCGCTATTCGGACGATGCTTCACGCTGGTGTCACATATGTCCTTGATCGCGGCTATATGGCATTTGATTTGCTCCGTGACATCATTACGGCCCAGGCATTTGTGGTGATGCGCGCATACAATAACATCGTCGTCGAAACCGTGAAGGAATTACCAGTAACGCTGCCAGCGCATGTGGCCGGGCATTGGACACACGTACGTGATCGTATTGTCCAATCTGCGCATCCAGATGCAGCGGGCATCTTCTTCCGCCTGGTCGAATGTACGGTCGGTGCCACGACCTATCGCCTGATCACGAACCGAACGGATATCACGACATTTCAGGTCATTATCCTGTATGCCTATCGTTGGCAAATCGAGTTAATCTTCCGCTTTTTTAAACATACATTGAATGGTGTTGAGGTTATTACGCAGAGCAAAAAAGGCATCGACACCTTTTTCGCCGCGATGTTCCTCACGGCGATCATACATCTGTATTTCAAGATTGATTGTCTCGATCAAGGTGGCCATCTCCCGCCAACAACACTTGACGTACAGTATGAACCGCAGGACAATCGTACGCAAATCAGCACCGATCCCACGCGATCAACCACACATTTGGCAATAGCGGTACTTATGGCACGAATAAACGATAAGCTGGCGTTATTCTGGAAGATACCCAAGCATTGGCTGAGTACTGTGTCTGATTATCTCGACCGTTTGTTCACACCAATTGTGAGAGATATATTCAATAAACGCGCGTTATCCTATTGTAAAAGTCAATAGGTTCCGTACACTATTGGGTCTTGATAAACTTTGTAACCTCTTCTCTACCCTCCTAGATGGACTGGTATATGCTCACTTCGACGACACGCTTAATATGGTTGAAGACTTTAAATTGGATATGGTATCCCTCCAGAATGGTTGGACGCAGGTCAATAGTGTACGGAACCTATTGACTTTTACAATAGGAT